>JAWKON010000012.1:0-170825 GCA_041391125.1 Caldilineaceae bacterium
AAATGATTTCCACAAACATGTCACCCTGTCACCCTGTCGCCCTGTCAAAATCACCCCTTAATCGTCTCACCGCTGCAACGCCGGATTCACCCAATAGGGCGCCGGCGCTTCCGTCCACACCGGCATACTCAGCCCACCCGGATCGTACACAATCTTCCCCGCCCGCAGCGTCATGGCGCAAGCCAGCTTTTTGTCGCCGATGAGCTTGGCGCGGCCGCAGTCAATGTAGCCAAACTCGCCGCTTTGCAGGGTCAGCACGGCCACATCGGCCTCGGCGCCCACGCTCAAATGACCCAACTCGGGGTGGCCGATTTCCTGAGCCGGCGTCACGGTGGAGCGGTAGATCACCTCCTGCAAGCCCATGCCGCAGCAGAGGATCTTGTTCATGGTGGTCAGCATGTCGACCACCGTGCCGTGGACGTTGCCGGTGTGCAGATCGGTGCTGATCGAGTCGGGCTTAAAGCCATTTTGGATGGCCGGATAGGCGTTGCGGAACCAAAAGCTGCCGGCGCCGTGGCCCACGTCGAAGATGACGCCGCGGGCGCGCGCTTCGTGCAGAAAGGCGTTGGGCTGGCCGTTGGCATCCACAATGGGAAATTGCTGGGCGTACACGTGGGTGTGGATGTCGCCGGGGCGCATCTTCTCCAAAATGAGCTGCTCATAGCCCCGTTCGGGATAGCGCGGCCAAAAGTCCACCATGACCGGTTTGTGGCACAAATTGCCGGCGGCCACGGCGCGGTCCACAGCGGCCCATGGCGGATGCTCGTCATCCCAGGGCAGGCGCGTCCAATAATGCGCCGTTTTCACGCCCACGCAGGCGTCGGGATACATCATGACGGTGGCCGCGCACAGCTCGGGGTCCATGGTCTTGATGTCCTGCTCAAAATCGCCGAGCATGCCCAGGTCCACAATGTTGATGTAGGCGAAGATGCGCGTTTTGGCGCGGTCGATGACGGTGCGCTTAAAGTGCAAAAAATGCTTGGCCCCCGCCGTTCCCGTATCCACCATGGTCGTCACGCCCGAGCGGAACGAATGCGAGTCGGCCATAACGCTGAGCCCTTCCGGCTCGCGCGTGTGATAGACATGCACGTGGATATCGATGAGACCGGGCGTGATATAGTGGCCGCGCAGATCGATGGTTTGGGCGGCCAGCGCCGGGTTAATGTCCCGTGCGACGGCGGCCACGCGGTCGCCGGTAATGGCTACATCCATCTGGCCGTCAATGTTGTTTTTGGGGTCGATGACGTGGCCGTTTTTGAGGAGTAAATCGTAGGATTTTTCAGACATGGTTCGTTACCTTCCGCAGCTGGTGAGAAATTCATGCAGCGCGCAAATTCCTCTTCGTTGTGTTCAGTCAGAATATTTCCCAAATGGCCTGCGCCACGTCGCTCATTTCGGCTCTTCATGCAGCGCACGCTGATAGAGCGCGGTGGCGTAAAATTCATATGACGCCGCCTTGTCCGGCACATCCACCACGTGGACGGTAAAGCGGGCCGGCACGCCGTTGTCTGGGCAATTTTCCTGGAAAAATTTGGCGTAGGCCGTGCGATATTCTGTGTACAGGCGCTGCTGTTCGGCGGCAAAGCCCTCGGGGTCCAGCAGTGGATTGGGCGATTTGGGCTGGCAGCCAAAGGCGTGGACTTCGATAAAATCCACATCAGCAATGGATTGGCAGATGCCCGCATCCTGCAGCCACTTTTCCCAGCAGCGAAAGACCAACGGAATCTCGCGCGCCGGGTCCATGGTGACCAGTTCGTCCAGGCCCAGCACGCTTTTGGCTGAATAGCCGCCGGTCAGCCCGGAGAAGTGGATTTTGAGATCGCCGTCCGGCTGCTCTTCGGTGACCAGGGCGGAAAGCACCGGCGCCTCGCCTGAATAATAATATGTAATTTTGCCGCGCTTTTTGACTGTAAAGGCCATGAGTTTCTCCATATGATGTTAGGGAATGGATGGAAAGGGGAACGCGTCTATTATAATCACCATTGTAACGATGGACAAGCAATGCAAATCCAGGGGGGCTCTGCGGTTTGGGGCAAGGCGGTCAACATTCTGACCAGAGCTGTCAGGTTCGGGTCAACCGGTACAGCCACATGTACCGCGTATATTTACTATACCCGAATGCGCCGAACCTGACAGCTCTCACCGATGCATACATCTTCGTTCGCCCTCCAATATGAATGACGCTCGTTCATGGTTTGCAGTGCATCGAATAGAGTTAGCCGTGCTAAAATGGAGCAATCTGTTTGGTGTAGTTTGCATGTCAGGGTTCCCAAGGATACTCCTTTGTCCATCATAAACTGGGTTTGGCCAATAACCGTCATGATTTTGTTAGGGCTGACCACCATGCTCTACTGGCGCGGCTGGCGCAAGTTGCGCGTGGCCTTTCCCTACCTGGCCGAGCGCAGTCGGCTGGCCGCCTTCCTCACAGGCGTCATATTGCTAATATTGGCCACGGTGGCGCCGCTCATGGACTTGAGCCAGCACTATCTCTTTGCGCGGGCGTTGCAAAAGGTTTTCCTTGGCATGTTGGCGCCCAGTTTACTCTGGCTGAGCTGTCCGATTCATACGATTGTGTGGGGGCTGCCGACCAGTTTGCGGCGCCGCATGGCTCGCCGCCTCTTTTTCGATTCACACCTGCGCGGGTTGCTGCAACCGTTTATCCAGCCCGGCCTGTCGTGGCTCTTTTTCGTCATAACCTTTTCAATCTGGCACGAGCCGCACTACCTCACCTGGACCATGCAGACCGCCGCGGCCCATTACTTTTCGGTAATCTGGCTGTTTGGGGCGGCGTTGCTCTACTGGTCGCACATAATGTATACGGGGCTGCGCACGCATACGCGCCTTTCGGGCTGGTTCGTGTTCGTCTATCTGCTGGGCGTGGAAATCCCCAATATGTTTGTGGGTGTTTCCATGGCGTTTTCCAGCACGCCGCTGTATGAATATTATGTGCAATTACAAAATGCGACCGGTGGAGATTTGCAAAATGTACTGCGCGATCAGATGTTGAGCGGCGGCCTCATCTGGGTGATTGGGAGTTTCGTTTACATCTCCACCATTGTACTGGTCTTCAATCGGCTCTTTAAATTGGAGCAAACGCTGCCTCCCATGCTCAGCCCTGACCGCGAGGCGGACGAGCGCTGGATTGCGCCCGGCTTGGAATATCGTGTGGTGCAAAATCGCTGGCGCCAGTTGCAGTCGGAAAAACAGGAATAGAATGCGGATTGTTTTTGATCAACAGATTACACAGATTGTACAGATTTTATAATCTTTTAAATCTGTGTAATCTGTTGATCATATTCACCCCTCCTGCGATTTGGGCTGGTTGTGAATTGAAGTTGGTATACCGCCAATTTGGCAAAATCGCGCCAATTGCAGTATTATCAAGCGTTGAAAATCTGAGAACTTATCGTGTAAAAAATGTTTGGAGATTCGGGAGAGCATTATGGCAAAATGTAAACTAAGTGGTGTCGGCCCCATGCATGGCAATAACGACACCTTTTCGCATAAGCGGACCCGCCGCACCTGGCAGCCCAATGTGCAGAAACGTTCGATTTTTGTACCCGAACTGGGTCGCACGATCAAGATTCGCGCCTCGTCGCGGGCCATGAAAACGGTCAACAAGATTGGCCTGATGGCCTATTTGCGCAAAAATGGCCTGAGCCTCAAAGACGTTTCATAAGAGTGATTGATCAGCAGATTACACAGATTTCCCAGATTAAAAACAAGGCTCTTTATGTATTCCATGGATGTCATGGTGAGTTACGCATGTCAACTCCTTGAAACACATATTGAGCCAAAAACAAAATCTTTAAAATCTGCGTAATCTGCTGATCATCATAAACATCTATAAAAATGAAATAGAGGTGTGCGATAGAATCGACTATTTGGTCGGCGTACCGCACACTTCTTTTTTATACCTGCGGTTGTCATAAATTAACCTTTTCTACCTGTGTCAAAAGGCTAATTTATGACAGAGCCAAGTATATCTTTTCAAAATGGACCTGCGCTTTCTCGCCAAAGATTCCACCTGGGCGACGGAACTGGATCGCCTTTATGCTGCTTTGGGCGCGCCCCACAATGCACGCTTGCTGCCGCGCCATTTTACCGAGGCGGTGTTGCCCAAATTGGGCGGCAAGATTGCGCTTTTTATGGAAAATGGTCGCGAGATAGGCATAGGTTTCCTGTTTCCGCGCGCAGACGATCAAAGCAAGCCGCCCGGCGTGGCGCCCAAACCGACCTTCACCCTGCGTTTACATGCACTCTCGGCTGAAGCCCAAGCCCAACATACCCCTGCCGACTTTACACGCCTGCTCCACCAGCATCTGCCCAATGCACATATTGTCTATTACGATCCTGCCGCATCGCAGACCTACACCGCCACCCATCATGCCTTTGATGCCGTGGACATTGGACACCCGGGCGCCGATGAAGTTGACCCCATCCGCCAGACGCATCAGCAGATCTGGGGCAGTCCGCCCGAATCGCTCTATCCGGTTGATATGTATAGCGATGGATTTGGGTTGGGGACTGCGCTGACCGCACGTGTGGAGGGGGCGGTGGCCGGTTTTCTCTTTGGCTTTTATCGCGTGGGCGGTTCGGCCTTGCCCGCCGACTGGGCGCCGCGTTTTGGCGGCCAATGGCGCATTGAATCGCAGGCCATGGGCGTACTGCCCGTTCACCGCGGCAAACGGCTGGCCTATTTGCTCAAGTGGGAACAGGCGCGGCTGGCCCGGCAGCAGAGCGTCAGCCTGATCAACTGGACGGCCGATCCGCTGCAATTTGCCAACGCAGCACTCAATTTTGGGCTGTTGCGGGCGGTGGCCTTTGATTTTTACCCCAATCTCTATCCTTTTCGCAATGAGCTGAATCAGGCGCCCGCTTCACGCTTTGGGCTAACCTGGCTGGTAAACACGCCGCGCGTCACCGCGCTCTCTCCCCAAGGTGCACAAGCGGCGATATTAGATCTGCGCGAGGCGCCCGCCGTACAGCGCATCAACCAGGGCGTGCAGCAAATTGCCGACCCCACCGCCGACAAGATCGCCATCGAAATCCCCGCCGATTGGACCACCATGCAGCGCGCCAATCTCGAGCAAACGCTGGCCTGGCGCCGCGCCACCGATACTCTCTTTGCTCAATACATCGGCTGTCAGACCGGCCAATACGCGGTCACCGGCGTGGGCGTTGATGCAGACCGGCGCTTCTTGATTGCTGAAAAAGTCAGCGATTCACTTTGGGAAATATTGTCGTAAAGCAACCACACCCAGGAGGAAACCAATGAGCATTTATGACGAACTGGGCGTACGCCCCATTATTAACGCCAGCGCCACGCTCACCCGCTTAGGCGGCTCGATTATGCCGCCGGAAGTGGTGGCCGCCATGCAGGAAGCGTCGCGTCACTTTATTGATTTGGATCAATTGCAGCGCCGCGTGGGTGAACGGCTGGCTGAGTTGACGCACAACGAGGCGGCGTATGTGAGCTGCGGGGCGGCGGCGGGGCTGGTGTTGGCCACGGCGGCTTGCGTGGCCGGCAATGATCCGGCGGCCATTGCCCAACTGCCGGACACCACCGGGCTAAAAAATGAGGTCATCATCCACAAATCGCATCGCAACGGCTACGATCATGCCGTGCGCCAGGTGGGGGTCAAGCTGGTGGAGATTGGCATGGCGCTTTCTACGGCCGAATGGGAGCTGGAAGCCGCCATCAATGAAAAGACGGCGGCCATTTTCTGGTTTCAGGGCGGCATGACCGGGCGCGGCGATCTGCCCATGACCAAGGTGATCGAGATTGCCAATCGTCACAACGTGCCGGTGGTGATAGACGGTGCGGCCCAGGTGCCGCCCACCGAGAATCTGTGGAAGTGGACGCAGATGGGCGCCGCATTGGCCATCTTTAGCGGCGGCAAAGACCTGCATGGCCCTCAATCCAGCGGGCTGGTGGTGGGGCGCAAGGATCTGATCGAGGCCATGCGCATCAACGGCAACCCCAACCACAGCATTGGGCGGCCCATGAAGGTGGGCAAGGAAGAGATGGTGGGGCTGCTCAAGGCGGTGGAACTCTATTTACAGATCGACCAGGAAGCGCGGGCGTCCCAATATGAAGAGACGGTCACCGGCTGGTGCCTCGAGCTGAATAAGCTGCCGGGCGTGCTGGCGGAACGTTCGTTCCCCAATGAGGCCGGCCAACCGCTGCCGCGCGCCCTGGTGCGCATTGATGCGGCCAAAGCCGGCCAATCGCGCAATGATGTGGTGGCGGCGCTGCTCAACGGCACGCCGGCCATTGCTGTTTCCAACGCCGGCGACAACGGCATCTACCTCAACCCCATGACGCTGGCGGACGGCGAAGAAGAGATTGTGCTGCGCCGGTTACAGGAAATTCTGCAATAGCGCCAGAAGCCGCCCGACGCAATTCAATCGGGATATATATTTCAATTTTCCGTTTTCGATTTTCAATTGTAACTACCAAGCCGTTCCTTGAGTTTGTCGAAGGGAATGGCTTGGTAGTTACAAACGGAAAATTGAAAATGAACAGATACCTCTCCGCAAGCTGCATGTCAGTCCACTCTTTGATCACCTGTCAGCCAATTGAAAGAAATCAACATACCATTCTGAGCTAAAATTGCGTCAACTGTAATATGTTTTTCTGGCGATGCTTAAGGTAGTTCCTCATTATACTCCTTCATAGTTTCACTTCTGATCTCCGCAGCATCACGCATAACAACTGGTGGCCTGGTGTGGGCCGCTCCAAAATTTTCGTGCGAAATCAGCATTTGTGAGCGCGCCCGTTCATCAGTTTCTGCGTCTTCACCTTTTGCCGCCAAACCGCGTTCAGACCCGTGTCATAAACAGAACCTATATCGGCATACTATTCCGTATTCCAGAATTTATGATCAGCAGGTTTGACCAATTATGTAGAGTCTAAGCCTGCGCAATTGGCAATCTTGTCGATGCAACTTCTTTGGTTTTTCAATGATCGTCGGTACGGCTTCGTTTAGCACCCATGTTGTTAGCTTGACAAAGGGGTATCATGAGCATTTTGAGAGAAAATATTGTTTATACCATCCTGGCGCTTGTGGCCATCGTCCTGATTGGCGTGACGATTGGATTGCAATTGGTCATCATCACAGGGCAAAATCCCACCGTACTCACAGGCGCCGCCCAGCAGGCCACTCAGCAATCGGCAAACGCCAACGGGCAGCAGGTTGCTTTTGCTGTCGCGACCGTGACGGCGACCCCGGCTGTTCTCATCATTCAGCCCGCACCGATTGGCCAAACGCAGGACAATCCCACCGCCCCTGTGCAGAATAACCCTGTGCAGAATAACCCTGTGCAGAATAACCCTGTGCAGAATAACCCTGTGCAGGACAACCCTGCGCAAGAAGCGCCGAGCGATGAGGCCCAGGCCGCGCCCACCGAGCCGGCCGCCGTGGAGCCAACCGCCACCGAACCGCCGCAAACCGCCGCCGAGCAGGCGCCTGTCGACACACCTGTGGTCGCGCCCACAGAGTCGCCCACATCAGTGCCACCCACGCCACTACCACCTACGCCAGCGCCGCCCACGCCCGTTCCCCCCACTGCCACAGATACGCCCACGGTTGCGCCCACAGAGTCGCCCACGCCGGTTGATACGGCCGCATTTCATATTGGGTTTGCCAATCGCGGATATGGGTGCCCCCTTGTTTCGCAAATTGTGGAGCGCATTTTGGAGGAGCGTTTGGACACTTCGACGGCGCTGGTGAACTTTGACACCGTCGAATCGATGTTCCGCGCAGTGGCCAATAACGAGATCGACATGACGCTGTGCTATTTGGACCCGGATGATCGCGAAATTCTGCGCGGCGACAACAAGCGCACCATTGGCTTCAAAATGGTGCAGCTCGGGTCGCAATATTGGGAAAATGGCAACCAGAAGCTGCAAATGTGGGTCAATCTGCCCACCATGAGCGAACTGCGCACCACCGAGCATACCTGTATGTTAAATTTCTTTTATTCTCTCCGTTTTGTCGAATCAGATTTGCAAACTATCGATGTAGATGACTGGCTGGATACCCACGCGGCCGATATTGATGGATGGGTAAATTGTGAATCTTGATCTTAGAAACAACCGCATTATCAACCGATCGCAACGGCAAGCAATAGCGGCGGCCGCGTTTTGCGAATCCGCCCTCTGCATTGCCAACACCGTTGCGATGTGTTGATTACAGTCAGGAGTTATTGTTTATGCACTTAAAACGAAAGAAAGTGTGGGCAGCGCATCTCGGCATTATTGTTTTGTTGCTGACCACTATCATCTTCCGCGCGTCAGCGGTCTACGCCACACCGACTGCACAGGCGGCGGAAGAAAAAGGCACAATTATTGTTGGTTCGCAAGAGGCGCTTAACACCCAAATTCTGGCGGCGCTCTCGCTCAATCTGTTGCGCGACCTGGGATACGAGGTCGCGCCCATAACCACCGAAAATGTGGGCGTCCCCGCCGATCTTTTCTGGATCGAAACGCGCATCTCATCAACATCCTTTCATCAAATATCGGGCGTCTTTCCCATTGTGGGGGCTGAAACCCCCGAAATGACCGCCGACATTGACGCCATTTTGCAGACGGTGGGCGCCAATGTGGATGACAACGTGATGGTGGAGCTGAAAGCGCTGGTGGAGAATGGTCCTGATGGCGTCGCCAATAGCGGCGATGAGCAAACGACAGAGCAGGTGGCCCAGGAATTCCTGCGTTCGCGCGGGCTGATGCGTCCGGAAAGCAAGGGGCATGTCAACATTGGCTCGTGGGAATGGACGCCGCCGCTGATCGTCACCGAGATCACGCAGCAGTATTTGGAAAATGCCGGTTACGACGTGACCTTTGTGCAGGATGAGTTTGTGCGCGACGGCGTCACCAATGGTTCCATCGACGTGTATTGGGACTACACGGGCAGCGGCATTACGCTGTGGCACGGCATTCCCAGCCGCGGCGTACCGCAGGACCCGGAGCTGGTGTGGGAGATGATCGGTGAGCTGGACGGGCTGCATTATGACCTGACCTGGCTGCAATACTCGTCGATTGATGAGGCCTGGGTGCTCATGGCCAGCCATGAGCTGTATGACAACGGCATGACCACTATCGACGATCTGGCCGACTATGTGCGCACCAACGGCGACGATTCGCTGGTGCTCTGTGTGGAGGATGACTTTTACAGCAGCACCACCGATGGTCTGCCGGCGCTCTTTAAGTTTTATGATTTTGCGCTGGCCGAATCCAATATCAATGTGGTGTCGTATGACGAGCTGTACGAGGGCATGCGCTCTGGCGCTTGCGATGTGGCCGAGGCCTTCCCCGATGATGGGCGCCTGCTGGTGTGGGACCTGCCCACGCTGGAAGATCCGCGCAACTTTTTTGTGCCCTTCAATCTGGCGCCGGTGGTGCGCAACGAAACGCTGACCCAGTATCCCGAATTGCAGGGACTGCTTGAGCAGGTCAGTGCGCTGATCGATGTCCCATCGATTCAGCAACTTTCGGCGCTGGTGGATATCGGCCCCGATGGCGAGCCGCGCACCGGGGATGAGCAGGCCATTGCCGATGTGGCAAGCGCCTATCTGGCTAGCAGCGGGCTCATTGAAGTCGAACAACCCGCCGCCAACGGCATCAACCTGATCAGCGCCAGCGATGGCAATGTGGCCATCGGCTCGTGGGAATGGACGCCGCCGCTGATCGTTACCGAGATCACGCAGCAATATTTGCAACAAGAGGGTTACAACGTGACCTTTGTGCAGGATGAGTTTGTGCGCGACGGCGTGCTCAACGGCACAATTGACCTCTATTGGGATTACACGGGCAGCGGCATTACGCTGTGGCACGGCATTCCCAGCCGCGGTGTGCCGCAAGACCCGGAACTGGTGTGGGAGATGATCGGCGAGCTGGACGGGCTGCATTATGACCTGACCTGGTTGCCATATTCATCGATTGATGAGGCGTGGGTGCTGATGGTCAGCCATGAGCTGTATGACAACGGCATGACCACCATCGACGATCTGGCCGATTATGTGCGCACCAATGGCGACGATTCGCTGGTGATCTGCGTGGAGGATGACTTCTATGGCAGCACCACTGATGGGTTGCCGGCGCTCTTTAAGTTCTATGATTTCGAGTTGGCCGAGTCGCACATCAATGTGGTGTCATATGACGAGCTGTATGAGTCCATGCGCGCCGGCGATTGTGATGTGGCCGAGGCGTTCCCCGATGACGGGCGGCTGCTGGTGTGGGACCTGCCCACCCTGGAAGATACGCGCCACTTCTTTGTGCCATTTAATTTGGCGCCGGTGGTGCGCAACGACACGTTGGCCAAGTATCCGGAACTGCAAGAGCCGCTAGAACGCATTAGCGCCCTTATCGATACCCCAACCATCCAGCAGCTTTCGGCGCTGGTCGACATCGGTCCCGATGGCGAGCCGCGCACCGGGGATGAACAGGCCATTGCCGATGTGGCGCAGAATTATCTGAAGCAGGTGGGGCTGATTCCCAAGCCGCAGCTTGTGGTGGCCTCTGGTAGCAAGCCCGAACAGTTGATCCTGGGCAAGATGCTGGTGCTGCTGTTGGATAGCGCCAACTATCCCGTGGTCGATAAGACGGGCATGGAAGATAATGTAAGCGTGCGCGCCGCCATGGACAGCGGCGAGGTCGATGTGATTATCGACTTTAGCAGCGACGCTTTGGTGAATCAGCACGGGCTGCCGCTGGTGGCGCTGCCCGAGGATGCGGACAAAGCGCACGTGCTGGCGGCCAGCCTGGACCAGCGCCGCGACATGGTCTGGCTCAACCGCGGGGCCCTGAGCGACTGGTCGGCGGTGATCGCCCGGCAAGAGCTGGCCCAGCTTGGCGTCACCAGCATTGAAGACCTGGGCCGCTATATCACAGAGACGGCCGACTCTTTGACGCTCTGTACCGATGGCGCCTTCTTTGGCGATGAGCAGAGCGGGCTGCTGGCCATGCAGGATCGCTATGGCTTTACCTTTGACCTGGATCGAGTTTTGCTCATGGAAACCGACCAGGTCTACGAGGCACTGCGCGATGGCGAATGCACCGTGGGCATCGGCTCCAGCACCGATGGCCGGATTGCCGCTTGGGGGCTGGTCGAGCTGACCGACCCGCTGAACTTCTTCCCCTATAACACGCCGGCGCCGGTGGTGCGCAAAGCCGTGCTGGAGGAGAATGCGGAGCTGCGCACACTGCTCAACGGCTTTATGTCCAATCTTGATGAGAACGCCATGAGCAAATTGACCGCGCAGGTGCTGCTGGGCGCGGATGATGTGGAAGAAAGTGGTGATGAAGCCACGCCGGCCGAGGCTGCGCAAGGGTATCTGGACAGCCTGGCTACGTCGGGGGATGGCGGCAACGACAGCATTGCCACGGAGGAAGGCGCACCCGCCACGGAGGAAACCGTACCCGCCACAGAAGAAACCGCACCGGAGGAGGTTGCTCCTCCGGACGGTGAAACTGCCCCTGCTACCGATGAGCAGGGCAACGATGGCGATACATCAGCCTCAGAAGCGCCGGCAACTGCCGGCGCTTCTGCCACTATAGACCAGGTGAATTACGACGGCGCCGAGCTGCTGCGCGGGCGCTGGCGCTGGTTGTGGAGCTGGGGCGTTCAGGACAGCTCCAGTCGCCGCAGCTCATTGTGGGCTCCAAAAGCTCTACCGAGCAGATGTTGTTGGGCCAAATGATGATTGTCATGTTGGAGGATATTGGCTATCGGGTCGAGGACAAAACGGGGCTGGGCTATTCGCAACTGGTGCGCGATGCGCTGCGCAACGGCGAGATAGATATGTACATGGAGCTGACCGGCACTGCCTTGGCCTCCTATCAAAATCTGCCGCTCTCCGCCCTACCTGGCGACCCCGAACAGGCCTTTAACCTGGCCCGCCGTATGGATGAGGCCAAGGGGCTGGTTTGGCTGCCGCCCGCCCGCTCGAACGATACCGACACGCTAATTGTGCGCCAGGAGCTGGCCGACCAGAACATACATACCATTGAAGATGTGGCCAATTATATTGACGCCAATGAGCCGGCGCTGACGCTCTGCGTAGAGCAGGAATTTGCCGAGCGCCAGATCAAAGGGCTGGATGATCTGCTGGAAACGTATGGGTTGCACTTTGCGCCGGATAACATACTGATATCCGATCTCAATGAGACCTATGCCGCGCTGCGCAACGGCCAGTGCGATGTGGCGCAGGGCATTGCCACCGATGGCCGCATTAGCGCCTGGGGTTTGGTGAGCCTGGTCGACACGCTTCAGTTTTTCCCCGCCTATACACCCGCCCCCATTGTGCGCAGCGACGTGCTAGAAGCCAATCCTGGGCTGGCCGCCTATCTGGGCCAACTAGGTGAATTTCTCGACAATGACGCCATGCGCCAGCTAAACGCACAGATCGAGCTGGGCGATGATGGCGTACAGGCCAGCGGTGACGAACACAATATCCGCGAAGTGGCCACTACCTTTCTCTGCAATCGCCGCATTATCACCAATTGTGCCGCGTCTGCCAGCGATGCGACATCCATTGTGACCGTTACGGCTGAACCGGTCGCCGCCCAGCCGGCGGCTGCGCCAGCGAGTGTAGATACATCTGCCGGCGATGCCTCCAACGATAGCGCATCGAGCAGTAACGACGCCAATCGCGACGCATCCAGCAATGACGCATCCGCCAGCAATGCCGCAGAGGGTGATGCGACCAACGACGAGCAGCCCAATAGTGATGAAACCACCGCCAGCACCGACGCTGTCAGCGAAACGCTTCCCGTGGAAAGCATTGTGGTGATTGAGCCCACGCCCACACCAGCGCCCACCATGGTGATCACAATTCCGAGCGCGTATGGTGTAAACGCCCGCCAGCGTCCTTCGACCAACTCGCCGGTTGTGCAGGTGCTGACGCGCGGCTCATCGGTGACGGCCACTGGACGCTTGGCCAACAGCACTTGGGTGCAAGTTTCTTTGGCCGAAAACATACAGGCCTGGGTTTTTGCCGACGCCGTGCTTTACCCGCCCAATGAGCTGGAAACACTGCCTGTGGTCGCTCCCTAACGACCACTTTTTTTTGATCGTCATCCCTCTGAAACCCTCCTAATTCCCCGGCCCAGATTTCTATAGGACACATTTGTTTCCATAGACAGTCCGTCGTGTGTCTCAGCCTTGAACTTTCTCTGAGGACCACGATGCCCTGGGTCGCGCCCATTTTCCATTTGTTGCCGCTGCCCACTCTCTCGATGTGGCTTTGAATAAATAGGGATTCACCTTAAATAAGATCTGCGTAAGTATACGTTTTGTGTACGTTTATTGGTCGTTTTCTATTCGACCATGAAAGAATCCTACAAGTTTCTGTCTGAAAAATATATTATTCTGCCGCATCAGTTTTTGCATTCAGTCCACATTGGGCTAAAATTCTTACAACATTGCGACATCCCATGTAAAGTCGCAACTTACCTGCACCTAAACGAAGCTTGGCCGTGAAAATCCCAGTTTTCACGACAAGTGCGCTATTGCTTTACCCAAAAGAGCTACTGTGCCATATCATCGATTCTTACCCAACAATGTACGCTCAAATTTTCACAACCTAGTTCAGCCAATCAATTATACAGATGACGACCTGAGAATCATTGATGATTCTCAGACACCGCTGTTGGTAATAGATTGCGAGCAAATTCGCCAAAATGTCCGAGCAATTCGTCGCGCTTTGCCGGGCGTTATGGTCTATTATGCGTTGAAGTGCAATCCCGATGCTGAGATTGTGCGCACGCTGGCCGAAATGGGCGTTGGCTTCGAAATTGCTTCGCTGCAAGAGGCCATGTTCTTGCAGCAACTGGACGTTCCTCCTTCCCAAATCGTCTGTTTTCACACCATCAAATCGCCGGCTTTTTTGCAATATTTGCATGAGCATCGCATTGATATTATGGCGGTGGATAGCGTGGAAGAGCTGGACAAAATTGCCGCGTATGCGCCGCACAGCCGCATTGTGGCCAGGGTGGAAGTGCCCAACGACGGCAGCGTTGTTGACCTGTCCGGCAAGTTTGGCATTGCACCCGCAGAAGCGCCCATTCTATTTCGACACGCCCTGGCATTGGGATTAAAGCCCTATGGGATCACCATGCATGTGGGTTCGCAATGTGTGCAGCTGCGGGCGTGGGAAAGGGCTGTGCAGATCTGTTTTGCGGCTTGGATGGAAGCGCGCAAACACGGGATTGATCTGGAACTGTTCAGCTTGGGCGGGGGATTGCCGGCGCCTTATCGTGCGCCCGTTCTGCCCTTGTCTGAGATTGGCGAGATGTTGGCGCGGTATGACCTGGCCAAGCTGCACAATGGCCGCGGCCTGGTCACAGTGGAGCCGGGGCGGGCCATTGCCGCCACTGCCGGCACTATTGTGACATCGGTGATTGGGTTGGCCAAGCGCTCGAATGGCCAATGGGCCTATTTGGATGTGGGCATCTTCAATGGCTTAATGGAGGCGCTGTTGAATGATGACTACGATTTTTATCCCATTGTGGTTCCACATTCAGACCGTCCGAAGCGTAGGTATCATTTGGGCGGCCCCACCTGCGACAGCGTGGATACGCCTTTCCGCGATGTCGAATTGCCCGAATTGCGTATCGGAGACCGGCTCTATATTTTGTATACCGGCGCCTATTCCGCAAGCTGCGCGGGTAGCTTTAACGGGTTCTTGCCGCCCAGCATCATCTATTTGAGCCAAACCCCACAGCCCGCTGAAAAACCGCACGTGTTGGATGTGAGCCTCGAGGAGGAGATAGCGGAGTTGGCCGATTCACTTTTCATGCAGCGCCGTCAAGCTGCATGGGATGAAACGCCGGTTCCTTAAAAACATACTCGCGGTTGTCACAAATTAACATTTTTTGCCCGAGTAAAAAATGTTAATTTGTGGCGGAGCCAAGTATAGATGCGCGCTTAAAGCAGTTCAATCGGAGATAAAAATGGGCGATTGGCCTCAAACGGCTGCGCCTTTTTTTATCTTTGCCGTCCGAGTATTTCTACAACTGTTCGCCCCTACTACCCTCGTCCTAGTGTCGCTGTTTTAGGCTCAACCGGACTAGCTCACCCAACTAGTCCGGTTGACGATGAGCAGGAAACACCAAGAAGGATTTCTGTAATTCCCTACCCTGCATTAACCCTGCAATAAAGAATGAGTGGAGCAAAGTTATGAGCAATGTATCCGTATTTACAGAATGGGATCCCCTGGAGGAAATCATAGTAGGTCGAGCCTCGAACATTCGGGTGCCGATGGCTGAACCGGGTTTTTGGGCTGTAGAGTATAAAGAACAGTGTGCATTGGCGGATATTCCATCGGGGCCGCATTGTGAAAAAATTGTCGCAGAAACGGAGGAAGACCTTACCGATCTGGTTGAAACATTTGAAGATTTGGGCGTGGTGGTTCGGCGCCCGGAGCCTATGGACCACGCCAAGGTATTCGCCACGCCGGATTGGCAAACGGACGGCCAGCAAAATTACTGCCCGCGCGATCTGTTTGTGGCCGTTGGCAACTGGATCATCGAGGCGCCCATGACGCTGCGCTCGCGCCATTTTGAAACATTGGCCTATCGCGAAATCATGCTTTCGTACTTAAAAAGCGGCTGTCGCTGGATCTCGGCGCCCAAGCCGCGCCTGCTCGATGATATGTATGTGTTGGACATGCCTACAAACGGCCATGTGGATGGGCACACCAATGGACACGCCGCCCCGTATACCCAACCCAACTCGCTGAGTCGGGTGATTCGGGAACACGAGCCCGTTTTCGATGCGGCTAACATTTTGCGCATCGGGCGCGATATTCTCTATCTCGTTTCCGATACGGGCAACCGGCTGGGCGCCCAATGGCTGCAAACCATTTTGGGTTCCGAATTTAAGGTGCATCCCTATGAAAATGTCTACAGCGGCAGCCATATAGATACGACGCTTACGCTGGTGCGACCCGGTCTGGTCGTGGCCAATGCCGAGCGTGTGGGGCCGCATAATCTGCCCAATCTATTTAATGGCTGGGATGTGATCTATCTGGATGAAGTGGTTGATATTGGCTTCAGCGGCCCCTGCACCACCTCCAAATGGATCGGCATGAACTTTATGATGGTCAACGAAGCTTTGGCCATTGTGGATGCGGCCCAAACGCCGCTGATCCGCGAACTGGCCAAGCGCAAAGTGGATGTGATCCCGCTGCGGCTGCGCCACGCCCGTACGCTGGCCGGCGGCTTCCACTGCGTCACCCTGGATGTGCGTCGACGTGGCGGGCTGGAAACATATTGTTGAGAAGTTCAGACAAATAGGCGCTCCAGATTCTGGAGCGCCTATTTGTCTGAACGAATCATAAAATCATTCATAATAGCCGTGGAGAAGCACCCCAATGCAGGTTGCCTTGCCCATTTTTATTCTCTTGGTGGTTGTGATCATGACGCGCCGGGTTTTGTTTGCGCTGGCCGCGGCGGTGGTGACGGCCTGTCTGGTTGCGGTTTCCGGCGTGGCGCTGTCGGCGCTGGCGCTCTTTTACACGCGGGTGACCGAGGTGCTCACCGACAGCTTGAATTTGCGCAGCCTGCTATTTGTGATTCTGCTGGGCATGTTGGCCAACCTGATGAGCGAATCGGGCGCGGTGCTGCTCTTTGCCAAGTATGTGAAAAACCGCCTGGCCTCCAAAATCAAAGGCCAGTTTGTGCTGATCATTCTGGCCTTTTTGACCGCCATTGATGACTATTTGAGCACCTTGACGCGTGGCGTGCTGGCCCGTTCTTTGAGCCGCGAGAGCGATGTTTCGGCCAACAAATATGCCTATCAGGTGCATGGCACCTCCTTTTCCATGCACATTCTCTTTCCGCTTTCGTCCACTGCGATTGTGATCATTGCCATTTTGCAGGCTACGCCGGCCTTTCAAAGCCTGCAGATCAGCCCGATCAGCTTTTTTATCCGAACCATCCCCTATAATCTCTATGCGCTATTGGCCATGATGCTGGTCATTATTACTTCGCTCTCCTCGCGGGAAGTGCCGGCCCTGCGCAAAGCCAATGATTCTGCTCTGGCCCATAGCATTGAGGACGGCGCGGCGGATGATGGGCGCGGCGCGGCCCATCATTTAGATTTTGCGCTGCTGGTTTTCCCGCTGCCGCTGGTGGCCACCGCCCTCTTTCTGACGCCGCTAGTTCTGCAACCCGGCATGGACCTGGCCACACTGCTGGCCCAAGGCGATATTTCCATGGCGCTGCTGTGGGCGCTGGCGCTGATGCTGGTGAGTGCGCTGCTCTTCTTTTGGCTGGCGCGCGGATTTGCCCTGTCCGCTCTCCTGGGCTGGAGCGGGCGCGGTGCGCTGCAAATTCTGCCCGTCTGTTTAATCCTCACCTTTGGCTGGACCTTTGGCCTGCTTATGAATTTGGACCTGGACACCCATGCCGTGGTCTCCAATGTGTTTGGCCATCTCTTTATCGGTTCATCATTGATTCCTGTGCTTTTCTTTATCCTCAGCGCCATCACCGCCGCGCTGATTGGCTGCCCTTGGTCGTCGCTGGCGCTGCTGCTGCCCATTGTGCTGCACGCCGGTCTGCAAATCAGCCCAGATCAATCGTGGCTGGTGTTGTGTGGGGCGGCGGCTATTTCGGGCGTTGTGTTGGGCGACCAGATTTCACCCATCTCCGATCTCTCCATCCTCACGGCGTCCAGTTTGGGCATCACGCCCTTCCAGCATTCGAGCACGCAAATCTTGCTGGTGGCGGTCACGGCGCTTTCGGCGCTGCTGGGCTTTGTGCTGCTGGGGACGGGGCAAAGCTTGCTCCTCGTGATCGGCATTACGCTGCTGGTCGAATTAACGCTTTTCCGACTGGTAACGCAGGCGTAGAATGGCCGCGCAATACAGGGATACCTCGGGTTGGGGGCCACACCTTCCTGGAAGAGGCAGCCGCCGCGTGCGCGCGAGCTAAGGCCGTCTCTGCCTCTGCCCTGAAAATAGGCCGCGCACGCACACGGAGAAGTCCAGCATTTTCATCCCCTGTGGCGCGCTGGTGCGCATGGGCAGCTTCCAGGAAGGAGTACATCTCGCCCCAAAGCGGAAGGCGCCTACGCCATACAGCCAGACTGGACGCATCTGCACAGGTACGCGATAATCTGGGCGCATGGTGCGTCGTTTTGCGTGCCGATTGTGCGAAAATAGATACAGGTTACGGAACCCAAGAGGTAGAAACGAGGAAAACAGAAATGCAATATAACTTATTGGGGAAAACGGGCGTCAAGGTGTCGCAGCTCTGTTTTGGCACCATGTCTTTTGGCGGCGATGCCGATGAGGCCACGTCGGCAGCTATGTTCAAGCGCTGCCGCGATGCGGGCATCAACTTTTTTGACACGGCCAACGTTTATAGCGGCGGGCGCTCCGAAGAGATTTTAGGGCGTTTGATGAAGGGCAGCCGCGATGAGCTGATCATTACGTCAAAAGTATTTGGCGCAGTGGGCAAAGATGTGAATGCGCGCGGCCTGTCGCGACGGCACATTACCAAGGCGGTGGAAGATTCGCTGCGCCGGCTGAATACGGACCGGCTCGATCTCTACTTTGTGCATCAGCACGATTACAATACGCCCATTGAAGAGACGGTCGGCGTGCTGGACGATCTGGTGCGCCAGGGCAAGATTGTCTATCCGGCGGTGAGCAACTGGTCGGCGTGGCAGACGGCCAAGGCGCTGGGCATTGCCGAGCGCAAAAATCTGGCCCGTTTTGAATGTATGCAGCCCATGTACAGCCTGGCCAAGCGTCAAGCGGAGGTGGAACTGCTGCCGCTGGCGCAGTCTGAGCAGCTTGGCGTGATTCCCTATAGCCCGTTGGGGGGCGGCTTGCTGACGGGCAAATACACGCGGGCCAACCGGCCGGCATCGGGGCGTCTGGTGGAAAATCAGATGTATATGAAGCGCTATCAGGAAGATCTTTTTTATGAGGTGGCCGAGCGCTTTACCAACTATGCGCAGGAGCAAAACATGCATCCAGCCACGCTGGCCGTGGCCTGGGTTATGGCGCACCCGGCGGTGACGGCGCCCATCATCGGCGCCCGCAATCTGGAGCAGCTTGAATCCTCGCTGGCCGCGGTGGATGTGAAGATGACGCCGGAGTGGCGGGCCGAAATGGCGGCCCTTGCCCCCGAGCCGCCGCCCGCTACGGATCGTAGCGAAGAACAAAAGGGTTGATGTCTCTATTGAATTGACTCGAAAAGGCTGCTGTCCACTTAAGGGAAAGCAGCCTTTTTAATGTGTGAGCCGTAGATTTTATTGCGACTGCTTCAGTTCTTCAGCGGATTCCATTTTGTGACCAAAACAATTGCCCCATAATGCAACCTGCTCGACATTGTCGAATAAGAAGTGGGCCACAGTCTGGTCTTTGAGCAAAACGGGATACTCATTGAATTCGCGCAGGAACTTATAGAAACAATGGTCGCGCGCTTCCAATTCAGCCGCAAAGCCGGTATAGGCCACCGTGTAAAGCTTTATGGTTCCGTCATCATAATAGCCATCACCGATAATACTAATTTCATTTAGATAGGTGCTAAAAAACTCGCGGTCGACCGGATCGGTGTAGCAGAAGGTCATATGCGCCTCTTGACCCGCATGCCCCTCTTCGGCATGACCACTCAGGTGGCGATAAAGCTCATCGGGTGTGGTCATTTCATCCAGACCAACGTGATAGCCCCAACTTTCCATCAGATGCACGACTAGCTGTGTTGCCACTGTACACTCTTCACGGGATGGCAGATAGTCGAATACGTAGTCCAATTCCAGTTCTGGCGCTGATGGCTCATTCGCCGAAGCGACGGCGGTCGGCTCATCCGCAGGGGCGGTGGGCTGCACAGCCAGCAGCTCCTGTACAGGATTGGCGACGGACGCTGGGGGTGCGGCCGCCTGCCCCGTCGTCGGGCTGGAGTTATTGGCGGCCGCCGCGCTATTGAGTCTTTCCTGAATGAGCAAGTTAACCAATTGTGAATTAAGCTCCTCTGCCTGGGTGGCCTGCGATGAACCTATCAGGTTAGGCAATTGGAGCCCAATTATAGCACTGATGATAATGACCACAACGAGGGCAACAATAATAAGAACATTGGGGATGCCGGACATAACACGTCTCCTTCAATCTAAGAACGATAGACTTCTTTTGGCATGTTCTATGTAAGAACAGCGGCTAAACATGGGGCGACAAACAAATGTTTCTGCCGATTTAATTGACTCACAGCTTGATACGGCCCGCTAGATTAGAGTGTGGGATGTGACGCGTTATGAAAAAGATGATGTGGATAGCAGTGGTTGAAGAAACGCGGGAAAGGCGATGAAGTAAGATGTGACTCTCTAAATCATAATAAGCATTTCCTGTCAATATAACAGGGTTAGTGAAAAAGTTTTATTACAATTTGCTGATATTATTCGCATGAGTTTGGCAATTTCAGTCGAGTAGTGTGTAGAATGGAAATATACGTAAGTTGTAAGTAATTGCCACTTGAAATACCATAAAAACAGATGTATACTTTATTTGATCTCGTGGGAGAAGATGGGCTCGTACTCATCTTGATCTCAACCGTAATATAAAGTTTGGTAGTTTGGCGTAACGCAACGTGCAACCTCCTCGATTTTATCGACCAAACCGAGATTCTTCGGTCGTTTTGCATTACCATCAAGAATACAGCAAGCCTCTTCGTTCCATTCCTTTGAAAACACAAGCGACCATTTTGCGTAACTACGTCGCCGTTCCCTGATCGCCCAAGCTGCGTTTGGCATGTCGAAGGGAACGGCGGCCTTCGACATACTCAGGCCTCGAGAGCTTGGTAGTTACCATTTTGCGAATTGAATATACGTGTGGTTGTCATAAATCAACATTTTTACCCGAGCAAAAATGTCAATTTATGACAGAGCCAAGTATAACAGGCGTTGAATATGGCTTTGGGTTCTGCCTTTTGCCATTGTATTTATTTGTTGTTGCTTTGCTCCTCTAGCATAGACGCACCGTTTCGTCATTTCTGCACTATACTCAGCTCTGAATGAGAACCGGAGTTTCATTACTCCTATTGAGCCAATGGAAAACTTCGGTTCTTATCTCAACCGCAGTATAGATTGACCATTTCAGTCTATGCAAAGGTTTGATAAGTTTAGGGAGGATCAAAGTGTCCGTTATTAGGGATTTCAAATTTTGAAATCACTTTCAGTATGAAGGATATGAATTATGAAGATTTGCTATCGTCTGTACACGCTTGTGTGCTTGCTTACCGCCATCATGCTGTGCGCCGGCTGTTGGGGCTCTTCTGATGAACAAGATGGATCGGTGGCCCGAGCGAATGCTGACCCCAATCCTGGCGCAAACGTAGAGGATCGACCGATTGTGATTGGGTATAGCAACTGGGCCGGCTGGTGGCCCTGGTATATTGCTGAGAAAGAGGGCTATTTTGAAAAGTATGGCCTCGACGTGGAAATGCGCTGGTATGACAATTATCTGGAATCCATGGAAGCTTTTGCTGCCGGCGAGATCGACGGCAACGCTCAAACCCTCAACGACACCGTTTCCTTTGCTCCTAATGCGGTGAACGGTGAAGTGGCCGTGCTGGTCAACGATAACTCGGCCGGCGATGACAAGATTATCGTGACCGCCGAGATTCAGTCTATGCAGGACTTGGTGGGGAAAAAGATTGGTCTGGAAGAAGGCGTGGTGGAAGATTTCCTACTGACGCTGGCTTTGCTGGAGGCGGGGTTGAGTCGCGCTGATGTGGAGATTGTGAATATGGAGACAGGCGCCGCCGCTGCTGCCTTTGTAGCGGGTGAGGTGGATGGAGTTGGCGCCTTTCCACCATTTTGGGCTACAGCACTTGAACGAGACGGCAGCCATGAACTGATCTCATCCGCCAATTACCCCGGCGCAATTCCCGATCTGCTGGTGGTTAGCCAAACACTCATCGACAAGCGGCCTGAAGATGTGCAAAAACTGATCGAAGTGTGGTTCGACGTGCTTGGCTTTATGAAGGTAGATTCAAAACGCAGCGAAGCGTTGATGGCCGAACGGGCGGGCGTCAGCATTGATGAGGTTCAGATCTTTGAAGGAGGCGTACGGCTTTTTTCTATCAAAGATAATTTGAATGCATTTGCACCCGGAGACGGTATGACGCATTTGGCCTTTGCCGCTAATCAAATGGCGCAATTCATGGTCGGTGTGGGTCTTATCCCGGCTGCCCCCGCTGATTTTAGCACCCTCTTTGATGACCGGTTTGTCAAAGCTTATTCAGATTCTTTGGCTCATTAGGCAGTTATGCAGATCCGGATTGATGATTATTAACAAAGCGAACGCTCCAGCGCGCCTTGACTGCCATAAATAACCTTTAAAAAAAGGGTGTACTTTGGTTTGGGAGCAACCCCTGCCTGTAAGAGGTATATGTCGCCCCCAATGGGGGCGGCGCGGCCTACAATATTGCCCCAATTGAGGACGCATCCTTAAAAAAATTGCCACTTGACGCCCACAAAGTTCAATGGTATGATCCATCACATCAGCTCTATGGCTGCCCTCGGTCCTACCCTATACCTCAAGCCTGCCTGGTTGGCCTTCCCAACATTAAAGGCAGGCATGCAATTATCAAGCGCCTCTAGACCATATAGAGGCGCTTTTTTATACGATAAAGCTACGAATGGCCTACGATGTGTCTGAAGACCCTCTCCAATCTACGTTTTACTCCAGAGAAATAGATTGTGTTAATTTGTGGATTTAAATAGACTCGCAGTACCATCAGAATCGGTGTGTCAATAAGCCACCCTATCCGGGGATAAATAATGTAAAATTATTGGCAATTTGTCACATTTGCCTCAAGTACGCAGCGCACGATTTCGGTAATCTATACAGCAGGTTATCGATTGAAAACAGTTTACTTTTGGGAGGGATTCGATGGTTAAGACACTTGCAAGCAACATGCTACTGGTATCTGGTATTGGCATTTTGACGGTTTTCGGCGCCATGCAGGTGCTAGGCCTCCACACCGAACCCCTCATGCCCGCTTCCGCCGCTTTTTGCATCGGCTGCACCGCCGTTCTTGACCGCATTGGCCTCAGCAACTTGAGCTGATTCTGACGCCGTTGTTACCTGCGCCGCCGGCCGTTTGGGGCGCCGCATAATGGCCGGCAAATCTGAACCCAGCACCCTGATCGCCGTCCGCATCCCCGCTACATAACCGCTCGTTTTCGCCATCGGCTGCACAATATTATCGCTCACAAAAGTTGTGGTTCCGCGCACTGTGCCAACGGTTTCCTGCAAATCGTCGATCATAGGCTTGATCTCCGTTTGCACCATTTTGATCAGTCGCCACACCTGCAAAATCAGCACCGCGATCAGCGCGCCGATTACAATGCTCTGCACGGCAATAATAATAATGGCAATATCTCGCATATAAGCCGTAACCACGTTACACCCCTTTACACAAACAGTCTGGCAATAAAGAGCGCCAGCCACGCCCCAATCGACGCTTCCACCACGCACAGGCGACCGATCTGAAATAACTCCAACTGCATAATGGCGCAGGCTCCTTGGCCCAAGGCCAGCCCGCACGCCGCCGCGATCAAATAGACTATTAGATCGCGCAAACCACGTCCGCCCCAAACGTGATAAAGGCTGGCGTAAAAAATGCTCAACAGCGCTCCCAAAATCAGCGGCGGCGACCAGATATAGCTGCTCAAAAATTGACTCGACTCTGTCATAAAATTGATGCGTTCACAGTATCGCAATGCTGTCGTCGCCTGAGCTTGTCGAAGGGGACGCCAGCATTGCAAATTCACCGCGCAATGATCCCGCCGCCCAAACACAAATCACCATCATAAAAAACCGCCCCTTGCCCGGGCGAAATGCCATACATCGGTTCGGCAAAGTGGACGGCCACCGCCGTCTCGTCCTCAGCCTGCGGCGCTGGATAGAGCCGACACGCCACCGGCCGCGCCCGATAGCGAATCTTGCACTGGGCGGTGAAACCCGGCTCCACCGGCGCATCGGACGTCCAATTGACGTGGTGGGCCAGCAGTTGCATCTGCCCCAACTCCTCTTTGCGTCCCACCACCAGCGCATTGCGGGCGCTGTCCAATTCCAACACAAACATGGGCGCGCCCACCCCACCGATGCCCAGCCCCTTGCGCTGGCCAATCGTATAGTTGGGCAATCCGGCGTGTTCACCCAGTACGTTGCCCATCCGGTCTACAATGGGACCGGGCTGCATGGCCTGGCTTGCCCAGTCTTGCAGAAAGCGGCGATAATCATCGTCGGCAATAAAGCAGAGATCCATCGAATCGTGCTTACTGGCAATGGGCAACCCCCACTGCGCCGCCATCTGGCGAATTACCGGCTTAGTATAATCACCCACCGGGAAGAGCACGTCGCGCAGTTCCGCCTGCCCCATAACGCTCAATACGTAGCTCTGATCCTTCTGCGCATCCACGGCTTTCAGGAGCTGAATCTGGCCGTCATCCAGCCGCCGCGTGCGAGCATGGTGTCCGGTCACCAGATAATCCGCACCCAAATTGCGCGCATAGTTCAACAAATAGTCAAAGCGGATATGGCGATTACAGGCCAGACACGGGTTGGGCGTGAGGCCAGCGCTGTAGCCCTCAATAAAGAAATCGACCACATTTTGCTTAAAGGGTTGCTCCACGTTGATCAGATAAAAGGGAATGCCAAGCTGGTCCGCCACCTGCCGCGCATCGGCCATGCTCTCCACGCTGCAACACTTGTTCAGAGAGCCCTCACCGGCGCCCGTCTCCGCCCACAGCCGCATCATAATGCCAATGCAGCGATAGCCCCGCTCCGCCATCAGCGCGGCCGCCACTGAACTATCCACGCCGCCGCTCATGGCGATGACGACGGTGGTCTCTGCTGGGGTTTTTAAGTGCTTCAATTGCGGTTGTTCCAATTTTCCTGACAAGGTAACCGGCTGACAAGGTGACCGGCTGACAAGGTGACCGGATGACAAGGTGACCGGATGACAAGGTGACCGGATGACAAGGTGACCGGATGACAAGGTGACCGGCTGACAAGGTGACATCGACAGGCGCGGTCACCTTGTCACCCCCTCACCTTGTCATCGATCTAATCAGCGCTGCGCCGTAATCTGCACCAACTGCGCCACCACATACTCAATCTGCTGCGGTGTGTTGCTGCGGCCCAAACTCAGGCGCAATTGTGCGGCGGCCCGACCGGACGGAATGCCCATAGCGTCCAATACGTGGCTGGGACGCAGGGCGCCGCTGGTGCAGGCGCTGCCGCTGCTGACGCCGATGCCGGCCAGATCCAGCCGGATAAGCAGCTCCTCGGCATCGACGCCTGCAATCACAAAGCTGGCCAGCGCATCGAGCCGCTGCGTACGGCTGCCGGTGAGGCGAGCGCCTGCTACCTCTTCCAAGATGGCGCCGATGAGCCGGTCGCGCAGGGTGCGCAGCCGCCCGCGCTCGGCAGCGCGCTCGGCCGTGATCAGCTCCAGCGCCTTAGCCGCACCCACAATCAGCGGTACATTTTCAGTGCCGGCGCGCCGGTTCTCTTCCTGGGCGCCACCGGTTTGTGTGGGCAAAAAAGGCGTGCCGTTGCGCAAATATAAAATGCCCACACCCTTCGGACCATAAATCTTGTGGGCGCTGAGGCTCAGCGCATCCACCGGCAGCGTGGCCGCGTCAATGGCCAGCGTGGCCGCGGCCTGCACGGCGTCTGTATGAAACGGGATACCAAACTGGCGACAAAGCGCCCCGATCGCGGCCACGGGCTGGATGGTTCCCACCTCGTTGTTGGCATACATGACGGTGACGAGCGCCACATTGTTCCCAGCAGATTCGGGCCCACCTTCGCCCCCGTTTGCACAGATTGCCCGCTCCACATCGGCTGCTTGGACCAGCCCATCCCCATCCACCGGCAGAATAGTGGCCACAAAACCATAGTTTGCGGCCAGGTCTTGCACGGTGTGCAGCACGGCGTGATGCTCTACGGCGGAAGTAATGATGTGATTTGCACCCGTCTGCTGGCGCCGGGCCAGCGCAATGCCGCGGATGGCGGCGTTGGCCCCTTCCGTGCCGCCGCTGGTAAAGATGATTTCGCGTTCAGCGACGCCCAATAGCGCTGCCACCGTGCGCCGGGCTTTCGTTAAGCCTACGCTGGCTTTGCGTCCGGCGCTGTGCGTGCTGGATGGGTTGCCATACTGCTCGCTAAAGTAGGGCAGCATGGCGTCTAATACTTCCGCGCGCACCGGAGTGGTAGCAGCATGATCCATGTAAATGAATGGCTTCATGCCAAAATTGTATCATCCAGCGATAGGCCGGTCAAGGAATCGCCCGATGACTTTCAATAAATTTGACTTAAGTTTCCATGTCAAACTAAAATAGCCAGGTTAATCATCAATTATGCATAAATGCTCAGCCAATGGCTAATGTGCCGGGGACTTTCGCTGACAGAATCTTCTGGCGTCTCACAAAGTCTCCGGCACATTTCATGTGGTCTGAGTAGTAACAATTACATTTATTAATGGAAAAACCATTTAAACATGGCACAAATGGCTTTGGATAGAAATAACTTGCATTTGTGCCATGTTTAAGGGTGATCTCTATAAGGAGGGATTCTCTTGTTACAAGGAACAGCATCCGTTGTTTTTGCACTTTTATTCGGCCTGGTGGCCATCGGTTTTGTGCTCTGGCAGATCCGCAACGTATTGGCCGAAGATACGGGCAATGCGAAGATGCAGGAAATTGCCGCGGCCATCCAAGAAGGTGCGGCAGCATTTTTAAATCGCGAATATACTTATTTGGCCGGTTTTGTGGTAGTGGTGGCCATTGTCATTGCGGCGTTTCTGGCCTGGCAAACTGCGGTCTGCTTCATACTGGGCGCGGTGGCTTCGGCCTCGGCGGGCTATCTGGGCATGTATATTGCCGTGCGCTCCAACGTGCGCACTGCCGCCGCCGCCAGCCGCAGCCTGAACGATGGGCTGCGCGTGGCTTTTGGCAGCGGCACCATTATGGGCATGTCGGTGGTGGCCTTCAGCATTCTGGGCATCTGCATTTTGTACCTGCTCTTTGGCGGTAATATTGATTACGTCACCGGCTTTGGTTTTGGGGCCAGCAGTATTGCGCTCTTTGCCCGCGTGGGTGGCGGCATTTACACCAAAGCGGCCGATGTGGGCGCCGACCTGGTGGGCAAGGTGGAGCAGGGCATTCCCGAAGATGACCCGCGCAACCCGGCCGTGATTGCCGACAACGTGGGCGACAACGTGGGCGATGTGGCCGGCATGGGCGCCGACCTTTTTGAAAGCTACAGCGGTTCGATTATTGCGGCGGCGGCGCTGGGCGCCACCATTGCCACCGATTCGCTGGCCTATATTGGCCTGCCTTTCCTGGTGGCTGGTGTGGGCATCATTTCGGCGCTGGTGGGCACATTCCTGGTCAAGACCGAGGAAAATGCCGGCCAAGAAGAGCTGTTGGCCACGCTGCGCAAAGCCATTTGGGGGGCGTCGGCGCTGGTGCTGTTGCTGACGGCCATTGTGGTGCCCATGTCGGGCTTGAGCTTCCGCTTCTGGTTTGTCATTGTGGTGGGGTTGGTGGCGGGGAATGCCATTGCCTATTTCACCGAGTATTATACATCCTATACCGAAGCGCCCACCCAGAGCATTGCCAAAGCGTCTGAAACAGGTGACGCCACGCTGATCATCCAGGGGCTGGCTGTGGGTATGGTCAGCACAGTGGCGCCGGTGTTGATTGTGGCGGTGGCCACGCTGTTGAGCATCTGGATCGGCATGACGGCCGGCGGCGGCAACCTGATCTCCGGCCTTTACGCCGTGGCGCTGGCCGGCGTAGGTATGCTGAGCACGCTGGGCGTGACGCTGGCCACCGATGCCTATGGCCCCGTGGCCGACAACGCCGGCGGCATCGCTGAAATGAGCGACCTGCCCGACGAGGTGCGCGACCGCACCGATGCGCTGGACAGCCTGGGCAACACGACCGCAGCCACGGGCAAAGGCTTTGCCATTGGTTCCGCGGTGCTGACCGCGCTGGCGCTGATGGCGGCTTACGTGGGCGTGGTGCAGAAGGGGAATCCCGAGTTTACGCTGAACTTGTTGGATCCGTCGATGGTGCCCGGCATTTTGATCGGCGCCATGTTGCCCTATCTCTTTGCCGCGCTAACCATGACGGCGGTGGGTAAAGCCGCCTACGAGATTGTGCTGGAAGTGCGCCGCCAGTTCCGCGAAATTCCGGGGCTCATGGAAGGCACCGGCCAGCCCGACTACAAAACCTGTGTGGGCATTAGCACCCAGAGCGCGCTGCGCGAGATGATCATCCCCGGTGCGCTGGCGGTGGTGGTGCCGCTGCTGGTGGGCTTTATTTTGGGCGCCGAGGCGCTGGCCGGTCTGCTGATTGGCGCCATTGCATCTGGCTTTATGCTGGCGGTGATGATGGCCAATGCGGGCGGCGCCTGGGACAATGCCAAGAAATGGATCGAGACGGGCCAAATGGGCGGCAAAGGGTCCAATTCGCATAAGGCCGCCGTGGTGGGCGATACGGTGGGCGATCCGTTTAAGGACACCAGCGGCCCATCGCTCAACATTTTGATCAAGCTGATGAGCATTGTGAGCCTGGTTTTTGCCAGCGCCTTTGGCAGCGGCATTTTGGGCTTCTAATTGAATATTTCAACTGTAAAAAAATAAGGGCGGCTGAACTTGTTCAGCCGCCCTTATTTTTTACAGTTGAAGAAAAAATCTACTCCGGCGTGACGTAAGCCGCCGTGATGCCGCCATCCACCACAAATTCGGCGCCGGTCATAAAGGATGAATCATCGGAGGCCAGCCAGAGGGCGGCTTTGGCCATCTCTTTGGCTTCGCCAAAACGCCCCATAGGAATGTGCACCAGGCGGCGCTGGCGCTTTTCTTCCGTGTTGAGAAAGCTCATGAGCATCTCTGTGCGCAGCGGCCCCGGGCAGAGCGCGTTGACGCGGATGTTTTCGCGGGCGTGGATCACGGCCAATTCGCGCGTCATGGAGAGGACGCCGCCTTTGCTGGCCGTGTAGGCGATTTGCGGCGTGGCCGCGCCCAGCAGCGCCACAAACGAGGCCGTGTTGATAATCGAACCGCCGCCGGCGCGCTGCAAGGCGGGAATGCCATATTTACAGCCCAGAAAGACGCCTTTGAGGTTGATATTCATGGTCAGGTCCCAGATCTCTTCCTCGGTGGTCATGGCGTTGTCGTCGCGGCTGTGCATAATGCCGGCGTTGTTAAAGAGCACGTTGAGTTTCCCAAAGGTCTCCTCAGTCCGCGCCACCATCTGTTGGCAATCCGTCGCCTTGGAGACATCGGCGCGAATGTAGATGGCGCGGCCGCCCGCCTGCTCCACCATGCGCACGGTTTCCTGGCCACCCTCGTCATTGATGTCCACCACAGTAACGCTAGCGCCCTCTTGGGCAAAAAGCAGGGTGGTTTCACGGCCGATGCCGCTGCTGGCGCCGGTGATCAGCGCCACTTTGTCTTGCAAACGCATAGAGGTTTTTCTCCTGATTATTTTGGTTTGAAATTGAGTCGGTGTTTGCGTACAGTATACACTACAACAGATTCAGAAAACAGCAGATGCTGCGCTCATTGAATCCATTCCAATGAAAAAACGCACCACCGTGCGAGCATCATTGCTCGTGCGGTGGTGCGTTTGCGACTGATAAGCATTTCAGGCTAAAGTTTGGGAACTTTGGGTGCAGATATGGGCGGTCCTATCAGTATACCATGCAGGCCATAATTTCGCTTCGATGATAAATCCGCCAATGATTTCTCCTGAAATGTAGGGGATAAAGAGGATAAGTTCTATTCAATACGCCATTGTATGAGCTAGGTGCAGCTTATCCGTTTGTGCCCCATAGGGGCAACGGTGCAACAATGATACGTTATAACCTGATTGGGTTAATCCGATCAAGTACAGTTGATCAGGCGGAACCCGTGGCCGCGGACGGTGATAATGTAGTCGGTTTTGGAATCGATTTCGGCAATGCGTTCGCGCAAACGGCGCACCAGCGCGTCAATGGCCTGCTCGCTAATGCCTTCGAAATTATCGGCGGACCAGACTACGTTGACGATTTCATCGCGGGTGACAATGCGGCCATCGGCATCCCATAGCAACTCTAGGAGCAGATATTGGGGGAGACTGAGCGGAGGACTAACGACCTTTTTGCCGATGCGAAGGGTGCGACTGCCTTTGTCCAGGCTGAGCCCTTTTTCGGTTTCCAGATTCAGCGGCGCCGTAGCGCCATCATCCACAAAAGCCAGCTTGAAGCGAATGCCGATCTGAAATTCATCGCCATCGGCTAGCGGTGTGGCGCCTTGCGGGTTCTCGCCGTTGACGTGCGTGCCGTTTTTGCTGCCCAAATCTTCGATCACATATTGTTGCCCATCCCAGCTAATGCGCGCATGAAAGCGGCTCACCTGCCGGTCGGCCAAGACTACATCGCATGTGTCGCTGCGCCCGATGACAATGGGACGAGTGCGGCTCAGCGGCCATTTGCGGGGGGATTGCAATCCTTGATGCAATACCAACATGGCGGTATCGCGTTGTGCTAGGGGAGGTTCTTCATCGCTCTCTTCCAAAATTTCAAACGGGTTGAAGATCTGTTGGTCGAGTTCAATAGCCATCCTTTTCTCCTAAACTCTTTTGGATATGTTTGCCATGAATCATATGGTAATTTATGGCGTTCATACCCAACTCTTTTGGTGGAAATAAAATTGTTGAAGGTACAAATACTACGGTTATACTCAGCTAGAAATAAGCGTGCAGACAACGGAAGCTGTTGATTTCTAGTACTGAAGAGTATACAAAAATGTAAGGTGGGACCGGCTATAACTGCAAGGACTGCTCATAAACTTGGGACAAAGAAAGTTTTCGTTGATAGTACGCAACCTTGCTTATAGTATTGTTAATGATAAATCCAATTTCAGAGAATCGCTACACTAAAACTCGACGGAATCCATACTCAGAGCTAACAATGTGAAACTATTTCAGGGCAAATAGACCCAAACTTTACGTGTCTTAAAGAGGAAATTTAAGATATTGGATGCCTGAACGAATATTAATGTTAAGAAAGATGTGCGCTCATCACTATATCTTCCAAAGCGCATGGCATCTTTATGAGAGATTGTGCTATCAATTTCTAGGCCTACGTTACGCGTGATAAAATTGCGGCTCAACAGAATCGACCCGTTTCATCGTACCCTTTGATGAGAGCATCATACTGTGAATACACATTCTATTTTCGGCAACCCCAATAAGCTGTATTGGTTGCTCCTTGCGTGCATCTGCATGTTCATATTCTCTGCCTGCGGACGCTCCCGCAACGCCCCGCCCGCCACAGAAAATCCGCAACCCACCGCCACGAATAGCCGCGCCAGCCAGGCCTTGCCGTTGCTAGACCGCCTGGCCGATGTTGAACTGCTGGGAACGCCTAATTTGATTGCCCAATGTGATCATCCGGCCGATGTGCAATTGACCTGTCAGAACGAAGCGACTCACCCGCTGCTTGCGGTGAACGCTGGCGCCTCTAGCTACGCACGCTGGAGCTTGGCGTTTGGCGCACAGTTGGCGGCGGATTTTACACCGCTCACCGGCGTAGAAACGCTTTACCTGCATGTGCGACGCACGGGTAACCTGACGCCCAATCTCTATTTGGTGGAGCGCGACGGAGATCGTATTCCCGTGCGTCTCGGTGCTTTCGGCTTGCGCGATGGTTGGGGCGATGTGCATATTCCGCTGGCGGAAATCGCCGACGATGAAGGCAAGCGGCCCGATTTTGCCAATATTGTTGAAGTACAGTTGGTCTTTGAATGGGCTGATATGAGCGGCGAACTGGAAATCGACAGCCTGCGTTTCGCATCAGTCTGGCGCGAGCCCGTGACCATTGCGGAAAAGTCGGTGGAACTGGCGCACAATTTGCAGCTCGATAGCGGTTTTGCGGCAATGCCTATTGCCGATGGGCTGAGCGCCATTACGCAAATCCAATTTGCCCCCAATGGCGACATGCTGGTCAGCCTGCAAACTGGGCGGGTCTGGTGGTATGCCGACAGCAATGGCGACGGGCAATACGACGAGCGTCATCTCTACGCTGCCGGGCTGGCTGAAGTAGTGGGGCTGCTCTACGATCCGACCGACGGCGCCGTTTGGCTGGGCGGGCGCGGACAATTGGTGCGCACCTTTGACAGCGACCAGAACGGCGTGGCGGATCAGTATGAAGTGCGCATTGATGGCTTGCCCTGGGGCCGGCACCAAAATAATACGCTGGTTTGGAACCCCGATCCCGATCCTTTTACGGGCGAAAGCGGGGCGCACTGGATCTACCTTGGTCTGGGGTCCACTGAAGATTTAGAGGTGGGCGGCCCTTTTAACGCCGCCATTCTGCGCTTCCCGCGTGATGGACAGGGCGAGGATGCATTGGAAATTGTGAGCAAGGGCAACCGCAATCCGTATGCGATTGTGTGGGGCGCCGTGCCGGTGAATGGCGAACCCACATGGCAACTTTTCGCCAGCGAGAACGGTCCCGATTTTAACGACGCGTCCGACGAAGTCAACCACATCCGCTGGCATCATCACTACGGTTTCCCCACCCACTTTGGCAGCACATTTGATCAGCCCGCCGATACCGTCCCTGCCGAGATCGATGGCTGGCCCTACAGCGGAGCGCTCTACGACGTGACGCCGCACGCCAGCGCCAGCGGTCTGGCATATGTGAGCAATCCGGCCTGGCCGGCAGCCTATCAAACACTCTATGTAAGTCTCTTTGGGCAGGTTTTTAGCGAGGGAATTGTGGGACATACCGTAGAACGCATTACGTTGACGCCGGTGGAAACCGACACCGGTCTCACCTTCCGCGGCGAACCATCGGTATTTATCGCCGGCCTCGACCGCCCATTACCCATGATGGCGGACCATGACGGCAATCTCATCGTCGGGGACTATGCCACCGGTGTGGTTTATCGTATTTCGTTTGGGGAATAGGAGATGGGGGATAAGGGATGGGGATAGGGGAGTGGGAGCAGCGCACCCCCGCACCTCACTCCCTACTCTCTAATCCACTGTAACATACTCACGTAACTTATCCACCGTGGAGGGACCGATGCCCGATACGCGCTCAAGTTCATCAATTGTAGCGTAAGGGCGGCCTGCGATAATGTTCTCGGCTTTGGTCTTGCCGATGTTGGGCAGCAGCATCAATTCTTCCAGCGTGGCCGTGTTGATGTTAATAAGTTTGTCGCTGGATATAGTGCTTCTAAGCAGCGCACCGACTGTTAACCCGGTCCCCGGCGTATTGGCATCTGCTGACGCGCTATTGGCCGTCAAAGCCTGGGCGTCTGTTGGGGGCACGTAAATTTGATCCCCGTCTGATAACACTTCGGCCTGGTTGATGCGCGACGCATTGGCGTCCGGCAATAGCCCGCCCGCCAATAAGATGACATCCCCAACCCGGCTGCCCGGCGCCAGCATATAGAGCGCTGGCCGCTGCACGGCGCCATTGACATAAACCGTAATGGGACCGGGCGTGGCTGTGGGCAATGGCGTGGCCGTCGGCGCCAGCGTAGGCGGCGGGTGCAGCACAATGGCGGGCGGGTCCGGCCGCTGGCGGTAAAACATAAGGCCGCCCGCCAACAAGAGGGTGAATAGGCTGCTCATAGAATGGTGAAGTAGCGTGCGCAATGGGTTCGGGGCGGGCTGCGGCGCCTGCGTCAACGGCGCCTGCGCGTGAGTTGTCGAATGGTCGGTGCGATGTAGAGCCATAATGTCCCTCTGTGTGCAATGTAGGACAAGTTGGAAACTTGTCCGGCTGGCAACTACCAAGCCGTTCCCTAAGCTTGTCGAAGGCCGGTGTTCCCTTCGACAAGCTCAGGCCTCGGGTGGCTGAGTAGTTACTCCGGCTGAACTATACGCACACATTATAGAAAGCCACGGCTCGCATCACAACAGGACTTTGGTACTATTTTGGGGGGTAAAAAATGAACAGTCCCGACATCTCAAAGATGTTGGGACTGTTTGTGTAAGTCATTCTTCTTTGTGAATCATTCTTCTTCCGCCAGCGCCGCAATCGCCATTTTGCCCAGCGCCACCAGCGCCATGTCGTCATTCATGGGGTGGTTCAGCCCGCCGCGCACATCGCGATAATAGCGCTCCAATGGCAGCGCCTTCATCATGCTGGAGCCGCCGGCCGCGCATACAGTGGTCCACGGCCTGGATGGCGTTGTTGGTGGCCGTATATTTGGCCGTGGCAATCGTCGCCACCATATCGCCCCGCCGTTCGGGAAAGCGGTCCCACATATCTGCCGCTTGATAGAGCATAATGCGCGCCTGGCGCAACAACAGCTCGGCCTCGCCCAGCCGCCGCTGAATCCCCTCCACCGTGGCAATGGGGCGGCCCAATGCCGTCGGCACGCGCTCCTGCGCATAGCGAATGGCGGCGCGGTGCGCGGCCAGCCCCACCCCCACGTACGTCGCGCTGATCAGCAGCATAAACCAGGCGTTGACGCCCGGTCCGCGCGCGGCTTCGCCAGCGCTGCGCCCGGTGATGTTCTCGTGCGGCACGCGGATGTTATGCAGCTTGATGTCGTGGCTGGCCGTGCAGCGCATGCCCATCGCATTGAAGTTGTTCATGATCTCCAGTTCACCGCCATCGGGCGTCTGCGTGGAGATGACAAAGCGGCCCACTTCGCCGCTGCCATCTTGCAGGGCGGCGGGGATGATCATGTAATCCAGGGCGGGAATCATGGTGGCCCATGATTTGAGGCCGTTGACCACCCAAAAGTCTGGGTCGCCGCTGGTTTGGCCATTTATGTATTCGGGCCGGGCCGTGGTTTTGGGCAGGCCGCCGCGGCTGGGGCTGCCCAACTCGGGCTCGGTGGCAATCGAGTTGATCAGCGCGCCGCTCTCCACCGCTTCCCGGCAGATGCGCTCAAAAAGTGCGGGCGACCAGGTGCGGCTTTCTGATGCAGAACCCATCGTCTGGAAATGCATGGTCAAACAGAGCGCCGTGCTGCCGTCACCCACGGCCAGCGCCTCCACGGTCATCAGCGCATCGAGCAGACCGGCGCCCCAGCCGCCAAATTCTTTGGGGATGATGAGCGAAGGCAGCTTGACGGCGCGGGCATCCTCATAATTGGCCAGCGGAAAGTCGCCGGTTGCATCATGTTCAGCCGCGCGCACATCGAATTTCTGCGCCAATTCCGCGGCCAGCGCCACATAGCGCTCTTGTTCTGCGGTCATCGGATACAACATCAATCATTCTCCTCCTGGTGTAAAAAGCTTGATCCGGTGCATTTCATTTTGTTTGTGCAAATTGTAACATATTTTGGCATGTTTCGATAAGCACTGGTTCACAGGTGCGCTCCGCTGGGAAAAATGGTACACTTATGGCTGTTCATCCTCAAGAGTTTTTAACCACAGATTTCTTTTGCAGTAAAAAATCTGTGTAATCTGCGGTTCACTTTTACAATGTATGGTAACTACTAAGCCCCTCGAGGCCTGAGCCTGTCGAAGGCCGGTGTTCCCTGCGACAAGCTCAGGGAACGGGTTGGTAGTTACAATGTATGTATAATGAGGAAAAAGCCATGAACCAGGCAAAGATACGCGTATTGGTGGCCAAGCCAGGGCTAGACGGGCACGATCGCGGCGCCAAAGTGGTGGCGCGGGCGCTGCGCGACGCCGGCTTTGAAGTGATCTACACCGGCATCCGCCAGACGCCGCAGATGATCGCCGAGGCCGCGCTGCAAGAAGATGTGGACGTGGTCGGCCTCAGCATTTTGAGCGGCGCCCACATGACGCTCTGCCCCAAAGTAGTAGAACTGCTGCGCGCCCAGGGCCAAGATGACGTGATGGTGCTAGTGGGCGGCATTGTGCCCGACGACGATGTGGTCAAGCTCAAAGAGGCGGGCATTGCGGCGGTCTTTGGCCCCGGCGCCTCCACGCAGGATATTGCCGATTTTATTCGCGAAACGGTGACGGCGCGGGTGGTGTAGCGGTTGAGGGACTGGCGCCGAGGCGAGAGGCTATAATCGAAAATCATTTTGCGTGTTACGTATTGCGTGAACTGGTTCAGATTCTGAAGGGGCGGCGAGTAGCAAAATGTAGGGCGATTTTCCTAAATCGCCATCTGTTCGGAAACGAGCGACCCTCGCCCGAAAAAAGAATATCCTGCACCAACCTGAAACGGCGGGTGCGGATACCCGCCCTACAATGGCGATATCGCGACCCCAATAGTTCCAACAACGGTTCACGAAACACGCAACATGCAACATACCAAAACCAACATACGAAACGAGAAACACTCCATGACTTCCCAAAACGTCCTTCAACTCACGCAAGATCTCATTGCAATTGCCTCGGCCAGCCAGATCAGCAATGCGGAGGTGTCCGATTATATTGAAGATTTTTTCAAAGCCAATGCCTTTGATATTGAGCGGCTCGAATATACGGACGAGGCGGGCAATCGCAAGGTGAGCCTGCTGGCGCGCAAGGGGGAAGGCGCGGGCGGCCTGGGCTTTTTCTCCCATTCAGATACAGTGCCGGGCGCTGAGGAGTATTGGAACCCGTACGATCCGGTAGTGAAGGACGGTCTGCTCTATGGCCGCGGCAGTTGCGACATGAAGGGGCCATTGGCCGCCACCATGATTGCGGCGGCCAATGTGGATGCCAAAAAGTTAAAGCATCCCATTTACGTGGGCGCCACAGCGGATGAAGAGGTGGGTTTTGGCGGCGCCAGACAGGTCTGTGAAGAGAGCCAGATGTTGCGCCAATATGGCTGGCCCACGCAGGTCGTGGTGGCCGAGCCAACCGAGTTGCGTCCGGTCTATGCGCACAAAGGCGGCTTTCACATCTTCGTCACCGCGCATGGCAAAGCCGCCCACACCAGCACGGAAAAAGGCATTTCCGCCAACTTTCTAATCGCGCCCTTCCTGGCCGAAATGGCCGAATTGGCCAAACTTTTCAAGACTGACGAATCGTTCATGAACCATGAATTCGACCCGCCCACTTTGGGGTTCAACATGGTGCTGACGGACAATAATTGCGCCTCCAACGTGACCGCCGCCCGCACCGATGTAAAACTGAGTCTGCGCGCCATGCCCAACGACCGCCACGAAGATGCCGTGGCCATGATTGTGGAACGCGCTAAAAAATATGATCTAGAGGTGAGTTCGAGAGGCGTTCAGGCATTTTATACTTCGCCGGACGCCGAACTCATACAGGTTGCTCTCTCTGCCACTGGCGTCGCCAAAGCCGAGACGGTCCCCTTCGGCACCGAAGCGCTGCTCTACCAAAATCATGTAAATGAGCAGGTGATCTTGGGGCCGGGCAACATTGCGCAAGCGCACACGGTGGGTGAATATATTGACCTGGCGCAACTGGAAAATTCGGTCGATGTGTATACGCGTATGATTGAGGAGTTGTGTATAAGGAAATAGACCATGACTATTGTTTTGGAAGTGGCGCCCGAACTGGAGAGCCAGATTCACGAGGCTGCTAAAGACGCCGGAATTTCTACCGATGCTTTTATTCTAGAAAGCATCCAAAAGAGGTTGGCTCAAGGAAAACAACCGGCGGTAAGGCACACACAATTACCGAAGCTCGAAGTGGATTTAATCCAAAAGATCAACCAAAGTATGTCACAGATTCAGTGGGGGCGTTATAAAGAACTGCTCGCCAAACGGCAGTCCGAATCGTTGACCTCAGATGAACAGCGTGAGCTAATTGCCTTTTCCGACCAAATTGAAGCAGCAAATGTGAAACGAATTGAGTTTGTTGCCGAACTGGCGCAACTCAGACAAACCACCATTCCGGTGATCATGCGTGAGCTTGGACTAAAGCCAACAGCCTATGTCTAATTCACGCGTCACTGCCGGGCAGAAAGCTGCGGTCAAAGAACGGGCGCAAAACTGTTGCGAGTATTGTTGGTCGCAAGAAGATTATTCACCTGATTCATTTTCCGTGGAGCATATTACGCCGATTGCAAAGGGAGGAACAAACGAGGAAAATAATTTGGCCAGTGCCTGCCAGGGCTGCAACAATCGTAAGTTTACAAGCACTGACGCCCTTGACCCCCTGACAGGCGAAATGGCCCCATTATACCATCCTCGCCGCGATCATTGGTCTGATCATTTTGTTTGGAACTACGATTTCACGCTGATTGTTGGGTTAACGCCAACCGGCCGAGCGACTGTTGCAAAGCTGGATTTAAATCGAAGCAGTGTCGTCAACTTACGCCGATTGCTTGCGCAGAATGGTTTGCACCCCCTAAATTGACCAGCCAAATTCTTCAAAAAAGATCCCGCTTTGCAAATTCACCAGCGCCCGCCGCACATAGGGAATTGTGTTGGGCGGTAATTCACTGAAAGCCGCCCAGCGCACTTCATCGCACTTGTGCGGCTCGCAATTGGTGGGCTGGCCTTGCCATTCGCGCGCGGCCACAAAAAAGTCCACCCCCTCGCGGTCGGACAGCCGGTGCATAATGCCCACCACGCGCAAGGCCGCGGGCGCAATTTCTATCCCCACCTCCTCTCGCGCTTCACGGATAGCCGCCTGCGTGACCGGTTCGTTGCCGTCCAAATGACCGGCCGGCACGCTATAGTTGCCATCCTCATAGCCCGTGTTGTAGCGGCGCAAGAGCAACACTTTTTCATCTTGTATCAAAAAGATATGAACCGCAATGGGACACGTGAAACGCATGTTTACCCCGCTGCAATCCCCCCATCCAACACCAACGGATGGCCCGTAATGAAGGCGGCCGCTTCCGAGCAGAGATAGAGCACCGCCGCCGCCACCTCCTCCGGTTTACCCAGTCGGCGCGCCGGAATACCCCCCACTAAGTGCTGGACCGCAGTCGGATCGTCCCCGGTGACGCCGGTCACCATGGGCGTGTCGGTGAAGCCGGGGCAGATGGCGTTGATGCGAATGCCCTGGCGCACATATTCAAGGGCCGCCGTTTTGGTGAGGCCGACCACACCATGTTTGGCGGCAGCGTATGCCGAGAGCCGCGGCGCGCCAATTAACCCGGCCACGGATGCCAGGTTGACGATGACGCCGCGATGTTCGCCCACCGGTTCCTGGGTCAACATTTGAGCGATCTCGGCCTTCATGCAATACCAGACGCCGGTTAAATTGACCGCCAACACGCGCTGCCACATGACCTCGCTGTAGTCGCCGGTCAACGACGGTTCACCACTAATACCCGCATTGTTTAGCGCAAAATCAATGCGACCGTGGGCCGCCACCGCCGCCTCCACCAGATGCAACACCTCTTCCTGGTCGGATACATCCGCCCGCACATAGCGCGCGTCGCCGCCCGTCTCACGAATCTGTTGGCACAGCGCTTCACCACCCTGGTCATTTACATCTGCAACCACGACATGCGCGCCAGCCTCGGCAAACGCCAACGCCGTCGCCCGCCCCAATCCAGACGCGCCACCCGTGATCAGCGCCACGCGATCCTCAAACGAAAATTGCATCATATGATATTGTCTCCGCTTCTATGCGTTCTGTCGACACATGATTATAATAAGAAGGATATTTTAGATCAACAGATTACACAGATTAAAAAGATTCAGAAATCTCTAAAATCTGTGTAATCTGTTGATCATAAACGTTTTTCAAAAATCAAAGGAGAACCACATGCCCCTTACATTTGATATGCCGCTGGAAAAGCTGCATGAATATCAGGGCCGCAACCCGCGCCCCGCCGATTTTGATGCGTTTTGGGAGCGCAGTCTGGCCGAAATGCGCGCCGTAGACCCGCAAGTGGAGCTGACGCCGGCCGAGTTTCAAACACCGTTTGCCGACTGTTTCCACATGCACTTTACCGGCGTGGGCGGCGCCCGCGTCTATGCCAAATTGCTGCGCCCCAAACAGGCCGCACAGCCCGGTCCGGCCATCGTCATGTTCCACGGCTATTCCGGCTCCTCGGGCGACTGGGTGGACAAGCTGCCTTATGCAGCGGCGGGCTACACGGTGGCGGCGCTGGACTGTCGCGGCCAGGGCGGGCTTTCGGAAGATACCGGCGGCGTCAAAGGTTGGACGCTGCGCGGCCACATTGTGCGCGGGCTGGATCACTCGCCGGACAAGCTGCTCTTCCGTCAGATTTTTCTGGATACGGCCCAACTGGCCGGCTTGGTGATGGAGATGCCCGAAGTGGACGCCACGCGCGTGGGCGCCATGGGCGGCAGCCAGGGCGGCGGCCTGACGCTGGCCTGCGCCGCCCTGGAGCCGCGCATTCAGCGGGCGGCGCCGGTCTTCCCCTTCCTCAGCGACTATCAGCGCGTCTGGGAAATGGATCAGGCCAAGGATGCCTACATGGAGCTGCACGAGTGGTTCCGCCGCTTTGACCCGCTGCACGAGCGCGAGGAAGAGCTTTTCACCCAGCTTGGCTATATTGACGTGCAGCATCTGGCCTCGCGCATCCAGGCCAATGTGCAAATGGCCGTGGGCCTTATGGACACCGTCTGTCCGCCCTCCACCCAATTTGCCGCCTATAACAAAATCACCTCACCCAAAAATCTGCGCATCTATCATGACTATCGCCACGAAAACCTGCCGGGCAATTCGGACGCCACGTTTCAGTTTATGATGGGGCTGTAGAGATCGGGGATTGGGGATTAGGGATAGGGAGGTCTTGTCACTCACGGGGATAGTCGCTCCCTACTCCCTACTCCCTACTCCCTAACTCCGCTCCCCCCAATTCTCCTCCACCGGCACCACCGCCTTCTCCAACAGTTCCTTCAGCACATCTTCCACCGGACGCTCGTGCAGGCGCGTTTCCACGCTGGGGATAATGCGGTGGGCCAGCACGGGCAGCGCCAACTGTTTGATGTCGTCGGGCACCACATAATTGCGGTTGCGGATGGCCGCCAGCGCCTGGCTGGTGCGATAGAGCGCCAGCGAGCCGCGCGGGCTGATGCCCAGCGCAATGGACGGATGGTTGCGCGAGGCGCGCACAATGCCGAGCAAATATTCTTCCAACACCGGATGCACAAATACTTCGCGACAGGCCCGATTAGCGGCCCGGATCTCCTCGGTGCTGGCCACCGGCGCAATCGTCATCAGCGGGTTCTCGGTGCGGAAGCGGCGCAGGATCAGCCGCTCTTCTTCCAATTCAGGGTAGCCCATGCGCAGCCGCATGAGGAAGCGGTCCACCTGCGCTTCGGGCAGTGGGAAGGTACCTTCCAGCTCGACCGGATTTTGCGTGGCCAGCACCAGGAATGGATAGGGCAGCGGGCGCGTTTCGCCATCCACGGTCACCTGCCGCTCCTCCATGGCCTCCAGCAGGGCGGATTGGGTGCGCGGGCCGGCGCGATTGATCTCATCGGCCAGCACCACTTGCGCCATAATGGGACCGGCGCGGTATTCAAACTGGTTGCTCTGCTGGTTGAAAATGCTGACGCCCGAAATGTCCGAAGGCAGCAGATCGGGCGTAAACTGGATGCGCTGAAAGGTGCAGCCCAACGAGCGGGCCAGCGTGCGCGCCAGCGTCGTTTTGCCGGAGCCGGGTACATCTTCCAGCAGCACGTGTCCCTCACAAAAGAGCGCAGTGACCAACAGATCGACTACATTTTCTTTCCCGACAATGACGCGCGCCACATTGGTCCGAATGGCGCCGGCAATACGCTGAATCTCGGCTAAATTTTCCAAAATCATTCCTTTGGGTAGCTCTGTTGTAAAAACGTAGGTCACTCTTACAGAGTGACATGCTGGGTCCACCGAAGAATGTCACTCTGCAAGAGTGACCTACGCGGGAGTGGATGCCCTGCGTTTAACCCGGCAAGCGGCGGGCAATGGCTTCTTTGACGGCGTTTACGTCGGCGGGCAAATAGATGGGTGGGTTGGCGTATTGGCTCTCCACCCCTTTAGCGCACCGTCGTGATAGCCGACTTTGAATTGGGTAAACTTGAGACCGTGGGCGGTGCTGATGACCACCGTGCGGTCGGTGGGCTTGATTTCGCCGCGGGCGATGAGCTTTTCCAGCACGGCCAGGGCTACGCCGGTGTGCGGGTCGCAATACATGCCGGTCAGATCGGCTTTGGCGGCGGCGTTGGCCAGTTCGTGTTCGGTGGCCTGTTCCACAATGCCGTTGCTCAGTTGCACCGCCTTGACCGCCTTTTCATAGCTAACCGGATCGCCGATCTGGATGGCGCTGGCCAGCGTTTGGCCGGCCGGCACGCGCACTTTTTCGCTGAAATTGTCCAGAGAACTCAAATAAAAAGGGTTGGCGCGTTCAGCCTGCGCCGCCGCCAGCCGCGGCATCTTGTTGATAATGCCCAGGTCGATGAGCAGCTTGAAGCCTTTGTAGAGCGCGCTAATGTTGCCCAGATTGCCCACCGGAATCACGATCCAGTCGGGAACCTGCCAATCAAACTGGCGCACGATCTCAATGCCCACCGTCTTTTGGCCCTCAATGCGCAGGCTGTTCATGGAGTTGGCCAGATAGATCTGCTTGTCTTGCGTCACTTCCTGCACAATGCGCATACAGCCGTCGAAATCGGTATCCAGCGCCAACACGTGGGCGCCATTGGCAATGGGCTGCACAAGCTGGGCCGTACTCACCTTGCCCGCCGGCAGGAAGATAATGGCCGGGATGCCGGCATAGGCGGCGTAGGCGGCCAGGGCGGCGCTGGTGTCGCCGGTGCTGGCGCAGGCCACGGCGCGCACCGGGCTGCCGTCGGCCATCATCTGCTTGACCACGCTGACCAGCACCGTCATGCCCAGGTCTTTGAAGCTGCCGGTGTGGCTGTTGCCGCACAGCTTGATCCAGAGGTCCGGCGCGCCAAGCTGCTGGCCCAGCCGCTCAGCCCAGAAGAGGTTGGAGTTGCCCTCAAACATGCTGACCACATTTTCATCGCGCAGGTCGGGTACTACCCATTCGCGCATGGCCCAAACGCCGCTGCCATAGGGCCACACCGTGCGCCCGGCCCGGCTGTCGATGAGTGCTTTCCATTCAGCGGCCGATTTAGTGCGCAGCGCATCAATGTCGTGGTGTACTTCCAGCAGCCCGCCCGTTTCGGGGCAGGTGTAGATCACATCGTAGAGTGAATAGCGGCCGGGGTGGCCGTTAAAGGGACGAAAATGGGCGTTATACACTGTCTCTTGGGGAGCAGCGTGGATAGCTTCGCGTTGCATAATCAACTTTCGTTTGCAATGTCTTCGAGAAATTTTGTGAATGTGCGCAGCTCGGCATGAACACCGGCCGACAACACGATCAGTTTTTTTACCAATAATCCGATGCGCACGGGATCCAAATTATAGCTGTATACGTTGCGCACAACATGTCTGAAGCCGCGAAATTCATCAAGGGCATTTCTGTTTTCTTCGCTGAGAACAGCGGGGCGGATGCCAGGTATCTCTACTGTCATTTGACGCAATAACTCTTGATGCCAATTGGCGCCGGTTGGTTTGGCTTGATCAACTATATCCGAAATCATTTCGAATAGTCGTTCTATTCTGGCGTAATAGCCGTGCAAATTCAGTGCCGTAGCGTCTAATAAATAGTCATCCGCGCGAGTCGCAGCTTCACGCCAGATTCTTTGCGTGCGCTCGACGACACGTTCTAATTCGCCAATCTCTTGTCGAATACGACCTGCCAAGGTGAGATAGCGCCCGTTCATAGGAGTTTCCCTTCGGCAGCGATCACTTCAGAGAGCGGCGCAGGGCATTCTTCCATTGTCACCAGATCGATGGAGAATTCCGGTGCAATATCCTGCAGGTGCGCAACCGCGCGGAAATAATCCTCTGGCGGGATGCCCCAGGCGGCTAGATCAATATCGGAAGTGGAGGAATACCACAGCCCGTGCGCCAGCGAACCAAATAACACGACTTTGGTCGCGCCAAATCTCTTCTTAAGCATAGCGGCGGCTTTTTGCGCGACCTGTGTGGCGCGCGCCTTGCGTTCGGCCAGCATTTCCGCTTCTGCCCGACGTCGTTGATGCAAAGATTGGCGATAGGCAGCTAAAGCCGTTGGGCTGAGCGTGTTTGATATTGTCATATCGTCATTATACCTGACGGGTGGAAATTTTCGGAGAAAAAGAGTTCCTGATACGAAAAAAATAGGCAGCCCGCGCGCCCATTCATTCATGTTGACAATTTCTGGTGCAAAGGGGCGATTGACTTTTGGGGCAGCTATGGCATAATGATGCTAGGTTACAGACACACATGTTCTGTGGAGCTGGAGGAAAGAATGAGTGCCGAACTGATTTCACAACGCCATACGCCAACTCATGCGCCGGTGCTGGACGACATTGAGGCGTTGGACGCGTTTTTGTCCGAGGATGGCAAATATGTCCCCGAAGAGCAATATTGGGACGAGTACTACCTTGGCACAGACTATAACTATGAATGGAACAACGGGAGACTCGAGGCCAAACCGATGTCCGACTATGCACAATTTCGTCTCTATCTCTGGTTCTTGGGCATCCTCAACGATTTTCTGCACGTCAACCCCATTGGACGCATGATCGGGTTGGAGATGGGTTTTCGGATGGAGTTACCCCACAAAGTAGCGATCCGCAAGCCCGATTTGGCCGTGGTGCTTGATACGAACCCTGTGCCGCTCCAGGACAAAGATCGCAGTTACGATGGCATATTTGATCTCTGCATCGAGTCTATTTCAGACTCCAGACCCAGCCAGGTCACGCGCGATGTGCAGACCAAATTTCAGGAATATGCCGCAGGCGGTGTGCAGGAATATTTTATCCTCGATGAACGCCAGAAAGAGACTGTTTTTTATCAACTGAACGACCGAGGCGTATACGAGCCACTGGCGCCGCAAAACGGCGTGATCCGCTCGCAAATCTTGCCGGGCTTTCAGTTCAGACAGGCAGATTTGTATCGGCTGCCCGAGCCGCCAGAACTGGTTGATGATCCGGTCTATGCTGGCTTTGCATCCCCTTTTGTCCGCGCAGAGCGGTTACGTGCGGAACAGGAACGAAAACGCGCTGAACAGGCCCAAGAGCGTGCGGAGCGTTACGCGGCTGTGCTCAAATCGATGGGCGTTGACGTAGATTCACTTGACTGAAAAATGCACATAAAAAGAGTCCCGATGTCTGCGCAGACATCGGGACTCTTTTTATGTGCATAAATCCAGATTTCGTTAACTCAATCGCTTCTTAAACTCCTCGGTCAGCGCCGGCAGCACCTCATACAGATCGCCCACAATGCCATAGTGGGCGCGGCCAAAGATGGGCGCTTCGGCGTCTTTGTTGATGGCCACAATCAGCTTGCTGGAGCCCATGCCGGCCAGGTGCTGGATGGCGCCGCTAATGCCCGCCGCAATGTAAAGATTGGGGCTGACGGTTTTGCCGGTCTGCCCCACCTGGTGCTTATAGGGGATGTAACCGGCATCCACGGCGGCGCGGCTGGCGCCCACGGCCGCGCCCAGCACTTTGGCCAGCTCCGCCACCAGCTTAAAGCCCCTCTCCGGATCTTGGGCCACGCCGCGTCCGCCGGAGACAATGCGCTCGGCATCGGTCAGCGCAATTTCACCGCCGCCGGTCGCTTTGCTCTCTAGCACCTTTTCGGGAATGGCGGCTTCGTCCATGACAACGGCCAGCGCTTTGATTTCCCCCGCCGCCGCGCCTTCTTCCGGCAGCGGAAATGAACGGGGACGCACGCTGGCAAACTGAATATCGCTATTAAATGTAATATCGGCCAAAATATTGCCGGAGTAAACCGTGCGCACGGCGACCAATTTGCCCTCCTCAATGCGCAGGTCCACGGCGTCGGGCGCCAAACCGGCTCCCAGATCGCAGGCCACGGCGGCGCTCAACTCGCGCCCGCGCAGGGTGGCGCTGGTCAGCACAACGGTAGCGCCGGCTTCACGGATGGCCGCCGCCAGCACATCGCCGTAGGCGCTGAGCCGATAATCGCGCAGGGCTGGGCTGCTGGCGGCGAGCACCGAGTTGGCGCCTCGCTTTTGGGCAGCTTCAGCGCTGGCCGTCACCTCGTCACCAATCAGCAGCGCCACCAGCGGCCCGCCCAGTTCATCGGCAAGCTGACGCCCTTTGCCCAACACCTCCCAGCAGCTCGCAACGGCACTGCCGCCAGATTGTTCGATCCAAACTAAAACAGACATGGATTTCTCCCGATTTACGATTTTGGATACTTCGACAATGCTCAGTACAAGTTTACGATTTACGAGCGGCGACTAGATCACTTTTTCGCCAATCAAGGCCTCGGCTAATTTGGCCGCTTTTTCCTGGACGGTGGCGCCTTCAATGATTTTGACTTCGGTGTGGCGCTCTTCCGGCTTGCGGATGTTGGTCCAGGCGGTTTGGGTGCTATTCAGATCCACGCCAAGCTCCGCCGGTGACAAGGTGGGGATTGTGGCCCGATTGGCTTTGCGGATGCCGATAAAGCTGGGATAGCGCGGGTCGTTGATCTCTTTGGCCACGCTGATCACCACCGGCAGCGGCGCTGATACGGTCTCTTCGCCGCCGTCCACCCCGCGCTGCACGGTGATGACGCCATCGGCCACATCCACAATTTTCACCACGTTGACCAGCAGCGGAAAGCCCAGCTTGCGCGCCACGCCTACAAAGACGCTGCCGCTGTTGCCATCCACGCTCTGCTTGCCGGTGAGCACAATATCGACTGCGCCCTGCGCCTTGATTGCGGCGCTTAATAACGCTGCCGTCGTCCAGTCGTCGCCGCTACTAGCGTCGGCGTTTTCAATCAGCACCGCTTCGCCAACGCCCATGGCCAGCGCGTGTTTCAGCGCGTCGACGGCGCCGGCCGGGCCAAACGAAATGGCCACAGAATCACCATCAAACCGGTCGCATAGATCAATAGCCTCTTCGGCGGCAAATTCATCCCACGGGTTAATCACCATGGTGGCCTGCATCTGGCCGCTGTCGGCTTCCGCCGCCGATATTTTGGGCAACTCGGCGGTGTCGGGCGTCTGTTTAATCAACACGGCGATTTTCACAGTATTTATTCTCCTGTGTTATTCTGAAAACTTGTGATTCGAGAAGTAATCAACAGATTGCACCGATTCAAAAGTTTTTTGTTTTTGAGGCATTGCGGGATAAAAGCCGCTTTGGTTTCGATACGCCCCCAAACTGCCGGGGCTACTCAACCGGCGCTCCCCTCAAAGCTGAAACCAGCATATTCGAACGCAGTTTAAACTATGTTGGGGCGCAGTTGTCAAATCGTTGTTGAAAGATGACCGGCATCTGCGCAGATGCCGGTCATTTGGGAACCCCTCGTCGCTGGGCCATCTTGAACCCATAAAAAAGCGGGAACGCCATTGTTCCCGCAAAGAGGGTGAATGATTCCCTCTGGATAGGAACGAATTTTAGCATATGGCGTGTACTGGCGACAAGTTTACTATTTATTAACTTTGACATGTCTTTGAGATACCAGATTTTTGTGCTGCTCACCTGTTTACTGATTGCTTTTCTCGGCTATGGCACATATTCGACGGCCAAATTGCTGCGCACGTGGCGGCCGGATCGCAACCTGATTTTGCTGCCAGCGGAGAATGTCTTGCGCATTCTACTGCTGCCCGTTTGCGTGGGGCTGGGCGTTCTCAGTCAGTTGCCCTATGTACAACTGGGCTGGCACATCGACCAATCGCCAGCACAGGTCGCCATTGAAAGCTCTGTAGGCATTATACTCGGGTGCGCTGTAGCATTTCTCTTCTATCTTTCCACCCGCTGGCTCATGGCCACTAATGGCGCGCGCTACTATTCCACCGTCCTCATCGAAGCCGTTTTGCCGCGCAATCGGCGGGAATTGGGGCTGGTCTTTCTGGCCATGCTGCCCATTGTGCTGCTGGAGGAACTGCTCTTTCGCAGCCTGTTAATTGGGGGATTGGCGCCGCTTGTGCCTGTTCCGGTTTTGCTCATCGGCATGGGCATCTTGTTCGGCGCCATGCACAGCCCCCAGGGCGCGTGGGGCATGACGGGCGCCGGGCTGGCCGGGGTGCTATTCGGCGGGCTTTTTCTTTGGTTTGGCAGCCTGCTGGCGCCCATTGTGGCGCATTACGTAGCCAATATGGTGCAGATCGGCGTGGCGATGCGGGTGTACCGGGCGGAACCATTTGGCCGCGTAGCTTGAATTTATAGCTGGTTCTTGTTGTGAAAGGCAATTTCTACCGCAAAGAGCGCAAGGAAAGCTCAGAGGAATCTCTTTGCGCATCTTTGCGCATCTTTGCGGTGGGAAAGCTGTTTCGCAACACAAACTAGCTACGCAGCGTCAATCTTGGTGGAGGCATGAGCGGTGCGGGCGTAGACGCCGGTGAGCAGGTTCCAGCGCACGCGCAGCGTCTCGCGGATCGAATCGACATAGTCGCCAAACGAACGTACGTTGGTGCGCGGATCGTCGATCCAATAGGCGGCCACAATGCCGATGGAGTAGTTAAAGCGACGGGCCAAGGCCAGCGCTTCTACATCAAAGCCCCAGCGGTCGATCTGCATGAGGGGGAAAATTTTTTCGGCGGCCTCTTTGGTAAAGGCCTTAAACCCACACTGCGTGTCCCAAATGCCGGGTACGGCTACGATTTGGATAAAGAGATTGCCCAAGTTGCCGAGCAGTCGTTTGCGGAACGGTTGCGGCACGGCCTGACGCGCCCCCGGTACGTCTTTGCTGTCGCGTGAGCAGATCACCACGTCATAACCTTGGTCGAAGAGCGGCTGCATTTTGTCCCAATGGGCTATATCGGTCGAGTTGTCAGCATCGGTAAAGAGGCGGATGGCGCCGGTGGCGGCCAACATGCCCTGACGCACCGTGTACCCTTTGCCGCGGTTTTCGCGCCGGTCGATCCAGCGCACGTTATTGCGCTCTTGGCCAAACGATCGCACCTTTTCCAGCGTGCCGTCGGTGGCGCCGTCAATCACAATAAGCATTTCCCAGCGATAGGGCTGGCGTTCCAAATAGCTATACACCGATTCCAGCGTGGCGCCAATCCGCTGCTCTTCATTATAAGCAGGAATGATCACGCTCAGAAAAGGCGGTTGCGTCTGCGTCATGGAACCGAATTCCGTTTCTCATTTATTGGGTCTACACCATGAGATCATTGCTCAGGCATCTAACCCCTCCCAGCCTCTCCCTCCGGGGAGGTGAATAATTCCCTCCCCTGCAAGGGGCCCCTTAAGGGGAGGGCCAGGGAGGGGTAAACATTTACACCATGAGGCCGGCCAGGGCCAGCAGCGCAAAGAGCTGCACAACCACGGCGCCCCCCATAATAAATAGGCCCCGATGGGCTGTTTGTGCGCCGCCATCCAGCCCCCCCACAGGCCGTTGACCAGCCAGGCCATCAATCCAATCAGTGGCAGCAAAAAGAGGGTGGATTTGCTCCGAAACACCTCGGGCGATCCATCTGCATTGTAACGCATAACCAGATCGGATGGTAAATCGGGGAAGCGGATCATCAGCAGACCAAAAAGTGCAAAGACGCCTACACCACCCGCAAACATCAGCAGCTTACCAATGCCGTCCTGTTTATTGAGCATTAGCCAAAGCCGGGGCAATGTCCCCGTATATTCGCGGGCCGGCCGCACGCGAATCGCTGGACCCAGCTCAAAACGCTCCTGAATCACCTCCAGAAAATCCTCTTTCCATTCGGGCGAGAGCGCCAAGATTTCATCGCCGGTGTCCACGAGCAGGCATTCCGCAAGCGGCCGGGTGGCCAGCAGTTGCAGGTTGAGCAGCCCCATAGCGCGCCCCACCCGCATGTGGGAAGCTGGCCAATGTGACCAGCGCGGGCGGCTCAGATCCTGCACTTCGCCGTCGATAATGCGCTTAATCGTATGCAGGGGCACAATCTGGCGAATGCCGGCCCAGGAAATCGTCAGCGCGTTGCGGTCCACCCAATATTCGAGCGTAAAGAGGCTCCAAGTGCGATAGGCCAAATGGGCCAGCAGCGGCAGGCTGAGGAAGAAGAGGACAATCAGCAAGAATTTCGTGATGTCAACCGGGCGGCGCACCATCCAGATCAGCAGCAGCAGATCGATGAGCACAATCCAGATGCAGGCCAGCAGCCCTTCCCATTTTTGCCGCGACAGTGCTGTTTTGAATACCATAAGGTTTTCCCAACAAACTAAATATACAGCAAAACCTGCAAGCTAATTCTCAAATTAGCCTAAATCAAACATGCCCTTCCCCAACGCGCCGCGCTAGCTCATCCATAAAGCTATAATTGGTAGCGTCCAGCGTAATGGGCGTGATGCTCACAAAACCGTGCGCCACCGCGCCCACATCGGTGCCCTCATCATGCTCGTCAAACGGCCCATCGCCCACCGGCCAATAGTAGGCCTGGCCAAAGGGATCGGCGCGCTGTTCGGGCTCCAGTTTATACGAGCGGCTGCCGATGCGCGTAATTTTTGTACCCTTCAATTGGTCGTAAGATAGGCCAGGCAGATTAACGTTGAGCAAGGTCTGGCGCGGCAGGCCATGTTGGAACACTTCGGTCACCAGCGCGGAAGCGACGTTGCCGCAGGCCGCCCAGATTTCCGCCATGGGAATTGTGGCGCGGTGCGGAAAAATCGAGCTGAACGCAATGGATGGCAGCCCGTTGATGGCGGCCTCGCGGGCGCAGGCCACGGTGCCGCTGTAATAAATGTCTACGCCCATGTTGTGGCCGGCGTTGACGCCGCTGATCACCAGGTCCGGCTTGACGCCGAGCACGCCGCCGGCGGCCAGCCGCACGCAATCGGCCGGACTGCCGGAACAGGTGTGGGCGGGGGAGCCATCGGCCAGCACCACCGGCTTGACGCGCAGCGGCTTGTGCATGGTGATCTGATGGCTGACGGCGCTGCGGTTGCGTTCGGGCGCCAGCACGATTACATCGGCCAGCTTTTCTACGGCTCGCTTGAGCGCCAGCAGTCCCGGATCGTGGGCGCCGTCATCGTTGGTAATTAAGATTGTGGGCATATGCTATGGGTTCTCGGCTTTCTTGTGGCGGACGTAAACCGTCACTTCTTCGGTTTCAGTTTTGTTGCCGGCGCCATCAAACACTTCCGCTTTGATGCGGTGGCGTTCAAAATAGACGCCGGCGCTGGTGCGGATGGCGGCAAAGCCTTTGTCATTATCCAACGGACGCAGGCGGCCCGGCTGCACATCGGGATCGTCACTCTCAAAGGCCAGCCAGTTTTGCGTCTCCGGCGCTTCGATCTGCCCCACGTCCTGCATTTTGATCTTCCAGGCTTCATTGTAAGGCGCAACCGTGGTCGTGACAAACGGTGAGCCGTCCACAAAGAAGACCACGCGGTCAATATTCCAGCGGTCGCTGGGCAGCACGTTGATGTTGATCTGCTCGTCGTCTTCCATAACGTAAAGCCGGTCGGGCTTGGGTTCGCTCAACACCGCCGTGGGCGGCGTGCGATCCACCGTAAAGGAGGTGCGATATTCGCGGCCGCCATCGCGGTTGACAAAGAGGCGCAGCGTGTAGCGCCCCTCTTCCAGCGGATTGGTGTCCAGCCGCTCCAGCACGCCGCCGACCACCTCTTCGCCATGTTCGGGGCCAATTTGCTGCCAACTTTGCGGATCATCGCCCGGCCCAAATTCAACGCGATAGGAGCCGCCACGGGCGTTGCCGCGGATTTCCACCACCTCTTTGACATAACCCTGCGGCGGCGGGAAGATGATGGCCACATCCGGGTCAATATCGGCGGCCAGCAGCCCGCTCTGCTCGGTGGGCGGCTGCTCAATGCCATTTTCGCGCACCCAGTCGGCGGCTTCGCCGGGCAAAATTTCATACACCTTTGTCTCGCGGCGCTCAGGCGGGGTCGACGGGCCGGCCAGCTTGCCCGTTTCGCGGTCAATCTCAAAGGGCTGCCAGATGTTGTCCGAAAGCGTGGGTTCGGTGCCGGCCACAAACAGTTCATAGCGCTGGTGATCACCCGGGCACGAGGGGGTGGGCAGCAGGCCGCTGGGCTGACAGATGGCGCGGGTGGTGATGCCCGGCGGCTGCTCATACCAGGTGGCCGGTTTGTCCGCCAGATATTTGCTCATTACGGCGTGCCAGATGGGGGCGGCGCCCGAGAGGCCGGTCACGTTTTTCATCGATTCATTGTCGGTGTTGCCCACCCAAACGCCCACCGTTACCTGCGGCGCATAGCCCATGGTCCAGTTGTCTTTGAAGCCATTGGTGGTGCCGGTTTTGGCCGCCACTTTGCGATCCGGCAGCGTCAGATCGGTGCCGGCGCCAAAGGCGGGGGCGCGGGCCACATCGTCGCTCATCATGTCGGCCATGAGATAGGCCACCTCGGCGCTGAAGATGCGCTCGGTTTGCGGCGCCGTGTAATCTTTGATCACATTGCCGTCGCTGTCCACCACCTTTAGGATCGACACCGGCTCCAGCGAACGAAAGCCCGGCTTCAATTGCTCTGGCGGCGTGGGCTCGCCGATCATAATGCCCTGGTTGCCAAAGACGCTGTAGGCAAAGGTGTGATCCAGCAGCGTCACCTCGCCGCCGCCCAGCACCAGATTGAGCCCATAATAGCTGAGGCTGTTGGAAAGTCCGTTAATGCCCATGCGGTGGGCCGTGCGCAGGGCGTCGGCCACGCCCACCTGACTCATGACGCGGATGGCCGGGATGTTGTACGAGCGGGCCATGGCGTTGCGCAGCGACACCGGGCCGTGATATTGGCGGTCGTAATTTTCAGGCCGGTAATAGCTGCCGTCGGCCTGGGGGAAAGCCGTGGCCACGTCCATAATCATGGTGGCGGGCGTCATATCCTTTTGCAACGCGGTCAGGTAGACATACGGTTTAAAGCTGGAGCCGGGCTGCCGTTCGGAAATGGCCACATTGACCTGGCCGTCGATATCTTCATTGTTGTAATCGATGGAGCCGACCATGGCCAGGATTTCGCCGGTGCCGTTTTTAATGGCCACTACCGAGGCGTTGTGGGCGTTTTTGCCTTCCTCGATGAGCTTGACTACCTGTTCGCGCGCCACCTGTTCGGCATATTTTTGCAGCCCCACATCCAGCGTGGTGTAGATGGTGAGCCCCTTGCGCCAGATAAAATAGGGGTCGTCGGTGGTGTTGTATTCTTGCTTGATCTTGTCCAGAACGTAGAGCGCAAAATGGGGCGCGGTCAAATTGTCAAAGCGCTCCACATACGATTTGCGCGTCGCCAAAGTTTCGGCAAAGGCGGCGTCTGCCTCGGCCTTGGTAATCATGCCCGTGTCCACCATGGCTTGCAGCGCAATGCCCTGCCGCTCCTTGGCGCTTTCGGGGTCATTGATGGGATTCAGCGCCGGAAAGTTGGGAATGGGCGCCAACATGGCGGCTTCGGCCAGCGTCAATTCGGTGCTGCTCTTGCCAAAGTAGATCTGGCTGGCCGCCTCAATGCCATTGGCTAGGCCGCCATATGAGTTATTGTTGAGATACCACTCCAGAATCTTGTTTTTGGGATATTTGCGCGTCACTTCGGTGGCCAGGATCACCTCTTTGATCTTGCGCGCATAACTCTGCTGAAAGCGCTCCTCGGGCGGAATGATCACGTTTTTGACGAGCTGCTGCGTAATCGACGAACCGCCCTGCACCGAGCCGCCGCCCAGATTCGAGGCAAAAGCGCGCAACAGACCGCGCACGTTGATGCCCGTATTGTCAAAGAAGTTGCGGTCCTCCAGCGCCACCGCCGACTTCCAAACCCAGGGCGACATGCGGTCAATCGACATATAAATGCGGTCGCCGCGCTGGGCGTCCACGCTTTCATAGAGCAGCACCGTGCCCGTGCTGTCGTAAATGCGCACGGTCTGGAATTCTTCCTGCTCATATTCGATGGCGCTGGCGTCGGGCAACTGGGCGGCATAGGTGCGATAGATGCCCATAAGCGCGGCAAATGAAATGCCCACCACGGCCAGGAAGATGACAAACATGGTCATAACAATGGTTAGGCACCCTTGCCCAAGCCAGAACAGAGGGCGCACGTGGTTGACGACCTTGCGCTGTCGTCGCCGCCGCTCCATTAAGATGTGATCGTGTCGGTTCAGTCGTTTCATAAGGATATATGTTCGTTTTCAATTTACCATTTTCAATTGAAAATATAAAATGGAAAATTGAAAACGGTTAATCATACTTTCTCCACTACCAACAAATGGCTATTGCCCAATATGGTCAAAAACGAATTTTCCAGCAAATAAGTGCCACTGCGTAAAATGCGCCCGAGCATAGGCCGCCTCTGCACAATGTTGTCGTAGCCCGGAAAAATTTGCGTGTGATGCACAATGCGCACGGGCTGGCCGTAAAATAGCCGGCGCAGATCCCCCGGTGGGGCGTATAGGCGCGCACGTGGGCGCCAGCCGGTTGCGCAGCGGGTCGGGCAGATAGTTGATCAGCGGCGTGTTGCCAAAATGGTATTGGCCGCGCCAATAGTGACCATGCGTTTCAAAGGGGTGAAAGCGGTTGGGCGCAAAGATGATGCCGCGTCCGCCCGGTTTGAGCACGCGCGCAATCTCGGCCGCTGCCGCTTGCATCATCCTGTACGTGCTCCAGCACTTCGTGGCTCAGCACCAGATCAAAATAGCCGTCGGGATAGGGCAGATGCTCGCCCACGGCGTATTGCAGATGGGCGTGGGGGACGGTGCGGGCGGCAAATTCCAGATGCTCCGGCTCGATTTCATTGCCAAAGAGGGCGTTGACAAAAGGCTCCAATGCTTTGATATACATGCCCACACCGCAGCCATTGTCGAGCACGCGCTCAGCTTTGCGCCGCGCATCCAGCTTGCCCCACTTTATGATCATGGCCAACCGGCGGGCCTGGCCGGCGCGCCAGACCAGGCTGGGGACGCCGCGCAGCGCCGCCAGATCGTCATGGCGTTCAAATTGCTGGGTCATTTGGCGCTCCACTCACTATTTTGGGCATGTTCATTGGTGATAATATTTGCTTTATACTTTCGAGGAATCTAACGCAAACGGCGCAAGGGACGCCAGTGTTTTTTCGCTAGCGCCCTTTGCGTCCTTTGCGCCGTTTGCGTTTAAATTGCCCGCATAAGAGAAAATTTGAACCATGCCCTACTTTGTTCCCACGTGAATGGCCACCACACCCAGCATATATTCGCGATAAAAAACGTGGCGCAACCCAGCCTCTTCCATGACGCGTTGGAGCGCTTCCGGCGCGGGGAAATCAACTGTGCTGTGGGGCAGATAGGAGTACGCCTCGCCGTGTTGGCTGATGAGCCGGCCGATGAGCGGTACAATGTTGAAAAAATAAAATTGGAAGAGCGGCCCTAAAATGGTATTGGAGGGGGGCGTTGTTTCCAGGCAGATCACTTTGCCGCCGGGCTTGGTGACGCGCGCCTGCTCTTGAAAAGCGTTTTTGCGGTCCACCACGTTGCGAATCAAAAAGCCGCAGACCACGGCGTCAAATGTGTTGTCGGGATAGGGCAAATGCAGCGTGTCGGCCTGGGTAAAAGGCAAAACGCGGCCGGGCATTTTGCCCACGCCCGCCGCCATCATTTCATAGGTGAAATCGGCCCCGTAGGCCTGCACAGAGGGATAGCGCTGCATGGCCTGATAGGCAATATCGCCGGTGCCGGTCCCCACGTCCAGCAGGTGACCATGGGGCGGCAATTCGCACAGCGTCAGCAGTTCGCGCCGCCACTGCTGGTCCAGGCCAAAGGTCATCAAGCGATTCATCAAATCGTATGTGCCGGCAATCTCCGCAAACATGCGGTTGACATAGACCGGCTTTTCGTCCATGGTGGGTAAGGGGCGTTGAGGCATTGTAATTTGATTCATTTTACCAATCTAATTCCAGCAGTCGGATCAATTCAGCGGGTTCGGTGGTGCCGCGCACGCGCACGCGGTGAAGCTGAAACAGATCATCGCTGTGATGTGTGGCGCCTTGAATGGTGGTCAGCCCCGCCCAATAATTGGCGCTTTTAAAGAGATCAATGGTTTGCTGATCGTACTCACCGGCCGGGTAGGAGACAAAGCGGGGCCGCACGCCCAACTCGTATTGGATGGTTTCCAGGCTGCCCAGCGCCTGCCAAACCAGATAGTCGGCGTCTTTGTTTTTCAGGCTGATGTGGTTGCGCCCATGCGACTCTATGGAAAGGCCGCCCGCCAGCATTGCGCGCGCCATATCCCACGTCAAATATTCGGGACGCTGTTCATCAATAAAGTCGGTCACAATAAAGAGCGTGGCCGTCATGCCGCGTTCGCGCAGTAGGGGGAAAGCGTTCTCATACACATCGCGATAGCCGTCATCGAATGTCAAAATCACCGGCTTTTCCGGCAGCGGCGCCCCGCTGACCAGATTGTCGTAGAGCTGATAAAGGCTGATCGTCGTGTAGCCTTCCGCCAACATGCGGTCTAAATGCTGGGCAAAGAGCGCCGGCGTTACCGACAGATCCAGGCGGTAGGCATTGGCGTCGACCGGCGGCACACTTACGTAATGGTACATCAAGATGGGGACGTGGGCGATGCGCACCACGCCATCGGCCACGGGTTCAATCGGGGCTTGCGGAGGCGCGTCCTGCACAATAGGCGTCACGGTTTCTGGGCTGGGCGCCGCCGGCTGCGTTATGGTCAAAGTGGGCGTAAGGAGAAGCGCCGGGTCCGCTTGTACAGGGCTCGTATAAATCTTATGCGAATTTATTGCGACGGCGGCGGATAAATGCACGAGCAATTCCTGCAACGATATCTGATGCGTTGATGCCATAACCGTTGGCGTTATGACCATCTGCGCGCTTGCCGCCACCGCCTGCGTGAGGGTTGGCGAAACGGCAATACTGGGCAGCGAAAGTTGCTGTGCCGGCGTTTGTTCTTCTATATTGACTACGATCGCGGGAGCAGGGGCGGGCGGCTGCGTGATGGTGGGCAGCGCAAGCGCATTAACGGCCGCCGAAGCCATTGGCGTCGAAGGCGAAGGTGAATCTGTCGTTTCGATGGCGGCCGGCGTCGAATTGACGTGAAAATAGGCCGCACTGAAAAGGACAATAATTATGGCAACTGGCCACCAATATTTTGACTGTTTAAACATGCAACATTAACCCAAAAATAAACCCAACAGCCTCGGATCGCGACTTCATGCGCCCCGAATGCGTATTCCGAACGTAATGGTATCACAAATATTACATGGTATCATAACTAATACAATGTATGGTAAAATCGGCATTCTAGAATGATTATGACAAAATCGCTTACGAAAAGCCGTGGCATCCGCTTAAGAAATTGACCATGAATGATGATGTAAGAATTGTCTTGTCTCCTATTTTTGACACCTCTTTCTGAAGGCAGTATAATTTATTAGTTTACTTTATTATTGAGTTGCGGTATGCAACGCTTCTCTTACAACACGAAGGGGAGTCTAATTCATACTCAACATTATCACAAATGTGTAAACAATAGCAATGTGTAAATAATAGCAATGTGTAAACAATAGCAATGTGTAAACAATAATAATGTGAATATAAAACCCCCCTTTCGAAATTTAGACTGTTTGTGTTGGTCGTCTGCCTTGAACTTCACACATGTCTAGTCGAAATTTCCGCCCATTCAGATCTAAGCTAGAAAGGATTGCAGGTTATTCACCATGTATCGTGAAAAGATAAGAGAATATTATGATCGCCTTAGTCGCAGTTATCGTAAGGTGGCCGATTATGCCCTGAGCAATTATTACGAAGTTGCTTTCATGACCGCCGCCCAATTGGCGTACGCGGTGGGTGTCGATACGACCACAGTGGTCCGCTTCTCGCAGCGTTTGGGGTACAACGGCTACCCCGAACTGCTCAATGATATTCGAGAGCAAGTGAAAGCTGAAATCTACGCCAGCTATATGCCGGCTGAGCTGTCTGCAGACGATCCGGCTGGTGGGTTTAAAGACCGTGCGGAGCAGGAGCAGCACAACTTACAGCAAATGCTCATCCATAATCCGCCGGACCATATTCGCGAAATTGCTGATCTGTTTAGCGCCTCTGCGCATATTCTGGTGTTAGCCGAAGGGTATGCCAACGCCCTGGCCGAGTTGACGGCGCAGCAGTTGCGCCACCGCGGCGTTTCCGCCGAATACGTAGTTGATGAACCGGTGAAACGGGCGGCCACTCTGGCCAATTTGCACCCCAAAACGCTGGTCATCGGCATTAGCGCGACCCAATATGGCGACGCCGTAGCGCGTGCGCTTGAATATGCGCGCACGCAACAGTGCATGACGTTGGGAGTCGTTGGCTCTTTGGCCAGCCCGGTGAATCGGGCGGCTGCGTGCATTCTCTTTGCACCGACCGATACGCCAGGCCCCTTGCCCAGCATTGTGGCGATTACGGCGGCGCTGTCGGCGCTGGTGCAAATCGCCAGCAAGGATAACGCCGATTCCATCGAACGCTATTTGGATAACTTTAATGAGGTCTATCAATTTTTGACCGACGTCGCGCCGGTTCCAGTAGAGGAGTAGAGGAGTAGGGAGTAGAGGAGTAGAGAGCTTGGCGCGCCGACTCCTCTACTCCTCTACTCCTCTACTCCTCCACTCCTCCACTCCTCCGCTCCGGCAGCAACATCCCCAACGCCCCGAACGCCAAAATATAGCCCAAATAATTCTCGTTGAGAAAGCGGCTGCTGTAGAAAAAGCAGAGCAAAAAGAGTGCATAGTGCCAACACGCATTGGCCAGGCTATTGCATTGGCGCTGCCGGTGCAGGAGCCACCACAACAGCGGGATTGACACTACGGCTTCAGAAATCCAGAACGGCCAATAGGCAAAACGGTCGGCCACCAGCCCTAGCGCCAAAACAAAATTGCTGCCGCCCCATCCCCAGATCTGATAGCCCGTTTCGCCTTGTCCACTGCTCCAGCGCCACACATCATCATAAAACGCATAGGGCGACCAGAGCACGTACGGCGCCACAATCAGCCCAAAGATGACTAGGGCCGGTCCGGCGCGCCGCAGGATGAGCGGAACGTGACGCCAAAGCGTGCGCCACGTCATGGGCGGCTGTGCGCGCCATTCGGGCTGGATGAGCAGGAGTCCAAAGAAGGGTGCAAAAAACCAGGCCGTTGGCTTGCTAGCGCAGGCCAGGCCAAAACAGATGGTGGCGGCATAGAGCAGCCGACGGCGGGAATTCGGGGGGGCATTCTCTGGCGGGACGCGCTGCCAGCGCTGCCAAAAGTAGAGGCTAAACAAAATCCAGCACAGCACAAAGCTGTCGTTCTGCCCAAAAATCAGGTCAATGGCCATGACGGGATTGAGCGCCAGAATCATGACCAAAGCCAGGCGGCGTTGGGGATCGGCGACCATCCGCGCGGCCGCGATCAGCCCCAGCCCCATCAGCAGCAGATAGACCATACGCTGATCATAGAGCCCCGCCGCATTGCCCAACAGATAAAAGGGCGCGCTAAACAGAAACGTCCACGGCAAATAGGGATAGTGATAAAGCGCCGTGCGGTATTCGCTAAAGCCCCATTCGGCCATGGGTGTTTCCGTGTAATCTTCGACGTATGGATTTTTGCCCTGGAGCACAAATTGGATGGTAGCCTCGGTCTGGATCACGCCGCCATCGTGGCTGTAGCTGGCTGGCCCGCTGCCCTGGCGCAGCAGGATAAGCTGCCCGGTGGGCGCGGCCAATGTTGCGGCCAAGATTAAGATGAGCAGCAGCCACTTTGTCCGATAAAGCCACCTCTGCGGGAGCGCCAGATCCGCTGCCATATAGAGAATGGCCAGCGCTAGCACCAGCGCGTTGAGCATTAGGCCAACAGGTTCGCCGGGGCGGGGACCTATCTCGCCCATAGCCGCTGCACCGGCATCGGAGATCAGGCGGCCCAGCACAGGGTGGCGCAGCACATCCTGCAAGCGATAGGGCAGCGTAGATTCGGCAAAGCCCCAGATTTGCAGATGGGCGAAAACCAGGAGCAGCAATAAAAAGGCATCCCAACCGGGACGCCTTTCCCTCTGCCCATGCTGTTCATCTAGCGAACGCATCATTGTGCTTGTTATCCAATTCCGGCCATCAATATGATTCTTAAATTGATTTTCAGCAGACCGCAAACGAACGGCGCATAGACCTCCGGGAGGTGGCCACCGACAGCGCCGTCAGACCATGCACTTGCCGGCCACCTCCCGGAGGTCGGCTCTACGGCTGGCTATTGCGGTTTACTGATTTTATGCTCAAGGGACGCCCGTGTAGACGCGCAACGTGTTGTTCGAGGTGGGAATGATAATATAGGGTCCCGCCACCGCTGGCGGCGCCACCACATTTACGCCCATGGCTTCCATGCCCAGGTTGGCGCCGTCGGCGGACCGCAGCAGCTGAATTACGCCACTGTTGGTGGTTGCGAGCACGGCATCGCTCGCAACGATGATGCCGCCCACCGGTTCGCCGCTCACCCCAGCGCGCCAGAGTTGGTTGCGATCCTTGCGCGAGATGGCCTTGACATAGCCGGGGCCTGACAGGAAAATCATATCGTCATTGACGGCGATGCCGCTTACAGCCTCGCCTGCTTGGAAGGAAACGCCCGCTTCCCGCCCTGTATTGGCGTCGAGCACGTGCAACACGTTGCCGGCATCCACCACGTACAGTTCAGCCAGGGCAACAGGGCCGGGCGAGCGAAACACCGGCGCAACAACACTGTTTTTGATGGTTGTATTTTGCCAAATAGGCGTAACTTTCGATACATCAATAGCCTGTACAGACTCCCCCCCGCCAACAAAGACCAGTTGGTTGCCGATGGCCGGGTAGCGGATCAGGCCACCTTCAATTCTGACTGGCGTCTCATGTAAATCGCCATTGGTGCGGTTAAGCGCCATCAGATAAAATTCATTGGCGTTGTTGCGGGCGCCATAAAAGATATAATCAGCCAACATATTTAGACCGGTCATGGCTATGGCCGGTTGCGCATTGGCGACTATCGGTCGATTCCAGCGTATGGCCGCGTTGTCATTGAGATCCTCAACTCCGTAAACATTGCCGCCTTCATCGGCCACATAGATCATCGTGTCGCGTACGGCCGGGGCTTGTATGATCCGATTGGCAAATTCCCGAATGCGCCAGCGCTGATTGCCATTTTCCCGCGTGAAATTATACAGATGACCATCGTTGCTGTAGATGGAGACCCCGCGGTCCGACACAATAGCGGGCGACACCAACTCTTGCGCGGCGTCGGCAAACGTGTCCGAGACGAGGGTCAACGGAAACTTGGGGAGTGCCGGTACAAACGCGGCATTGGTCTGATCATACCGCGCCAACGGATAGGCATTGGCCGGAATTGCCGGCGACTGCGGCGGCAGCGGGAGGCCAACAGGCGCCGCCCGGAAAGGCAGCCAGCGCACATTGTTGGGGTCAGCGCCCTCTGGTGCGGTATCGGGTAATGTGTTGCCGATAGGCTGCACGTAATATTGGCGCGCCCATCCAGATTGGCTGTCATCACTACAGCATACATAGACCCATTCACCCGTGGCGTCGCGCGCCCGCAACAGCACTTCGACACTGGCATTTAATTGGCGGATTACGTTATAGTGCGAACCTGGACCCTCATACATGGTGGCGCCGCCGGCATCTACGCGCCCCTTAAGCTCACCCACTGTAAAGGTGGTGGCCGTCGGCGTGGGGGTGGGCGGCGGCGTAAAGGTGGCGGTGGGCGCAGCGACCACCGGCGTCATGGTGGCTGTAATGACCTGGGTCGGCGTAATTTCCGGTGTGGCAATATTGGTGGGTGTGGCTGTGGGCGGCGGCTCCGTCGGTGTAACTGTGGGTGTTTCGGTGGGCGTCGGCGTGAGATCCAGCCGGACGACAGGCAGCAAAATAGTTTCGGTCGTTGAAGAGGGCGTGGCTATCAGCACTGTGCTGGCAGGGCCTGGCGTGGATGAAGAGCTTGACACCACGGGGAGATGAACCACGTTGGCGGAAGTAGGCGTGGTCACCGTCGTTTGATCAGGCGTGACCACCAACTGGCGCGTGGCAATCTGCGTCATAACCGCTTGCGCCACCTGCGTGCCGGCGCGATCTGGTGTGGGCGTGGGCAGCGGCGCTGAAGTGGCGGTTGGCGTGGCTGTCGGCGCCAGGGCCAGGCGCGTCCAACTGCCCCAGAGCAATCCACACACACCAATGCCCAGCAGCGCAATAACCAGCATCAATAGCGCCAATAGATCATTGGTCCGATTGGAAACCTGCGTATACCGACCGCCAGGTCTTTGGGATTGGGCGGGTAATCCGAAACCATTTGCCATGCCTTCATTGTAGCAATAAACGGGGTGCTGTCAAAAGCTGTTTCCCAAAGGACAACTTTTATGGGTTCCCAATCTCGTAAGAATGGTCACAGATGGCGGCTTGTCGCATAACGTAAGATATGGCTATACTTGCGGTTGGCATAGATGAAAGAGATTACGCCTAACGTTAATCGAGTAGTCGATTTTCATCTTGACAGAGCCAAGTATATATGAAAAATGACAGCGCACAGAATAAATTGATGGAGGTTGGCGTTTACGCCAAAAACACGGTATGATACCTAAGCTAAGTTTACCCCCGTATAATGACCGGATTGAGGATGGCCGGGCCGGTGAGCGGCGGCCCTATGATAAGCGGGCGCACAGCCTTCAACAATGCCGGCAACAGGGACGCCAATACAGGGCAGATTATTTGTTTGATCAAGCATCCAACGTTCAGGACGCCGCTGTTTGTGAACGTGAAGCCGATATTCGGGTTGAAATATATGTAGCCGCACACTGTCCGATTTGCGCTTATTCTTATGAAATTGCCGACTTTATTCGCGCGCATTTTCCGGCGGTCGCATTGCGCATTATTAATATAGGCGCCACCGATGAGCCGATTCCGGAGGCAGTTTTTGCCACGCCGACCTATGTACTCAATGACCGCATCTGGTCGTTGGGAAATCCATCTCCGGCGCAGGTAAGAGAGAAGCTGTGCGCGCTATTGAATGAAACAGGCCAAGAAGAGGTAACAACGCCATGATCGATGAACGCTATGGTACGCCGCAGCCGGCGGAAAAAATGCGCTATCTTTCCGAGCTGTCCGTCTTTCAGGATCTGACGCCGCGCGAAATGGAAGAGCTGAACCGCATCACCACCATGAGCACGGTGCCTAAAGGGCGCGTCTTCTATCGTCCTGAAGAGCCGGGCGAGGTGCTATTTATTCTAAAAGAGGGCCGCGTGCAGCTCTATCGCATTAGCCCGGAAGGCAAAAAGCTGGTGATTACAACGCTCAGCTCCCATGCACTTTTTGGCGAAATGGCGCTGCTGGGTACGCAAATGCACAACACCTTTGCCGAGGCGGTGGATGACTGTTTGATCTGCGTCATGAGCCGCAACGACCTGGAGCGGCTGATCCTCAGCAAGCCGCAGGTGGCGCTGCGTCTGCTGGAGATTACGGGCAAGCGGCTGCGCGAAGCCGAAGAGCGGTTGGAGAATATGGCCTTTAAAGGCATTCCCGCCCGCTTGGCCAGCATGATTTTACGCCTGGCCGATGAACAGGAGAGCGACACAATCTCGGGCCTGACGCACCAGGATTTGGCTGAAAGCGTTGGCACCTATCGCGAAACCGCAACCCAGGTGCTAAACGATTTGAAATCACAGGGTTACATTGATATTGGTCGCAAGCGGATTATGATTCTAAACCGAGATGGGTTGTTAGAAGTGGCGGAAAGCTAAAAAAGGGTGGCGGCAACGCCGCCCTTTTTTCTTGGCGCGCGCCCTTGTTCCAAATTTCACCTTTCTCTATTGACATTTGCAAAAATAGTGTGTACAATTTCGGCGCAGCCGTAGTCTGTACATTTCTGTAACACAACGGCAAAGGGCGGCTACTTGAATATTAGATTTTGTCGTACCTACGAAGCCGTTCCCTGAGCCTGTCGAAGGGAACACGGGCCTTCGACAGGCTCAGGCCGCGTGGCAACGTTTCGGTATAGCAAAATTTCCAGATTTCAAACAGCAGCCTATAAGTTGCCGATTTCATAACCAATGCACTGAAGATTTTCAGCCACAACGTTTTGCGCCTGGCGCGAAACCACGCACTAGCTTAGGAGAGCAAACCGATGACCCATGTTATCTTTGATCTATGCGTTCGCGACGGCGCATGTGTAGATGTCTGCCCTGTTGAATGCATTATCCCCGGCATGCCGGAGGACGAATGGCCGTGGTATTATATTGACCCGGAGACCTGCATTGATTGCGGCGCCTGCATACCTGAGTGTCCTGTGGAAGCCATCCTGCCCGAAGAAGACTTGCCCGAAGAGTATGCTTATACCACCGAATTGAACGCTCTCTTCTTTACAGACGGCCCTGGCTATACCGCCCTGGACATGATAGAAGACTAAAAACAGGCCATGGGCGCGCACATGGCAGGAAAAAGGATTGTGTAGGTTAATGGCGCAGGATACGCAGATTACGGCCTTTTGTTATTTTGAGTAATATCTGGTCTAAACTGCACGTTTTTGGCCAAGCATAGTATACTAAAACCCCTGCACTGGCAGGGGTTTTTGTTATATTTCGCTATTTTGGAGATTAGGGATTAGGAACACGTATACCCAATCCCTAATCTCCAATCCCATACAACCGAAAGGAATTTCTGACATGGACGCTCAAGCTCCCGCCACTCAGCCCGACTGGGATGAGGTGGAACGTGCGCTCGTGATTATGGCGCACCCCGACGATCCCGACTTTTCGTGTGCCGGTACGGCCATCCAGATGGTGCAAAGGGGTATCGACGTTACCTTTATGATTTTGACCAACGGCGATAAGGGTAACCACAACCCGGAGATCACGCGCAACCAGCTTATTGAGCTGCGTAAGATCGAGCAGCGCGCCGCCGCCGCGGTGGAAGGGGTGCAGCACGTGCTCTTTATGGCCGAAGAGGATGGCTTCTTGCAATCCACCCCCGAACTGCGCAAGCGCGTTACCCGCGAAATCCGCCGCATCCAGCCCCAGTTGATCATCACCTCCAGCCCGGATCGCTATTTTGGCGGCGGCGGCTATATCAACCACCCCGATCATCGCAACGCCGGCATTGTTACGCTCGAATCGATCTTCCCCGCCGCCGACAACATGATGTTCTTCCCCGAACTGCTGGATGAAGGCTACATGCCCCACAAAATCAAGCAGCTCTACATTATGGGCGATGCCCAGGTGGATCTAAAGATCGACATCACCGATGTTTTCGAGCAGAAGATCGAAGCTATTACGTGCCACAAAACGCAGGTGCGTGAGCCGGAAAAGCTGCACGAACGCATGACCCAACGCGCCGGCCAAAAGCAGGATGATGGCTCGGTGCGCTTTTTTGAACAATTCCGTGTGCTGAAATTTGGATGATAATTGCACACCAATTGAAACGGGCGACTTCTCAACAGAAGCCGCCCGTTTTTACTTATTCCGACAAATCGATCTGGAAAAGCTGTTGCGGACCGTAAAAATGCAAGTTTAAACGATTTAAGACATCGCGCCCAATCACAACAAAATTAAGGCCGGTAAGTACAACTTCCAGTTGCGGAATGACTAACTCATCCAAAGACATCCCAATTTTATATGTGAAAGTCGTGGTGGTGTCTCCGTCCCAATCTTCAAATTGTAACTGCCGTATTGGATAAAGCTGCAACCGTTCCAAATAAATTTCTGGAATAGCTGTAATATCGGCGCCGGTATCCAGTATAGCTGAACATAATTGGCGCAGGCGGCGATTTCTCGCACTCGATACCGTTACCTGAATGATGGGAGCAGGTGGGTCATATTGCGCATCGTACGCAATCATAATCTGGCTTTCCGAATTGAAGGCATCCGTACCCTATGCGGGGTTTCGGCAACAACACGCTCAACGTAGCAGGGCACAAAACCATATTGCTGCATAACTTGTTCGTGCACCTCTAATATATCATCACCCACATGGGCGACTTTTTCTTGATAAATTGCTACAACGCGCCCCGGGTATTTGTTCATTAATTCGGGCTTCAGCCGTTCAAAGGCGGCCGCTTCTGTTAAAAATTCTGGTGGAGCCCAAGTATGCTTGGGCTGTAAGAATTTCCCGTCAGCCATTCTGCTGGCCAAAAATTCACTGACCGCTTGACTCAGAAGATCTTCAGGGGGAACGTTTTGCGCGTGAGCAAGATGTTCCAGTTGGCTTGCCAGATTCGGTTCACTCAACACCAAATTTCCCATTCCATTGCTCCCATATCGTCAGCCTAAATAAGAAAGGCCAGCGCGTATATTTTACCGCACTGGCCTTTCTTGCACCACAATGACAACGTATTGTGGCTATTTTAAAGGGAGATGCTTACTGAACTTCTTCCATCAGTTCCGCCTGCGTGTCGTTGGCGACGGTGGTCAGATTATCCAGCGTACTCTGAACGTCAGCGCCCTGCATGATCTCGTTGAAGGCTTTCTTCGCTTCGTCGCGCACGGCCTGGTAGGAGATGAGCTGCGGTTCGTAGGCGCTATACGGCAACAAGGCCAACGCCTCGCCCCACTGCACATTGGCGCTTACATAATCGCCCAGGTACTCTTCGGTACCCGCGCGGGTTGGGAAGTAGCCGCTGGCTTCCACCCACTGAGCCTGCACCTCGGGCGTGGTGAACCACTTGACGAAGATCCAGGCGGCCAGTTCCTGCTCTGGCGTGGTGGCCGTGATCATCACGTCGGCGCCATAGATATTCTGCACCGGGTCGGCGGTGGTGTGCGGAATGGCGGTCACGCCCCACTCATCGGGCTCACGGTTGTTTTCGGTGGCCGCGGTCTGCACGTCACCCTCATAGAACGGAATGCCCGAGCTGGAACCCTGGGCAAAGATGGCGCGGCGATTGGCAAATTCCGGGTTCGGGAAGCCTTCGGTAAAGAAGTAGGCGCAGCCCTCATCCAACATGCCTTTCAAGAAAGCCAAGGAATCGGCCGTCGCGGCGCCGCTGTAGTCGTAACCACTGCCATCTGCGGTCAGAACGTTGCCGCCAAAGGCAAAGGTCCAAGCCGCCACAGCCGAGGCATCATCGCGCAGAATATAACCGCCGGTGCCATCGCCATTGGCTTCCGCCGCTGCGCAGGCCATGGCTTTGAAATCATCCGGCGTGGTGGGCGGGCCGTCGAAGCCAAGCTCACTCAGCCAGGTTTTATTGTAGAAGAGCACTTCCATGGAGCGGTTTGGTGGGAAGCCCAGACGTTGACCGCCAAATTCCGGGTGGACACCCTGATCAAAGAAGCTGGGGAAGAAATCAGCCCTGTCTTCCTCGCTCAACCCCCAAGTCGGGTCGTTGATGAACTTGTCAAAATCGACCAGCGTCTCATTGAGTTGATAGAAAGCTTGGTCATTCTGATAGCCCACAATGAGCGCTGCCGGCTGTTCACCCGCCGCCGTACTGGCATTCACTTTGTCGCGAATGTCATTGTAGTCACCCTGATTTTGGGCTTCCACCGTAATGCCACACTCGTTGTTGCTGTTAAAGTCATCAACCATCACCAGCAGTTTTTCTTCGCGACCGCCGCTGTGCTGGTGCCACCAAACGATGTTCTGCCCGCGCGGATCCACGCCGGCCAACTCACCATCGGCCGCCGGGGCGCACGCACCATCATCCGCGGCGGCATCTGACGATGTCGTATCTGCCGCCGCCGCGCTGTCGCCAGAGTTATCTGCCGCCGGCGCCGCGGGTGATGGCGCCGGGCAGGCCGCCAACAGCAGCGCCGCCAGAATCAGCAACGGGAGCCAAGTATACTTTCTTGACATATGTTTTTCTCCTTGTGATACAAGTATTTAATGTGAACCAGATTTTGTAATCCACACTATCCTAAAAACGCAGAGGGCCAGAAGGCTATCTGCAATATTTGAACCCAAATTACGGCAGGCGTTCTTTGAGTTGCTAACAAATTAGGGGGCAAGTGGAACGTTGAAGGTTGAATTTTGCCACTTGCCACCTTCCACTTGTCCCCTTTACCCTTTCAACCCAGACGAAGCAATGCCCTCCAGGAAGGTGCGTTGGGTGAAAAAATAGACGACCAAAATGGGCAGGATCGTAATGACGGAACCGGCCATTTGCAGGTGAAATTGTGAGCCGGATTCATCCAAAAAGGCCAGCAAGCCGTACGAAATCGGCCGCCATTCCGGCGTGGTTGTCACCAAAATGGGCCAGGCCAGCGCATTCCACGAACCAATAAAGCCAAAGAGGGCCAGCGTCATAATTGGCGCCTTGGAAAGCGGCACAATAATGCGCATCATGTAGCGCAAATGGCCGGCGCCATCAATTTGGGCCGAATCCCACAGCTCGTTGGGAATCTGCTGGAAAAACTGACGCAGCAGAAAGATGCCAAAAGCGTGCGCCATAAAAGGTATGGTCAGCGCTGGCCAGTTGTTGATCCACGGAATGGGGCTAATACGCCCGATCCATGAGACCGTAATAAAGTTGGGCACCCACGTGACCGCTTCCGGCAGCATGAGCGTGGCCAGCAGCAGCGAAAAGAGAAAGGTCTTGCCCGGGAATTCCATACGCGCAAAGGCGTATGCCGCCAGAATACAAAAAGCCAATTCACCCACCAGCGTAATCATCACCAGCTTGACGCTATTCATGAAATAGAGCGAAAACTTAGCGTCATTCCACGCCTGGGCATAATTTTCCCAATGGGGCGTTGCCGGCAGAAAGTCACCGCCCGTGGCCTCGGTCAAATTCATGAGCGACACGCTGACCGTGTATAAAAAGGGCGTCAACGCCACGATCGCGCCCACGATCAGCACCAGATAGGCCAGGCCGCGGCCCATTTTAAAACCTGCGAGCGCCGGCGATTTGGTTGGAGTGGTTGCCATGCTAGCCATAAAAGACCCGTTTGCTTGCAATGCGGTTGTTTGCGTAAGTCAAAACCAAGATAATCAGCAGCAGCAGAATCGCCAGCGCCGATGCATACCCAAAGCGCGTGTCGCGCTTGAACGCCTGGAAAATGACCACGCTGGCCGTGTCCGTGCTGCCCAACGCCGCCGCCGTGCGCAGCACATAGATGTGATTAAACGCCTTAAAGGTGCCAATGACGGAAAGCAGCGTCAAAAAGTAAATGGTAGGGGAAAGCAGCGGCAGCGTTACGTGACGAAACTGCTGCCAGCGTCCGGCGCCGTCTATCGCCGCCGCCTCGTACACAGTGCGTGGAATCGAGCCCAGCCCAGCCATAAAAACGACCGTGTTGAAACCGATATAGCTCCAGACGCCATAGATCATGATCACCACCAGCGCCAAACTGGGACCGGCTGCCCAAGTAGGCAAAGTCACGCTGTTGCCCAAGATGAGCTGAAAGATGCCGGTGGGCTCATTCAGCCATTCCAGCGAACCGCCGCCAAACACCCCAATTAGGCTGTTGATGGGCGCATTGGGGCGATTGGAAAAGAGGATGCGGAAGATGGCCGCCGTCCCCACAAAAGGCGCCACATAGGGGATAAAATAGACAATGCGGAAAAAGCCCTTGCCGCGCAGATCTTGGAACAGCAGCGCGGCCAGCAGCAGCGAAATGGCCAACTGGGTGGGTACCGTGCCCACCGAATACCAAACTGTGGCCTGCAAGCCGATCCACCACTCTTTATCGCCCTGGGCAATAATGCGCGGCAGCTCGCCGATCAGCACCCAGCCGCCCACCAGCAGCACCGCCGCCGCCCCCAAACGCGCCACCAGCGCATAATCTGAGAGCTGCTCATCGGCGCCGTCCCACAGCCACCAGGCAATCAGCAGCAGCACAAAGCCCGCGCTAATCGTCACAAACTGCGACCAGATCGCCAGCCCTTCACCCGCCGCCAGCGCCTCGGCGTACGCTTTCTGGATTTCGGTCCAGGTCAGCCAGCCCAAGGCCAGGGCCAATAAGAGCAGCACTACGGCGGAAATAAAAGGGCCCATATAATTTGTATGGTGCGTATGGCTGGCAGCGTGCTCTAACATCAAATAAAGCGCAATACCCACCACCAGCAGAACCAGCGCGCCCCAGAAAGCCTGCTGCACGCTGCCATCCAGCCACGCCTGAAACATAAGCTGGCGAAAGCGGGCGCCTGTGTTTTGCGCCCCGCGCAACTGCGACGGAATATCGAGCATCAACGGCAGCAGGCGGTAAATATAGACCACCGCCACACCAATGCCCAACCCAATGGGGATACCCGACAAGCTCCACGGCCAGAACGTTTCCCCCTTTTCACGCGCCGTACGGGACGCCGTCACCAGGCTGCGAATAGCCAGGAAGAGGCAGATCACCGCCACCCAGAACGCCAGCACGTAAGTTAAATTACCGATGGCGCGCACATAATTGCCCAGACCGTCATACGGGCCGACAATGCGGTTCAGACCGCGCAGCGTACTTTGATAAGCGGCAAAAAGTAACGGGAAAAGGCCGAATACCGAAATAATCAGAAAAGCGGGGAAGAGAAACACATAGGCCAGAAACGCCTCGCGCAGGCGGCGTCCGCGGCGACCAGACAGCCAATAGGACCATATTCGTACGCCACTTCCAGCGGTTGTCTGGTTGGCGCTATTACGAACCAGTGTGCTGTCCACGTCATTCTCTCCAACAGGATTTAAAATATGTACGAAGGATTGATGTTTATATGTTAGGCAAGTATACCGCACTCAGTCAGCAGCGTCAACGCTGGTCGGCGCAAGGGGCGTGTTTCGCTTTAGCGGCGAATGCACCCCTGCCAGGAAGAGGCAGACGCCGCGTTCGCGCGAGCGAAGGCTGTCTCTGCCTCTTTCCGGCAGGATTTGGCCTTCAGACTAAACGCCCCTGGTGCAGGTGCAATCTTACCGCCGACGCGTTAATGCGAGATTAACGCCCGTTTATCAAAATGCAAGCCAATATTTTAGCCTCTACTTGTTGCGCCAGCTCCGGCAGGTTGGCTGAATTATCGATGTGAATGTGTGGCTCGGCAATGGGTTCAAACTGCGCCGCCAACAGACGATACACGTCAATATCCGCTTCCGACACATCACCCACGCGGGTCGCCAGACGCGCCTCGGTCACCGCCGGCGCACAGGTCACGCATATGAGTTGTAGACGCGCCCCGGCGTCACGCGCCAGCTCAAAAATGGGCTGCCGGTGGGCCGCCTTAATAAAGGTAGCATCCAGCACCACATGGGCGCCTACGGCCAGCGTCTCCCTCGCCCGCTGGAACAGCGTCTGATAAACCGTGCGGCTTTCCTCCACTGCGTACGTGCGCTCGGCAAACAATTCGCGCCGGATGCGATCCGAATTGAGATGAACCGCCTCCATTTTTTGCGCCACCATCCGGGCCACGCTGCTCTTCCCCGAACCGGGCAGCCCGCAGATGGCGATGAGGATAGGAGTTTTGTTTGTCATGTCATCCGTTCTTTTGAGGTTGGGATTAGGGATTAGGAAGTAGGGAGTAGGGATTAGGAATATGGGCTCGCGCGACGCCGCAATTGCCAATCCCCATCCCCCAATTTGACATCTCCGGCCCCGCCCATGTATACTTACCACTTGCCAAAACGTGCGGGTGGAACTCGGTTTGCCATCACGTTCCCGCAAGCTGGAGGGATGGCCGAGCGGACGAAGGCGGTGGTCTTGAAAACCACTGTGGCAGCAATGTCACCGGGGGTTCGAATCCCTCTCCCTCCGCCTGAATTCTGCAAAGGTTGTTTTTGCGGCGAATCAAATAGCTTGTATCACTCTTGGGGAGGTCGCATAGCCCGGTCGAGTGCGCCCGCCTGCTAAGTGGGTAGGGGCCAAAAGTCCCTCGAGGGTTCAAATCCCTCCCTCCCCGCCTTTTTTACATTATAACATGCGCCCGTAGCTCAGTGGATTAGAGCGCTTGGTTGCGGTCCAAGAGGTCGGAGGTTCGAATCCTCCCGGGCGTACCAAGAAAAATAAGCCGCTTCGTGCTTGCACGAAGCGGCTTATTTTTACATACCGCATAATTTTTTTATCGGTTATCTTGAGTTCTCGCAGTATGCCTCTCTGGTCTGGTTATAGATACGATTAACTGCAATATTACGCGCCCTGCTCCAAGCGGCTAAAGCGCGCGCACCATCGTCCGCCGCAACGCGCCATAGCCTTGGCGCTGATAAAAGCCCAGCGGACCCTGTGCAAACTCCCACATTTCCAGGCGCAATTCTGTTGCTCCCTGTTGGCGTGACCACTCTTCGGCCGCGGCCAGCAATTGGGCGCCGATACCGCGCCCGCGCAATTGACGCTTTACAAATAGACTTTGCAAATAGCCGTAACGATAGGCTACGATTTCCGTTTCCGGGGCATCGGCGCGCAAATAAATCTCGGCCAATCCCACCACTGTCCCATTGATCTCGGCCACCCAAATCGCCACATCCATGGCGTCGATCAGCTTCTGCAAGCTCAAAGAAAGCGACGACGCGTTGAAGCATTCGTAATCACCCAAACTTTGCAGCCGCTGCGGGACGCCTTGCTGTCTATTCTTCTCGTTCTTCCTCCCCCTGCCACAACCGCTGCATCTCCGCACAGCGCGTTAACAGCTCCTCCAGCGTCCCCTCATCCTCCACGCGACCATCCTTCAACACAACGATGTAGTCCGCCAATTGGAGAAGCAGCCGGCGGTGGGAAACAACAAGGTAGGTGGATGTACGATTTACGATGTACGATTTACGATCTGTCTCTTCGCTTACAAATTGTCGGTCCGCGTGGGGCGCTCGCGTAACTGTGACTTCGTCTTCCCCGTGATCCCTCGTAAATCGTACATCTGAATTCATAAATCCAAAAAGTTTTTCCCACAACAGCCGCTCTGTCTCCGCATCCAGCGCGCTGGAAAGATCGTCAAAAACCAGCAGCTCGGGCTGGCGCACAAACACCCTGGCTGCCGCCGTCCGCTGCACCTGCCCACCGGAAAGCCGCACCCCGCGCGGCCCCACCAGCGTATCCAACCCATCTTCCATTGTAGCCACATCCGGCCCCAACACCGCCGCCTCCACTGCATAATCCACCAGAGACGCCGCCTGCCCCCTTTCTCCCCTTCCCCCCTTCCCCTTTCATCTTCAACCCCCATCAAAATATTGGCGCGCAAACTCTCGGAAAAAAGCCGCGGCGTCTGCGGCGTATATGCGCTGCGCGGCGGCACAAAAAGTCCGCTGGATTCTCAACGATTGCCCCATTCCAGCGAATCTCCCCCGCATCCTTGGGCAGCAAGCCGAGCAGACGCGCAGCAGCGTACTCTTGCCCGCCCCCACGCGCCCGGTGATCACGGTGAGCGTTCCCTGCTTAATCTGTAAATTAACGCTTTCGATACCTTGGCCGCTGTGGGGGTGACGATAGGTGAGATCGCGCGCCTCCAATATTTCCAGCGCTGAATCTAACGGTGGCATTGTAGGCAGAGCGGGCAACGGGCCGGTCAAATAAATGGGCGCAGGCGTCGCCAACTGCTCCGGCGGCGCGCCCTGCATAAGCTTTTGCAGCCGGCGGATCGAGACGCCGGTTTGCTGGTACAGCGCCAACTGAGTGGCGATATTTTGGAACAGAATCGTTACGGGCCAGATGTAGGCGACAAAGAGCGCAAAATCGCCCACGGTGAAGCGCCCAGCCGCCATAGCGCGCGCCGCCAGAATCAGCACCAGCGCCGTGCCAATGACCACCATGTTGCCGGCCAGCGCATCGACCAATCGCGTCAGCAATTGGTCAGCCACGCTGGTTTGGCGGCGCGCTTCGTTGAGACGGCGAAAGTGGACAATGATGCGCTCCTCGGCGTTGTTGACCTGAATGGCCTGCACCGCACCAAAGATTTCACCAATGGCGCCGGCCGCGCGGCCGGCGGCTTCCCGGCTGGCTTCTCGATAGCGCTCAATACGTTCACGCAGCCGGCTGGTGATCAGCACAATGACGATCAGCGGTGCAAAGACGCCCAACGTAATCGGCGCGCTGACCCGAAACATGGCCACAAAGGCGATAAGTGCGGTCAGGCCAAAGCCAAAAAGGTCGGCCAATTCAATGTCAAAAACCAAGATTTGCTGCACATCATCGCGCAGCGTGTTGAGCGCCGCGCCCACCGACATCGCGGCGCCGTCATCACCATTGAGCGGCAGCGGCTGCGCGCCCGGCCGCGCCAGAATATGGGCAAAAATGTTGCCAAAGAACAGGGCGCGAATGCTCGGGTTAAGGTGATAAAAACCAATGGTATTGGCCCCACCCAACCCCATCATAGCTAGCAGCGAATTGCCCAGTTGCAGCAGCACAATGGCGCTCAAGGCCAGCGCGCCCGGCTCATTGGCCAGCCGGTCAAAAAAGGCGCGCAGAATTAGCCCGGAAAAGGCCAGCGATAGCGTATAACAAACATAAAAGGTGAGAGACAACGTAAAGAGACCAGGGCGAAACCGTACCAGGCGCTGCCAGAGTTGGAGTGGATTCATAGTTGATTCAGATGTTTAGCAGAAATCTTACAGATTGACAGGTAGCACAATTTACGATACGCTACCACCAGGTTTTAAAGTGATACATGCATGTTTTTGTGCGGGGAAGATGTTATGCAAACAATTATGGTTACAAGCGATCATGCCCGCGCCCACTGGCAAGAGACGATTGATGCTGCCTTTACGGAGAAGAACGAGATTGTCATAGAGCAGCAAGGCAAGCCGGTGGCGACGCTGGTTAACTATGCACTCTTTGAAGAAATGAAGAAAGAATTGATTCTCCTCCACGGTCTGCAAAATGCGGAACGAAATCGTCAAGAGCGAATGGAGCATCCATCATCAACAGTGACGCTGACAGAGCTGGCCGCGAAGTTGAATTTAGCCGAACAGCCGGCAATTACATCTACGAAAACGCGCCCTACATCCAAGAATTGATTGCTGCTATCTACAGGCTGCGCGATGCCGATACACCATTGGGTGAGCAGTACAGCGATTACTATGTTTGGGAAGTCGCCGAGCATCTTATTTTCTATTTATGGGAATCACCAGAACAAAAAATCGTTGATGAGATCCTGCCTCTAAGCAGCTCGTGGGATGCCCTGTTGGGCTCTGCCGAATGATTCAGAGTTGATCGAGAAAGAGCTTGCCATATCGTGATTCAACTTGATCTGTCAATGCTGCCCGCTCCCCAAACTCCACCATTCGCCCCTCAGCCAGCACCATCACTTTGTCCACCCGCTGCACCGTCTCCAGCCGATGCGCGATAATAATGCCCGTGCGCCCCACCAGCAGACGCCCGATGGCCCGGTCCAGCAGCCGTTCGGTCACCGGGTCCAGCCGCGACGACGGCTCGTCCAGAATGACCAGCCCCGGATTGTGCAGCCCGATGCGCAAAAATGCAATCAATTGCGTCTGCCCCGCCGACAGCCCTTGACCACCCGCGCCCAACATGGTGTCCAGACCAGCGGGAAAGCTGGCCAGCCACTCGGCCAAACCCAGCTCATCCGCCATTTGCCACAGCATATCGTCCGCAACTGCCGCATCAAAAAAGGTCAGATTGTCGCGGATGCTGGCCTGAAAATGCTGCACATCCTGCGTCACCATGCCCACGCGGCGGCGCAGTTCCGCCAGCGACACGTCCGCCACGCCAATGCCATTTTCACCCAGCCGAATGGCGCCGCCGCTTGGCTCGATCAGTCGCAACAACAGACGGGTCAACGTGGTTTTGCCGCTGCCCGTGCGCCCCAGCAGCCCCAGCACTTCCCCGGCTTCCAGATGAAACGAAATGTCGTCCAACACCAATGCGCCGTCAGCCTCGTAACGCGCCGAAACCTGTTCAAACTGCACGGACAGGGCGCCATCGGGCAAGGGGTCTTGCCCGGTGTCCTGAATGGAACTGCGGGTCTGCAAGAGTTGCTGCACGCGGCCCACGCTGGCGCCCGCCGTCTGCAAATCGCGCACCTCGTTCACAATTTCCCACAGCGGCCCGCTGAGCAGCCCCAAATAGTGGACCACCAGATAGACCGCGCCAATGCTCATGCTCTGCTGGCGGTAGAGCCGGTCGCCCAGGCCAAAGATGACCGCATAGGCCAGCCCAAAGACCAGGATGGGCGTCATCAATCCGCCCACGTTATAAACGCGGGTTTTTAGCGTGGCGGCATAGGTGTGTTGGATGTGCGCATAGAGCCCGCGCATGGCGTTGGCCACAGCGCCATTGGCGCGAATATCCTCCGCGCCGTGCAGCCGCTCCTCCAGATAGCCATACAGCTCTGCCGTGGCCTGGCGCGCCCGCTGCCACTGCGGAACCGCGGCCCGCCGCAGCCAATCCACCGTGAACAGACCCGCGCCGGCGATTCCCGTCACCGCCAGCCCAATGCGCCAATCCTCCCACCAAAGCAGCAGCAGCACGCCCAGCAGCAGCAGCAGATTGTTGAGCAGGTTAAGCGCCAGTCGGGCAAAAAAGTTACGCAGATCGTTCACGTCGCCATCAATGCGCTCCAGCAGTTGGCCGGGGCCGTGCGCCTTGTGAAAGCTGCGGTCCAGCTTGAGGCAGTGCAGCACCAGATCCTCGCGCAAACGATTTGTGGCGCGCCAGCCCACATCGGTGCTCAGCCAGGTGGTGACCAGACCCAGCGCCTGCTCCACGAGAGCAATGGCCAAAAAGATGCCCGCCGCGCCCAGCAGCACGCTGAGACCGCGCCCGGCCGCGCCCGCGTCAATAAAGCGGCGGATGATCTGCGGATTGATCAGCTGTGTAGCAATGGCGGCCAGGAGAGCCAGCCACAGCAGCAGCACTCGCCCCCAGTAACCGCGCAGATAGGTTTGTAGGAGCACCCAGGAACTATGCATGTGGTTTTGATGATTCACAAATGCTTGCGCGCATTGACCTTACGGTATAATATATCACACAATGTCGTTAAGTTAGCAGTGATCAGTTTTCAGTGTCCAGTCTGCCAGTTCACCCTGGAAACTGAGTACTGAAAACTGCTTACTTGGACGCGAATATCCATTTCCCTGGTGGCATGGCGATTGCGTTCTCTTTGCCGCCTACCCCGCCTATATCTGGAACATCTATCGGGGTGTCCTCTGCCGTGAAGACGGCTGGGTTTACCGGGTTCATCGCATTCCTTGAACACTTTTTCTGTACAGTCGTGAATGGTTGGACATGTCCTATGGAAATCCAGAAATTCAATATTGATTTTGTAAAGCGCACAGTGCATCTCTTGGCGTATCAGGATGAACACGATATGACCAATTTGCTCAATTGCACCCTTGGCTTGGTCATGTTGCCTTTCGGGCGAATTCGCGATGATCGGCCGCCTTGGAATCAAATGATTGAAACAATCCCACTGTTGCAAAGTTTACATATGCCTCTATTCAATCCAATCAAGGGGTATGATAAGCGGACGGATAATCCCATATATTATCCCAAAACGGTGGGCGCGTTCCTACGCAGGATTAGAAACGGAATTGCACAGCAGGAGATCGAACCGCAGTATCACAATGACAAATTCGATGGCGTTATTATCAGGAATCGATTTGGCAGTAAATTAGGAGAATGCGATCTGGAAGTACACTTTTCGCAAGACCAACTAAGAGAATTCGCCCTCTTTATTGCCCAAAGCTATATAGAGGCATCGGAAGAATGAGCTGTCAATATCAGCTAGCAAAAACTGCCGCGCCTAACTATTCAGGGGAAACCGGTCGGCTGCGCAGGCGCGCCAATAGCAGCGCCGCCCCCAAACAGCCGAGTAGGGCGACCAATTGTGTTGCACGCACGTCGCCTATGAGCAGTGGTTCGGCCAGAAAGCCATCGGCGACCAGGCGCGTCAAGCTGTAGCCAAAGAGCGCGAACAGAAGCACCTGTTTGGAGTTAGCGTCTCGTTTATGCCATAACGCGACCAATAGCAACAACAACCCCACCAGGCGATAGATCCCCACCGGATGCACCCATTCCCCAAAATAGAATTGCGCCCAGGGCAGCGTGGTGGGCATACCCACCGCCGCCCCGGTCAAATAATCGGCCATACCGCGCAAAACACCTGCGCCTATCAATCCCCCCGCGGCCGCCGCGCTGACCGGCAAAGGATCTAGGCGATGGTAAATCATATAGCCGTAAGCGGCCAGCACAGCGGCGATAAGGCCGGGCCACAGGGCAAAACCACCGGGCCGCGGGCTGATGATCAGCAGCGGTTCGGCTTGATAGACGTACCAAAAGCGGTACACATTCCACAGGCGCGCTGCCAATAAACCCACCAGCATCACAATGAGCCCCCCATTCCAAAGCAGATCCGGATATAGTTGAAAACGGCGGCCAAAGCGCCCCATGATTTCCAGCCCCAACACAGCGGCTGCAATGGTCAGGATGGGCCCGGTTGGCAGCGCCAGCGGCCCGACGGAAAAAGTTGGATACATATGCGATGGTTTCGATGGTCAGTAGATCGCAACGGCAGAAGATGGGGTCGGATTCACCAAACGAGACCGACGCCTATATCGCCAACACCATTGCGGTGTACTAATGGTAAATTGAAAGAGACCTTTTGGTAAGCTTCTGTTAAAATAAGTTGCTTGTATATGTTATTATCTTTTGATCGAAAGGAACTTAATTCATGCGAATCTTGATTACGGGCGGCGCCGGCTTTCTGGGCAGCCACTTGAGCGACCGCATGTTGGCCGAGGGCCACACCGTCATAGCCATGGACAACCTGGTGACCGGCAACACCGACAACATTGCCCACCTGGCCGGCAACCGCGATTTTACCTTTGTGCATCACGACGTAAGCAACTATATTTACATCCAGGGCGATCTGGACGCCATTCTGCACTTTGCCAGCCCGGCCAGCCCGGTCGACTATTTGGGCCTGCCGATTCCCACGCTCAAAGTGGGCAGCTTGGGCACCCACAACGCGTTGGGGCTGGCGCTGGCCAAAGGCGCCCGTCTGCTGCTGGCCAGCACCAGCGAAGTCTATGGCGACCCGCTGGTGCATCCGCAGATCGAAGACTATTGGGGTCACGTCAACCCCATTGGCCCGCGCGGCGTCTATGATGAAGCCAAACGTTTTGCCGAAGCCATGACCATGGCCTATCACCGCTATCATAATGTGGACACGCGCATTGTGCGCATCTTTAACACCTATGGCCCGCGTATGCGGCTCAACGATGGCCGCGTGGTGCCCAACTTTATCAAGCAGGCGCTGGATGGAGAACAGCTTACCGTGTATGGCGATGGGAGTCAAACGCGCAGCTTCTGTTTTGTCAGCGATCTGGTGGATGGCATTTACCGGCTGCTCATGAGCGAAGAGCACGAGCCGGTCAACATTGGCAACCCCGCCGAAATCACCATTTTGCAATTTGCCGAAAAGATCAATGAACTGACGGGCAACCAGGCCGGCATCCAATTCAAGCCGCTGCCCAAAGATGACCCCAAACAGCGCCAGCCCAACATCGACAAAGCCCGCCGCATCCTGGGCTGGGAGCCCAAAATCAACCTGGACGAGGGCATGAGCAGAACGATCTGCTGGTTCAAAGAGAATCTGAATAGGGCTTTGTAAGACGATTCAGACGTTCGGCAACCTTATGGGATAAAGGTGGATATTAAACAAAACCACCCAAGTTGACGCGTCAACTTGGGTGGTTTTGTTTTTATTGGATGAGCGAATTTATTGCCCGGCCGCCTGGGGATTGACCAGCAGATAGCCCGTCATCTCCAAATGCAGGGCCGAGCAGAACTCGGTGCAGTAGTAGCTGAAGACGCCATCTTTGTCGGCATCAAATTCGATGGAGGCGGTCTCCCCCGGCTCAATGCTCAGATTGATGTTGTAGGCCGGCATGGCAAAGCCGTGTACCGCATCCACCGTCTGCTCCACGTTGGTGATGTGCCAGATCACGTGGTCGCCCTTGTTGATCTCGATGTGCTCCGGCGTAAAGTGGCTGCGCACGGCGGACATCCAGATCTCCACATTGTTGCCGTCGCGCTCCACCCGCTCATCGCCCAGGGCCACGGCATTTTCATCTACGGCCCAGGTGTGCGGATTCCAGCCCGCTTCCGGGTAGACCTGGATGGGATGCAAGCGCTCGGCTTTGATGATTTGCGCATAGTGCGGCTCGCCAATCCCAATGGGCATATCATAGAGCAACTGCATACTTTCACCCTCGCCGCTAATATCTATCAGCTGAAAGTTCTGCGGCAGCAGCGGACCCACATTGGCAAAGCGATCCACCGACCACTTATTGAGCGACACCAGGAAATTGCCGCCCGGTTCCACCGTGTCACCCTCGACAGCCGCAATGTGACCCACGTTGTAATGAATCGACTCTTTGTCGATCAGCGTCCACGCCTCATCGGCATGGCCATAGTCGCCGCCCAGCGTCCAGCGCGCCACCGCACTATCCAGATAGAGGCTGGTGTAGGCATAGCCCTGGTTGTCAAACTGAGTGTGCAGCGGGCCCAAGCCCAATTCCACCTGCGCTTCCATCACCGAATCAAAGTTGAGCACGGGGATGCCGTACGCATCGGGCGTCCAGTCCTGGTTTTCAATGGCGGCCATGATCTTGTCAAAGCCAAAGATCGTCACGTGCGGGTCCAGCTTGCCGCTGACCACCATAAAGTCGCCCTTGGGCGCCACATCGATGCCGTGCGGGCTTTTGGGCTCGGGTACAAAGTAGAGCAGCCCTTCGCTGATGGCCTTTTCCATGGTCACATAGTTGAAATCGTTCACTTTGTTATCGTTGGCCGCCGCCACTTCCACTAGCTTGTTCAGGTCGATGACGTGCAGATAGTCCATGTCGTTCTGGCTCACGCCGGACTCGAAAGGCACGGCATCGGCCACGGCGCCCACACCGCCGGTGGCGCGTTCAGTGTTAAAGCTGTTGCAGAAGATCCAGCCCGCGCTGACCAACTTGCCGGCGTCACAGAGGTCTTGCCAATAGGGTGGCAATTCCAGTGCAAAAGACTCTTCAGGCAGAATGCGTCCGGCCGCACGGTCAAATTTCCAAAAGGTGACCATACCGCGGTATTTGTCATTATATTCTGATATGGGTGCATAGCCGCCGGCTGGCGGGGCTGCATATTGGCCGCCTTCGATCACCCACTCGGTATCGGGTGTGACGAACGTGCCACCGTGGTCGTTCATGGCAATGGGGTTTTTGATGATCTGCTTAGTCTCAAAATCGCGCAGGTCCACCACGGCCACGCGCGACTGGGCCTTGTCGTTGATAAAGACAAAATCGCCATCATACATGCCGCCGGTCTCGCTCAACGCCGGGTGATGGGTGTCCCCCCAGCGCACGTTAGCGCCCATAACGTCGCCCTCCTCAAACATTGCCTCCTGATCGACCTCGCCATAGCCATAGCCCTGCCACGGCTCCGGCGCAAAGACGGCAATAGTGCGCAAAATGCGCATGGACGGAATGCCGATGACGTGAATCTGGCCGCTGTGCCCACCGGACGAGAACATAATATAGGGGTCATGCTGGCCGCTGGGCAGGTAGGTTTTGAGGGCGGCCACCACATTTTCGGTGGTCAAGCCGCGCTCGGCCACCAGGGCCGCCGCCGCCTCACCCAGCCCGGCGGTTACTTCGGCCGGCGCCGCGGCCGGGCCGGCGCCATCATCGCTCCCGCCCATTAACTGCATGGCAGCCAGCCCGATGACAGCCACCAGCAGCACACCAATAATTGTATAGAGAATCGAAGGCTTCATTGCACAGATCTCCTTTATATTTATACGTTTATATTTATACGGAAAAAATGTATAGAATTTCTTTTGGCGGATAGAATCAGTGTAACCATTCACCTGCCTGCCGTATGCGACAAAAGTCGCACAGATTTGACCGCCCCATGTTGCCCCACCAGGGAATGCACCACGCTAATTCTGTCGGTTTGACTTTCCCCACGGCTTCGCGCAAAATAAACCCATGCACATCGACCCGCTCCAACCCGTACACGCCCGCGACGCCGCCCGGCTGCACATAGCCGGTCAGCCGGGTACTTTTTTGACCAGCTTGGGTCCGCCGGTTTTGACCGTGTTTTACGACAGCTTGCCACGTTCGGCGAAGGGTTCGGATTTGCCGCAGTGGATAGTGCGCAAGTGCTGGGCTTTGTAAGTGCTGCCACCAACGTGGGGGGCTTATTTGTCGAATTGGGAACGCGCCGCATAGGCCGCTTTTTGCCGCCGTTGCTGGCGCGTTTTGCGCGTCAACCCAGCCTGATGTTGCGCAGTTTAGAGACCCTGTTCTATCCTATGCTGGCGGCGCGGCAGAATCCGCAAGCTAACCACAGCGGCGGGCCGACTGCCGAGTTGCTTTCGATTATGGTGGAGCCGCATCTGCGCAGCCTGGGGGTGGGCAGTCAGCTCATGTCTGCGCTGACCGCCGAATGTACCCGCCGCCAGATTGGGCTGCTGGATGTGACGGTGGACAAAGCCAATGCCGGCGCCCGGCGCTTTTACACCAGACACGGTTTTTCCTTGGCGCGCGAATTCACGCTCTACGGTCGCCCCATGTACCAATACCAGCTCACGTTGAACGTCAATGAGAGAATCGATTCCGCTTTCTGAAACTGTTTCCGCCACCGATGCCCAGCGCTGGCTGCGGTTGGACCGCAAGCGGCTGCTCGTGCTGGGCGTGCTGGGGCTGCTGACCATCGGGCTGGTGGTGACCTTGGGCGGCGGGCGCCAGGCGGTATCCGCCATGCTGGCGGCGGATTGGCGGCTGGTGGGGCTGGCTATATTGGTTCATTACAGCGGCTTTGCCGTGCGCGGTGACCGCTGGCGGCGGCTGTTGCAAATTCTGGGCTATCGGCTGCCCTATCTGTACACCACGAATTTGCTGATCAGCGGCTGGTTTGTCAGCGCCTTGACGCCTGCCCGCGCCGGCGATTTTGTGCGTATCGGGCTGCTCAATCGCCCGCTGCGCATGCAGGATGAGCTGCCATCCATCCCCGTGGCCGTGGCAACCAGTTCGCTTGTGCTGGAGCGCAGTCTGGATATTTTGGCCATTCTCGGATTGGGCGGCGCTTTTGGCCTGACGCTTTTGCGTGGGAAGCTGCCCGCAAGTTTGCTGTGGGCTTATGGTGTTGGGCTGCTGCTGGTTGCGCTATTCATGGGCGGTTTGCTGATTTCGCCCTGGCTGTTAGGACGGATGCGCGGCTGGTGGCAACATACCCTGTGGCACAAAGCGCTTGATTTTGGGGCGCAATTGGTAAACAGTTTGCGCACACTACCCACGCAGCCAGCGGCGGCTTTGCTTGTGCTGCTGGAAAGCATTTACATCTGGCTGTGTGATGCGCTGCTGCTCTGGCTGGTGCTGTTGAGCATTCAGCATGGGGTGGATGCCGCCATTCCATTTGGCGGGGCGGCCTTTGTGGCGCTGACGGTGGATGTGTTTGCCACCATTCCGCTGCTGCCCGGCGGCATCGGGCAGATCGAATCGGCTTATGCCGGCCTGCTGGCGCTCTTTGCGCTGAGCAGCGTCAATATCTCGGCGGTGGTGCTGCTCACCCGCGCCATCAGCTATTGGAGCTTTCTCATTTTCAGCGGCCTTGTCACCTTTGCTGCCGGTCTCGGCCAGGTTTTCAGCCGAGAGAAAACAAATAGATCAACAGATTACACAGATTTCAGAGATTAGAAATTGGGTTCAGCAGGAACTCATCTGGTTGCCCCCCTCTGGTTTCGATATGACTGGGAACTGCGCCAGTCTACCCTTCGGCAAATTCAGGACATCGCTTAACCGCTGCTCGCCTGTTAGCCGCATGAGGCTCTAAAGAGATTAGAAATCTTTAAAATCTGTGTAATCTGTTGATCCCCCTTCCTAAATCTATGATGCTTGAGCGTGGGCGTTCTTTTTATCGCAGACATGAGCTGTTTTGCATTGTGCTGCTCCTTTTTGTCAGCTTTCGGCTGCTGGCGATTTTGCTTTTTCGACCGGGCGGCTTTGTGGCCGACGCTTCGGATTATGATTTTTACATGGCGTGGGGCGAGATGACGCCGCAGGGCAAGCACGTCTACGACAACATGTGGACGGCGTACCCGCCACTCTTCCCCGCTCTCATGTTGCCCATTTTCGAGCTTTCCAGCCGCATCCCACCGTGGGTGGAGCCCCGCCTCTTTTTCCACACTTTTTTTGGCGCGTTTTTGTTGCTGTTTGAAAGCGGCAATCTGATTCTCATTTATCGGCTAGCGGCCAAACTCGTGGAGAAACTGGATTCAAATGGCATAGAGGGGCGGGCACGAACGGCGGCGGCAGAACTGTCTCTGTCTGGCGAAGGTGCTCCCGCCGCCATTCATGCCCCTACCGGCGTGACATCCCTTTCCCCCCTTCTCCCTTTCCCCCCTTCTCCCCTTCTCCCCGTCATTCTTTACGCTCTCCTCTTCACCCCGGTCTACACGCTGCTGGGCTGGTTCGAGGCCACGCCGCTCTTTTTTATGCTGCTGGGGCTGGATCTGCTGCTGAGCAGGCGTCGCGGCAGCTGGCTGTTGAGCGCAGCGGCGGCGGCGCTGGGCTTTTTGACGAAATTGACCCCGGCGCTATTGGTTCCCATTGCGGTGCGTTGGCTGGGAGCCAGGTTGAGCTGGCGAGCGCTGCGCACAGAGTGGTTTGACCGGCAGGCGAGCGGCAATCTGCTGCGACCCCTTATTTACACGCTGCTCTTTGCGGCGGTGATTGTGGGCGTGGGCTATCCGCTGGTGGCGGCCAACCCCGCGCTGGCCTTCAGCAGCTTGCGCATTCAAAGTATCCGCCCACCGTGGCAGACCATTTGGGCGCTGCTGGATGGCTATTATGAAGCGGGCAGTGTGCCGCTGCGCATGGACAATTTGGTGGGGCTGGCCGCGCCGCTGTGGCAGAGCCGCCTGCCGTGGAATGTCATTACGCTGCTCTTTGGGCTGCTCTATTTGTGGCTGTATACGCGGCCCTATGATTGGAGCCGCCCGCGCACGCCAGTGGCCTTTGCCGCTGCCAGCGTGATCTGGCTTTTCCTATACAGCAAGGGATGGAGTCCCCAATTTTTGGTCTGGATTCTGGTTTTTATTGTGCTATTGCTGCCCACGCTGCGCGGTATGGTCGTGGCGGTGCTGCTCATGGGGCTCAACTTTGTGGAGTCGAGCGTTTTCCTGATCATGCTGCCCAATGAGCACTGGATGCTGTGGGGCGCGGTGCTGGCGCGCACGGTGCTGCTGATTCTGCTGCTGGGCGAATTTGTGGCGCAGATCTGGCCGAAAGCCGGGCAGAAACTCATTTTGCAGCGGATGGCGGCGGTCTCTATGTGGGCCGTGACGCTGCTAACCGTGGCGGGAGCGCTAGTTTCAGCCCCAGTGGCTGCCGATGCATATCGAGCGCGGCGCTGGGCGGAGACGCCCTGTCGCGACGCTATAGCCTACTTGCAGGAACAGGCGGTCTGGCCCAATCGGCTTATTGTGACGGCGCAGCCCGAGGTGTGGCGCGAATTTTATCCGTGGCTGCACAACTTTATACCTGTGACGCAGCGCCGTTCTCTGCGTCACGTCGGCCAATATGACATCCGCATTGTGGAGGCGTACAGCCCGACCGATGAGGCGCCGGAAGCGGTGATGAGCCGTCTTTTGAACGAGCTTGGCCAGGCGGGTGAATTCTGGTGGGTGGAAAATGCACAGGCGACGGCAGATCAATTGGCCTATAGCACGCCCTATTTTGCGCAGCCCAATGTGCAAACGTTGGAATCGCAGCAACTGGGATCGTGCATTGTGCGGCGCGTGGTGCAGATTAATCATGAATCTGTAGCCACCGCTCAAGATGAACCAATTCGTTTACAAGCGGTGAAGCTGGGGCAGGCAGCGGTGGGCGCAGATCTGCATTTGGTGCTATACTGGCAGGCTGATGCGCCGGTGGCCGGCAGCTACACGGTCTTTACGCAGCTCTTTGACCCCGGCAGCGCGCTGATTGCGCAGCAGGACAATCTGCCGGTGGAGGGGCTGGCCCCCGCAATACCTGGCAGCCCGGCGGGCTGATAGCGATGCGTACCGGTTGTCGATTCCGGCCAATGGCCCGGCAGGAACCTATACGCTACACGTGGGGTTATACAATGACGCCGGTCGCCTTCAACTGAGGCTGGCCGATGGGGACCAACGTGGATTATGTGGAGATGGCGGTAGAAATAGAGTAGTTTAACGCACAATCGTACACAGGACTTGAGGAGATGGCCCGTCCCATCGGGACGGTTGAGTTTAGGATTAAATTCAGATGTCCCGATGGGACAAACCTGGTCGGACTCGAAGAACGCTTGTTGGAAAAGCCGTCTTCTCCATTTTTGATATGGATCACGAATTACGCATTTTAAACATTACGGCAAAAGACCGGCATATTGCGTTTCTAATCTTTGGCTTTCTGCTCGCCTGCTACCTTTTTACCTTTACCGGCGTATTGGAGAGCAGCGACGGCATGGCCATGTTTGCCACGGCGGAAAGCATGGTGCGCCGCGGCGAGATCGACAGCAACCAGCTTTTGTGGATGGGGTTGCAGCAGGGCAGCTTTGGCCCCGACGGCGAGCTATACAGCCGCAAGGGCTTGGGCATGCCGCTGTTGGTGCTGCCGCTGATCTGGCTGGCGCGGCAGTGGCCGGCCATTGGGCTGGTGCAGGCCGCCATGTTGCTCAACCCGCTGCTGCTGGCGTGGAGCGGTGGGCTGCTCTATCGCACGGGGCGGCGCTTTGGCTGGTCGCGGGCGGCCGCGCTGATGACAGCGCTAACCTTTGGGTTGGCGACGCTGGCCTGGCCTTACGCACAGACTTTTTTCAGCGACCCCATGTCGGCATGGGGGCTGGTGGGCGCCTTTTACTGTATGGTCGGCTTTCGGCAGACCGGGCATAAACGCTATCTGCTCATGGGCGGCCTGGCGTGGGGGCTGGCGTATCTATCGCGCAGCATCAATTTGATCACGCTGCCCATCTATTTGATTGCGCTGCTCAACATTATTATGCGCTACGCCCGACCGGGGCGGGGGACGCCGTTGGCCGCGGTCTGGCCCGTGTTGACGCGCAATTGGCGCCCTTTTGCCGCCTTCATGATTCCCGTGGTGATGGCGGGGCTGGCTTCGCTCTGGTGGAACTGGCTGCGCTACGGCAGCCTGTGGGACAGCGGCTACGTGGAGAGCGAGAGCTTTAGCGCCGATTGGATCATGGGCCTTTATGGTCTGCTCGTTGGACCGGGACGGGGTTTGCTCTGGTATTCACCGGTGCTGCTGCTGGCCATTCCCGGTGCGTGGATGCTGTGGCGGACGCGGCCGTGGGCGGTGGGCATGTGTGTAGCGTTGGTAGGCGTTTACGTGCTGGTCTATGGCAAATGGTATATGTGGCACGGCGGCTATAGCTGGGGACCGCGCTTTATGGTGGTGACGTTGCCCTTTTTGACGCTGTTGACCGGACCGGTTTTTCAGTGGCTATTGGGGGATGATGCCTCACGCCAAGACGCCAAGGCGCAAAGGGGGGGGCGGCGAGTGGCCGCAGTGGGCGTGGCGGTGTTGATTTTGCTTTCGGTAGGCGTGCAGTGGTTGGGCATGTTGGCGCCCTTTTCGCTGGTGCAGAACTGGCTGGCGGAGACGGTACAGCCGCTCTTTGCGCCCGAAACGTTTACGCAGTGGCGCTATTCGCCTTTGGTTCTGCAGTGGCAATATCTGGCCCAAAATAACGTGCCGTTTGCCTGGCGCCATCCCGAGTGGAACGGCGGCAGCCAGATCCACTGGGCGGGCGTGCTGGCGCCGGTGATTGGCATAATCGCCGGCGGCTGGTTTTTAGGGCGTAATTTAGCCAGCGCCAGCGACCGACGGAGGAACGGGCCGACGCCACAAGCTGGCTCTTTGCGCTGTTGTTGACGCTGATTGTGCTGGCGGCTTTGGTGCAAAGGCGCACGGACGCAGCCAGCCTGACGCCGACGCCATATGACAACATGGTGCGCGTGGCCCAACGCATTGAACAGCTTGAGCAGCGCGGCGACGCTATTCTGCTGTTGGAGCCAGAACAGACGCAGCGCTTCGCCATGGTGTATCACGGCCATTTGCCCACGTATGGGCTATTTGCGCAGCAGCAGTTGGATGAGTGGGCAAATGTGGCTGGCCCGCCTGCGCCAAATATCAGCGGCTATGGGTGGTGCCCGATGGAACGCAGCCCGACGCCTCGGGCTGGGAGCGGCCGCTGCGCAGCGACGATTTTCTGCTGTGGGAGAGCCGAGCCGCCGGGGACGATGGACAACGGCTAGCGCTCTATGCGCTGGCGGCGGCGCAAACAGCGGAGGAGCGCGGGCTGGAAGCGGTCTTTGGCGATCTGAGCGACGTGGGCTCCACCATTACAGCGGAAAACGGGCGCATCCGGCTCAACGGCTACGCCTTTACCCAAGAAACCCAACCCAATGGCGAACTGCTGCTGACTTTGCGCTGGGAGAGTTTGCAGCCGGTGGAAAACAACTATCATGTTTTTGTGCATATTCTAAATGAGACCAACGACAAAGTGGATCAGCGCGATGGCCAGCCTGTACAGTGGATGCGCCCGACCAGCAGTTGGCAACCGGGCGAACGATCACCGACCATTACGGCCTGCTGCTATCGCCCGATTTGCCGCCCGGCAGCTATAAAATTAGCATCGGCCTCTATGACCCGGTCAGCGGCCAACGTCTGCCGGTCAACGGCGGCACTAGTGAATATGCCATCGAATTAGGGCCGGTGCAGGTGCGGCCTCGTTAGGTGAACCAATCATTTTTATCAATCGATAACCCAATGCGAAAATTACTGAAGACCCCAATTTCAATGAAACTGTCAATGCCGTGCTCTGTCGAAAATGGTCCCGTGAATCGTAGGGCGGGTGTGGCTTCCCGCTGGCGGGCTCCTCAAGCCGCAAAAAAAATATCAAATGCGCCAACTATTTTGCGTCCAATATGGCTTTCAGCGCTTGTGATCGTGTCGCTGTTCCTTGCCGCGTGCGGCGCCGAGGATGAACCCACCCCGCTGCCAGTAACGCCGCAGCCGGCGCCCACAGCGACGGCCACATCAACACCGTCGCCCACAGCGCCCCCAACCGTTACACCGCTGCCCACCGAAACGCCAGAGCCACAAGCGCCCGCTGCTGCTACTCCTGAAAATAGCGCGGAAGCGGCTGTGGCAGGCGTCAAGGATGCAGATGGCGCCTGTCTGATTGAATCCAATTTAGACCTGGCTGGCTACCCCAATTTGCACGAGCAGATGGGCTGTGCGCTGGATGCCGCCTCCTTTGCTGATGTGGCCATCAACGAATTTGGCGAAGGGCCAGACTATGACCGCTTTATGCTCTGGTTTAGCAGCAATCAGGAAATTCTGGTGCTGCTGCCCAACCAGACATGGGAAGCCTTTCCCGACACGTGGACCGAGGATCAGCCGGAGCTGACCTGTACGCCAGACGGAATCGAAGCATCATCACCGCCGCTGCCGCGCCGCGGTTTTGGCAAGCTCTGGTGTACGGTGGGTGAGTTGCAGCAGATTATGGGGACGATTCCGCGCGAGGAGCGGCTTTGTCAGCACGCCGTGGTGCAGCCATTTGAGCAGGGGCGTCTGCTGGCCTGTTTTGAAGACGCCACCATCCGCTACATCCGCATTTTGAACGACGGCGCCTGGGATCAGGTGTTTGTACGATGAGTTCACGCGTCATTACGGGCAAGGCCAAAGGCCGCCGCTTGCAAATGGTGCCGGGCGATTCGACCCGGCCCATTACGGATCGCGCCAAAGAGGCCTTTTTCAGCATCATTGGCGACTGGATCGAGGAGACGCGCGTGCTGGATCTCTTTGGCGGCACGGGCGCCGTGGGCATCGAGGCGCTGAGCCGCGGCGCCGCTTTTGCCTATTTTGTGGACCTCAATCGCAACGCCATCAAAACCATCCAGGCCAATCTTAAATTGTGTCAACTGGCCGACCTGGCCAAAGTGGAGCGCGCCGATAGTTTCACTTTTTTGCAAAGCTATCAGGGCGAGCCCTTTGATATGATCTACGTGGCGCCGCCCCAATACAAGGAGATGTGGAGCAAAGCGTTGCTGCTCATCGACAGCCGCCCCGAACTGCTCAATCCCTATGGCGCCGTGGTGGTGCAGATTCACCCGCGCGAGGATGCGCCGCTGGAATTGGTTAATTTGGAAGAATATGACCGGCGCAAGTATGGTTCGGTGATGCTGATATTTTACGCTAATGCCGAGGATTTGGCGGAAGAGGAAGATGACAAGGTGACCGGGTGACAAGGTAACTGAGCCTGTCGAAGTCACCTTGTCACCCGGTCACCTTGTCACGCTAAAGAATAAATTCCAATTTTCGCTACGAAACCCCAATCAACTCAATCTCTTCCGCCCGGTGGCAGCTTGCGAAATGGCCGGGTTCGATTTCGCGCAGGTCAGGCGGCTCTTTGTAGCAGCGGTCCACAGCGTAGCGGCAGCGCGGATGAAAGTAGCAGCCGCTGGGCGGATGGGCGGGGTCGGCCACTTCGCCTTCGAGGATAATGCGCTGCGAGCGCAGCCGCGGGTCCGGCTTGGGCACGGCGGAGAGCAGCGCCTCGGTGTAGGGATGGCGCGGTCGGCTGAAGAGCGCCGCGGTCTCCGCGACCTCCACAATTTTGCCCACATACATGACGGCCACGCGGTCGCTCACATGCTTGACCACGCTCAAATCGTGGGCCACAAAGAGATAAGATAATCCCAGCTCTTCCTGCAATTCCAGCAGCAAATTGACAATCTGCGCCTGCACCGACACATCCAGCGCCGACACCGGCTCATCGGCCACAATCAGCGCCGGGTTGAGGGCCAGCGCGCGCGCAATGCCGATGCGCTGGCGCTGGCCGCCGCTAAAGGCGTGCGGATAGCGATTCATAAACTCGGGCGGCAGCCCCACCAGCTGCAGCAGTTCAGCCACGCGCTCGCGGCGGCTCTGCGGCGTGCCTACTTTGTTGACCAGCAGCGGCTCGCTGATGATGTCAAAGAGCGTCATGCGCGGGTTGAGCGATGAGAAGGGGTCTTGAAAGATCATCTGCATCTGGCGGCGCAATGGGCGCAAGCCGCTCTTGGGCAGCTCGGCCTGGTTGACCACCGTGTTTTCATTGGGCCGGTAGCGAATTTGACCCGATGTGGGGTTGAGCGCACGCAAAATACAGCGCGACGTGGTAGTCTTGCCGCACCCGCTTTCGCCCACCAGCGACAGCGTTTCGCCTTTCTGGATCGCAAAGCTTACATCGTCCACTGCCCGCACATGGCCGGCTAACCGGCGCAACAAACCCTTGCGAATGGGAAAGTACTTTTTGAAATTTTGGACTTCGAGAAGAGGCTGCTCATTCATTTCATTTTAGGAATTCAGATGTGATAGCCGGATCAGACAGCACCAATGGTATACAATACGATAGATTCGATTGCGGCAAATTCGCTATCAACTGCGCCTAGCCTCTGCCGCAACCGGCTTTTATCGAGTACTCCAATTGATGACACAACGCCACAGAATCTCTGGCCACTCCGCCTTCACTCTTGTCGATTCGTACACAAGTTGGCAATATCGCTCGTCTAAGAGGTTGTTAAGATTGCAAAACTGTTTTTGATGCTTGGTTTATTCTGTTATTTTGAAAGATAATCGGGAAACTGCCGGCTTGCTCTGATCCGCGAATCGGATCAGTTCGGCGAGCCAGTTCTCCACGACGCACATTCACGTTACATCTCACGGCAAGCGCTTGGCAATAATCACCCATACCAGCCTTCGGCAAGCATTAGATCTTCTTCTTCAAATTCAGCATACATGGACTGTAGCTCGGCATCCGAATATTCCAATGGCATTAAATGCATCCGCGCACGCAGTTTAATGAACGCGATATACTCGGCTATCTGCCGCAAATCGGACTCACTCAGATTCTCAAGTTCTTGTGTAATATATTCTTTGACTAGCATTAGATACACCTCCAAACCATTTGACGCTCGTTGAATATATTTTACCACAGGTAAAAGTTAGAGGCTGGTTGGGAAATCAAGGCTGGAGGAGTTGCTATATTATTCTTCATACAGAAAACAGCTTACTTCCTGTTTTTCGCCCTGACGCACGAGTTCCGGCTCGCGGGCATCGCATCGGCCCGGCATGAACTCGGGGCAGCGCGGATGAAAGGGACAACCCGCCGGCCGATTGTACGGGTGCGGAATCGAGCCGGCAATGGTGGCCAGCTTGGTGCGCGGCTGGGCCAAAATGGAGGGGATGGAGCGCAGCAACATGCGCGTATACGGGTGTTTGGGCGCGTGAAAAATCTCGTCCACCGGCCCTTGCTCCACCACGCGGCCCAAATACATGACCACCACGTCGTCGGCCATTTCGGCAATCACCCCCATATCGTGGGTGATCAGGATGATGGAGAGCCCCTTTTCTTCCTGCAAACGCTGCAGCAACTCCAGCACCTGCGCCTGGGTGGTCACATCCAGCGCCGTGGTGGGCTCATCGGCGATCAGCACTTTGGGGTCGCTGGAGAGCGCCATGGCAATCATGACGCGCTGGCGCAGGCCGCCGCTGAGCTGGAACGAATACTCGTCAATGCGCCGATCCGGCCGCGGAATGCCCACCATGCGCAGCAGCTCAATGGCTTCCTGTCGCGCCTCCTGGTGGCTGAGCGGCTTGTGCAGGCGAATGGCCTCGATGATCTGGTTGCCCACCGTGTGAAAGGGGCTAAAGGAGGTCATGGGCTCTTGAAAGATCAGCGCAATTTCGGAGCCGCGGATCGAGCGGGCCTGGCGGCTGTCCGGCTTGAGTTTGGCCAGATCGAGTACATCGCTTTGGCCGCGGCCACTGGAACGGTGCAGCAGAATTTCGCCACCCTCAATACGCCCACCTTTGTCGATAATCTGCAAAATGGAGCGGGCGGTGACGCTTTTGCCACAGCCGCTTTCGCCCACAATGCCCAGCGTCTTGCCGGGGTAAATATCAAATGAAGCGCCATCCACCGCCTTGACGACGCCTTCATCTTGATGAAAATAGGTTTTGAGATTGCGGACGGAGAGGATGGGTTGATTGGTTTGTTGCATAGGTGAATGTATCTGGTTGTTGCGTGTTGCGTATTGCGTGAACTGGTTGAGTTTCTGGTTGGGTTGCTTGTTTCTTGCATTGTAGGGCGATTTTCCAAATCGCCATTCGTGTCGGAAACGAACAATCTCGATTCGTCGAACAAATACGGCGGGTAGCGATACCCGCCCTACAATTTTGCATCTCGCGGACCGTCAACGCCACCCACCGGTTCACGCAACACGCAATACGTTTTACCCGTACGGATCCGCCGCATCCCGTAACCCATCACCCAAAAAGTTAAACGCCAGCACCGCTACAATAACCGGAATGGCGGGCAGCAGCAGCCAGGGCGAAATGGCCACGGCCTGCACGTTTTGGGCATCCTTCAGCAGCACGCCCCAGCTAATGGCGGGCGGGCGCAGGCCCAGCCCCAAAAAGCTGAGCGACGTTTCGGCGATGATCATGGCGGGCAGGGCCAGGGTGGTGGCGGCAATAATGTGGCTCAAGAAGGAGGGCACCATGTGGCGGAAGATAATGCGCATTTGCCCAGCGCCGGCCAACTCAGCGGCCGTGACAAAATCTTCCGAGCGCAGCGACAGAAAACGGCCGCGCACCACGCGCGCCAGCGTGGTCCAGCCGATAACGCCCAGAATAAGCACAATAATAAAGTAAACGCGCTCAATGGGCCACTCGGTGGGCACCGCCGCCGCCAGCGCCATCCACAGCGGAATGGTGGGGACCGAGCGCACGATCTCAATGATGCGCTGGATCACGTTATCCACCATGCCGCCATAGAGGCCGGATAATCCGCCCAGCATAATGCCCAGGAAGAGGCTCAGCGCTACGCCGGCCAGACCAATGGTCATGGAAAGGCGCGTGGCCACCATGAGGCGCGAAAAAAGATCGCGGCCCAAGCCGTCAGTCCCCAGCAAAAAGATGCTCTCTTCGGGCGGTGCATCTTCCACGCCAATCAAATGGCGATTGGTTTTGATAAAGCCAAACAGCTCGTACTCATACCCTTCGGCAAAGAGAACCAGCGGCAGCTTTTTGTCGGGGTCCGGCTGATAAACTTTTTTAAATGTTTTGGGGTCGCGCTTGCCGGTGACGCCAAAGACGTGGGGCTTAAATGCATCGCCATCAAACCAGTGGATGGATTGGGGCGCCAGCAGCAGCAAATTGGCGTCATCGTGCTGCGGATCGGAATAGGCCAGGAAATCGGCCAAGAGCGCGACCGTATAAAACAGGATGATCACCACGGCGGAGACCATGGCCATCTTGTGCTTGCGAAAGCGCCACCACATGAGCTGCCACTGGGTGGCCACCGAAATGCGCTCGGCGGCGCTGCTCTCTGTTTCCACCGGCGGCGGTGATTGCCGCTGCTCGGCTCCCGTTAAAGTTCCAATTGCTTCTGCCATGGGTATTATTGAGTATTGAGTATTGATTATTGGCTAACGATCAACCACCAGTTACTATCAACTCAATGTCGTTAAGTTAAGCAAATATCTTGCCAAAGTGACCAGTTTTCAGGACTCAGTTTTCAGTGTGTGTTGCGAGACTGACTACTGAAAACTGGGAACTGCTAACTGCGAACTTAATGACATTGACGATCAACTGCTCCCCTCCATGCCGAAGCGGATGCGCGGGTCGATCCACATGAGCAGCAGGTCGGAGATGAAGGTGCCGATGACGGTGAGAATGGCCAATAATAACAGAATTGTGCCCGATAAAAAGAGGTCTTGGGCGATGAGTGCTTTGTACAATAATGGACCTACAGTGGGCAAACTGAGCACCAATGAAACGATAATGCTGCCCGAAACCAGGAACGGAAAGATGTAGCCGATGGTGCTCACAAAGGGGTTGAGCGCCGCGCGCACTGGATATTTGGCAATGACGCGCGTTTCGGCCAGCCCTTTGGCGCGGGCGGTGACCACATAGGGTTTGCGCAATTCGTCCAGCAGATTGGCGCGCATAATGCGCACCACTTCGGCCATGCCCGCCATGCCGATGATGATGGCCGGAATGGGCAGATGCCGGACCATATCCCATACTTTGGGCCACCCCCACGGCTCCAGCGCCATGCCGGGCGAAAAGAGGCCGCCGATGTTCTGAACGTCAAAATATTTAAAGCTGACGTAGAGCAACACCAGCGCCAGCATAAAATTGGGAATGGCAATACCGGCAAAGCTCAAAAAGGTAAAGAAATAGTCACCCAGCGAATATTGACGCACCGCCGAATAGACGCCAATGGGTAGCGCCAGCACCCAGATAAAGAAGACCGCCGCCAGCGAAACCACCACCGTAATCGCCATGCGGTCGCCAATCACCTCGCGCACCGGGCGGTTGTATTCCATAGCCATGCCAAAATTGCCCTTGAGCATGAGCCCCATCCACTTGGCGTATTGCACATACATGGGGCGATCCAACCCATATTGCTGGCGCAGCGCCTCGGCCTCTTCGGCGCGGATCACCGTGCCGCTGCTCTGTAAATTGGCAATATAAGAGGTCACAAAATCGCCCGGCGGCAACTGGATCACCACAAAGGTGATCACGGTGGCGGCCCAGATGGTGAGGATGCCGGCTAAAAAGCGGCGGATAATGTAGGATACCATTGTGGAAAAATTCTCCGAGTGACTTTACATACCAATCCGATAAATTGTTTTACCCAATAAAGTCATATTATAAACGCCGCTGATGACCGTTCAAGTCGCGGGTGTCATTATCAAAGTCTACATCATCATAGATTTCGCTCAGAGGCAAGTCACATTCAATAGTTGGAATATAAACGATTTCAGCCACGTTCGTAGTCTCTGAAAACAGCCATTGCCCATCCGATTGACGAACGTAATGTTCAACGCGAGGCGAATCCTGATAGATCATCAGATATTCTTGGAGCGTTTCAATGGTTCGATAGTTTTGAAATTTTTCGCCACGGTCATAGTTAGATGTGGAATCTGATAGAACTTCAACGATGACCGCCGGGTTGACTAAGACATCAAATTCATCTTCTTCTAATGCAGGTTTATTGGTAATGGCGACAACATCAGGATAGGTATATCTGTCTGTGGCCGGAATCCTTACACGCATATCGCTGGAATAGACCTTGCCTGGGCGTCCACGTAACTGAATCCCGATAGAAATAATTATATTGCTCACAATCGTATTGTGTACTTCGCTTGCCCCTGGCATCTCAACCATTCGCCCGTCGATGTATTCGTGTTTGGTTTCGCTTTGGCGTTCAAGTTCCAAATACTCTTGTGGAGAAATCAGTTCAGCTACAGCACTCATCGTTGCCCTCCTCATTCTACACGCCCATTCATTCGATGATTGTCCGAACCGGTTGAAATCTCCACCTTATTGTAAATTTCGGCCAGCGGCAGATCACAGCCAACACTAGGCAGATGGATGGTTTCATTCAAACTGCTGGTCTCTGAAAATAGCCATTGGCCATTAGGCTGACGCACAAAATGTTCTACATGATATGTATCTTGGGCTACCACCACATACTCTTGTAATGATTCAACCGTTCTATAATTCTGAAACTTCTCGCCCCGGTCGTAACCTTCAGTGGCGCTGGAAAGTACTTCAAAGATAATGGTCGGATTGAGCAGAATATCGTTTGCCGCATCTTCTAACTCAGCTTTATCTGCGACCACAGTGACATCAGGATATGTATACAGGCCAGTTGCGGGAACGCAAATACGCATGTCACTTGGATATGCCTCCCCCGAACGCCCCCGTAGTTGACTCATCACAACATAAATTATGTTGCCCACTATCAAATTGTGTTTTCTTGACGCACCCGCAATCTCAACCATCCACCCATTGATGTATTCATGTTTGGTCGCGCTCTTGCGCTCAAGCTCCAAATACTCTTGAGGCGAAATGCGTTCGGCAATCGCAGCCATAAATCACTCCCAATCGTGCTAACCTATAATCATCGTTAGCCAATCATACCACGGGCGCGGACGGTTTACAACGGGGGAAGAAAGTGGAGGAGTAGAGGAGTGGAGGAAACTACTCCCAACTCCTCTACTCCTCCCCTCCTCCCAACTCCTCTACTCCCTACTCAGAATCCGTAAAATAGAACGTCGACGGACGCGAAATATTCGGCGTTTGCCCAGCCTGGATGTTGAACTGGCGGCTGGGGATGTTGCCCATGTTGTTCTTGACCACGCGCACGCCCATAAAGGCGCCCGACTGGCCCACGGTGCCAATGGTCCACACCTCATCGGTGATGATCTTCCAGATGTCCTGACCAATGGTGATGCGCTCTTCCGGCGTGGCTTTCAGCGCCTGGCTGAACATGTCGAACACCTTGAGGTGGCTTTCATCGGTCGGCTCAATGCCCTGGGCGCCATTGGACGAGTACCAGTCGCCATAGGCTGGACCAGTGGCGGATGTGTTGGCCACGGGCAGCGCATGGTACGGGTAGAGATAGAGTTCGTCGGTGCCGTCATTCTGCCAGAGGAACATTTGCAGCTCATTGGCGGCGCGGCGCGTCTCCACCAAGCCACGCTCCTGTTCCACCACGTTGAGGAAGATGCCAATCTCTTTCCAGTCGTCACGCACCAGCTCGGCCACTTTGGTGAACTGAATAAAAGCTGGCACCGGGTTGACCTCCAGCACCAGGCGCTCGCCATTGTCGGTGCGCAGGCGATAGCCCTCGCTGTCCTTCTCGGTCAAACCGATGGAATCCAGCAGTTGATTAGCCTGCTCGATGTCTGGCGTGGCGGGGGACCAGAGTTCGCGATATTCTGGGCCAGGGTTAAAGGGCGAGCTTTCAGCCACCACGGCAGAACCCGTTTTACCTATGCCAAGGAAAATGACTTCGTTGATGGCGTCACGGTCGATGCCCAACGAAAGCGCCCGCCGGAAGTCCACATTCTGGAGCCACTTGGCGATCTCCTCGTCAGCGCGATAGCTCTGGTTGATCTGGAAGCCCGCGTCGGCGCCATGTTGGGCCGGATCCAGATACACCTTGTAGTTGCCGGCTTCGGCATTTTCCAAAAGTACGGGCAGGTTGGCCAGCGAAATGTGGCGGGCCTGATAATCATATTCGCCCGCAATGGCGCGCAGATTCAGCACTTCCAGATCCTCGGCCAGCGTCATGGAGATGCGGTCGATATAGGGAAGCTGGTTGCCATCGGTGTCCACGCCAAAGTAGTAGGGATTGCGCACCAGCACCCAGTTGTCGGTGGTGATTGGGTTTTCGGTCATCCACGGCGTCAGCACCGGCAGATCCGGGTTGCGCTGCCAGGTGTTTTTGTCCTTGAACAGGTTGACCCAGTTGTCAAAACCTTCCTCCGCCACCTTGGCGTCGATGTCGGCCTGGTCGGCAAAATCGGGGTGGAACTGTTCCAGATAGTGGGCCGGCGCAAAGCCACCCATGCCCGTATTGCCAAAGATGGCCTGGCCGCCGAAGACGTTGACCGAACTGCCCAATACTTCCAGGAAGAGGCTGTTCTCAAAGGGGAAGGTGAAGCGCAGCGTCAATTCATCCGGCGCTTCCAACGTGGCGCCTTCATCCACATTAAAGAAGGGCGAGCGCACCGGCACCAGCTCTTCATTCATGTACATATGCTCAAACCAGAACATGACGTCGGCTGAGGTGAACGGTTCGCCATCGGACCACTTTACACCATCGCGCAGGTGCAGGATGATCTCCTTGCCGCCGTCGTTGATGTCCCAGCTTTTGGCCAGGTTGGGCACGACTTCGGGGAAGTTCTCGGAATCCCAGAAGACAAAGCGGTCGCCACCCGCCACGCGATGACCGTTCTGACCGTCGGCGGGGCCGGTAAAGCCGCGGCGCCAGGTGCCGCCATATTTGCCAATTTCATGCACGGGCTGGATCACCAGCAGGTCACTTTGCACCGGCAGGCGGTCGGCTACCGCCGGTAGATCGCCAGAGGCCACCATTTCGGCCAGCATGGGCGCTTCGGCCAACTCGGTGGGGAAGGCCGATTCATCGGTGATGATCTTGGGGCCTTCGATTTCGCCAATCAGCGTGGAGCCGAGCGCTTCTTCTTCGGCGGGAGCCGCTTCTTCGGCGGGAGCTTCCTCAGCGGCAGCTTCTTCGGCTGGCGCTTCGGTGGCTTCTTCGGCTGGCGCGGCTGCTTCTTCAGCGGGAGCCGCTTCTTCGGCAGCCGGAGCTCCGCCACCACCGCCGCAGGCCGCCACCACCAGCGTCAAGATGGTGAGCAGGCTGAGGAGCAGCATCCAGCGTGAATTCCTCAACGTGTTGCGTCGCGAATACAACATATGGTTCTCCTTGTCTAATACTAGATTGAATGTGTGGTTGTCATAAGACAACAGCATTTCACGACCCTATTTCATAGATCGTTTCAAATATGACAACCTGTAAAAAGTGTGGATAAGAATTTGGTGGGTTATCAAAAATAGCAGAATCAGGGGAAAATCGCCGCTATTTTAAACAGTTTGTGCGCCCCACAGAGTAGCATAAGCCAGCAGGGAAGTCAAAGATGACCGGATGACAAGGTGACTGAGCCGGTCGAAGTCACCCTGTCATCTTGTCACCTTGTCAAAAAAATCAAATATAAACCTGCATCAGTTCCCCGCAATGGGCAGGAAAATGAGCCGCTCGGCCTGCGGCGCCATCATGATGGCGAAGTGGCGGTTGTGGGCAATGCCCAGGTGCAGCGCAATCTGTTGCACTTCGCGGCGCGTGCCGTCTTCAATCGTAGCGTTGATCAAATATTGGGCGCCATACGCGGCATCGGCGGGCGTCTGCACGCGCAGACGGATCAGCACGGCGCTGCGCGGCTCCACCAGCCCGGTCCAATGGAGCACGCCGTTTTGGATGGTGCATTCGCCGCTGGCGCAGACCAGGCTGTCTGCAATATAGGTGAGTTCAGCGGGCAGCGTCATGCTGACCGTGGCGGTGGTGGCCACAGCGCCGCTGTTGCGCACGTAAAACTCAATGCCGGCCGCGCTGCCCGGCTCTACAAATGGCAGATAGAGATTGACCAGCGATGTGCTCAAATCTGAACTGCGCGCCAGAAATTCATAGGTCAAATCATACGTGGCGCCGTGTCCATCGGCCAATTGGGCTGTGGTGGTCACCGGCGTGCGGTCGCGCAGGGGCGTGCTCAAAATCGCTTCGTAGAAAATGGTCACGGCGCCACCCGGCGCAATGGGGCCATTCCAGCGGATCTGCCCATCCTGGAAGGCGCAGGCGCCCACGGCGCATTGCACCGAATCGGCCACGTAAGTCAGCACCGGCGCCACCGTATGCAGCAGTGAGGCGTTGGTCGCCGTCAGCAGCCCGGTGTTGCGCAGCAGGAAGCGGATCTCCACACGCCCGCCCACGGGGACTTGCTCAGTGCTCAGCTCAATGGCCGATGTGTTCAGATTCAACGGATTGATGTTGGTGGTAACGGCGCGCGTAAAGCTGTTGCGGCTGCTGGTGATATGCACCGTGTTGGTGATCTGCGCGTTGATCGGGGCGTCGGCAGCCACGCGCAAAGTGTATGAAACATCGGTGGCCGCGCTGCCCACGCCGCCATCGGGCGGCACAAAAAGTATGGCCAGCTCGTCTTGCAGCGAATCTTCCGCATTACAGGCATAAGTGGCGCCCCGCTGCCCCGTGCTGTTGCTCAGCCCCGTGGTGGAGCGAATGCCCAGTTCGCCGCCTGCATCTTTAAACTGCATTTTGATCAGCCCGTTTTCGTACAGAATAATCTCAAAATTCGCATATTCCAGACTGGCGCCAAAGTAGTGCAACGTGTCCACCCATTGCACCACCAACGAGCGATTGGGCGCCTGTCCAACGGTCTGATAATAGACGCCATTTTCTACATAAAGATCATCCCACAGCGCCGCAATCAGGCTCTGCTTAAAGCCAGCGTTGGGCAGCGGGCAGATGTTGGCGTAATCGGCGCTGCCGTTGGGGTCAAAGGTGATAAAACCGTTGGTGTTGATGCAGAAGCTGTTTTGCTCTTCACCATAAAACGGAAAAGCAAAACCAATGGGTAGATCGCACAGCATCCGTTCATCCCCGTCCACCGTTTTCTTGCCGCTGTCGGCAATATCCACCCATGCATAATCGACCGCAAAGTTATCGGCCAATGCGCTGTATTGTTGCTCCGAATCGCCCCATTCGTAATCATGGCCAAAGTTGATGTAGGTCTGTGGCCCGCTGCGTACCGAGCCGGACCAGAAAATGGTGCGCTGATCCGCATCATATTTGCCGCTGCCGGTGCTGTAATTCAAGCTGTCCGCCACAAACTCCAGCCCGGCCGGCACCGGGTTGCGCAACGTAATCGGCCCCCCCGCAGCCGTGCGGCTCTCCAAGTGAACCAGATAATCGAGCGTCTCATTCTGAATGGCGGCGGCGCGATCGGCGGCCAGCGTACTATTGGCAAAATCGGGCAGGAAGACCGGGCTTTGCACCGTGCGCGTAAATGCTTGCCCCGGTTGACCGCTGAGTGCAGAACTCTCAAAAGTTGCCGTGCTCGCAATAATTTCGCCGCCGTTCCAATCCAGGTCTCTTAAATTGACGCTGTAAGAAAACGTTTGCGGCGCCGAATTCGCCGCCAGCGTCCCCCGCCACTCAACGCGATTGGCTGCGCTGTTAAAGGTGGCGCCGGCGCCGTTAATGCCAAATTCGCCAAATGTGGTCTCGTCGGGGATGGGCGCCGTAATCGCCGCATTTAAATCGCGGCTGCCGTCGCCATGCACTTCCACGGTGTATACAATCTTGTCCAGCGGCTGCGCAATCGGGCTGTCCGCCGTCATCTGCGACAGGCAAAACGATGTGTCCAGCGTCAGCGATTCGTTGGTGCGCGAGCTGTTGCGCCCGCCCGCCAGATAGACGCGCCCGGCCGCAAACGCCGCACTGGCCCCCGCCCGATTGCTGTCGTTGACTTTGGACAAAATTTCCCAGCTTGCTGTGGCGGGGTTAAAGCGCTCGGCCACGGCCACGCCATCCCAGCGCTTGCCGCCGCCCGCCAAATAGAGGAAACCGTCCGGCCCCGCCGTGAGCCCCGGCGATTGACGCCCGAAATTGGTGGCCGGCGCTGCCGCCCAGCTATCTGTGGCCGGATCGTAGACTTCCACCCGGTTTAAGATCGGGCCAGCCGCCCACTACATAAATTTTGCCGTCCAACGTGGCGGCAGCCGCGTAGCGGCGCGTCCCGCCCGGCATGGGCGCCTTTTCGCTCCACACGCCGCTATTGGGGTTATATTCAAAAACCTGATCGGACTCCAGAACGCCGGTCCAGCCGCCAAATGTATAAAGCTTGCCGTTGTGCCCAGCCATGGGCTACGCCGCTTAACTGCACGGGAAAGGGGCCCCGGTGGACCACACATTGGTCGCCGGATCATAGATGTACAGCGCCTCTTGCAGGCTGCTGTTGAAAAGGAAAGTCGCTTCGCCGCCGGCGACGTAGATCTTGCCGTTGAGCATGACGGCGGCCAAGTTCGCCAACCCTTCGGGTAATGGCGTCAGGGTTTCCCAGCGCCGCGAGCAGGTGTTGTAGCGCTCGTTGGCCGTGCTGGGCGAGGAGCCGAACGCGGCATCGCCGGAACCATCTTCCACCCAACCGCCCAGTGCGTAATAAAAGATGTCGCCTGGCGTGGCCGCAATAGCCAGCCGGCTGCGCGGCGTGGGCATGGATGGCTCGACCTGCCACTGGTTAAAGGTGCGCGTCAGCAGGTCAAAACTGTCGGTTATGGGGCCGTCGGCCTGCATGGTGGCGCGGATGGTGGTGGCGTCAGCGTCACCGTTGTGGGTTTCGCGCGGCACGTCGATGGCCACAGTCATAGTGCGCAGCTCACAGGGCGCCAGCACCACCGGCTCCAAGATTTCGGCCGGCAGCAGATCCGCATTGGCCCAATCAAACGAGCTGGCGATGGCGCCGTCAAAAATGCGTGTGGGCCACAGCGCGCCTTCGGTGCGCAGATCCACCGTGGCCGTCATGGCGCCTTTATTGATGAGCTGGAATTGATAGACCACGGTGTCGCCCGGCTCCCCGGTCTTTTGCGGCGCATCGAGGGCAGTGACGCTTAGCCCTAGCGGCGGCTTGTGGCCCAGAATCCACTTGATGCTGCGCGCCATCAGCTCGGGGAATTGGGCGCTGCGATTTTCGCCGCGTGGCCCCAGGTTTTCATAGCCCACCGGCAAATAGACGGCCCGATAATTGGCCGAACAGGGGTTAACCGCCAGCCCGGCCACGCCCTGTCCATTGTCATAATTGAGAATAGGGAAGGCGCTGCCCTCACCGGATTTGATCGCAATGGCGTCGGGCGAAAGCACAAAGGAGCCGTTCTGAAAGCCATAGAGGGCGGCGTTGGTCAGATCCAGCTTCAACCCATCCAGAAAATCGACGCCCGACACGGTATCCCCCACGTCGGCGGCTGAATCATCGCGCAACGTGGCGTAAAGATAATCCGAGAAGAGGCGGGCCGACGGCTCATCCTGATTGCGCCCAATGTCTTGGCCCGACAGAATGAGTCGGCCCCCCGTGTCCAAATAGTTGATCAGCGCGTCTTCAGCGCCGATTTCGCGCGGCGACCCACCAAGGTTGCAATAGTAAAAGCCGCAGCCGCGCTGCACCCAGATGACCACGTCATACTGATGCAGCGTGTCGGAACGAGGAATCCCGTAGCCGATGGAGCCGTCTTCCAACTGCGCTTTGTCAAAGAAGTTGGTGTATTCAATCGACCACACCTCAAATTCATAGCCGGCGCTGGTCAACGCCTCTTCAAAAATAGTGTGGATGGGCCAGCCGTAGAACCAGCCGCCGCTGGCGTCAGCGTCCACAATGAGGATGGCGGGGGCGGCGTCCGGCGAAAAGTCGAGCACCATGTCGGTACCCGCCGCCAATGTCGGCACCGACACCGTCTCGGTGATCACGCGGTGGCCGGCGGCTTCCACCACCACGGTGTGCGTCCCCAGCGGCAACGACAGCGCATAGGCGCCGGCGCCGTCCGTCACGGATTGGGTATCGGGATGCTCAGCCACATAGACGCGGGCGCCAACCACAGGGTCGCCCGTCGAGGCCGGAATCACCGATTCGAATGACAACACCTGGCCGGTGCGCACAAAGCCGTGCGCGGTGACGGCCTGTACGGGCGTCAGCTTGAAATCGGCCACCGACAGCGTGTCGGGAAAAACGGTTTGGCTGCGGAAGGTGGCGCTCACGTAGCCCCAAGCATCCACCACCACATCGTAGCTGCCGGCGGGCACGGTGACGGAATAGACGCCATTGGCGGCGGTTTGGGTGGTGAAATCGGTCGCTATGCCGCTCTTATGGCCGTGTACGGTGGCGTGCAAAATGGGGGCGCCGCTTTGGGCATCGCACGCGCCGCGCAGATCGCCGGCGGAAAGCGCCCAGCGCACGGCTTCATAGGCGTTGATGCGCCCATAGCCATAATCATTGTCGGGGCCGGGGTCGCCCAGATCCACGGCGGTAAACTCCATAAAGCGTTCGATCTCATCGACCGAGAAATCGCGCACGCCGTCCTGCAGGTCTGCCGAAACGATGAGCGCCACCAGCCCGGCCACATGCGGCGCGGCCATGGAGGTGCCTGAATTGGTGTCGTACGACTCATTGCCCACCGACGAACGCACGCTGACGCCCGGCGCACTCAGTTCCGGTTTGCGCTCGCCATCGTAAAAGGAAGGGCCGCGCCCGCTAAATTCGGCAATATTGTCATCGCGGTCGGTGGCGCCCACGGTAATGGCTTCCGGCGCGCTGGCCGGCGAACCGATGGAGCCCTCGCCGGCAAAGGGGTTGCCCGAGGCAAAGACCGGCGCAATGCCCGCCGCCCGCAGCGCCTGAATGGCCGGTCGAAACACGTTGTTGACCGGGTTGGCCGAGCCCCACGAATTGTTGACCACATCGGGCGCTTTGGAGCAATCGGCCGTGGCCAATTTGCCGGTCAAATCGGTGGGGCAGAGCAGCCACTGGAATGCCTTGAGTCCGCCAATGTCGTCGCCGATGCCGCCGGGCATGGTGTTATCGCAAATGCCGGGGATGGCGATCCAGCGGGCGCCGGGCGCCATGCCCACGGCCGAGCCGCTGGTGGAAGTGCTGTTGCCCACCATGGTGCCCATAGTGTGGGTGCCGTGGCTGCTCAGCGCGCCGCAATCGGTGGGCGCGGTAGAAACGCTGGGACCCAGATCGCCATTGACGTAGAGTTTGCTGTCCGGCTCAAACCAGTTGTAGTTGTGGTCCAGCGCGCCGCCATTATTGCCCCGGTAATTGTTGGCCAGCGAGGGGTGTTGAAAATAGACGCCCGTGTCAAAACCGGCCACCACGGCGCCTTCCCCGCGCACGCCCAGTTCGTTCCAGACGCGATTGGCGCCCACCACTTCCAGATTCCAGTTGAGCTGGGGGTCAAAATCGCCCGGCGCGGCGGCCGCTGCGATCTGTCTTTGGGGGGCGGAAGCGACTGATTGGGCCGGTGCGGGCGACCCCGCCCACAGCGGAACCACCGGATAGTTGGCCACAATGCGCTCCACATCATAGCGCCGAGCCAGATCTACCAACGTGGCCAGCCCGCCCTCCACGGCAATGGCGTTGACAATGTGAAACGACTGGTAGCCGATCACGTCGCCGGCCTGCTGTTTGGCATCCAGCGCCGCCCGCAGCCCAAGTTGGCTTTGTTGCGCGGTATCCACCAGCGTGCTAAAGACGGCTGCGCGCTGCTGCATAGCGCTGGCGAAGACGCGTTCCTTGAGCATGGTTTGCAGATTGGCCGTTTGGCGCAGATAGACCAGGAAGCGCGTCTTTTGCAGCACCTTGCGCTCGGCCGGCGGCACGGTGGACGATTCGGCATCGCCCCCCAAATGGGCGGGGATGATCTCACCGCGCAGTTCGGCCAGCAGGCGCGGGTCCACCTTGCGCTGGTATTCTGTGGGCAGATCGCGCCACGCCTGCCAGGCCGATGTATCTAATACTTCATTTTTGGGATCATCTTGAAGTGAGGGAGCGGCCATCGCCAATGGGGGAGTGGGCCACAACATATGGACCAATAGGAGTGCGCAAAGCCCGCTGAACAGGAAGAACATGACCAAAATACCTGTCCGCAAGGGGGATATGGGGCGGAACAACTGAAATATGAATGATTTCATACGCACTCAATCGATTAGCGCGCCGGGTAGGCCTCTCCTCCCCCTGGCCCCTCCTCCCCATGAGTGGGGAGGAGGGGGTTGGGGGGAGGAGAGGCGGGCCACTTACATTGAACTATTTTTAGCGCTTATGGGCTACGACTCCGAAAGCGTCGCGCCGACGCTGAATTTTGGCAAACCCAACCGCGGTCAGACGGGAAATAACGCCGGCGGTGACGCTGCGCCCGCTTTTGCTTTCGGGGTTGCCGATATAATGAAAAAGTTTGCCCCGCGGCCGCAAGATTCGATACAGTTCGGCATAGAAATCGCCCGCATAGAGCTGGCCCGCCAGGCTGAACATGGGCGGATCGTGAATAATCTGCGCAAACGATCCATCCGCCATCTCGGCCACCAGATCAAAGCTGTCGCCAATGAGCTGCGTAATGTTGGGGCGCTCAAAGAGCGCTTGCGACCACGGATTGCAGCGGCAGATTTCCAGCACGACCGGATCCAGTTCGATGGTGGTGACGTGCGGCGCGCTTTGGGCAGCGGCGACGGCCGTATAGCCCAGCCCGGTGGCCGTGTCCAGCACCGGTCCGGTGAATGGCCCGGCGGCGCGGATTTTGGCCTTGGTGTCGCGCTGCGGGTCGGTCCCCTTGATGCGATGCATGGGGATGCCCGAGATCAGCATGGTGGGCGCGGTTTCGCGAACGCCGTCGTTGGGCAAATTCTCACCGGTGGGCATCAATGAATAGAGGCGATTAAATTCAGGTGAGAACTCTTGTATCTTGTAAATAGTACTATCATTTGCAACGGCAAAGCAGTTATTCTGGTTCCGAACAATTGTGTCTAAATCCTGCCACAGTACGCAAAGGCCATCCGCCAGTGCAACGCCTGACGCATTCAGAAGCACATCCACATGGGTGCGCCCCAGATCCAGCGATACCGCCAGCGTGGATTGGCCGGTTTTGTGCGCGCTCAATAACTGCTGGGCTTGCACGTGCGAGAGTACGGGATTCATGCACTCATCTGCCAAGCTAACTGCGCGCGCAAGCCCTCTACAATGCCGATAGTAGGATCGTACCCGAGCAGATCGCGTGCTTTGGCAACGTCGGCCAAGGTGCGCGTCTGATCACCTGGACGTTTGGGACCGGCTTTGGTAACGGCTTTTTTGCCCGAAAGCTCCTCTAAAATCGCCAACACGCGGTTGACCGTCACCTCTTCACCACCGCCAATGTTAAACGCCTGACCCACGCTTTTGTCCGGCTGCTGCATGGCCAGCACCAACCCCTGTACGCAATCGGCGATATATGTGTTGCTGCGGCTGTCTTCGCCATCGCCAAAAAAGGTGATAGTTTCGCCATTTAGCAGGGCGCGGATAAAGATGTTGTAGCCCATATCGGGGCGCTGGCGCGGGCCATAGACCGAAAAGAGGCGGCAGACCGTGATCGGCAGATTGTCTTTGGCGGCGTAGGCCCAGCAGAGCTGTTCGGCGGCCAGTTTGGTAATGCCGTAGGGCGACACCGGCTCTTTGGGCGAATCTTCGGGTCCGGTGGCAAAGCGGCCATAGACCGATGAAGTGGAGATATTGATGAAATGGGGGCGCTGATTGGGCCGTGCGGTCACGGCGTCCAGCAGGCGCTGGGTGGCCTGCACGTTGCAGGTCATGTACGAATCGAACTCGCTCCAACTGCGCAGCAGCCCGGCCTGCGCCGCCAGATGAAAGACCGCGTCCGCACCCTCAAAAAGGGGCGTCAGCTCGTCGCGGCGGAAATCAACTTCGTGAAAGGTAAAATTGGGCTGTTGCCGCAACTGGGCCAGGTTCTGCTCTTTGAGCGGGCGCGGATAGTACGGAATAAACGCATCCAGCCCCACCACCTGGTGGCCATCGGCAATCAGCCTTTCGCTCAGGTGCGAACCCACAAAGCCAGCCGCACCGGTCACAACAATTTTTGACATGTGTACATCCTATGTGAAATCAAAATCGAATTAACGTAATAACCCGCACAGTATACTACACGGCGATTCCCAATTCAACTATGTTGTGGTTACTATAATTATTTAAGCTGCTCTTAACATTGGTTAGCACAGAGTTCAAGCAAGCCCCGCCGCCCTCCGCTATGATGTGGCCACCGCTCACGCATGAAGTCTCACTGCCGAATCCATGTGGGCAAGATACATTCAACCATTTTAAGATAAGGAGTAAAGTAGATATGAAAACGAACCGCAGACTGGTCAACCTGCTGGCGGCGGGCAACATTTTGGTGCTACTCATGGTCACGTGGCTGGCGTTTGATAACGGCAATCTGACCAAAGTCATGGCCAAAGGTGTGGATACGGCCTCGGCCACATTGGCGTCCATGTGGGGTCCCGCGCCGGCCAGTATCGATCCGGCCACTCTGGAAATGGCCAATGCCGATCTGACGGCGGCGCAAAGCCAAAATCAAGAGCTGCAACAAATGGTCGCACTGATGCAGGCCCGCGAAGCCGAATATCAGCAAACCATTGAGAGCGCCAACCAGAAGATTGCCCAGTTGGAGCAATTTGGAGTGAGCACTCGTGCGGTCTTCAGCAGCCAAAACAGTGAGTTGGGCGCCACCGTGCAAACTTTGCAGTCCCGCGAGACCGAATTCCAAAATCGCATCAACACCGCCAACCAGACCATTCGCGATTTGGAAAGCCAATTGACGCAGAATCAGAACGACGTGGCCGGCCTACAAGCGCAAAATAGCGAACTGGTGCGTATGCTCAAGGTTATGCAGGAGCGCGAAGTCCAATATCAGGCCGAACTGGAAGCCGCCAATCAAGCGCTGGCCAGTGCGGCAGGACAGGGCGGCGGCGCCTATGGCGGCGAGCATCACGAGGAACATGGAGAGCATGAGCATGACGACTAAATCACGCGTATCTAGAGCACCCGCATCGAAATATCCGCTGGGCCTGCTCAGGAGCACCATTATTACCGGCAGCCTGTTGGCCACCATGATGGGCGCCCAACTGCTCTCGCAAAACGAGGCCGCCACTGCTCTCGCCGAGCCCTCTGTGAATGAAACTTCGTTGACAAATAACGTTGCGCCATCGACCGTACCGCCCGCGTGGCTCACCGCGCTGAAGCCCATTCCCACTGTGGCCAGCCCCACGCAACTTGCGCTGAGCGAACCGCTCTCCAACACGGCGCCATTGACGGCCATTCCCACCTTGCCGCCACTGCCGGAGGTGATCGCACCGCCGCCGGCGCAATCATCCAGCGCCGGTGCGACCGACGCCTCTGCCGTGCTCTCCTACGAACTCAAGGAGATCAAGCCCGTGCAGATGCCGGCGCCGGTCACCCGTAGCCGCTCTTCACGCTAATCGTCTCTGCACTCGGCACATTTCGGGGTAGAAAATGGGTAACTACCAACCCGTTCCCTAAGCCCGTCGAAGGGAACCCGGCCTTCGACAGGCTCAGGCCTCGAGGCGCTTAGTAGTTACGAAAATGGCTAATGGTGAATGGTGAATGAGGGTGAGACGAGTAGCCGGTTTCGTTCACAATTCACCGTTTACCATTCACCATTTACCATTCACCATTTACCATTCGTTTATCCTTCTTAGGAAATCAAAAAATGTCTCTCTACCAACCATCCCCCGCTTCAAACTTACAAATCGACCTGCCCGCCCGTAGCCCCGTCGCGTCCCGTCTGTTCATCTGGGCCAGCACGGTCAGCTTATTGGCGCTCCTGTTCTGGCTCATCATGAATACCACGGTGGCATTGCCCGCGCCCCCCGCCCTGCTCACCAGCGAAAAGCTGGCCTGGTATCTGACGCGGGCCAGCGGCACTACAGCCTATCTGCTGCTCTCCGCTTCCACCGTGTGGGGGCTGCTGTTGAGCACTAAAGTAATTAAAGAATGGCTGCCGGCGCCGGTCGCGCTGGCCATGCACAACTACCTATCGTGGACCGCCATCGGGCTTTCGCTGCTGCACGCCTTTGTCCTTCTTTTTGACAGCTACTATACTTATACCGTGGCCAATCTGCTGATTCCGTTTACCGGACCCTATGAGCCGGGCTGGGTGGGGGCCGGCATCATCGGCTTCTACATTATGCTGCTCACATCCGTCAGCTTTTACTGCCGCCAATGGATCGGCCAGAAAAGCTGGCGCAAACTGCACTATTTCACCTTTGGCGCCGATCTGCTGACCACGCTGCACGGCTGGCAGGCCGGCACAGACAGCGCCCAGCTTGCGCCCATCTACTGGATCAGCTTGCTGCTCGTGGCCTTCCTCACCCTTTATCGCATTTTGGACGCATGGAACCGCAGATGACGCAGATATTTTATATGATCAACAGATTTGAAAGATTCAACAGATTTTTCTCTTCATAATCTATGAAATCTGTGTAATCTGTTGATCATAAAATCAACTCTGTGTTCCATTGACCGTGCCTTTTTGAGAGTTGTTGCAAATGCCGAAAATCCTTTTGATCGACGACGACCGTCTGATTACCGAGCCGCTGGTCAAGACCATGACCCAGCAGGGCTATGAAGTGCAGGCCGCCGACAATGGCCGCCGCGGGCTGGAATTGGCTGCCAGCTATCTGCCCGACCTGGTGGTGCTGGACGTGATGATGCCCGAGCTGGACGGCTGGAGCGTCTGCCGCCAACTGCGCGAGCGCAGCAACGTCCCCATTCTCATGCTGACCGCGCTGGGCGACGAAGTGGACCGCATCCTGGGGCTGGAGCTGGGCGCCGACGACTATTTGACCAAACCCTTTAGCACACGCGAACTGCTGGCGCGCATCAAAGCCATGCTGCGCCGGGTCGAACTGGACCGCACCGTCTCGCCCGACACAATTTTGCAGGTGGGCGATGTGCAGCTCGATCTCAACAGCCGCCACGTTACCAAAGCGGGCGTGCTTCTCAACCTGCGCCACAAAGAATTTGAACTGCTGGCGCTCTTGATGAGCCGGGCCGGCCAGGCCGTTTCCCGCGCCGAAATCTTCGATCTGGTGTGGGGCACCGACTGGATCGGCGACACGCGCACGCTGGATGTCCACATCCGCTGGCTGCGCGAAAAAATCGAAGATGACCCGGCCCAACCCCGCTACATCCAGACCGTGCGCGCCGTGGGCTACCGTTTTGCCACCGAGGTGATGCTGTGAGGCCCTTGCAAAGCCTGCGCGGCCGGCTGCTCTTTACCTATTTGGGGCTGATCGTTTTGGGCTTTGGCGGGCTGACCTGGCTGGCTGGCCGCCAGATTGCCCAGAGCATCTACGACGATTTTTCCAACAACCTGCGCGTGCAGTCCCTGCTGCTGGCATCTACCATCTCGGCTTCGTATGGCGGCGAAAGCGAACATGGCTATCAGCCGTCACAGTTGCAGTCATTGGTGTTGCAAGTGGCCGGTCATGCCGAGGCACAGGTGACGCTGCTGGACGCCAAAGGGAATGTTGTGCTGGACAGTAGCGGTCTGCGCACAGGGGAAAACCTGCGCAACGCCCCCGAAATCATCCAGGCCCAAGGCGGCGTGAGCGGCTACGACGAGCGGCTCGGCCCTGACGGTGTAGACATGGTCTACACGGCTGCACAAGTTAATTTTGAACATGGCCCGGCGGGCTACGTGCGCTTGGGCGCGTCCGATTTTGCCCCGCGGCAGGCTGTGCGCCAGCAGTGGCTGATTCTGGCGCTGGGCTTTCTCATTTTTTCCGTGGTGGGAACGTTCATCAGCTTTTGGCTGCTGGCCACGTTGACGCGTCCGCTGCAGCGGCTGCGCAACACGGCGCTGCTTATGGCCGGCGGCGACTTGAGCCAGCGCGTGGCCCCGGTGGGCCAGGATGAAATTGGCGAAGTGAGCCGCACCTTCAATCAGATGGCCGAGCGCGTCGAAGCCATGGTGGCCGAACAGCGCGCCTTCGCCAGCAACGCATCGCACGAATTGCGCACGCCGCTGGCCACCGTGCGCCTGCGCACCGAAGCCCTCCAAGCGGGCGGAGTCGACGGTGAAACCACCGCCCAATATATTGCCGAAATTGACCAGGAAGTGCGCCGCATGAGCGGTCTGGTCGATGATCTCATCCTGCTTTCGCGGCTAGATGCCAACCGCCTGTCTGCCGGTCAAGAACAGGTGGATATGGCGCGCATGGTGCGCGCCGTGCTGCGCGACCTGGCTCCGCTGGCGGCGAGCAAAACGATTGCGCTGCATGAAGAGGCCCCGACCGCGCCGTTGCCCAACATTGAAGCCAACATGAATCATCTGCGCGTGGTCATTCGCAACCTGCTGGAAAACGCCATCAAATATACGCCGGTCGGTGGCTCGGTGACAACCACATTGGCGCAGCGCGAGGGGCGCATTCAATTGCAGATTGTGGATACCGGCCAGGGCATCGCACCCGCAGATTTGCCGCACCTGGGGCAGCGCTTCTACCGCGGCGACAAAGCCCACTCGCGCCAGCACGACGGCGTGGGTCTGGGACTGGCGCTGGTCAACTCAATCGTAAATCTGTATCACGGCGAGTTGCGGATTGAAAGCGAAGGCGTGGGCAAAGGCGCGCGGGCCACCGTGTTGTGGCCCGTTTCTCCTGCCGATACAGGGTAACCCTCCCACGATATTTCCAACATATAGAATTGCAAACTCGGATAGGGGAAACACGGATACGAAAAAAGCGTTGTTCCCTATCCGTGATCCTCCCATCCGTGTTTACAAAAGCTTCCCGGCACATCCCACACCTGACCGCCTTCTGTGAAATACATCCCCAATCGATAAGCGAAAATGCCATTGCGCTCAAATCGTGCTATAATTTTTCCACGCAAACCTGAACAAACCCCAATCACCATCATCAAGGAAGTGACGCATGAGCCGCGGCGGCAGTTATTTAGCATTTGACCTGGGCGCAGAAAGCGGGCGCGCCATCCTGGGGCAAATTGATGATGCAAAGCTGACCCTGTCCGAGGTGCACCGCTTTGCCAATACGCCCGTTCTCATTCCCACGGCGCCCGGCCAGCAGACGCTGCACTGGGACGCACCGGGCCTTTGGCGCGAGATCAAAACCGGGCTGGCCGCGGCCGCCGCCAAACCGGGGCAGATCCGCAGCATGGGGCTGGATACTTGGGGCGTTGACTTTGGCCTGCTGGACCGTAACGGCGCCCTGCTGGCCAACCCGGTCCACTATCGCGACAGCCGTACCGACGGCATGATGGAAGCCGCTTTTGAACGCGTTCCGCGCGCCGAAATTTTTGCGCAGACCGGCATCCAGTTTATGCAGCTCAACAGCCTCTATCAACTGCTGGCGCTGGTGCACAACCAATCGCCGCTGCTAGACGTGGCCGAGACCTTTTTGACCATGCCGGATCTGTTCCATTACTGGCTGACGGGTCGCAAAGCTGCCGAATTTACCAACGCCACCACCACCCAATGCTATAATCCGCTCCAGCGCGACTGGGCGCGCCCCATGCTGGAAAAGCTGGGCATCCCCACGGCGCTCTTCCCCGAAGTGGTGCAGCCCGGCTCCGTCCTGGGGCCGCTGCGCAGCGATATTGCTGACGAGGCCAATGCCAGCGGCATTACGGTGGTGACGCCGGCCTGCCACGACACCGGGTCGGCGGTGGCGGCGGTGCCGGCCAACACGCTGACTTTGTTTGGATCAGCTCCGGCACTTGGTCCATTTTGGGCGTGGAAGTCAATGAGGCGGTGGTCAACGCGCAGGCGCTGGCCTACAATTTGACCAATGAGGGCGGCGTCAACGGTGCCTATCGACTGAGCAAAAACGTCATGGGCATGTGGCCCATTCAGGAATCGCTGCGCGTGTGGAGTCGGGCCGGGCAAAATTATAGCTATGCCGACCTGGCTCCGCTGGCGCAGCAGGCCGCACCGCTGCGTTTTCTCGTCGACCCCGATCACGATGATTTCCTCAAGCCGGGCGACATGCCGGCGCGCATCCGCGCCTTTTGCCGCCGCACCGGCCAGGGCGAACCGGAGAGCCACGCCCAAATTGTGCGCTGCGTGCTGGAAAGCTTGGCCCTCAAATACCGGCTGGTGCTGGAAAATTTAGAGGCGCTCCTGGGCCGCTCATTGCAGCCCATTCACATTGTGGGCGGCGGTTCGCAAAACGCGCTGCTCAATCAATTTACGGCTGACGCCACCGGCAAACCGGTGATCACCGGCCCGGTGGAGGCCACGGCCACCGGCAATATTCTGGTGCAGGCGCTGGCGCTGGGCGATCTCTCGTCGCTGCAAGAGGGCCGTGCGCTGGTCTGCCGCACCACCGATTTGGGCATTTATGAACCGGGCGCGCGGGCGCCGTGGGATCAGGCGTTTGGCCGCTTTAAAGCGATGATCGGCGCGGCATGAGTATGGTTGATAGCGGCGCCGGACCGCTCGATTTTGCGGCGCTGGCTCGCCGCTTTGATGGGACGGGCGTGCGCGCCATTGTGCTGTTGGGCAGCCACGCCCGCGGGGAGGCCGGTCCGTACAGCGATGTGGATTTGCAGCGGCTGGTGGACGGTGCGCCGGGCGAATTGCCGCCGGGCGATTCCCATTTGATTGACGGCCATCTGGTGGTGGTGGGCACGGTCACGCCCGCCGAGGTGGCAGCCTGGTTCACCGAGCCGCAGCAGGCGACCCATATTGTGCTGGGCCTGCAATCGGCGCAGATGCTGATTGATCGGGACAACTATTTTGCCCAAATTCAGGCCCGCGCCCGTGCTTTTCGCTGGGATGACGCGATGCAGGCCAAAGCCAATATTTACGCCAGCGCGCAGATGGTGGGTTGGATCGAAGAGGCGCACAAAGCGCTGCAAGGGCTCATGTATGACGACGTGGGGCGGCTGCTGCTGGGGCGCTTTGGCCTTTCATGGGGGCTGCTGGGGCTGGTCAAGGTGCAGCGCGGCATTATGTTGACCACTGAAAATGAAATGCTGACGCGCGTCATGGGAAGCGTGGGCACGGATACGGAATGGGCGCGGCTCTGTCGTACTGCCTTTGGGCTGCACGAAACGGGTCAACCGCCGCCATCTGTGCATGACGAGGTGCGCGCCGGACTGCGGCTTTACGTGGAGACAGTAGAGTTGCTGGCGAATGCGATCCAACCCGAGCACGCTCTGCTGATCGATCAAACTGTTGAACGAATTGAATCATTTTTATGAGACAGTCTCCAGTAATTGCGAATTAAAAGGATGATCAACAGATTACACAGATTTTAGAGATTTCTGATCATAGCATTATAAAATTTCATAATCATAAAAATCTCTTAAATCTGTTGATCCAAACTCAAAAAGCAAGGAACCAAACCAAATGAGCGATCACAAAGCTGCTTACGAAATTTTGGCTGCCGACCTGGAAAACCAGGGGTTGGACGTTAACGCCATCAAAGAGGCGATCAAAAATCATCACATTGAAACGCCGAGTTGGGGCTATGCCAACAGCGGCAGCGCTTTAAAGCGTTTCCTGGCCCGGCGCGGCGACCACCACGCGTGAAAAGATGGACGACGCCGCCATGGGTCCACAAGATGACCGGCATTGCGCCCACCGTGGCCGTCCACATCCCGTGGGACAAGCCCGAAGATGGCGACTATGACGCCTTCCGCCAATACGCCGAAGAGCAGGGCGTGCGCATCGGCGCTGTCAATCCCAACGTGTTTCAGGATGACCAGTACAAGCTGGGCTCCTTTGGCAACCCGGACAGCGGCGTGCAGGAGCAGGCGCTGGATCACATGCTCGAATGCTGCGAGATCATGACCAAAACCAACAGCGACATTCTGAGCCTTTGGTTTGCCGATGGCACCAATTATGCTGGGCAGGACAATCTGCGCGCCCGCAAGCGTCGCTTTGAGCAGGCGCTGGCCACTACATATCAAAATCTGCCGGCGGGCGGACGCATGTTGGTCGAATACAAATTTTTCGAGCCCGCTTTTTACAGCACCGACGTGCCGGATTGGGGGACGGCCTACGCCTGGTGTCTAAAGCTAGGCGAACAGGCGCAGGTGCTGGTAGACTTGGGCCACCATGCCCAGGGCGTCAACATTGAGCAGATTGTGGCCTTTTTGCTGGATGAGGGGCGGCTGGGCGGCTTCCACTTTAACAACCGCAAATATGCCGATGACGATCTGATCGTGGGCAGCGTCAACCCGTACGAGCTTTTCCTTATATATAATGAATTGAACAGCGCCGCCTTTGGCCAGGATGAGCCGGCCCGCACCACGGCCCAAAACATTGCCTACATGATCGACCAGTGCCACAACATTGAGGGCAAGATCGCTCCCATGATCCAGTCGGTGCTCAACTGCCAGGAGGCATTTGCCAAATCCATGCTGGTGAATCAAAAAGCGCTGGCCGATGCCCAAACTGCCGGTGAAGTGCTGGCCGCCCACAACCTGCTCAACAGCGCCTATCGCACCGATGTGCGCCCGCTACTGGCCCAGGTGCGGGCGGAAATGGGAACGCCCGCCGACCCCATTGCGGCCTACAAAGCCAGTGGCTACGAAGAGCAGATTCGCGCGGTGCGCGGCGTGAAAGCTTCCAGCGGCGGATTCCAATAATACAATCCTGATAGCCCGGCAGATTTAAAGAATCGCCACAAAAGGCACAAAATCTTCATTTCTGTGCCTTTTGTGTTTTTGTGGCTATTATAAATATAAATTGAGCGGAGAAATAAATGCCTCAAAATCTTTGGGATGAAGCAGAAGCACGTCTAAATCCGGCGCTGGATGGGCTGGTCTATCGCAGCAATTTGCTGGGCCGCGACCGCGCCGTGGTCAATATTTATGGCGGCAACACCAGCGTCAAACTCAACGAAAAGGACCATTTGGGCCGCGATGTCAAAGTGCTGTGGGTCAAAGGCTCGGGCAGCGATGTGGCCACCATTGCCGAAAAGGGCTTTGCCGGACTGCGGCTGCTGGAAATCCTGCCGCTCATGCAGCGCGCCGCCATGAGCGACGAGGAGATGGTCGAATATCTTTCGCACTGCACCCATGCGCTGGGCCGGCCGCGCCAATCCATCGAGACGCTGCTGCACGCCTTTACGCCCGCCGACCACGTGGACCACACGCATCCCGATGCCGTGATCAGCCTGGCCTGCGCCGAGGGCGGGCAGGAGCTTTGCCGCCAACTGTGGGGCGAGCGCATGGTTTGGGTGGACTACATTCGGCCCGGCTTTACGCTGAGCAAGTGGATTGGCGAAGGCATTCGCGCCAATGAGAAAGCCGATCTGGTCGTCATGGGCAAACACGGGCTGGTGACCTGGGGCGATGATGCGCGCAGCTGCTACGATCAAAGCATCCGCGTGATTCAGGAGGCCGAGGACTTTATCGAGAGCAGGCGCAACGGGCGCCAGATTTTCGCCGGCGCCGCGGTGGCCACCATGGAAGCCGCCCAGCGCCACGAGGTGTTGGGCCGCGTGCTGCCCCATTTGCGCGGGCTGGTCAGCGCGCAGCGACCGGCTATTTTGTCATACGACGACAGCGCCGACGTGCTCGATTTTGTCAATAGTGCGGGCAGCGCCGAGCTATCGCAGGTGGGCGCGGCTTGCCCCGATCATCTGGTGCATACCAAGCGGCAGCCGCTCTTTGTAGATTGGACGCCGGCGCGCGGCGTCGATGCGCTGCTGGAAACGTTGACCGGCGCCGTGGCCGCTTTTGGCCAGGATTATCAAGCCTATTTTGACCGCTGCAGCCAGCCCGGCGACCAGATTCGCGACCCGTATCCGCGCGTAGTGTTGATTCCCGGCCTGGGCATGATCAACACGGGCGCCGATGCGCAGGCGGCAGACGTAAGCCGCCAGCTTTATCACCGCGCCATCAACGTGGCGGGCGGCAGCCAGGCGGTGAGCCGCTTTGTGAGCTTGACCGAGCAGGAGGCGTTTGACGTTGAATATTGGCCGCTGGAATTATACAAGTTGAGCCTGAAGCCGCCGCCCAAAGAGATGGAGGGGCGCGTGGCCGTGGTTACCGGCGGCGCTTCTGGCATTGGCCGCGCCATTGCGCAGCGGCTGGCCCAAGATGGCGCGCACGTGGCCATTTTGGACATTAATTTGGAAGGCGCACAGCAGGTGGCCGAAGGCTTGGTCAAAAAGCATGGTTACCAGCGGGCCATTGCGCTGCACTGCAACGTGACCGACGAAGCCGCGGTGCAGGAAGCGTTCCGGCAGGTCACGCTGGCCTATGGCGGGGCGGATGTGGTGGTGAGCAACGCCGGCATTGCCTTTGCCGCGCCCATCGAGGAGACCACGCTGGCCGACTGGAATCGCACCATGTCGATTTTGGGTACCGGCTATTTCTTGATCAGCCGCACGGCGGTCGACCTGTGGAAAAAGCAGCAGATGGGCGGCAGCTTGATTTACATTGCCAGCAAGAACAGCGTCTTTGCCGGACGCAACGCTGCGGCCTACAGCGCGGTCAAAGCGGCGGAGCTGCACATGGCGCGCTGTCTGGCCGAAGAGGGCGGCGCCTTTGGCATCCGCGTCAATTCGGTGTTGCCGGATGCTGTGTTGCAGGGCAGCGGCATTTGGGAAGGCGGCTGGCGGGCGGCGCGGGCGGCCAGCTCTGGCATCAAGCCGGAAGAGTTGGATGATTATTATCGCAAACGCACCACACTGCGCGTCAATGTGTACCCGGCAGATATTGCCGAAGCGGTCAGCTTTTTGGCCGGTCCGCGGGCGGCCAAAACCACCGGTGGCGCCTTGACGGTGGATGGCGGCGTGGCGGGCGCCTATTTGCGCTAGATATAGTTACGGTTTTTATTTGAACTTTCGCTCAATGAGACTTAAGGGAGACGCGGTCAAAGCCGGGTCTCCCTTTTTATTTTGGCTGCGCTTGCGGCTATAAAATGCTCACCGTATGGAAGAAGTATAAATATCGTATAGGTTTTTAAGTCCCAGCTAGTACTTTAGTCCTACTCACATTCTACGGCATATGCGGTATAATAAGCTCAGTTCTTATGTGACAGTCCCATTCTGCTCCGTATATAAGAAACTCTATTTTAGCAATCATACAGTAAAGACCAGGATTTATGTCTCTATTTGAACGCATTTCAGATCAGGTGCATTCAATTGAATTACGGCTGAATTCATTACGTCGGGAGTTGGACCACGCTCGGCTATCGGCTGCCGCGTTGGATGCTGCCTTGGGTGAAGTCGATTCTTCGGCCAAAGAGCTTACCCGCTGCATTAGCCATCTTAACCTCTTTCATGAAATCCTGATGCAGTTGGATTGTGATGGACTGACGCTTAAGGAAGCCATTGCGCGGGCGCTGCAATCCATTTGGCAAAAAGTGCCGTTGAGTTATGCCGTCCTTATTTTGGGCGAGGCGGAACTGGGTCCCTATTATTATCAGGAAATGCATGGGGTTGAAAAGCCGTGGGAATATTTGGGGAAGGAATGTCCTTTTCCGCTGTCCGGTGTGTTGGCCCAAACGCTGTTGCGCAAGTCCGATCCCACGGCGCCTGATCATCTGTGCATAAACGATATTCGCGCCCAAAAACGTCCCACTGTTGATGAGTTTCCGTGGATGCCCCGGCATGGCTCCATGTTGATTCTGCCGCTGCGGCTCAATAATTACAGTTTGGCTAAAGGCGTTCTTGTGGTGGGGCGCAGCGTGCAAGATGGCTTTGCCGACGCGCAGATGCGGCACGAGTTTGAAGATGTGGCCAAGAATCTGGCGCATCTCATCTATTATGCGCAGATGCGCCATGAATTAACCCGGCAGACCGAGCAATTGGTCAATGTGCAGTTGGCGACGCGTGAAATTGCGCGGGCGCAAAGCGTGGACGACGTGCTGCAGATTCTGACGCGTAAAATTGGTGAAGTGATCAGCGATGTCGATGTAGAAGTCTATTTGCGCAGCGTGGAAGCCATCTATGATTCGCACATTGACCCGAATGAGCCTGAATTGTATTTATACGAAAACAATAGCTATCTCGAACAGCCGCTCTCTGGGCAGCTCCGGCAAATGTTTGCCTGGACCATGCGCGTGGGGGAGCCGGTTTTCTACTATCCGACCCGACTGGATGCCGAGCCGGAGCATGCTTATTACAGCATTTCGGGGCCGGCTATGGTGGTGCCAATTGTGGGGAAAGAGTATACCTTTGGCGTTATCCAGGTGTTGGCGCGTAATGAAGCGCGCTTGCTAGATGAAACCGACACGCTTGTGATGCGTTCCATCGCCAACACCGTTGCCGTGGCGCTGAAAAGCGTGGATCTGGATTTGGGCAAAACACAATCGCAAATTAGTTCGCTGCAAACCCTGATTACGTTGGCGGAAGAGCAGACTGGTCTGTTTGTGGGACACAGCCAGCGCGTGGCGCACAATGCCAGCCTGATTGCGCGCCGGGTGGGGGTGGATGACAAAATGTGGTCGCAGATTCGGGCCGCCGCCGCGCTGCACAATGTGAGTATCCTGATTAGCCCGCTCGCCGGACGCAACCGCGGGGCAATGGAAAGCCTGGATAATGTACAGCATCAGACTGCGTTGAGTAGTTCATTGCTGCGTCAAATGCGATTTGAGCCCGCCATTATTCACCTGGTTGAAATGGCGGCCCATCCATATGGTTTGCACGAAATGCTTACTCCATCAGAAGTACACGTTTTGTCAGAGCATGCTCATTATTTTACCAATGACGCCTTTTTTCGTAATGGTGCGGACAGCACAGAACGCGCATATAGTGCAACCTATGCAATCAATACACATCGCAACCCTAGCCGCTTAAATCAACTCTTTGTCTTCCAAAATTCAGCCCAGTTAGGCGCTCAGATTATTCAGCTTGCCGATGCATTTGACACCTGGCTTTGTTCAGCTACCAACCGCCAAATTTACTCTCTCGAAACCCAACTTCAATATCTTGATTCGCAAGCAGGCGTAACGCACGAGCCCCACTTAATTGCACTTCTCCAATCGCTCCTCAAAGAGGAACAGATTGCATTACCCAAGCGAGCCCAAAAGCAACCGGTGCTTCTGCGCGTCTGAAATGTATAAGTCAAAACACGACACAAAATAAAGAGGAAGCAAGATTCACTTGCTCCCTCTTTGACCATCCACGATATTCGCAGCGATTCAATAAGACTTGGCCCTGCCTCTTTTTACCGCTACATCTGAAAGCGCCCGGAATCAGTCACCACTTTTTGGGTATAATTAATCACATACGCCTGCAACTTGCTCTGCAAGCGTTTCCAGCTTTCATTCTGCATCACCTCTAGCAGCCGCTCGCGGCTATCCACAACCACGCTGGCATACATTTGCGGCCCTTCTCCATACATGGTATACAGAATTTCTGTGGGCTCAATGCCGAGCTTCATCAGGCGCGGCGCAAACTCGCGCACCATAAATTCAGAGAAATCTTGTTCCCTGCCAATTTTAATGTCCCATTGCATCAACAGCTTGACCATGAAATTCGGGCCTGTCCTTTCATCCACATAATTTAACAAGGAGCTATTCGGCCTTTTGCCAGAATATTCTCACAATGCCAAGATACCAGATGCACCCCAGAATTGCAACTTCCCATCAGCGGTTGCAAAGCAGATGTTCGCTGCAATCTCATGCTTCTCTTATCCGGTTAATTGCAGCCGTTGTGGCCCTATGGCTGGCGTATACGCCGGTCGTTGCCGCTGGGGATCCAGCGTTGGAAACGGCCGCACAGACGCCAGCGGACATGCCGCAGTATGTGCTCACCCCCATTGAATCGACCGCCATTGAACTGCAAGCCCACACGGTCGACTATCGCCTATTTATCACAGCAGAGGGGCAGCTCCAACTGGCAGTGAACGCCCAATATCGCCTCTTCAATCCCGGCGCCGAGGCCATTACGCAACTGGTGCAGCTGCGAAATGTGGCTCCGGCTAACGGCGCCCCAAACCCACCACCCGCCGATCTGGCGCTGCTGTTGGATGAGCAGCTGCTATCGCTGCAACCGGCGGCTGACGCCAGCTACACCACGCTGATCGGTTTAGCCGCCGACGGGCGCAGCACCGTGCGCGTGCAGTATACCCTGTTGCTGGCGGAGCAGGCGCTGCCTCTTTTGCGCTACAGCGTAGCCCACATGCCGCAGTGGCCGGGCGCCGCCAGCCTGCGCGTCACCATTACGCTGCCCGAATCGCTGTCCGCCGACCAGTGGCTGCGGATTGAACCGGCGGGCTGGACATTCACGCCTTCAGATAATGCCCGCGAGCCGGCCGTGCAGTGGCTGCGCGAGCCCGGTTTCCCCGAGCAGACTTTTGTTTTGCAATTTATCAATCCTGCCGTAAACGCGCAATTGCGGGCCGCCCAACAGACCGCCCAGAGTGCGCCATCTGCGGCGACCCGGGGGGAGGTGGCCCGACTCTACCAGCAGATTTACAGCGATCCAGCCATCAACAATACCGGTGATTCCGGCGAAATTGGCGTGCGCGAGCGTTTTTACGCCCAGGCGTTGGCCGCCTATTTGGACGGCATCGACTCTGCACCGGGCGGCGGTTCCGCCGAGGTCGGCGCCTTGCACGCCGGGCTGGCTGCGCTTTACCGCAGCCGTGTGGTCGGCGGCGCCCAGGATGAGCAGTATGTTTCGCTCATGGTGGCCGAGATTGACCGCGCGCTCGACACGCTGGCCCCCGATGCCCGCCAGCGCCCCGAGCTGCTCCGCTGGCGGCTGGAAGGGCTCTATACGCTCTTTCAACAGGCGCGCAACCGGCAAGATTGGAGCGGCGCCCTGACGCTGCTCGATCAGCTGCAAAGCCAGTTGAGCACCGGCGCCGCCGCGGACGGCCGCTTGACAGCAGCCGATCTGGAGAGCGAGCGCCAGGCCATCCGCGTGCAGCAGGCGCTGGCAGTGCTGGCCAAAGGGGAGACGGATGCCGCCATTGCGCTGGCCGGCCCCGATATTCAAAACGCGGCATTGGCGCCGGCGCCGGACCTGCAAAGCCTCTTTGCCAATTGGCAGATCAGCAGCACCTTGACTGCCGAAAGCACAACCGTGGATGTGCTGGCCTTCCCTGCCGCCGGACAGGCAGCCGCCGCCCGCAACGCGCTGCAAAATATTATTACGCGCTGGCAAACCGTTTCCACGGACCACACGATTCAGCTGGATGACGAACCCAATCCCGCGTCCAACGAGCCGCTGCATTTCCGCATAGCGTCAACGGCCAACACTTCGCATCTGCCGCTGGTGCAGGCGCTGCCCGACAATGCCAACTGGGCGCTCTTGCGGGCGCTGCTCACCCAGCTCAACCCGGCCATTGAAAGCAGCGGCCTCTTTCTGCGGCGCCACACCGAGATGAGCCAGCCGCTGGATCTGCGCAGCGTGGGCGACCATTGGAACGCCCTGGCGGCCAATCTAAGCCAGCAAGCTACTGCCTTCGAGGCCGAGGCCACGCGATTAAGCGGCGAAGGTATTGCCAAAGATGGCGCGGCGCTGCAGGCGCAAATTCAGGGGGTGAACTATCACAATGCGGCCCAGGTGTGGCGTGCGCTATTGCGCAACAGCCGCGTCACCGTGATTTTGCAGGCCGGCGGCGGGTCCCCCACCGCGCGCGCCTGGCTGACCACGGTGGATGCGCCGCCCCAATTGTTTAAGCTACAGGCGCAAACAATCAACCCGCTGCGCTTGTTGGGCCTTGTGCTCGCGGTTGTGTTGGTGATTTTGGGCTTGTCGGGGCTGCTGTGGTGGCTGTTGTAAATGGTGCGAAAAGCGTGGATTTTTTGCACAGATTTGCGTTTTTGACGAAAAAAGTGCATGTGCGTATAATAGCGATTGTCAGACGCTGTAGGTTTTATGTGTAAACATGGCGCGCTTTTGGGCTTACTGGGTCTGAGAGTCGCGCTTTTTTTATACCTGAAACCTACGTTGGCGTCATAGTCAATGCGTTCATAGGAGTAAGGAGGTTTCTTTATGGGAGAGCGCAAGATAGGTACGGTTAAGTGGTTTAATGATCGAAAGGGCTATGGTTTCATTGCTCAGGAGAATGGGAACGATGTATTCGTACATTATTCCGCGGTGTTGGGCGATGGATACAAGAGTCTGATCGAGGGACAGCGTGTAGAATTCACCATTGAAGAAGGACCCAAAGGACCCGCCGCAGCTGCTGTACAGAAGCTGGGGCAATAAAGTAGGATCTGCACCACGTAGTAGCTAAACCACAATCACCAAGGGGGGAAAGACAGGAGAATTTTCTGGACTTTCCCTTTTTTAATTCCCGCTCTTCCTCTTTATTCCGATGCGTGTTATAGAAAATAAGGTACCTACCAACCCGTTCCCTGAGCTTGTCGAAGGGAACACCAGCCTTCGACAAGCTCAGGCCACAAAGGCTAACGGAGTTTCCGCTCCATCAACATAGCGCCTTCGCCATTGTTAAATTTGAAGAACTCGTTCACTTCTTCGTGTCCCTCCACGCCCATTACGTCTTGCACCAGCGCCACGGCCTGTTCATAGCTGTGGGTCTGGCTGGATTGCAGCGCATTCCAAACGAGCTGTGTGCGGTCGCCCGTTTTGTAGGCCAATAATTCGCGTTCCATGGAGAGCCAGTTGGGATAGATCATCTCGAGCATGATTTTGGGAGGCAGCGGTTCGACCTGCATGGGGAAGACGCCGCCTTTGTTGATGATGGCGGGCACTTCCACCACCACATCGTCGGGAATGCCGGCCAGCACGCCGTTATTGGGAATATTCACCTCGAACTGCTCTTCCACATTGTTGACCAGCGCATCAATGATCGGCACCTGTTGCTCGCGCGTCTTCTCCTGGCCCAGTTCCTGCACAACGCTGGCCTTGGGGTCGCTGGCCAGCCGCTTGATCATGGCCAGCTTTTCTTCCAATCCCTTCACATATTGGGGGCGCGCAATATCGGTATCCGGCCCGCCAAATTTCTCAAAGAACCAAAACTGTTTCGTCGCCAAATCGGAATGATACCACCAGCTCTGGCCGCTGCGCACAGTATCGCCAATGGGCATGAGGCCATACATCATATATTGGTGGATAGCGCCCTTGGACATCTGAATATCGTGGGTGCGTATGGGGGTGTGCGTGCGCCAATACTCTTCGGCTTTGGTTTCGATCCACTCTTCAAGCATGGGGTACATGTCCTGGCCGCGATAGTAGCAGAAGGTGAGCCAGACGTTGTGATTCAGGCCGGGGGCCTGCCAGGTCAGGTCTTTCAAGCTGGTTATCTCCAGCCCCAGCGTGCGCGCAATTTCATAGACACCATAGTGACCGTGGCAGAGGCCAATGATCTTGATGTCGCTTTCGCGCGTCATCAGCGTGCAGCCAGAGAAGACGGGGTTGCCCGACTGGATAAGCCAGGCGTCGGGGCAGATTTCTTCCATGTCGCGCACCACGCTCATCATCAAATTATAGTTGTAATAGGAGCCGGGTACGCTGGCGCCGGTGCTGTAATAGTAGCCATGTTTGGCAATAATATCGCGCATGGCGGCGGCGTGGTAATGCCCTTTGGCGTCGGCCGTGTTGATCACAAAATCGGCGTCGCGCAGCGCGGCCTGCCGATCCGTGGTGCTTTCGATGCGCAGGTCCTGGCCCAGTTCCTGGCTGTAGCGCTGGGCCAATTTGGTGATCATAGGCAGCCGCTCTTCATTGATGTCCATGAAATGCACAAAGCTGCCCGCCAGGTTGGGCGTCAAGCACAAGTCTTTGACCAGACCCAGCGAAAAAGTGGCGCTGCCGGCGCCGATAACGGCAATTTTGATTGGGGTTGGCATTGGTTCCTCCGAGGATTTATGATTTGGTATTTTGGACCCCCTCCCTGCCTCCCCCTCGAGGGGGAGGAGCGACAGACAGTGCCGCCTATGGCGGCGCAGTTCCCTCCCTAGCGCAGCGGCCAGGAGAGGGTTAGGGAGGGGTAAAAGTTCTGATTTACGATGCAAATGGGTTACCGGCAATGATTTAAGCCCTAACGCAACACGCGCAGAATCACATTGATCACCACCGTCAAAATGATGCTCATTACAATCATGGTTCCACAGGGGGCAAAGAGCGTAAAGCTATCGCGTTGCAGCACCAGATCACCCGGCAGCCGCCCCAAGCCAGGCACGCGCGGCGCCGCCGTGATCAGCAAGCCGATGAGAAAGATAACGCCGCCCAAAAGCATCAATAGGCGGCCGGTTTCGGTGGACATGGTGGAGTCCTTGTGGACAAGAGTGCTCGGTATGTACGCCCATGTTGCGTGTTACGTATTGCGTGAACCGGTGCAGAATCTTGTAACGATTCAAGAAAGTTGACGTGTTCACGCACCACGCAATACGCAACAGGTCTCCTTGGCTACGTATCAAACAACCTGACCGGCATGGCACGGCTCGCAGATGAGCGCTAACCGACGGGTGGCGGCATGGGCGCCAATCTCGGTCTCGTAGTCCGGCTTGACCGGCACGTTGCTTTCGCCGCAGAAATCGCATTTGCCACGTTGGGAAAAGAGTGAACTGGCGCGCTCGCCGCGTTTCTGCTCCACAATCTGCTTTTCGCGCAGCCGCGGCTCGGCAAATTCGGCTACGAAATGGCGAATAGTCGGATTGGTTTCATTGGCCACGGCGCGTTCAAAGATTGGGTCCAGCCGCGGGTCGTCGGGTACGCCGCCGTCTTCCAATGTGTGCCAGGCGGCCTGCCGCACGCGCACGTCCGGATCTTCCATCATGCGGAAGATGGCGGTCTGCACCTGGTCGATGGGCTTGCGCACGTGGCAGGGACACAGGTTGCTGGCCGCTTCCAGCCGTTCATCGGCGTCGTCGCTCGCCGCCAGCGTCAGGTAATATTCAATGTCCTCCAGCCGCACGCGATGCTCACCGGTGCGGAAGGCGGCCTTTTGGTGCTTGTTCATTCCTTTCAATTTGCGAGACATTGACTCCTCCGGGAATAAGGATCGATCAACAGATTTCACAGATTTTTTAGATTCAAATATACTCGCGGTTGGCATAGATGAAAAGGATTGCGCCTAATTTTATTCGAGTGGTCGATTTTCATCTATGACAGAACCAAGTATATTCGCTTTAGCAGATTGCGGCGCATCACTATGTGGGAGGATGCCAACCCGCACTGATCCAAGCGCGGCGTACCGTCACGGCCAGAACATTATTGAGTTGCAAAGCTTCAACCGTTACGCGGCCGTAAGGTGTCACACCAACAATTATGTCGCCTGCCTCGGTCCAGCGGAAATGTTCAGCCCAGCGTTGCTTACGGGGATGATAGAGCGGGAACCTTCGCCCTGATACAATATCCAAGCCGTCAATTTGTGTAGCTTTATAACTGTTGCAGAGACGGCAAGCGAGACATAAATTCCCTTCTTCATTTGTACCACCGAGCGCTTGCGGTATTATGTGATCAATCTCAAGTGGACCCAACACGTACTGCTGATGAGCCAGACAGTAGCTGCATCGATTTTGTGTCCATGCTTGGATACGATCCCGCAGCGCAGGTGAAATGCGGCGATTGCTCATGGGCTCAATGGCGGACGAAGTCCACGATGAACAGCTTCGGCAAGTGCTTGCGCTTTGCGCAACAAACCAACCTGATAAATGCGCATTAGATTGGCCAGTTCCATCCGCTCGATTTCAGAAATTGCGCCAGCCTGCTGCTGATCCAGCAATTCACTTAAACGGGTATCTTCGTCGCTGTGCATTTGCAACTCCGTTAATTGCAAGATTTCTCGGTCTGACAATGTATCAATGGCGGAGGCTGCACTGCTTCCCTCATCAAGCAGCGGCAAAGAGAGGGACAAGACATCGGTTAATACATCTGTGACGCCGCGACTTGTCAGCCGAGCTAGCTGAGAGGCCCGTTGGTATGTTTCATCCGGCAATTCCAATAATACTTGCGTACTCAAATGAACCTCCCTGCAAAAAAATTCACCTTGCGCTCACAAGATTATACCACACATATCGCTTTCAGTAAGGCATCGAGATCAACGCTGGCAAAGTTGGTAGTGTCCAGTTTGATCACATCACCGCCAATATGCATGGGCGCAAATCTGTGCGGGTCAAACGTGGACATGTAATGTTCGCGGTTCAGCGAGTCATCTACATGGCCGGGGTGCCGCTCACCCGATTCCACGCGGGCGCAATAGCGCGCATAGAGCACATCTACATCTGCATCGCAACGAATTTGCAGATAGCGGCAACCATACTTTTCACGCCAGCGCGTGAAGTGCGCTTCATGCCACTGCGCATCGAAATTACCTTCCACGACAAACGATCCCCCGCTCTGAATCAGCAACTCGGTGAAATGGAGCGCCACATCCCACGTAACGCCGCCCAGTTTTTGCGACCAGGCGCGATCCGAAAAGCCCAGCCCATCAAAAGCATCTCCTTGATGCCATCTTTGCACAGCAACGGCCAATCCAGCGCTGTTGCCAATTGCCGGGCCAGTGTAGTTTTGCCCGCAGCAGGCGGACCAGTCACAATGACAACAAGCTGGGGATATACGATTTTAGATGTACGATTTACGAGGCTCATGCCGACATGCCCCTTGTCACGAATAATGAAAGTGTGCGTTGCACTCGCCCAATCACCTTATCACTCACAGCCGCGCCCGCGGCCAGTGCGATGCACACGGCTCAAGCTATCCGCCCAATGCCCTCTTCCTGCCTCCAACAGCGCCACAATCCGGTCCACATCATACACGCAGCCGCCCCAGGTGCCGCCGCTGGCGCTTTGCAGCGCGGCCCACAGCCGCGTATCGGCGGGCAATCGCTCATCGGGCGCAATGCCGGGCGTCATGGCGCGGTCGCGCAACACTGCGGCGCCTTTTGCAGGGCCATACTGCGCACCGTTGTGACCCACCAGGTCGATGCTGCCGGTCAAGTTGATGGTGTCCACCATAATTTGAATTGTATCGCCCTCGCGCACGCGGCCAATGGGACCGCCGGCCAGCGCTTCCGGCCCCACGTGGCCTATGCAGGCGCCCGTGCTCACGCCGCTAAAACGGGCGTCGGTGACCAGCGCCACCTCTTTGCCCCAGGGCAAGTAGCGCAGCGCCGATGTGAGCTGATAGGTCTCCTCCATGCCGCAACCCAGCGGACCACGCCCCACCAGCACAATAATGTCGCCCGCCACAATTTGCCGGTCGCCCAGCCCTTTGATGGCCGCAATGGCTTCACGCTCGCTGGCAAAGACGCGCCGGGCCCACTTTGCGATAGACCCCATCGGCATCGACCACGCTGGGATCGATGGAGGTGCTCTTGATGACCGATCCCTCGGGCGCCAGGTTGCCCGTGGGGAAGGTGACCGTGCTGGTTAGGCCGCGCTCGCGCGCCCGTTCAGCGCTCATAATCACGTCGCCGGGGTCGACGCCGTCGCGCTCAAAAAGCAGATCGCGCACGCGCTGGCGGCGTTCGCTGCGTTCCCACTCGTCCAGCAGATCGCCCAGCGGGCGGGCGTGGACGGTCAGCGCATCCAGCCGCAGCAGGTTGAGATCGCGCAGGTGCAGCATGGCTTCAGGCACGCCGCCAGCCAGAAAGGCCTGCACGGTGACGTGGCCTTTGGGGCCGTTGGGCAGCACGTCGACCAGGCGCGGCGTGGCGTGGTTGATGCGCTCCCAATCGGCCACGGCGGGGCGCGGCAGCCCGGCCGCATGGGCCACCGCCGGAATGTGCAGCAGCAGATTGGTGCTGCCGCCAAACGCAGCGTGGACGACCATGGCGTTGTGCAGCGCATCGGCAGTCAGCACGTCTTTGGTGGTCAGGCCGCGTTCTTCCAAATGGACCAGCGCTTGCGCCGAGCGCCGAGCCAGATCCAGCCAAATGGGCTGGCCGGAGGGCGCCAATGCCGAATGGACCAGCGACAGCCCCAGCGACTCCACCACCACTTGGCTGGTCCCCGCTGTGCCGAGAAATTGGCAGCCGCCGCCGGGCGATGCGCAGGCTTTGCAGCCCAGTTCCGCCGCTTCTTCAATGCTGATTTCACCCTGGGCAAAGCGGGCGCCTACGGTCTGCACTTTGCCGGCATCTTCGCCATGCGTGGGCGGCAACGTCACGCCACCGGGAACGAGAATGGTGGGCAGGTCGTGCATGGCGGCCATGGCCAGCATCATGGCGGGCAGCCCTTTGTCGCAAGTGCCCACGCCCATAACGCCGCGGCGCGTGGGCAGCGAGCGGATCAGCCGGCGCAGCACCACGGCGGCGTCGTTGCGATAGGGCAGGCTGTCCATCATGCCGGTGGTGCCTTGCGAGCGGCCGTCGCACGGGTCGCTGACAAAACCGGCAAAGGGAATGGCATCCAGCTCGCTAAATTCACGGGCCGCGGCCTGCATGAGCAGCCCCACTTCCCAATGGCCGGTGTGATAGCCCAGCGCAATGGGCGAGCCATCGGGGGCGCGGATGCCGCCCTGGGTGCTCAGAATGAGAAACTCTTTTTTGCGCAGCCGGCGCGGACTCCAGCCCATGCCCACATTTTGACTCCAGCCAAAGAGGTCGCCGCTGGGCGCGTTGAGCAGAAAGTCTTCGTCAAAAGGCAGGCTGCCTTCGGGACCGGGGGCATTGGTGTGAATTTGGTAAATTTCAGGGTTATCCACATCCACGGCGACCGCAGTGGTAGGATTGGGTTGAGATGAAGTAGACATTACTGGTTGGTTTCCTTTTGCTGCGAAAAAATAAAATTGGATTATACTCGCGCGTAACGAGTGGGCGGATTTGGCGTCTTGGTATGGTGATGACCTGCCCCAGGAGGACAAGCTGGAAGCTTGTCCTACAATTTTGTTCCAGGAGAATGAAAATGCTCAAATTGCTACACCCGAAAGTCCTCTTATTGATTTTAACCATGTTGATTTTGCCCCTATTTCTGGGGCCGAAACTGGCGGCTGCACAAGAAGCGGCGGGCGCCACCGCCAGCGCGGTGGCCGCGCCGCTGGCCGATTACGATTGCAACCAGGTGGGCGAAATTCCGCTGGATGAATGTCGGGCGCTGGTCGCCATTTTTCTGGACAATCCGGGGGCGGACTGGGCTGGTTCAGGCTGGCTGGACAATTTTACGCCCTGCACCTGGCAGGGCGTGACGTGTGAGGCTGGCCACGTGACCATGCTTTCGATCCAGCGCGGCCTCAGCAGCGCGCCCGACGAGTTGGCGCTGCTCACCAGTTTGACCAATCTGGATCTTTCCAAAAATGAGCTGACGCGCATCCCCGCCGAAATGAGTGCGCTGGTCAATCTGCGCGAATTGGACATTTGCCAAAACAAGCTGACCACGCTGCCCTCCAGCCTGCGCAATCTGACCCGACTGCACGATCTGGACTTGTCTGAAAATGAGCTGACCAGCATTCCCAATGACTTTGGCGCGCTGGAAAATCTAACCCGGCTGGACCTGCGCCACAACAAGCTGACCAGCACGCCGGAAAATCTGGGCAAAATGACCAGCCTGCGCAAGCTCTATCTGGGCTACAACCAGCTCACCAGCGTGCGCAGCGAAGAGCTGGAGCCGCTGCTCAATTTGGAAGAGCTGTCGCTGGCCGGCAATCAGTTGGCAAAGCTGCCCACCGCGCTGCGCGTGTTGACCAAGCTGCAAACATTAGACGCATCGGACAATCTGCTGGTCAAGCTGCAAGATTCGGCGCTGATTAGCATGACGGCGCTGATCAATCTGAACGTGTCGGGCAATCAGCTCACCTACATTCCCGATGAGATTGAAAATCTGGCCAATCTGCAAACGCTTGATTATTCGAACAACCAGTTGACCGCCGTGGCGAACGAACTGGGCGTACTCACGGCGTTGACCTCGCTGAATCTTTCCGATAATCCGCAAATGGTGGACACGATTCCTGGTTCATTTGTAAACCTGCCGCTGACCAGCTTCAATTTTACCAAAACCCAGCTCTGCGAACCAGTTGACGCCCCTTTCCAGAGCTGGATCGGCGCTATCGGCGCGCTGGAACGCAGCGGGCTGACCTGCAACGATCAGGTGATCGACTTTGCTGAGGGCGCGCCGGGCAGCTTCTTCACAGTGGTGGGGCATCGTTTTGCCGCCGACAGCACGGTGAAAATTTCCGTCAATGGGCTAGATTTAGGAGATGTACAGGTGAATGCCAGCGGAGATTATACGTTTACATTGAGTACGTCCGCAACTACACCGGGCACTTATTTTGTGGCGACCAATGTGGGGGATGGCGCGCGAACCTCATTTCAGTTGCGCGCTGATGCGCCGCTGCAAGGCCAGCAGGGGACGGGTATTATGTTTGAAGTGCCAGGGGGGATTGCAGCGCAGCCGATCTTTTGCCTTTTGTGGCGCGCTAACTGTCGGAGAGGAAGAATTTGTGCGCGGATTTGGCGGATTTACGCAGATTGTTGGTCATAGTGGAGCTAAAATCTGCGTTTATCAGCATAAATCCGCGTACAAATTCTGTTTTTACCATGCTCTTCGACAAAATGCAAGCGGCTCATTTCTGATGTTTCCCATTCAGATGGCGGCTACATCGACGGCACCTATCTGTTGGCCTGGCAGTTCATTGTGTGCAACTGCGGGCAGCGTAAAGTAGAAGAGTGAACCGGAGCCCTTCATGCTTTCAACGCCCACTTCGCCACCAGCTTGTCCATAATGCGCTTGACAATGGAGAGCCCCAACCCATAACCTCGGCCTGAACCTGGTGCAGGCGCGTGAACTCTGTAAACAGCACGGCCTGCATGGACGGTTCAATAGGGGCCTTGTCCTGCACCCAGAAGCGGATCACGCCATCGGCTAGCGGCGTGCCCACCACAATATTGGGCGGTTTTCCCCATACTTAATGGCATTGCTAATATAGTTGGTCCAAATGGTCTCGATCCAGGGCATAACCGCGGCCGCGGGCCAATGCGGCGGCAGTTGAATTTGCGCCTGAGCCGCAGCAATGACGGGCTGAAGTTCGGCCATAACCCGCTCCAGGATGGCGCTCATGTCAGCGGCTCAATCGACACATCTTCATGGATGCGCACGCCGACCAGCAACAGCGTGGCGTCGACAATGCGCACCATGTGCAGGCTGGATTCTTGGATGCGCCCAGCATATTGCATCAACTTATGGCGCTCTAATCGGTCAGCATATCGGAACAGCATATCGCTGGCTTGCACCAACGCGGTGAGCGGCGATTTGATGTCGTGCGCCACCGTGCGTGCATAGGCGTTGAGTTCGGCATTGCTGGCCTCTAGCTGGCTGGTCAGCTTTGCCAGATCTCGGTTTTGGTCGGCTAAATGTGTATTGGCTTCTTGCAGTTCAGCGGTTAATTTATGTAGTTCCGCATTCTGTTCTTCAACGATTTTTTGATAACGGTTGAGCGCCCAACCGCTAAAGTAGGAAAGCGGCCAGGCGCAGGCGATCACCACAAGATAGACCCAGCTTGGTGGTGGGCCATCCAATAACCGCTCAAGCACTTCTGTAATGAACAGCGACAATAGCGTAATGATGATACTGAGGGTACCAGGAGTTTTAATAAAGGGGTAAATGCGCAAACCGGACAATGGATCGACTACCTATAGAATAGTGATTGCACAGGTGAAAATGATTTATCCAGGCGTCGTTCATGCGACCCCTGAGCCTGTCGAAGGGGCCGCATGAACGACCTGTGTATTCAAGCGACGGGCATTGGTCGCATGACTGCCCAAGCTCAAAACTCAATATGCCGTCCAGCCGCCGTCAATCGTAATGCTGGCGCCGGTGACAAAACTGCTGGCATCGCTGGCCAGAAAGACGGCTAACCCGCCGATTTCCTCAATTTCCCCAGCGCCCCATGGGGATTTTGGCAATAAAGGTTTTGTATAACTCGGGGTCATCTTTGATGGGCAGGTTCATTTCGGTGGCAAAGGGGCCAGGCAGCATGGCGTTGACCGTAATGTTGTGCGTCGCCCACTCCAGCGCCAGCGTGCGCGTCATCTGCAAAACCGCGCCTTTGCTGCTGGCATAGGGCGTGCGGTCCGGCATGCTGATAATCGAGAGCGTGGAGCCAATGTTGATGACGCGGCCATATTGGCGCGCCTTCATGTGCGGCGCCACGGCCCGGCAAAAGAGCCACGGGCCGGTCACGTTGGTGGCCTGCACCTGGGCGAATTCCTCGACGGAAAGTTTCTCAATGGGGCCTCGGATGTTGACGCCGGCGTTATTGATCAAAATGTCGATCTGGCCAAAATCGGCCAGCACCTGATCCACCGTGCGCTGCACGCCAGCCGGGTCGGTCACATCACAGGCATAGCCGCGGCAGGCAGCACCGGTGGCGGCGTTGATCTCGGCGGCGGCGGTTTACTGAATTGGCGGCGGTGCGGCTCACAATGGCCACATTGGCCCGCCTCGGCCAGCGCCTGCGCCATCTGCCGCCCCAGCCTGGTTGCCGCCGGATTTTGGGAACAATTGTACAGTAAAACAGGAGACAATGTCAAAAGGAAAATCCGAAATTGACAATGGTCAAAACGTCAATTTAATTTAGGGTGTTTGTTATACCGGCGCCGCCACATTGTGCGCCGTTGCCACCTCCACCAGTTGCGACCAGGTCGTATCATCCAGTGGGATGCCATGAGCGCGGCGCTGTTGGGCCGTGCGCTGTTCGGGGTCGCCGGGCGTCAGCACTTCATCGTAACCGGGGGCGGGCGGCGTGGCGCGCATCACGTCGGAAAGCGCCGCCGCATCGCCTAGGAAAGCGTCCAGCGGGCGGAAGGCCTCGATGGAAAGTACGATAAAGAGTACGCCGTTGCCGCGTCGGAAGTTGGGCAACGAGGCGCAACCGGCTCCTGTGAGAATGCCGCCCAAATAGTCCATAAGCAGCGCCAGACAATACCCTTTGTGCTCGGCTGCCGGCAGCAACATGCCGCCGGCATAGAGATCGCTCGGGTCGGTGCTCGGGTTGCCGTCGGCGTCTAAAATGCGTCCTTCCGGCAACGCCTTGCCGGAGTTGCGGGCTACGCGCACTTTGCCCTCGGCCACCACGCTGGTGGCAAAGTCGACCAGCATGGGTGTATCGTTCGCCCGCGGAATGGCCGCCGCCAGCGGATTGGTGCCCAGCCGCCGGGCGGCGCCGCCGTGGGGCGTCACCAGGCCGCCGGGCGAGCCGCCGTTGCAAAAGCCCATGCCGATCATCTGAGCGTCGGCGGCCATTTGCACCCATTCGCCCAGCCGACCCACGTGGCCGCAGTTGAAAAGACCGACCGAAGCCATCGCGTGCGCTTTGGCATTCTCAATGGCGATCTGCATGGCGCGCTGGGCGCCCACCTGGCCAAAGGCGCGCTGCGCATCCAGCATAGTGACGACGCCAGTTTGGCTGGCCACCATGGGCACGGCGGTGGGGTCCAGCTCATCGTTTTGGATGGCGCTCAAATATTGGACGGTGCGGATGACGCCATGCGAATCATGACCGGCCAGGTTGGCGGCGACCAGCGAGTTGGCCACCAGTTGGGCGTGGGATTCCGGCGCACCGGCGGCTTGAAAGATGGCGGTGATGAAATTTTGGAGAGCTGCGGATTGGATGGTTTGCATGGTTTGCGATCTCAGAGATTATGAAACATGAATAGGATGATGATCAAAATGATCAGAAAAATAAGGAGGCCAGGTGTCTCAGTTTTTGGAGGGGGAGGCTTTCTCAATGCGGCAAGCACTTTGGTGCAATCTGCGACAAACTTTCTGGAGTCAGTGAGATGTTCATCCTCACTTTTGGCGCCATAGATAGCATCGTCGATAGTTTTTGCTATTCTTGTGAGTTCCGCCACGACATTAGGTGGTAAATTTTGGGCGTTTTTGACTACATCGCCCAACTTGTCACCTTTTGAACCGTAGTCTTTTTTAAGCGCACTTGCTATCTTTTTGCCTTCCCGCACCATAATGTCTAAATCAGCCATAATACATTCCTCCTTTTGTTCCATGTTCGGGGCCAAGAACTACACGGACAGAATGCAGCTATGATTTTTGATTGTTGCTTCTAGGACGACGCTATTAGCTGGTTGACCGATAAATTGATTTTACCGCTAAGATCGCAAAAAAACGCGAGGAATCTGCTCGAGTACCCTTCGCGCATCTTCGCGCTCTTCGCGGTAGAAAAAATTAGATGTAACAGTCAATCAGCGCTATTAGATTGGTGTGCCTTTCTAATCTAATGGGGGTACGTTTAGCCGCATAAGCGGATTATAGCACAATTAAGTTGCAAAAAATTACCCAATACCTATCCCGATACTATCCTAAAAATGCTCGTTGGCAATCTCACCATCGGTTAAAACCGGCGCCTGCTTGGTTACAGTCGCAAAGCAACCATTTATTCGGCGGTGTCAACTTTTACGGCAGCTTCAACAGATCATCCACGTTGATCAATTGCCCCGTGGCGATGGATTCGTTGGCGGCGATGCCCAGCAGGATGGAAGCGGCGCCGTCGATGTGGCTGGCGGCCCGGTTGTACGGATCAACCGGCGGATTGGGCGCGAAGATTTGCTCCAGCAGGAAGGGGTCGGCGCCGCCGTGGCCGCCGCCGCTCACCTTGGGAATTTCAGCCACATAGGGCCTGTCAAACATGGGGAAGACGCGAATTTCAGCGCCGCCAAATTCCGCCCGCAGGCGCGCTTGCTCTTCCCGGGATTCTAGCGTCTCTTCCTGGCCCATAATAAAAGTTTTGCCCACCGACTCGATCAGATCCACCTCGACGCGGCCGCGGTCGCCCGTGATCGCCACTTTGTAGCCTTCCCACGGCGAATAGGCCAGCAGCGAATAGGTGAGCAGCACGCCGTTGCGATAGCGGGCGGTGACGCTCATGGTGTCTTCGGCGGTAATGTTGTCGCCAAAGACGTTGCGGTCGCGCACGTAGCCCGAATCTTTTTCAGCTTCCAAATAGAGACCGCGCAGCGTATCGCTGTTGTCCAGGCGCAGGGCAAAGGGATCGCTGGCGGCAGCGTCCTGGCCCGTGTAGCGGTCATAGGCATAGGTTTCACCGCGGGCGGCGGCGTTTTCACGGCCGTAAAAGCGCAGATCGCCCATGGCGAAAACCTGCTGCGGATAGGAGTCGATCCACCAGTTGATCAGGTCAAAGTGGTGGGTGGCTTTGTGGACCAGCAGCCCGCCCGACTTGTCCTTTTCGCGGTGCCAGCGCCGGAAGTAGTCGGCCCCGTGCGATGTATCGAGCACCCACTGGAAGTTGACGTGCTGCGGTCGGCCCACGGCGCCGTTGATGAGCAGGTCGCGCACTTTGGTCACAATGGGGGCGTAGCGGTAATTAAAGGCCACGCGCAGCTTGCGCCCGGTGCGCTCGATGGCGGCGAAAATGGCGCGCGCCTTGGCGGCGTCGATGGTCATGGGCTTTTCGGTAATGGCGTCGCAGCCCAGCTCCATGGCGCGCACAATATATTGGTGGTGCGTCGAATCCATGGTGGTGACGATGACCGTGTCCGGCTTGGTTTCGGCCACCATCTGGTCAAAATTATCGGCGTGAAAAGTCGGCACGGCTGGATAGTCGACCTGTTCGGCCAGTTGCTCGTTGTACCAATCCATGCGCGTCTGGCTCAAGTCGCACAGCCCCACCAACTCCGCGCTTTCGGCATACGTCGAGGTGATGGCGCGAATAAACATGCCGGCGCGCCCGCCGGTCCCCACAACTGCATAACGCTTGCGCATCATAATATCCCTTCTGTAAAATCATTCATTGGTCGTCTCTCCTCCCCCTGGCCGCACTTTGTGCGGCTTTCCCCTCCTCTCCACTTGTGGAGAGGAGGGGGCCAGGGAGAGGAGAGGCCAACACCCAAATAAAAAATCGCAAAGCACGCTAATCAAAATCGGGCTTTCGAGCCGCTATGCTTTGCGATAATTCAAGAGACAACAATGGTTTAACAGGTGCGAGCGGCGCGCGTGGTTGCTCGGCGATACAGCTTGACCGCCACAAAGAGTCCCACAATGGTGGACGCGCTCACCAACAGCACCGTCCAGCCATTCCACGGGCCCAGTCGCCACGTATCAGTAAGCGGTTCGGACTGGATGCCGAGGACGCGTTTAGCGGCCTGTTCCTGATGGGCCTTCTCCAACGCGTTGTGTAAATTCTGGCGGAATTGCGGCGCCGGGTGCGCTTGTACAGTCTGATCGGCTAGGTTATCGGCCAGATCGGTCAGGAGCGCCAGATCGGGCGACAGCTTGTGAATGGCCGGGCCTAGCTTGCGCACCGGTTTGGGGTGAGCGGTGTCGGTCGGATCGGCATCCGTTTGGACAGCCTGATCGGCCAGGCGTTGAAAATGCCCATCCAGCACATCTTCGGCGGACAAAGTGCGTCCGTTGCCCATATCAAGGCCCGGTAGAGAAGGCTCATCTTCAGGGGAAAACCAGCGCAGTTCCACAAACGAGACAATGGGGGCTGTGATCTCGGTTAGTAAATTCATTTTTATTCCCACTCGCGCGACTCCAAATCTTGACGCAACGCAGCTAGCGTGCGGAAATAGAGCGACTTGATAGCGCTCTCACTTTTATTCATGAGTTCGCCAATTTCCACGTTTGAAAGCCGGCTGCTGAACTTGTATAGCAGCAGATTGCGCCGCTCTTCGGGCAGCCGCTCAATGGCGTCCCACAGCGCATCGTGTTTCTCGGCCTGTTCAATCTGCACTTCGGGCGTCTCTTCGGTGCGGCTGTGCGACCAGAGCCGGTCCAGCGACAGAAAGCTGCGACGGCTGCGGTCGCGGTGCCAGTTGGCCACCAGATTGTGCGCAATGCGAAAGAGCCAGGCCGAAAAGGGCGCCCCGCGATCCGCATAAGTGTGCAGCCGCGACAGCGCCCGGTAAAAGGTGCGCGCCGTCAAATCTTCGGCGTCGTGCGGATTGCCCACCCGGTGAAAAATATAGGCATAGACGCGATCCACATATCGTTCATACAAAACGCCAAAAGCAGCCGGATCGCGCTGCGCCTGCAAAATGAGCCGCACCTCTTCTTGCTTCAGTTGGACGTCTGCTTCGCTTTCGCCGAATGCCAATGCGTCGGAACGGCTTGGGACCGCGGTCATATCCTGCGTATCGGCAGGAGTCGCATCAAGCTCCAGTTCCCATGCATCGCCATCCGCCGCGGCATCTTTGAGCGGCGTATCGACAGGCGCACCCAACAGGCTGGAAAACGCACCCTCCAGCTTGGATGACCAGTTAAGAGGCATTGGGCATGACCTCCGCGCAACTGGCGCCGTAACAATATAGCATTCTCTTTTCTCCCTAATTGTGGGGTTGGGGGCTAGGGATTGGGGAGCAAGTGCAACGCCACGCCTGCTCCCCAATCCCTAAGCCCCGACCCCTAATCTCCTATTTTCTCCCCGGTATTATAGCGCTGAATGTGTGTCACCAGCAAAAGCCCGCTGCGAATGGATATGGCAGCCGTTGCCGTCGCTAGTTCGTTGCTGATGCCGCGGGTGCTGCCAAAGGGCAGTTCGGCATTCTGCAACGGATAGCGCAGCCCGCTATAGGTAATACCGGTAACGCGCGGGCTGAGCGGAATGGCGCTGATTACATCCCCCGGCGCGCCTTCCAGCGCAATAGTCTGGCCGCCGCGCATAATCTGCGCGCTCTGCCCATTCTCCACTACGCTGATGTGCGCCGGCCAGTCGCGCTGGGCCAGAATGAGCAAATTGGCCAGCGATTGATCGAGCCGGTCGCCCTGCGCGCCCACCAGCACAATTTTCGCCGCCCCCTCGGCTATCGCGCGCTCAATGGCCAGTTCCAGATCGGTCTGATCCTTTTCGGGCCTGTGGCGTTCCATCTGCACGCCTTGGGCGGCCAAATGGGCGATCTCGGATGCGCTCAAGCTATCCATATCGCCGACCACAATGTGGGGCAATCGACCAATCTTGACCGCATGACGGGCGCCGCCATCGGCCCCGATGAGCAGATCATCGGCGCGCAACAGCTTGGCCAGCCCCGTATAATCCGCTATGAGACCGTTGACAAAAATGATGGCGCGCGTCATTCCGGCTCGTTGTTTTCGGCTGTGGATGGAATTGCTTCCGGCTGGGGAGCTGTTTTGTCGACGGGCGGGCCATCGCCGTTTGGTGGGGGTAAAGCTGGCTTGTTTGCGGACGCGCGCGCCAGCGCGCGCCCTCTGACGATGCGCCGGTAGGAGCCAATCCGCCGGCGGGGGGAGTGGGTTGGTGCGGGAAAGGGTGGATAGTCGAGTAGCTTGGCGTGGATGTAGCCGCCAAGCACGCGCATGGTGGCCAGGACGGGGGCCGCCAAAAAGGCGCCCAGAATGCCCCCTATGCTAAAGCCCACCACCACGCCGCACATAACAATCACCGGATGCAGGTTGACGCTGTCGCCGATGACGCGCGGCACAATCAGACCGTTTTCAAATTGCTGGATCAGAAAATAGGCGCCCACCACCATCAGCGCAAAGCCCAAATTGCTAATATCGGCCAGCGCCGGATTGGTGCTGCCCTGAATGAGCGCCACAATCACTGCGGGGATCATGGCCAATGTGGGGCCAAGGTTGGGTACGATTTCCAATGCGCCGGCCACAATGCCCAGGATGAGGGCGCCGGGCATGCCCAGCGCCGTAAGCGCCAGCCAGGTGACCAGCCCAATGGTTAACCCCAATACAATCTGGCCCCGAAAAAAGGCCTGCCAAATATGACCGACGCGGCGCAACAGCTCTTCTAATTCGGGCTGATAGGCGCGCGGAAATAAGTTTCCAAAATAACTGCGAATGTGGGGCGCATCTTTGGTGATGTACATACTCATCACGAATGTGAGCAGTGTGGACAGAATGGCTTGAAAGATGCCGCCTACGAGGTTAAAGCTGAGCACCGCCGTGCTGCCCACCACGTTGGTGGCGGCTCCCAGCACCTGCTGTACATAGGTCAGAATCTGCTCCAGCGTGGGCGCAAAAGTAAACTGGAACTGGTTCACATTTTGCTGAATCTGCTGGAATAGTTCCCCAATGGGCAGTTCAAACCCGACCACTTCAAATTTGCGGTCGGGCGCTACATTGGCAATCGCCGTGGCAATGGCGGTGATCAGATTGTTGATGATGGTGGTGGCGTTAAAATTGGCAATCTGGATCAACTGATCGTACAAAACCGGGAAGATCAGCACCGGCGCCAGCACAATGCCTACCAGAATCAGAACTGACAGAATAATGGTGGTGACGCCGCGCGGAATGCGGATCCGTTCGGCCACATCCACAATGGGCTTGAGCAGATAGGCAATGATGCCGGCCATAATCAGAATGGGCAGCACCGGTTTGCTAATCCACACAATAGCCACAGTGGCGATGAGCAGGATGACCAACACGGTGCGCTTGGTCGACATGTCCCACTGCGAACCAATTTGCGCCGCCATAATTTGCGCCGCGCTAACTTGCGCCGCGCTAACTTGCGCCGCGCTAACTTGTCCGTGCGCAGGCGCGCCACTCACCGCTACCGGCGCTTCGGTGGCATCAGCGCCGTTGTGCGTCCCCTCCTCTATAGAATTGGGATTGCGATCAGATGGTTCCATCATGGGTTGTCGTATTGCGTGTTGCGTATTGCGTCAACTGGTCGAGAGAATCAAGGGGCGGCGAAGGACTGTCACCTTGTCACCCCTTCACCTTGTCCCCCCTTCACCTTGTCACCCCTTCACCTTGTCACCCCTGCACCTTGTCACCCCTTCACCCCTTCACCGCCCTACCGGCGCACGCGCTTGCTGGCAGCTTTGCGGGTGCGCGTAAAATTGATCTCCTGGCGCTGGGCAAACTGTTCGAACAGGGCGTAAAAGCGCTGGCGGTCCTGCTGGCTGATCACGGCCAGAGCGTCGGCAGTTTCAATGGCGTAGGGGTAGCCGGCGCCCACCACACATTCGGCGCGCACCAGGTCCATAATCTCGTCGGCTCGGCCATCTTCCAGAATCCAGATTGGCATTTCGATGCGAGCGGGCGGACGGTCGCTGGTGAGGCGCATATAGGTAAAGACGGTCTCATTATAAAAAGGGAAGCGCCCTTCTTTGCTAAGCCCATCTTCGCGGGCGCAGGCAAAAAGGGGCTGCGCACACCCAAGCCGCCGGCAGATGCCGGTGCAGCATGGCCGCATCGCCGGTGGCCCGACCATCGTGGCGTTGGGTAATGTGGCCCATCAGCGTCACCAGATCGCGGCTGTGCGAATCATCTACAAAGCCGACCAGCGGCACGCGTGTGCGCTTGGAACAGTCGAGGAGTTCGATGATGGTGCGCACATATGGTTCGGCCAATTGTGGGCGCATTTGGCCGGCAAAGCTGATGATGAACGAACCGTCAAAAAAGCAGAGCGGCTTTTCCAGCGCCGGCAAATGCTCGCTGCGCACCATGATCTCGCACAGCTTTTGGCATTCACTCATAAAGCGCAGCTGGTTGACGCGGCGGTCGGGCTGACCGCTCTCCATATTGGTCGATTCGTCATCCACCACTTCCTGGGGCGCCATCACCTCAAAATAGACATCTTTTTCATAGCTGCCCCCCTCGCGATGCTCATTGACAAACCAGCCGATCTGCATCGCCCCGATGGGGACAGAGTATTCCCCCGTGGGCGTAATCTGGCTGCCATCCACGGCGGCCACGGTGCGGTTGCGCAGCACCTGCATGGCCCACACCCGCGCCTCCTGATGATTTTGCCATTCAGCGGCAAAAGGCATACAGAGCGCATGGGCTGCATCCAATTCGGGCGTGGGCAGTGCGCCCGGCCAGGCCAAACCGCGTTCGGCCAATGCGTTGCAAATGGCCTGATAGTCGTAGCGCAGGAATTGGGCAAGCTGCTCTGCCAGCGCGAACTGTTGCTTGTCGCGCGTTGCCACAAACTCCTGAAACTTCTGCTCTTTATCCTGCAATGCGGTGATCACTTTGCCCCGATCTATCATGGCGTTATTATACCATAGGGTAGAGTGGGAAAAGAGAATCGGGAATTGAGAATCGGGGATCGGGGGCTGAGGATTGGGATTGGGGGCGCGCGGCAAGCATCCCTAATCCCTAACTCCTGACCGTCAATCCCCAATCCTTAGCCCCCAGCCGCATTGCGGGTCCGATCAGCGTGTGGTAGAATTTTAGTAGCCACACTAACCTAAAGGAGATCGATTCGTGCCGCGAAAATTGGCCATACCGAACGCCAGGAAAATCGCCGCTTCAACGTCACACACCCAATCCGCGTTCATTCAACTGAATACCCAAAATGTGAAAAGATGGGGATTGTGCTCGGCCGCGCTGATCTGGTGTCTCATGGCCACGTGGGCTGTACCGTTGGCCCACGCGGTGGGCCCGCAAGACGTGCCGGCCGGCTGTAGCGAACTGGTCTCCAATGGTGCATTTGATGTGATTGACGCCAGTTGGAGCATTCTGGCCTCGGCGCGGCCGGCCAACTATGTCACGGGCATTACGCACACCGTGGGCGGCTATGCTATGCAGCTTGGCATTGTGGACCTGCCCAATGCGAGCAGCATCAGCGCGGTGGAGCAGACGATCAATTTGCCCATGGGCGTCGGTTCGATTGTCCTTTCTTTTTGGTATTACACTACGTATGACGCCTCACCGGGCGCCGGCGATTTGCAATATGTGGATATTTACAATTCGTTCTCAAATCAGCTTATTGCGCGGGTGGTCAATGAACAGAGCAATCGCCGCCAATGGGTGATGGAAGATTTTGACTTGACTCCTTTTGCCGGCCAGCAGATCCGGCTAGTTTTTGTGGTGAATAATGACGGCGCCAATGGTCGCACCGCCATGTATGTGGATGATGTATCGATGTTGGCGTGTAGTTCCACCATCACGCCCACTTCCACAGTAACTCAAACGCCAACCCCCACCGCTACGGGGACGCCCACACCGCCTACCCCCACCTTTACGTGGACCCCCACCGTTACATCAACCGGTCTGCCCACCGCCACCGCCACGCCGCTGCCGACCACGCCGCCGGGCTGTAACAACGTTTTGCCCAATAGCGGCTTTGAATCCAATGATTCGTGGATCTTTGGCCAAGACCCGGTGCCGCCGCGCTTTGTGGGCGATGCGCACAGCGGGGCGCGCGCCGTTCTGCTGGGCAATCCGCCAGAGTGGGGCCTGGCCAATGTGGTGACCTATTCGTCGGTCCGGCAGATGGTCAGCGTACCGGCCAACGTGACGGCGATCCAGTTGCGCTGGTGGCGCTGGCACCGCACGCAGGAAGCCGCCGACGCCAATCCCGGTCGCTGGTCCGACCGCCAGGATGTGATCACGCTTTCGCCCCAGCTGGAGCCGATTCAGATCATTGCGCGCACGCGTCAAAATGAAGGAGGCTGGCAGGAAAATGCCGCCACCCTCAGCGCCGACTATTATCGGGGCAAAAGTTTCTATATCTACTTTAACGCCTTTAACGACGGCAACGGTCTACGCACCTGGACGCTGCTGGATGATGTGCAGTTTCTGGTCTGTTATGGCAATATTGCCCCGCCAGCGGCCAATATCGTTCCCGCCGGCAACGCGCCGGCGGCGCAGCCTGCCGATGTTGGCAATGCCAGCCTGGGCATTGTGGTGACGCCCACGCTGGTTCACACCCCCACCCCCCACCCCCCCCCCCCCACCCCACCCGACGCGGTTTTAGGCGGCGCGGTGTCGCCAGCGGTCCTACGGTGGGGCCAATCGCCACGGTTATCGGCCTTGTGGTAACCACCACCCCCTTGCAAGGCGCGCCCCCCACGGTGGCCATTACCGGTCCGCAATTGGCGCCGCTGGGCTCTTCGCAAACCACGGTGCGCGTGGCCCCCACGGCGGGTCCCAGCTCCGGCTTTGCCATTATTGCCGGCAGTGGTTTTGGCGCATTGGCCGTCATGCTGGTGGTTTTAGGTCTCATCGCGCTGATCGTATGGGCCATTATCCACATGCTGCGCGCATAAAGCCGCGCCAAACGTTTACTGGCTAACAGAAAATCTATGTACCCTGTGTTACACTTGCCCAGCGCCGTAAAACTAGACTCAGCTCTGAATGAAGACTGCCATGATGCTTCCGGTAAAATTTAAAAAATGCGCAGTTTTCATCTCAGCCGCAGTATAAGATACACACCAAAGGAATGGATTCATGAGCACAATGAGCCTCTGTCCCGAACAGACGGCAGGCAAGCAAGATTTGTCTGAACTTTGTAGAAACAATAATCAAATAGATACCCAATCGGCCCCGGACAGCCAGCCTTCATTTTATGCGGAATTGGCAGAAATGACGACCCCAACGGCTGACAGGGCGGACCGTTGGCCCAATGAGGGGCTGACCTATATTGTGTATGGTCCTGAAGCAGACAAAAGCGGTTTTGATGTACTAAAGGCGGAATGGAATCCGCTGCTGGAACAGAGTGCTTTCAACAACTTTTTTCTGACCCATGAGTGGCAAACCACCTGGTGGGAGTATCTGGGCGCAGGTGAATTGTGGATTGTGGCCTTTCGTTCGCCGGACACCAACGAACTGGTGGGCATTGCGCCGCTCTACCGCACTGTGGCCCAGGCCGATGCGGCAGAGCAAAATGAAGCTGGCCAAGCGCGCCTGACTCTGGTGGGCTGTATCGATGTGAGCGACTATTTGGACCTGATCATCAAGCGCGGCTGGGAAGAGCAGGTTTATGCGGCGTTGTGCGACTGGTTATACAGCGCCGAGGCTCCCGCATGGCAGATCTTGGATCTGTGCAATTTGCCCGAAGTGAGCCAAACGTATCGTCTCTTTCTACCATTTGCCGAACGCTATGGCTGCCATGTCACTGTGAGCCAAGAGGATGTGGCGCCCCAGTTTGCGCTGCCCCTGCGCTATGAAGATTATCTGCAAAACCAGGTGGACAAGAAGCAGCGCCACGAAATCCGCCGCAAACAGCGCCGGGCTGAACGCGAGTCCAACATGGAGTTTTACGTCATTGGCCAGCCGCAGCCGGGCCGCGCGCCATCAAATGGGCCAAAGTGGAATTTGGATGCCGAGATGGACGATTTTATCCGTCTGCAACGGGCCAGCCGCGACGACAAAGCCGATTTCATGACGCCCCACATGCGCAGCTTTTTTACCAACATGGCTCAACGCATGTTAGACGCCGGTCGGCTGCGGCTCTGCTTTCTGAAAATGGATGGTCAAAAAGCCGCTACCCTCTTTGCCTTCGAATACGACAATCGCTTTTTGCTTTATAACTCGGGGTACGATCCCGATATTTTTGCCCATTTGAGCCCAGGGTGGGTGCTGTTGGCCTACACCATTCAATACGCCATTGCCGCCGGCAACAAACTCTTTGATTTTATGCAGGGCGATGAGGAGTATAAGTTTCGCTTTGGCAGCAGTGAATATAAGGTGATGCGGGTGATTGTGGAGCGGTAGGCGCAGTTGCGCGGAGAAATATTATGAGTGAACAAAGTATGGGGTCGCCGCGGCGGCCGGCGGAGGAGCGGGCAGACGCGTTCAATGTGATGGCTTGGCTGGCGGAGGGGGCTGTGGGCGTTGTGAAGGAGTTGCGTCACAATGACTTGGGGTTGCCGCAAGAGTTTTGGACCCACGCCTACGCCGCCCGCCGGGAAAGCCTGTTGGCCGCGCGCTCCTTTCTCGAACATCTGACAACCTGCACGAACCAACTGGCGCGCAAACAATCCGAACGCCAAGCGCGTGAGGAAGAAAGCGGCAATATTAACATTGATTTTGGCAACTCTTAATGGAATATTTACGATCTCGGATTTACGAATTACGAATTGGACTGCTCGACGAGTAGACGCGTAAATCGTAAATCTGAGATCGTAAATCATACTTGATATTCTGCGCGCTTTCCTGTACAATAACGATTGATAAATCGGCGTGGCTTTACTCTTCAAAGGGGTATAACATTTAGTGATTCGCCCTTTCCAGTTAGGCGACTTTTTCCTGGTTCAGCGATTGGGTAGGCAAGCAACGAAGCTTAATGCAATTCAAGCGCTTCTACAACCTGGCTCTCCATCCATCACTGCCTTTAATTCATTGATTCCCCGCTTCAACGCCTGGGGAAGCACCTATGTGTTGCGGCAAAATCGCAACACCCTGGCTCACGCTGGCTTTTTACAGGCCCAAAAACGACCTGGTCGCCCCGAGGCGGACGTTGTGTTGTTGGCGCCCGCGTTGGAAACATCGTGGGGGCATCCGGCCATTTGGGAAAAGCTGCTTTCACACTATGCCCATGAAGCCGCCCGCCTGCAAATCGCCCGCATCTACGCTGATGTGCCCGACCAGCCTCTCTTGGTAAACACCTTTAGCCAAGTGGGATTCAAACCCTATACTCGACAAACAATCTGGCGACTGACTCACATTAACCGCACGCTGCAAGCGCTGCCGGATAACCGGTCGCGCACCGTCGTCATTCGCCCCCAGCAAAAAGCTGATGAGTGGAACATGCGGCGACTCTATGAACGGGTGACGCCGCTGCCCGTGCAGCAGTCTGAAGGCGTGGCTCATCAGGATGCAGAGCAGAGCGTGAAACCGCTGATTTTGGATTGGTGGCAGTCCGGCAGCCATCAGACGTATGTGTTGGAACAAAATGGTGAAATTGAAGGTTGTATTCTGTTGGGATTTGGCGCGCGCGGCTATTGGATGCGCATGTTGGTCGATACGCTAAACCCGGATGTGGAGTGCATGTCTTCGCTGTTGCAATATGGCTTGCGCGTGATTCATGAAATAAATCTATCCCGTCGCCCAATCTATGTGGGCGTGCGCGACTATCACGGCGGCATGGCGGCGCTGTTGAGCGAGTTTGGCTTTGCCCCTTTTACCGACCGCGCGCGCATGGTGCGGCACGTTCACGCCTGGGCGCGCGAACCCATATTCCAGCGCCTGCCCGTGCTGGAAAAGGCGGTGGGCAAAGCCATCCCAACGACGTACACGTTTCCGCGCCCGCCGCAAACTGCGGCGAAAGTTGCTTCTATAGTGAGGTTGCCATGAACCTAAAATTTTAGTCGTTCACACTGTTAAATTGAAACGACGCCCAATTGTGTATCAGCATTATTTACACCCGAAAAGGTACATGCAAATTTGATATGAGTACACTACAAATCACAGACGATCTAGAGCTGCTATTAGCCGTATTACCCTCTCATATCCGACAAGCTCTAGAGACAACCAACCGCTCGGTCGAATTGATCGAAATCATTATGGATTTGGGGCGGTTGCCCGAAGCGCGCTTTACCCACGGTGAACTTTATTTGAGCGAAACCGAAGTTACCCAGGATGAGCTTAACATGGTCATCGACAACATTGGCGACTTCGGGGCGGATAACCGGGCCGGCATTGAGCGCACGTTGCATCGCATTTCGGCCATTCGCAACCGCAAAGGCGATGTCATCGGGCTCACCTGCCGCGTGGGACGGGCCGTCTACGGCACCATTGAGATTATCAAAGACATTGTCACCAGCGACCAGAGCATTCTGCTGCTGGGGCGCCCCGGTGTGGGCAAGACCACGCTGCTGCGCGAGGCGGGCCGCGTGCGCGCCGAAGAGAAGCGTGTGGTCATTGTAGATACCAGCAATGAAATCGCCGGCGATGGCGACATCCCGCACCCGTCCATTGGCCGCGCCCGGCGCATGCAGGTGCCAACGCCTGCCCTCCAGCACGAAGTCATGATCGAGGCGGTGGAAAACCACATGCCCGAAGTCATCATCATCGATGAAATTGGCCGTGAGCTGGAGGCCATTGCCGCCCGCACCATTGCCGAGCGCGGCGTGCAGCTCATCGGCACCGCCCACGGCATTACGCTGGAAAATCTGCTCATGAACCCAACGTTGAGCGACCTGGTGGGCGGCATCGAATCGGTGACGCTCTCCGATGAAGAGGCCCGGCGGCGGGGTACGCAGAAGACAGTCCTGGAACGCAAAGCGCCGCCTACCTTCGACGTGCTCATCGAAATTCAGGATCGGCAGCGCGTCTCCATCCACCACAATGTGGCCGAGGCCGTGGACGCGCTGTTGCGTGGCTGGATTTTGACGCCCGAAATCCGCTATCTGGATGAAGAAGGCAAGCTGCGCGTCGAAAAGAGCATGGACGATAGCGGCGCCACCCCGCATATGGAGCTATTTGGAGCCAAGCAGAAGAAGCGTCGCGGTCGTGAAGCGCCCAATGGCAGCCGCCCCGGCAGCGGCCGGAATGATAGAGCCTCTGCCATTTTGCCTCAGCGCAATGGTGATTCCGAATATATTAATGTTGCCGAAGAGTCGGATGGAGACGAAACGCCGGCCGCGGCCAAACCCAAACTCATGCGCATCTTCCCCTATGGCGTGGGGCAAAACCGGTTGCGCAGCGTGGCCAAAACGCTGAATGTGCCGGTGGAAATTGTGGACGAGCTGCGGCTGGCCGATATTGTGATGACGCTCAAGAATTACTATCGCCAGCAGCCGCAGCCCATTGTGGATGCCGAGCGGCGCAACGTCCCCATCTACATTTTGCGCAGCAACACGGCCACCCAAATGGAGCAGTGCCTGGTCGATATTTTCCACATGGCCTCCGAGCCGGACGATGCCTTTAACGACGCCATGCGCGAAACGCAGGACGCCATCAAAAAGATACTCGATGGCGCCGCCGAGGCCGAACTCAAGCCGCAGGCGGCCACCATCCGTAGCCAGCAGCATCAACTGGCGCGGGCGGCCAACCTGATCAGCCACAGCTATGGCCGTGAACCCAATCGCCGCGTGCGTATCTTTCGCGAGTAAAGAGCGGTTTACCGAAAATAGATGTTGGCCTAACTATTGTTTATTGCTGTATTGCTTATTGCTCGGGCGATTCGCAACACAGCAATAAGCAATACAGCAATAAGCAATACAATGAATCCAACCATGAATTGAGCAAACGTGGGCTTCTTTATTACATTTGAAGGGCCGGAAGGCAGCGGCAAAACCACCCAAATTCGTCTGCTGGCCGAGCAGTTGACCCAAGATGGTCATCAGGTTTTGTTGACACGCGAGCCCGGCGGCACTACAATCGGAAACGCCATTCGCGAAATCCTGCTGAATCAGGCGCACGTTGAGATGTCATCGCGGGCGGAAGCACTGCTCTTTAATGCGGCCCGCGCAGCTTGTGGACGAGGTAGTGCGTCCGGCGCTGGCTCAGGGCAAAATTGTGCTCTCTGACCGCTACAGCGACAGCACGCTGGCCTACCAAGGCTATGGGCGCAACCAAGATCTGGACGAGTTACGCAGCTTGGGCGATTTTGCCACGGCGCATCTGAAGCCCGACCTCACCCTCTTTCTGGATATTGATCCGGTCGAGGGCTTGCGCCGCAAACAGGCCTGCGATGGCGCCGAGTGGAATCGCATGGAGGCGCAGGCGGTAGCCTTTCACCGGGCCGTGCGCGCGGGCTATTTGCAATTGGCCAGCCAGGAACCCGCCCGCTGGCGCATTGTCAACGCTGCTCAAGATGTATCGGCGATCCAAGGTGAAATTCAACGACAGGTGGCCAATCTGCTGCTGCATGTGGCATAGAAATACCAAATCGCAATCGGAGTTGTCATGAAATTAGTGATGGCCATTGTAAACAGTGATGACAGCCGCAACGTGCTGGATCGCCTTTCGCGCCGCGGCTTTGCCGTCACGGTTACCAGCACGACCGGCGGCTTTTTGCGCATCGGCAATACGACCATTTTCTGCGGCGTGCAGGATGAACAGGTCGAGGATGTGTTGAGCATTATCCGCGAAACCTGCCCCAATCGGATGCAGTTCGTCACGCCGCTGCCGCCGGTCATGGAGCCGGGTGAGGTCCACATTCCCACGCCGGTGGAGAAACATGTGGGCGGCGCCACCATCTTTGTGTTGGATGTGGCGCACTTTGAGAAGATCTAGTTTGCGCGTACGCTGACGAAAAACAAAAAGTCCGACTTTTATCAAAAGTCGGACTTTTCTTTACTGGGCTAGCGTTATGAGATGATAAACCGGCCCTATCCACCGCTGCCCACATGATGATCGATGCCCTCATACTTCTCAATAAACGCGCGAATCCGCCCCTGGTCAAATTCATCCAATTTGAGCACATGCTGCCAGGAGACCAGCGCAATGGGCGCGCCCATGTCCTGGTGCAGCGGCGCCCCGCCATCGATGGACCACGTCGGGTCATTCGGCGCCAGCACTACGTGCCGCCCCGCATTGATGTATGGCTCGGCCATGCCTTTCAGTTCATCAAACAGTTCTGGGCAACCATCCGCACACTGATAATAGATGATCACGCCGCCGTCTTCCAGATTGTGGTTAAGCTGCTCGTAGCGGATCGGCTCGGTGTACACATTCCACGCCGCCAAATTATCATAGTGTGGCCCGGACGAAGGCGGCACGCTGTTGTACTCAATGGGTGAACGGCTGCCAAACTGAATGTGGCTGTTGCCCTGCGTATTAAAGACCTCTTCCCCAGCCATGGGCGCCCGCGAGCGAACGTTCAGATATATAAAAAAGGCCACAATCAGCACCAACGCCACGCCGGCGCCAATCACCAACATGTTCTGATTACGCCGCGCCTTAGCCGCCGCCTCGCGCTCTTCCTGGCGTCGCTGCCGGGCGCCCATAGGGCCGCTCTGTTTCCGTCTCGCTGTAGATTGTGCCATAACCACTCCCATATTAGAATATGAACAATGATCAACAGATTACGCAGATTTTTGAGATTTCCTGGTAACTACTCGGCCAGTCGCTGAGCTTGTCGAAGGAAATCCGGCCTTCGACAAGCTCAGGCCTCAAGTAGCCTGAGTAGTTATAGCTCTTTTCTAATCTGTGTAATCCCTATAATCTGTTGATCCAAAATTCTTAACATCAATGTTTGTGTAATCGTACCAATTGCGAGAACGTTACGCAAAATCCAGAGATTAAAGAGAGATTAAGGTCATCATGATGCGAGCAGTGGGTAGCAGCATTTCACGGGTTGATGTGGTGGACAAAGTGGCGGGCGTCGCCCAATATCCGGGCGATATTGATCTGCCCGGCCAGCTTTGGATGAAGGTGGTCTTTGCTGGCATCCCCCACGCCCAGATCAACGCGCTCAACGTGGAACAGGCGCGGAGCGCCCCCGGCGTCGTCACCATCCTCACCGCCGCCGACGTGCCGGTCAACGAATATGGGCTGATCATCCCCGACCAGCCGGTGCTCTGCGGGCCGGACAGCACGCCCACCGCCGCCCGCGTGCGCTGGGAGGCTGACCAGATCGCGCTGGTGATCGCCGAAACGCAAGCGCAGGCTGAAGCCGCCGCCAAGCTCATCAAGGTCGATTACACGCCACTGCCCGTGGTCACCGACCCCATTGCGGCGCTGCAAGCGGATGCGCCGCGCATTCATGACAACTTGCCCGACAACGTGCTCTATTCGTATCGCCTGCGCCGCGGCGACGTGGAGAGCGCCTTTGCCCAGGCCCATGTCATCGTCGAAAGTGAATACCGCACCCACGCCCAGGAGCACGCCTATTTGCAACCCGAAGCCGGTCTGGCCTTTGTGCGCGACGACGGCCGCATTGAGGTGATCATCGCCGGCCAGTGGATGCACGAAGACCGCCAGCAGATTGCCCACGCCCTGGGGCTGCCCGAAGAGCAGATCGTGGTGCGCTATCCGGCCATTGGCGGCGCTTTTGGCGGGCGCGAAGATATGTCGCTGCAAATTGTGCTGGCGCTGGCGGCCTGGAAAACGGGCCGCCCGGTCAAAACCATTTGGAGCCGTGAGGAGAGTATTGTGGGCCACCACAAGCGTCACCCCTTTATTTTCAAGGCCAAATGGGGCGCCGACAAAGCGGGCAAATTGGTGGCCGCGCAGATGGATGTGATCAGCGACGCCGGCGGCTACATGTACACCAGCAACAAAGTGCTGGGCAACGCGCTGGTGGCCTGCCTGGGACCGTACGAAATCCCCAATGTACATGTGGACGCCCGCACCGTTTTGACCAATAACTGTCCCGGCGGCGCTTTCCGCGGCTTTGGCGGGCCGCAAGGCCATTTTGCCGCCGAAATGCAGATGACCAAGTTAGCCGCCGCCCTGGGCATGGACCCCGTCGAATTGCGGCTAAAAAATGTACTGCGCGACGGCTCTATTCTGCCCACGCAGAGCATTGTACCTGCTGGCTGCACCGCCGCGGAAACGCTAGAAGAAGCGGCCCACCGCGGCGGCTGGATGCAAACAGCGGACAGCCATTGGCAGCGCACCGCTAACGCCGACCACGGCTGGTCCATAGCGGAAGCGAACGCACCCGCCCGCCAAACATCGCTGGACGCCCGCGGCGGCGCATTGCCACCGGTGTGGGCATTGCGGCCTGCTATAAAAACGTGGGCTTTAGCCTGGGCTTCCCCGAGCACTGTTATGCCAAAGTAGAGCTGCACGGCGATACCGAAATTGAAAAAGCCATTGTAGGCTGCCTGGCGCCGACGTGGGGCAGGCGCGCACACCGCCTTTTTGCAGATTGCGGCGGATGCGCTCGATTTGCCGCCGGAGCGCATTGAGATGCAGGTGGAACACACCGATATTACCGGCTCCAGCGGCAGCGCTCGGCCAGCCGCCTGACCTTTATGGCCGGCCACGCCATCCAGGCGCCGCCGCCGGTGCGCTCAAAGAGTGGCAAAACGAAGAGCGCCCGGCCCGCTGCGAATTTGTTTTTCACCCCGCCCCACCACCATGTATGACCCTGAGACCGGCGCCGCCGACCAGCGTCACCTACGGCTACTGCGCCCAAGTGGCCGAAGTGGCCGTGGACTTGGATACGGGTCACGTCGAGGTAACTCGGCTGGTCAGCGTCAACGACGTTGGCAAGGCCATCAACCCACAGTTGGTGGAGGGGCAAATCGAGGCGCCGCCGCCGCGCCATTGGCTGGACGCTGCTGGAAAACTTTATCCAGCGCGACGGCCGCACGCTGACGCCCCACCTGAGCAACTATCTGATCCCCGGCGTGCTGGACATTGCCGACGTCATCGAGCCGGTCGTCCTGAGATCCCCGACCCGCAGGGGCCGCTGGGTCTGCGCGGCATGGCCGAAATGCCCATGATCCCCACGGCGCCCGCCATTGCCGCCGCCATCCACAACGCCACAGGGCGTCTGGGTCGATGAGTTGCCGATTGTGCCGGAGCGGATGTGGGGGGCGCTACCTGGCGGATCGCGGAAATATAAACATGGACGACATTCTTTAGCAGTCGACAAAAGAAAGGGGTAACTGTATGGAAGGCGTAAAGAGATTTGAGTGGTACACCGAGATCGGATGGGCGACTACCTGGAAATTATCTTTGAAGATGCGCCCGCCACCTATGGAAGAGGTCAGCGACGACATGTTTGAGCGGCGCACCACTGATGGCAAGCGTGATCTCGGCTTTTCCATCTTAATTTCAGGTACTAAGCATGATAAAGATAGGCTGGTTGTAGTCCCTTGCTATCACGGCGGTGCCGGCCTAGTACTTGTGGGCTTCAATCCAAGATTATCAAGCACTTCTGCCGGCTGTAAATCGCCGTACATTACAGCGCGATTTGAAAGATTTGGTGGATAAACAGAGATTAGTGAGTACCGGCGCCACCAACCAAGCTATCTATCGCTTATCGGTATCACACTAAACTTACGACAACTTGCGACACAAACTATCCCACAATGCTTTGTGCCTTGGTATGTTTGTGTAAGTTTTGCAACAAGAACTATCGATTCTCAAAGCGCGGCGCCCGCTTCTCCCGAAATGACGCCACGCCCTCACGCCCATCCTCACTCGAAGCGGCCAGCGCGCCCACCAGCGCCTCCAATGTCATGCCCATATTGTCGCCCAGGCCGCCGTTGATGAGCTGCTTGGCCATTTGGACGGAGAGCGGTGCGTTTTGGGCAATTTCATTGGCCAGAGCGTGGGCGCGTTCCAGCAGACTCTCCTTGGGCGTCACCTCGTTGACCAGTCCCCATTGCGCGGCCACGGCGGCGGTGACCCGCTGCCCGGTAAAGATCATCTGCTTGGCGCGCGCCGGCCCGATGATCTGCGGCAGCCGCTGCGTGCCGCCCCAGCCCGGCGCCGTACCGATCTTCACTTCCGGCAGGGCCAGCTCCACATGTTCCGCCGCCAGCCGCAGATCGGCGGCCAGCGCCAGCTCCAGCCCCCCGCCGAAGGTGTAACCATTGAGCGCGGCGATGACCGGCTGCGGCAGGCGCGCAATGCGTTCAAAGACGCGATGGCCGTGGCGAATCCAGCGCCGCCACATGTCCAGCGGCTCCAATGCCGACCAGGCCATAATATCGGCGCCCACGCAAAACGCGCGCTCCCCCGCCCCGGTGAGGATGACGACGCGCACGGCTCTATCCTGCTCCAGTCGCCCGGCCATGGCCTCCAGGTCATCCAGCATGGGCAGCGTCAGCGCGTTGAGCTTTTCCGGCCGGTTGAGCGTAATGGTGGCGATGTGGTTTTCAATGGTTAACAGCGTTTGTGGGGTTTCGGCAGGTGTGTTCATAATGGGCATTATATCACAGCACCTGCCCATGTTGGCGTCGCCGGTTTACGGCGTATTCCCAATTGGGTTGAATGACAAATATTATTTTACCGCCAGGAGCGCGAAGATACGCAAAGAATTTACTCAGGTACTCTTGGCGTATCTTCGCGGCCTGCGCGGTGGAAAGAGAAAATTTGATGGTCAATTTGGCGCATGCTCCTGCCGCCAATTCCATCACGCCGCCATAATGCGCTGCATATTCTCCGGGTTGAAGAACGTTTCACGCGGCGTCATGCCCTGGTTGGCCAGATAAAACGCGTGCGTATCTGCGGGCCGGTCGCGCAGCTTTTGGCGCAGGGCCATGACCTCCGGCGGCATGGGCTTGAACTGGGCCAGATAGAGATTCTGGCGAAATTGCTCCATGCTGGCAGCGTTGCGCTGCTCTTCATAAGCGGCCAGCGCAGTGTTCAGATCAATTTCACCATTTAGCCCTTTGTCTAGCGAATCCACCAAAAACTCGGCGTCGCGCAAGGCGTCGCAGATGCCCAGCGCCAGATAGGGGTCTTTGTGACAACCGGCGTCGCCGACCAGCGCCCAGCCAGGGCCATAGGGCTTGCGGAAAAAGTTGGGCAGATCGGTGGCGCCATAAAAGCGCTCCACGCGGCGGGCATCGGCGGTCAGCGCGGCCAAGGTGGGGATCTCGCCGATCACGCTCATAAACGCCGCTTCCACATCGGTGCGCACGCTGTTCAGCTCATCCGCCGGCCAAGCCACAAAGATCGCATAGAGGTTGTCATTGGTGGGGAAAGCAAAGATCACGCGCCGATTGTGAACAAAAACGTTCAAAGCATTGCTGGGCACATCGCTCCAATAGGAGAAGTACCAGCAGGTAACCGGCTCAGTGACCTCGTACATGGGCGCGGCCACGGCCTGCGCCAGCCGCGAATTGCGGCCGTCGGCGCCAATGGTGATGGTGGCCGACTCGCCGACCAATGCGCCGCGGCGCTGGTCGCGCCCGCGGATGCCGGTGATGCGATCCCCATCCGTTGTGAATTCTTCCACGGTAAAGCCGTCGCGCAGCTCAACGCCGGCTTCCACCGCCGCATCCACCAGCACTTTGTCGAAATGAGTGCGGCGCGGGCCAATGCCCATGGCCACGCCGTTCACGGCCAGATCGTGACCGGTGAGGGCAAAGTCGCCAAAGTCGGTGGTCATGGTGGTGACGGCGGGACAGTTGGTGGCGGTAATGCGATCCAGCAGCCCCCAGCGCGCCAGCCGCTGCGGACCGTGGCGATGAATAAAGTGGCCGTGCGGAATGTCCTTGGGAAAGACGGCCCGGTCCACCAGCAGCACTTTATACCCTTTGCGCCCCAGCAGCATGGCCGTGGAGGCGCCGGCGCAGCGTGCGCCCACGATAATTGCGTCGTACATTTTCGATTCCTTTCAATTGGCTTGTCTGCCATTTCGAATGGTGCTATACTCGCGTTGGTGTGAACATATTTGGTTGGTTATGGTGCGGTTGTGATGAAAACTGTGGTTTTCAAATATTCTACCAGAGAGAGCAAACCACGGTTTTCATTCAGAGCAAGGTGTAAAATAAGGTTCAAAACATGACTGTTATCCTCGAAAAATACACGGTGACCGGCACGGGTGAAATTGAAATTCGGCAGCCGGTCGAACTGGGCATTTCGGCCAGAGAAGCACAGCGCCGGGTCAACAGTTGGCTCTGTCACGACGTCACCATGATGCTCAACGGCGGTGAACCGGTGCTCATTGTCGGCGAGACCACGCGCTGGCAGGTGCCGGTCATCTTTACGGCGCCCCACGTGGGCCCTGTGGGCGAAGTGGGTCGCGTGACAGTTGATGCGCAGAGCGGCGTCATTGATAAAGAGCCGCAAAATGTAGAATCCATTCTGTGCGAGGCCAAAAAGCTGAGCAAAACCTTGCCGCCATTCAAAGTGCGTGAGGCGCCACCCGAGTATTTGGCCACCAACGTGCAGCCGACAATTCCACGCGCCACGCGATTAAAAATTCAGCCTGACGGTGAGATTGTTATTGACAACGATCCAGAAACAGACTGAAGGGTTGAATGTCGGCTCCGTTCACACCTATCATTCTGCCCGTTCCCCATTTAGAACAGCCGGCAGCAGGTGAATGCCTGCCGGCCTGTGTGGCTATGGCGCTTGCGTACCGTGGCATCCGTGTCAACTACCGTCAACTGCTACGCTTACTTCAGACGCAATCTGATTTTGGAACGCCCTTCTCAAATGTGCGTTTCTTGCAAAGCCCAAACCTTTCCGTAATTCACGAACAGGGCGGATTCGCTGATCTCCTGCGCTTTCTGCGCTCCAATCGCCCTGTGATTGTGCCAGTACAAACACGGGAATTCCCCCATTGGTCAGAAGATGCATCTCATGCCGTTGTCGTGGTGGGCATGGATGCACAGATGGTGTACATCAACGATCCTGGCTTCCCCAACGCCCCAATTGCCGTGCCGCACGGTGATTTCGATTTGGCCTGGCTTGAGCATGATGAATATTATGCGGTGCTGGCGCCATAGGGACAGGGCGCTTCACCTGGTTCGGTTTTATTGTGAGGAAGCTGTTTGATATTTTAATGAACCACACGTTTTTCAACCGTTTGCCAAGCGTTTATTTTGCAGGATAATAATGGACGAACTAGCCCAATACAATAGAGCGCGCTGGGAAGAATTGGCCCAGGCCAAAGTGGAATTCACGCTGCCCTTTTTAGAATTGACCGTAGCCCAAGCGCGGGCGTGGCTGGAGGATGGTGATCTGATCGCGCGTTTTGTGGGCGAACTGGCGGGGAAAGAGGTGCTCTGCTTGGCGGCCAGCGGCGGGCAGCAGTCGGCCGTTTTCGGGCTGTTGGGCGCTAGCGTCACCGTCTTCGATCTGGCGGAAACGCAGCTTGAGCGCGACCGGCAGGCGGCGGCGCATTATGGCTACGCCGTCAAAACGGTACAGGGCGATATGCGCGATCTCTCCTGCTTTGCCGACAACGCGTTTGACCTGATCTATCAGGCCTATTCGCTCAATTTTGTACCCAGCGTGGAAGCCGTTTTCCGGGAGGCGGCGCGCGTGCTGCGTCCCGGCGGGCTCTATCACGTGCAGTGCGCCAATCCCTTCACCCAAAGCGTGGACAGCGAAGCGTGGGATGGCGAAACCTATCTGCTGCACCACCCGTACATTGATGGCTTTGAGGTGACCAAATATTATCCTCACTGGGATATTGAGGACGATGACGGCGGCTGGCGGCAGATCGACAGCCCGCGCGAATTTCGCCACGCACTGAGCACGGTGATCAACACGCTGGCGGCCAACGATTTTGTGATTCTGCGCAACCGCGAGGCGGTCAGCCTGGAGGAGGATCCGGAGCCGGGGACGTGGGAGCATTTTAAGTCGGTGGCGCCGCCATATTTGACGTTCTGGTCGGTGTATCGGCCGGATTTAGGACTTCGTGTCCCATAGAAGCAAATGATTTAGGCGAAGAGTATCTATGCAGGCTCTCGAGGGCTGAGCCTGTCGAAGCCCGGTGTTGCCTTCGACAGGCTCAGGCAACGGCTAAATAGTAACGGCGAAGAGAAATTTGTTGGTTCTATATTCAGCGGCCCCTATGGGACAATCTAGTCGGCTTTTCCTCCGCAGTGCCCGCATCTCAAATTGAGCATTCACCCCCACCCAATGTAAAATAGCTCCATGTCTGTCATAACACTCAACAATTTAGGTCAATCCTACGGCGACTTTGACGTCTTTCTGGGCGCGTCGGGCTCGATTCCGCAGGGCGGCAAGGTGGGGCTGGTGGGGCCAAACGGCATTGGCAAGACCACGCTGCTGCGTATTCTGGTGGGGCTGGATGTTTCTTCAGCCGGCTCCATCACGCTGGCGCGCGATACGCGCATTGGCTATCTGCGTCAGGAAGCCATGGCGGCCTTTGCCGGGCGCCACAACACCATCTACGCCGAGATGCTCACCGTTTTTCGCGGCTTGAAGGAGCTGGAGAAAAAGCTGCACGCGCTGCAAGAGCAGATGGCCGCCGGTAACGCCAGCGACGCGCTGCTATCTGAATATGGCCATGCCCACGACGCCTTTGAGCAGATCGGCGGCTATGAATATGAAGTGCGCATCAGCCAGGTGCTGGACGGGCTGGGCTTTACGCGTGAAGATTGGGAGATGCCGCTGGCCCATCTGAGCGGCGGCCAAAAGACGCGCGCTTTGCTGGCCCGTTTGCTGCTGGAGCAGCCCGATCTGCTGGTGCTGGACGAGCCGACCAACCACCTGGACGTGGAGGCCATTGAGTGGCTGGAAAATACGCTGCGCACTTGGGAAGGCGCCGTGCTGATTGTGAGCCACGACCGCTATTTTCTGGATCGCGTAGTGGACCGTATTTGGGAGATGAGCCGCAGCGGCATTGAGGAATACCGCGGCAACTACAGCGCCTATGTGGTGCAGCGCCAGGAACGCTGGGAGCGCCGCGAATCTGAATTCCAGACCGTGCGCGATACCTTCCTTAAAGAGCTAGACTTTATCAAGCGCAACATTGCGCGCGACAGCACGCGCGACCAGGCCGTGGGGCGGATGCGACGGCTGGTGCGCCAGGTCAAGGCGGTGGAGCAAGGCGGCGTGCAGATTCTGCTCAACAACAAGTGGAGCGAAGTGACGCAGCAGGTCAACATCTCCACCGAGCGCTGGGAAGTGATGGAACTGGAGCAGCATATCAAGGGCCTGCAAAGCCCGGTGACGCGGCCGCCGCACATCAACATGCGGCTGGAGACCAATCTGCGCAGCGGCGAGTTGGTGCTGCGCACATCGGAAATGACGGTGGGCTATCCCGGCGCGCCGCTCTTTACGGCTGATGCATTGACGCTGCACCGCCAAGAGTGCGCAGCCATGATTGGCCCCAACGGCGCCGGCAAAACCACCTTTTTGCGCACGGTCATGGCGCAACTGGAGCCGCTGGCCGGGGAGGTGCGGCTGGGCGCCAGCTTGCGCGTGGGCTATTTTGCCCAGGCTCATGACCGGCTCAATCCACAAAATTCGGTGCTGGATGAACTGTTGAGCCACAAGCACATGGACCTGGGGCCGGCGCGCAACCATTTGGCCCGCTATCTCTTTCGCAATGACGATGTGTTTAAACCGGTCAGCGCGCTGAGCGGCGGTGAGCGCGGGCGTCTGGCGCTGGCCATTCTGGCGCTGGAGGGGCCAACTTTCTGCTACTGGACGAGCCGACCAATCACTTGGACATTCCGGCCCAGGAAGTGTTGCAAACGGTGCTGGAAAATTTCGACGGCACCATTCTGCTGGTCTCGCACGACCGCTATCTCATTGATCGACTGGCCACCCAAATTTGGGATCTGCGCGCTGGACGGCTCAACGTCTTCGAGGGGCCGTATGCCGAGTTTGTGGCCAAGCGCCGTCAAGATGCCGAAGCCGCCAAAGAAGCGGCCGCGCAGGGAGCGATCTGCCTCCAAACAGGATCAGCGGCAGGACCGGCGGTCGAAAAATGAAGAGCGTAAACGGCAGCGTCAGATCGAAGAGATGGAAAACAAAGTTCACGCGCTGGAGGCCGAACTGGAATCCATTACGGGCAAGCTTGAAGAGGCCAGCCGCATCCAGGACGTGCCGCATTCAAAAGCTGAGCAACACCTACGCCCAAACACAGGCTGCGTTGGAACGCGCGATGGAAGATTGGGCTGCAATGGCGGCGGAGTAATACCATTTGCCAGACTACCCCATGAATGACAAGATGACAGGATGACAAGGTGACCGGTCACCTTGTCATCTTGTCAGAGATTCCCCACACAAAGATTGGCAATAGGTATAACTTTTATACATTTTACGCAACGTGGTCGCCCCATCCACTGAACCGGACACCAGGTAGGTTCCGCGTGGGCTAAACGCAATTGATGTGATGGGGCTTTGGCCGCCCAGCAGCGATTCTAGCGGTTCGCGCGTCAGTAGGTTCCAGGTGTAAATGGTATTGTTGCTGGAAGCGGCGGCGGCTAATTGGCCCGATGGATGGACGGCTACGCTGACCAATGCGCCGGTTGTGGCTGGGTCTGTAAACAGATATTGGGCGGTGGCCTGTTGCGGATTCCAAAGCAACGCCGTTTTGTCATACGAAACCGAAAGCACCTGGCGGTCTGCGGGCGTAAAGGCCACGCCGGAGACCCAATCTGTATGTTCGCCCAGTGATGAGAGCATCTGCCGCGTTTGCAAATCCCACAAGATCACCTTGTTATCGCCGCCCGCCGACACGAGCTGCTGTGACAGCGGATCAATGGCCAGGCTGAAGAGTGGCCGATTGTGCTGCTGCAGCACGCCCATCTCGGCGCCGGTTTGGGCGTTCCAGAGTCGAATGGTTGTGTCGGCCGCGCCGGAAGCCAAGAGTGCGCCGTTGGGGCTGAAGGCCAGAGCGGACACTGTGTCCGTGTGCCCGGCCAACGTGGTGGTAACCTGCCCGGAGCCCACATCCCAAATCTTGATGGTGGCGTCGTTGGAGCCCGAGGCCAAGCGTTGGCCGTTCTGCGGGTCAAAGGCCAGGCTGGCCACAGGCCCGCTGTGATCTACCAGGAGCTGCACAGGGATCTGGCTGCCGCTGTTTAAGCCGGTAATATTCCACACCACAATCGCGCCATTTTCCAGCCCGGAAGCCACCAGCGTCTCGCTACTGTTTACCGCCACGCTGCGCACCGCGGCGTTGACGCTCATGGTAATCAACGGTGCGAACCGTTGGTTCCCCGGATTGGGGGTAGTCTGAATGGATATGCTGCGTGACAGCTCCTGGATGAGCGATTGCTGCCGATCTCGGCTCAGGCTGGAGGGCACAAAAACAGAAGTGGAAACCACGGCGTCTTCCGTAGCGCTAGGCACAGCCGTTTGGGCAGCCGCCGCATCGATATTCTGCGCATCGGAGGGTGCAGTCGCCCCGCGCAGATAGGGCAGAAATATGATGACGGCGATGAGCCCGGCCACGACCAGCACGCCGCACGTCTGACGAATAGAGAATGGGTTTCTATCATTTTTCATGGTCAAACCTTATGATTTCAAAATGGTTTAGTAACTACTCAGGTATTCGAGGACTGAGTAGTTACATAATTTTCTAAATCATGTTTCCGGGATCGGCTCAAACGGCGCTGCATGGGGGGATGGCGCCGGCGGTGGTGATGACGGCGGCTCGTTGGAGAGTGATTGCAAGATAAGTTCCTGGCGATAATTGGCCAGCAATTCTTCGAGCCCCGGGTATTCAGAGTAGTCTGGTTCGGCGCCCTGTTCGGAGATATTGAGGCCGATCTTCTCTTCTGCGGGCGTCACGCGCAGAGAAAAGAGCAGATCAACCAGCCCCACAAAGATGATCGTGGTGAGGAACGCCCAACCGGCCGTGGCAAAAATGCCAATAAGCTGCACGCCAAACTGCAGCACAAAGTTCAGACCAGTCCCCAGGAATTGAGGGTCGCCAAAGAGCGCCACGGCCAGCGTACCCCACATACCGGCGCCCAGATGCACCGGCACCGCACCCACCGCGTCATCAATACCCAGCCGCAGCAGCCCCCAGTCAAAAAAGAGCATGACCCAGGCGCCGATAAAGCCGATGATCATAGCCGCTTGTGGATGCACGGCATGGGCGCTGGCCGTAATGGCCACTAGCCCGGCCAATGCCCCGTTGATCAGGTAATCGGCTTCCACGGCGCCGCGGCTGGCCAAGATGCGGATGGGAAAGACGGCCAACATGCCGGCGGCGCCAGCCAATACGGTGTTGACCATGACAACGCTTACGCTGCCATTGGTCAACAAAGAGCTGCCGCCGTTGAAGCCAAACCAGCCAAACCAGAGAATAAAGGTACCTAGCGTGGCCAGCGGCAAATTGGCCTTGGCCAGTTGATTAGGCGCGCCATCCTTCTTAAAGCGATCTGTGCGCGGGCCGAGCACCACCAGCAGCGCCAGTGCCGACCAACCGCCCACGCTATGCACCACCGTGGATCCGGCAAAATCCACAAATCCCAGCGCACCCAGCCAGCCTTCCGGGCGGCCAAAGAACATGCCGCCCCAAATCCAGTGGCCCACAAAGGGATAGACAAAGGCCGAGACCACCATAGAGACAACCAGATAGCTTTCAAAGCGCATGCGCTCGGCGCTGGCCCCGGAAATAATGGTCACCGCTGTGCCGCAGAACATGGCCTGGAAGAGGAAAAACGTGGGCAAACTGATGGCGGAACCCTGTGCTGCGGTCATCGGCATATTGAGCAGATCTGGTGAGAAAAAGGTGGAGCCCATAATGCCGCCACTGGTCAAACCGTGCATAATGCCAAAACCGAAGAGCCAATAAAGCACGACCGCCACCGCAAAATCGATCAAGTTTTTGGCCGCCACATTGATATTGTTTTTACGCCGGGTCAGCCCCACCTCCAACGCCAAAAAGCCGGCCTGCATAAAGAAGACCAGGGCCGCGGCCACCAGAATCCAGCTCGTGTTGATCAGCTCGATCATTTGCGCTGTTTCCATTGATTTACCCTTTCTGTACAAAAAACACGATACGATATATTGATTCAAGGGGACTCCGCCCTTCTATGCCGCGGTGGAGATGAAACCCGCGGCCAGTCACCCGGCCTGGAAGGTCACCAGTAAATTTAGCCCAGGCAACGTGATCTAGAATCAGCAGATTTCATTCAGCCCTGTGCATAGTGAGGAGGAGCCGAATGGGAATATACAGCCAACAGTTTGCAAAAGTGTAATTGTTCACTCCCTCTCGTTGGCTGAGCCTGTCGAAGCCAACGGCCCCCTTCGACAGGCTCAGGGGGCTGAACAATTACGAAAAAGTTCTCTATTCAGTTTGACGAACAAACATTGGGTTGAAGAAACTGCAATGATGTGGAATTAACGGGTTACGCAAATTCGAGGCGCACACATAGACCGCTGGGTCCAATAACGAGGATGAATGGATGATGCTTGTGAAACAGCTCGCAAAAACTGCCGTAACGTTACACAATATAACACATTTTATCCGATTAAATCTTTCAATTACCTGAAAATTTTGCTCGTTATCAATCAATCAATTTACAAAACAGGTGACTTTTCTTATTGTGACCATACAACTTCCTGAGATTACGTTCTCATTGTTGTAGAAGAGTTTTGTTGCCTTAAATAAATTTCAGTTGTTGGCAGAAGATCATATATAGCCTACAGCTTTTTATCTCACCTTCTGAAACGTAATTTCGTACGAAAAATGGACCGCCTGAATGGGCCACTGGCACTTAATTTCCAGCGTGGGGCATACGCCATACTCGTAATTCTCGTCGCCCAGCTTGCCCACAATGTCGGGCAGGTGGGGGAAGGCCAGCCCCATCTGGTTGGAGACCTGGCTGGTGACTGGGCCGGACGGGTCTGAGACAACGGTGAGCTTAAAGGGCTCGTAAAACATGGTGATCTCGGCTTTGCCCGGGCCTTTGCCGCCGGTCACCACTTCCCCTTTTTCACCCACCAAATTGCGCACCATCGCACCATCCACGCCATTACCATTTTGATCCAGCACCGTCACCAAAATATAGTGCAGCGATTGCGGGCTGCGGATGCCACCGTTGTTTTCATCCAACCCCAACACGTGCAGATTCACCACTTGATACTGGGCGTTGGGGTCAAAATTGCCTGCGCTGGAGGCATTCGGATCATAGGGCGCGGCCGGTGCAGGCGCTTCCGCCGCCGGCGGTTGATCGGCCGGCGCGGGCTGTTCGACTGCGGGCTGTTCAGCGACCGGTGCAGCAGTGGGCGGCTGCGGAATGTCGACAGCCACCGCAATCGACTCGGCATTTTCCACCCGCGCCAGTGGACCATAGATCCAGACCTGCTGTTCATTCACGCAGCAAACCTGCCACCAATCCCCAGCATCATTCTTGGCCAGCAGCTCGAAGGCCTCGCCCTGATTGGCCGCGCCGGCCAGATCGTATTCGGTGCCAGGGCCGCTGCGCACGTTGATGGCTTCCGCCTCCGCAACCCAAAGCGCGGCTCCGGCGTTGGCGGCGCGCAGGCGTATCGGTGGCCGGAATGGCCTCGGTCTGCACCGTGCTGGGGCTGGAGGACTGAGTTTGGGTCAGCAGGAAAGCGGCGGCATCGGCGGACGGCGTCGGCGCAATGGCAATGGCCATCCCTTCCGGCGTCGATGTATCTGGCGCTACGGTCGGCACCACCGGTGTGGGCGTCAGGGTAAAAGTGGGGACGGCGGCCCGCAGCGAAGTTGTCGCTGTGGGCGTGGGTTCGCTGGGGCCGAAGATGGCGCCGCAGCCGGTGAGGAGGAGGGCGAGGAGAAGGTATTGCGTGTTGCGTATTGCGTGAGCGCCGTATTGATCTTTTATCGTGACAAGATACTTAACTGGTTCACGCACTACGTAACACGCAATTATATGTTTTAGGATCTCTTTTTGTATTTTGACGCATATCGATTTTTCTTCTAGTAGGCGAGTAAGCTGGGTTCAGTTCTTTGCCTAGAAAGCCCAGGAATTATATCATATTGCATGAAAAATAAATTGTCTATCCTGATGAGTCTATATACCATATGACGTTAATCTATCATCCCACCAATAGAATTTGTGCCGCCGTGGCGTTCCATCAATGTGGATGAAGTTTTCGGATTTTTAACTCGACAATTACGCAAAGAAGTGACAACTGGTGCCTTTGTCCGAGATAGACTGTATAGCCATCGCGACGGGATGACGACGATGACGATATTTTCCTTAAAATCAGAATCCCCAAGACTAGCGGTTGTCCATTTTAACATACCAAACCAATGCGACTTCGCCCAATCTATATCCTTATACGGTGATCTATGAGTCTATTGGGGATTGTGTTACCGAATGCATGTCTGAAGATATTCAATATTATGCCCCAGTGAATCACCAGTAGGGTATATATATGGCCGTGACGCTATCTACTTAGATGAAATTCAATATGATTATTCTGCCAGTGCGATTCGCGAAAGGCGAAATTATGGGACGGCTTACAAGCAGACCCGTAGAACATGCTTTTCCATTCACACTATCATTTCATAAAATATTAGCATTCAAAATCATAGCGCTAGACTCCTGGGACTATCAGTCAACCAGCAGCTTTGACCAAAAAGTTATCAACTCGCAGTGGTGCAAACAACTACAAGGACAAGAGCCATCAGAAGTATCAACAGACTATATTCATTATCTTGTACAGACGTACGATGATGTAATTGAAGTCGTGTGCAGCAAATATTTGCTTGAAAATTGACTAACTCGGACATTGTTTCCCCTGAAAAGGATGGGAGGAAATAGATGTTGAATGCTGGAACCGTCACCTTTAGGGAGTTTATGATGGATGAACGACTACCGCTAACAGCCATTCCAGATGCGGTGCTGGAATTTCTGCGTGGGCGTGAGGATGTCATTGTGTTTGGTGCCGCAGACCGTCAATGCCTATGTGAACGAGCCGCATGACGCAAGATATCGATCTAATTTCGATTGATGCAGAAGCATTTGCCAACGAACTGCGTGAATATCTCCATCAGCGTTTTCATATTGCCGTGCGCATCAAACAGGTCATGTCTTCGTGGTTTGCGCATATTTCGGGTGCAAAAAGGAAGGCAATCGGCATTTAGTGGTTATTCGCGCGGTCGAAAAATTACCTACCTCGAACGCATTGCGGATGTGCTGGTCATGTCACCCGCCGAATTGATTGCCAGCAAAGTGATTTCATATTACCAGCGCCGTGGCCGCCCCAAATCGGGTACAGATTGGCGGGATATTGCGCTTTGCACAACTGAATTTCCAAACTTAAAAGAGAAGGGCTTGTCGTAGATCATCTAAAGCAGCCCATGCAAGAGACATGATATTAATGTATGGTATGATTTAGTCGATCTGAAATTTCGCCCGAGGAAGAAGATGAGGAGTTCTAACCCATGATCGAAACACGTGTTGTCTATTTGGAGCCGGGCAAGCTGACCGTGGACAAGCTGACGCTGCCCAGCCTCAAGCCCACGCAGGTGCTGGTCAAGACGCATCAGGCGTCGGTGTGCGGGTCGGAGCGCTATTTTTACCGCGGCATCAACGTGCGCCCGCAGGACGAGAAGCGTGGCGGTTCCGAGTGCAATTAGACGAGGCGCCCAAAGACAGCCATGCCCACGCCTATCCCTTGGGGCCGCTGGGCCACGAAGGCGGCGGTGAAATTGTGGAGATGGGCAGCGGCGTGGAGGAATATTTGGGCGGCGGCACGGTGCGTATCGGCGACCGCGTGGGCAGCCTGATCTACCCCACTTTTACCGACTACTGGGTCACCGACATCCGCCACATCCAGCCCATTCCGGCAGGTGTTTCCTACGAAGTGGGCTGCCTGTACGAGCCGCTGGGCTGCGCGGTGTGGGCGGCGCTGCACGCAGGCTTTAAGCTGGGCGACGTGGTGGCGGTCAATGGCGTGGGCTTTTTGCCGGCAACATTCTGCTGCAAGGGGCCACTCAAATCGGGCGCCTCCAAGGGGTGATTGCCATCGACATGGTGCAGGCCAAGCTGGACGTGGCCAAACAGCTCGGCGCCGACTATGTGATCAACGCCAGCCAGGTCGACCCGGTGGCGGCCGTGGAAGAGATCACCAAGGGCGAAGGCGTAGATGTGGCGTGGAGGCGGTGGGCGGCGCCGGCGCCGGACTGGTGCAGGCGCTGGACATGGTGGCGCACAACGGCACGCTGGCGCTCTATGGCGACAACTATGCGCCCATCCAAGAGTTCTGCTTCCACCGCTTTCACGAAGATGGGTTGGACGTGCGCAACCTGAACGCCGTCCACTACACGCCGCTGCGCTCCATCGAACACATGCGCGAAGCCTACCGCGTGGTCGAGCGCGGCGTCTTTGATCTGGACATTATCTTCAAGCACTCGGTCACCTATCGCCTGGACGATCTGCCCACCGTCTTCCAAAATGAAACGACCAAATCTGGGAGCAGCGGGGATCGCTCAAGACGATTATTTTACCGTGAAGGGAGGGGATTGGGGTTGGGGTTCGGGAGTTAGGGACGGGGTTCATCGCCCTAACCCCTAATCCCCGCTCTAATCCCACTCCCTAACCCCCTCAAGGAGAACCCATGAACTTTGAAGAAGAATACCAAGACGTACTGCAAAACATCGAGTTCGCCATTATTTCGGTCTATCGTGAGCAGCCGGAGATGGTCGATTATGACGCGGAGAAGGCGCTCAACGGGCTGATTGAACTCTATACAGCCGAGGAGCGCGGTCGTGCGCCGCGCCCGCAGCGCAACCTGCAGGACGTCTCGCTGCTGGCGTATGAACGGACCAAAAGCATGTGCGAATGGCGGCTGGGGCTTGAGAATTGCATTTGATGTGGAAGACGACGAAGCGCCCCCTATGCCAGAGCCATCACCCTCACGGAGATGATCGCTGCCTCAAAGCGCATCCGCAAATCAGTTGAACGCTGGACCAAACGCGGCGGGCGGCAAGGCTATTTGAACTTTGTCGGCGAGTTTCTGCCCTGATGAATTGTAAATGGTAAATGGTGAATTGCTAATTGTGAATGAGAGAGTCGCGCGTAGCCGGCCTCATTCACAATTCATAATTCACCATTTACAATTTACAATTCTGCCACTATTCACCATGTCCCTCACCTTCCTCTTCCCCCACCTGCTCTGGCTGCTGATGCTGATCCCCGTGACTGCCAGCATCGCATTGGCCGGGCCGCGCCGACCAACATTTGCCCGTTTTTGGGGCAGGTTGATTCTGCGTTCGCTGTTGCTGCTTATTATCATTTTGGCGCTGGCGGGCGTACAGTTGCGCCTGCCGGACGACGCTGACTACCGTCTTTGTGCTCGATCAGTCGGACAGCATTGCCGCCGCCGAACAGAGCCGCGGCCAAGCGTTGATTCGCCAGGCGGTGGCGGCCATGCCCGCGGGCGACCGCGCCGCCATTGTGGTCTTTGGCCAGGATGCGCTGGTGGAGCGGTTGGCTAGCCCCGAGCCGCGGCTGGACCAACTCGCTTCGGCGCCGCTCACCTTTCGCACCGATATCGAAAGCGCGCTACAACTGGCTTTTGCCCTCTTTCCCGATGCCGGAGCCAAGCGGCTGGTTCTGCTCTCCGACGGCCAGGAAAATCTGGGGGAGGCGCTGGCCCAAACTGATCTGGCGGCGGCGCAGCAGATTGCGGTTTCGTTTGTATCGCTGGGCGGCATAGGAGGGAACCGAAGTGCTGCTCACGGCGCTGGACGCGCCCGCCGATCTGCGCCAAGGCGAATCGTTCGACCTGAGCGTCACCATGCAGGCCAGCGCGCAGACCGACGCCACGCTGCGCATTTACGGCGACGGCAATTTGATTCATGCGGCCGCCGTGCGCTTGCAGCCGGGCGACAACCGCGTGCAGATCCCGGTGGCCGACCTGCCCGTGGGCTTTCACCGCTTCCCGCGCTCAAATTACGCCCGATGCCGACACGCTGCTGCAAAACAACGAAGCCGGCGCCTTTACCGTGGTGCACGGGCCGCCTAATGTGCTGCTGGTGCAGGGCGAAGCGCGCAACGGCGCCCAGCTTGCCGACGCATTGCGCGCCAGCCAGATGCAGGTGACCGCCGTTGCGCCCGACCAGCTTCCCGCCAATTTGGACGCCTTGGCCGGCTACGACGGCGTAATTTTGGCCAATGTGGGGGCGGATCAACTGCCGCCCGGCAGCATGGCGACGCTGCAAGTCTATGTGCGCGACCTGGGCCGCGGGCTGCTGATGACCGGCGGTGAAAATGCGTTTGGCGCCGGCGGCTATCTGCGCACGCCGCTGGAAGAGACGTTGCCGGTGGAGATGGATGTGCGCTCCAAAGAGAAGACGCCCAATCTGGCGCTGGCATTGGTGGTGGACAAGTCCGGCAGCATGGGCGCCTGCCACTGCGACGACCCCAACAACGCGATTCAGCAGCAGGCGCGGCGCACCTCAGGCCAACCCAAGGTGGATATTGCCAAAGAGGCGGTGTTGCGTTCGGCGCAAGCGCTGGGCGCGCAGGATGAACTGGGCGTGGTCGCCTTTGACGCCGGTGCGCATTGGACCGTAGAGATGAGCCAACTGGTCGATATGGTCCAGCTTGAGCGGGAGTTGGGCGGCATCCGCGCTGATGGACAGACCAACATGCAGGCGGGCGTACAGGCCGCCTTTGCCGGTTTGCAAAACGCGCAGGCCCAGCGCAAACACGTGATTCTCCTGACCGATGGCTGGGGGCGCGAAGGGCAGCTCACCACGCTGGTGCGGCAGATGCGCGATCGGGGCATTACGTTGAGCGTGGTGGCGGCGGGTGGCGGCTCGGCGCCCTATCTGGCGGCGCTGGCGCAGGTGGGCGGCGGGCGCTATTATCCGGCGGTGGACATTATGCAGGTGCCGGACATCTTTCTCAAAGAGACGGTGAGCGCGGTGGGACGCTACATTGTGGAAGAGCCGTTTTATCCGCTGCAAGCCGCCTCCAGCCCGGTGACGCGCGGGATGCAGGCCGGTTTGCTGCCGGTGCTGTGGGGCTACAACGGCGCCACGGCCAAAAGCACGGCGCGCATGGTGTTGGCCACGCCGCAGGGCGATCCGCTTCTGGCCACCTGGCAATATGGGCTGGGTCGCGCCGCCGCTTGGACCTCCGACGTGGAGGGGCGTTGGGCCAAAGAGTGGGTGGCATGGGATGGCTTTGCTGCCTTTGCCGCCCAACTGGTGGGCTGGACGCTGCCCACGCCCCAGCTTGACGGGATTGCCGCCCGCGCTACGGTGGAGGAGGGCGACGCCGTAATTCACGTATCGGCGCTGGATGATGCGGGCCGCCCGCGCAATGACCTTTCCATCGCCGCCGGGCTGATTGGGCCGGACCTAGCCGCGCAAGAATTGACGCTGAAACAGGTG
>JAWKON010000013.1:0-160998 GCA_041391125.1 Caldilineaceae bacterium
TCCACCACCGCCGCAAAGAGCAGCGCACGGGCATCGGGCAACTGCCCTTTGTGCGTGTGTACCAGCGCCATCACCATAAGCAGCAGCGGATTGCGCGCCAGCCGCAGCAGGTCCGGGCGCAGGACGGCCTGCTGCAATTTGTCGCTGAGCGCGCCGCCCGTTTGCACCACGCCCATGGTGGCCATTAGTTGATACCAATCGTCAATAAAATGGCCAATTTGGCGGTCTGTCAGCGCAGCCAATTCAAAGACGGGCCATGTCTGTTCGTCGAGCTGCCAGTGGCTGGTCCGATAGCTGAGAACGCGGCACGTCACCAGAATAGGCGTGTCGGGAAAAGCCGCCGGCAAATCGGCGATCATCTCCTTGATCTGGCGGCGCACCTTTTCATCATCGGGCAGCTCGTCCAGCCCATCCAGCAGCAGCAGCGCCTGGCCGCGGCGCAAATGGTCCTTGAGCACAAAGTAATATTCATCCAAAATGCGCTGATGCAGCCAGCTTTGCAAGTAATCGAGCAGCAGCCGGCTGTTGCGCTGGGGTATCTGCGCGGCCTGCACCCAGGCGGCCACTTCGCGCAGCGTAATGGGGATGGGCAGCAGCGTCCGCCACGCATCCGGCCAGGTGGGCAGATGGCGGTGCAGCCAACCCTCATCCGGGTACAGGTGGTGATTGGCCAGACAGTAGGCCAAATAATTGACAAAGGTCGATTTGCCGCTGCCGGGCGTTCCCAGCAGTACCGCCCGCGTGGAGCGCACCAGCGCCTGCAGGGCGGACAACGGCTTCATGCGCGGCCGATTTTGGGCCTCATCAAAGGATTCAATTTTGGCTGTGGTGTCCAGTTCGATATAGACATCCAACAGGCCAATGCGCTGGTGGGGCGCCAACGGGACCGAACGGGCAGTGGCGGTCAGCCCCTGCAGCGGCAAATATTCATATTGGTGCAGAATGCGGTTGAGGTACGCAGTGCGGTGGGCAGTGTCAAAGCTCTGCAACTGGCGCGCATCAATTTCCAAATCGGCGCGCGGGGGCGCTGAAACGGGCGTAGCGCCAGGTTGTTGGCGAAAAATCAGCGCCTGTTCAGCCGGATTCAGCGGTCGCTGATCGGCCAGCGCCAACCATTCGTTGGCTTCAACCACCGTCTCAATACACTCCAAATGCACAAGCCCATAGATCAACGCCAGATGATGGCGGCGCGGGCGCGGGCAGCGATGTCCCTGCTCAAAGCGGCTAAGTTCATAATTCTGAATGGTGATGTTATCGCCCGTGATATTGTCACCCGCGGTGTTATCACCAGCGATGTTATCGCCCGTGATATTAACGCCCGCGCTATTATCGCCCGTGGTGTTATCGCCGGTGGTAGGGTTGGCCAAGGAGAGTTCCCCCGGCAGGCGGATAAAGGAGAGGGCATCGGCTAATTCGCCCTGGCGATAGTGGCGGCGCTGGCGAAAGGTGAGCAGCCGCTGCCCCCAGGCTTGATGCGCAGGCTCTTTCAAGAGGACTCCTTTGCCAATTGTGGCAAAAAAGTGGCAAAAAAAAATGCCAGATTTGTCGGTGATTTTACCAGCAGATCATGTCAGAATAGGCAAACTTGCGCAAATTGTTTATGCGGTTGTGTAGAAAATCGGGTTGCGAGTGGCGGGTGGCGGGTGACGCATGACTCGCCACCCACTACCCGCAACATAAAACTCCCAAACGCCGGCCAAACGGCGGCCAAACGGGCCGGCGATTACACTGAATTCACCCCCAAGTTTTACCTTCATCCATATTCAAGCGTTGGTTGCACCCTGCTTCCATCTTCACTGCCGATCCCAACCAAACAAACATCCTATACAGGAGCTTTATCTATGCATTTACTTCATCCATTTTGCATTCGAACCCGATGGGCTGGCGTAGTTGGCCTGCTCTTTTTGCTGACGGTGGGCGCGCTTGTGAACGTTCACGCGCAGGGGCAGACCTGCCGCGATGTGAACAATCTAACCATTTGTGGTGATACACTTAATGAAGTGGAAGCCAATGGCGGCGGCTTTCTGCTAAGCGGCAATGTGCGCATTGGCCCCAAAGGCGGCGCGGCCGTGGTTGAAGTCGGCAATACGGGCAGCATTTTTGACGGTTCCGTATTGCCTGAAAATATCACAACCGCCACCTATTTTCACTTCAACCAGGTTGACCCCAATACGGGAACGGCCGATTTTATCATTGGTGAGGTCCGCTTTATCAACGATCCGACCGGGCTGCCCCTGTTTAGCACCTTTGTCTTTGACCACGCACCGGCGGGCGGCGAGGTGACGGCGGGCCGTCTCTTTGTGGACACCACCGAGCGGCGCATCTTTCTGCCGGCGGAAGGACAAGTGCCGATCTTTACACAGCGCGGCGTCAAGCGTAACGAGCCGTATCGGTTGAATTTTGTTACGCGGTTGGGGGCGGAAACGTTTTTTAAGGATGGCGGCAGCGTTAATGAGCTGACCAAAGCCAATGCCGAATTTGATCTGAACACCAAAAAGTTCAAAGCCACCGTCCCCGTTGCGCTCAAGATTGGTGATGGCGCCGAGAACCCCAATGTGGAAGTCACGCTGCGGGCGGAATGGGGCGACAATGGCGCTCTCAACAGCGCCACCATTGACGGCTTCAAGTTCACATTGGCCGGTCTGCTCATGGATGCCTCCGGCGTCAACGTCAAGGGCAAAACGGACAGTGCACCTGCCGAGTTTGAGGCAGCCACGGTCAAGGTGCTCAAGGCCGACAACCCCAATGTGCCCAATCTGGATCCCAGCGACGCCTCGCTAATCTTCCAATTTACCAAGCTCAAATACAAAAACGGTGAATTCAGCATCGGCGGCGTCGAGGTTGCCGTCAAGGATTGGGAGTTTGGCGCCGCCTTCAAGACCATCAACCAGACGCTGGGGCTGGTCACCGAAGCGGGCGTGCAGTCGATCCAGATCAAGTCCACCATGCAGTTTGGCAGCGGCAGCGATGCCGACAAGCTGCCCGTGGTGCTCAAAATCGGGCGGGCGCAGGACAATGGCGGCCAATTCCGCCCTGTTTTCCAGGCCGGGCTGACCAACTTTAGCCCCAAGCTGGGCGCCATGAAGTTCAAGCTGCAAAACGCCGTTTTTGTGGGCGACGGCGCCCAAGATTTCTGGGGGCTCAAAGCCACCAATGTGGACCTGCAATGGCCGGCCCATTTGGGTGGCAAAACCGCGGCCGGCGTGGGCGAGTTCCAGCTTGGCATTGGCAACAATCGCAAGGTCAAATTTAAGCTGGGCAACGGCACCGTAGGGCTGCCTGAATTTGAAAACAACGTTTTCAAAGCCAACCTTGCAGGCCACGGTGGGCGTGGTGCAAGAGACGATCTGTCATGACCGGCACCGGCACCTTTGCCATTAAGCTGCCCGGCAACCAGAACAGCGCCGGCGTGGTGGGCCAGGCCATCCTGCGCTACAACCGCAACGTGACCATCGACCCGCCGCCGGCGGTGACCGCAGCGTCGGTCCCCACGCGCATCTGCCTCGACCCATTGGGGCGCCGCATTTCCTGCCCGGATCCGCAAAACCCGCCGCCGGCGCCTTCCACCGATCTGCAACCGCTGGAATTGAAGCTGGCCGGTTTTGAGCTCAAGGTGGCCGGTTTCAAGTTCAACGTGGTCAATCCCAAAGGGCTGGCCGACGGCGGTTTTGCGGTTGATTCGGCCGCGTTCTTTGCCCACCGGGCTGAGCATTCAAAATAACCCCAGCGGCGGTATTCAGGTGCAGGGGCTGGTCGTCAAGGGCAACGGCGACATTACGATTCAGGGCGGCGGTTTTGAATTGCCGCCGGTTTCGGTGGGCAGCGTGCAACTGGTGGCGCTGCGCGGCACATTTGTCAAAGCAAGCAACGGCAACTATGAATTCCAGGCTGGTGGCAAGCTGCCGCTGCCCGGCGCTGAAACCAATGGCGGCATCTCGCTCAACGTAGTGATCCGCACCACGACGACCGGCGCCTTTGCCGGCATGGGCGTGACCGTCGAGATCTTCTCGCCGCCGCTGCCCGCCATTCCGCTGGGCGGCACCGGCTTTGAGCTGACCCGGTGCAGGGCGTCGTTTGACCTGAACAACGGCGCCTCCACCATTACGCTGGGGGTGACGGCGGCCAGCCAGTTCAAGATTCCGCTGGGGTCGCTGGGCTCGCTGCCCATTGCCACCACTGATGGCTCGATTACGGCGCAATTCAATCCGTTTGTCTTTAGCGGCAATGTGACGCTCAAAGTGCTCATCTTCCAGGTGGCCAGCGCCGGCATCAACATTAAGCGCCGGCCAGGGCTTTGATGGCGGCCAGGGCATGAATGCGGTGGCCAACGTCAATACCCTGGTGGTCAAGGGTGAATTCAGAATGCGCCGTAAGGGGACGGCCAGCGACCCCAACAAGCGCCGCTTTGCCGCCTCGGCCCGGTTCGATTTGGGCATTACCAAAATCAATTTGGCACAGGGTTACCGCCGGTCAATTTGGGCGGCCAGGTGATTCAGCTCGGCGGCGGCATCTTTAAAGACAACAACTTTAGCCCGGCCCGGGAAACCATCGGCGTCAAGGGTACCTATGATGGGCTGGTGCTCAACTTTGGCATCTTTGTCGATCTGCAAGCGCAAAACGGTGGCAACGGCTTTTTCAAGGTGCGCAATCTGGATAAATATGTGTTGATCCCGGCGGCGGCGGTGCGGGCGGCAGCGGCCAATGGCGAACAGGGCTTTAGCAGCCGTCTGTTGACCGCTGCGGAAGCGCAGTCGCGCATGCCTGGTCGTGGCGGCGGATGCCGATGGCGTGTTGCGCATCCTGCAAGATGTGATTCCCATTAACCTGGCCGAGATACGTCGTTGGTGGCTGACATCACCTACAAGAGCGGCAATCCAACGCTGGCTCTGCGTCTGCCCGGCGGCGCTGAATTGACCCCGGCCACGGTCAACGGCACAACCACCGCTTTCCTGACCGAGACCGACGAGAGCGGGACCAATGCCTACTTTGTGAAGGCGGCGGCGGCTGGCCAATATCAACTGCTCATCGACAACGCCCCGGCCGAGTATGAAGATGTCTCGTACACGCTCAACGAAGCGCCCACGGTCAACATTGCGGGCGTCACCTGTGGCGGCGCCAATGCAGCGGGCATCACCGTGACCTGCGCCAACCAGGTCGCAGCGGCCAACATTGCGCCGTTGGCCAGCAGCGCCACGATTAGCTGGACCGCGGCGGATATGGACAGCCCGGCGGCCACGGTAAACGTGGCCTATGTGGTCGACAGCGGCGACCCCACCACCGTTGATCTGGCGGATGTGACCATCCTGGCCGAAAATCTGCCGCTGGGGACTGGCTCGCACACCGCCGATCTGCAGCAGATCGGCTCCGGCAGCTATCGGCTGGTGGTGATTGCGGATGACGATGCCAACGGCGCGGTCATGGCGGTGAGCGATGTGGTGATCACGGTGGATGACAAGGTCGCCCCGGCTATCCCCACTGGTTTGACGGCAGTGCCGCAGGCGGGTGAATTGGTGGTCAAGTGGACGCAGAACGGCGAGCGCGATCTGGCGGGCTATGAGATCGGTTTCGGTCTGGTCAACGACCCGAACCAGTTTATCTACAGCCGCAACATGGGCCCCAAAGAGGTGGTGACCGGCACCAACAATATTGTGGACGCCAAGCTGTGGGGGCTGGACGACAACACGACCATCTTCTATGGCCTGCGCGCCTACGACACCAGCGGCAACCTCTCCGACTGGACGCCGCTGCAGAGCGGTACGCCATGGGCCATCGCCCCAACCACGTGGACGCCCACGCCGGGCGGGCAAGGCCAGACCACCATCGAGATTGGCTTTGCCGTCCCCATGAAGATCGAGACGATAGAGAACGCGTTGACGGTCAAAGACGCCAGCGGCAAGGCCATTGCCGGCACAAGCTATCTGCTGGTCGACTTTAACAGCAGCAAAACGGTGGGCGTCGGCTTTACGCCAAACGCGGCCGTCGGTGGGAACGTGACGGCCACGCTCAAAGGCGGCGCCGGCGGCGTGCAGGCCGAAGATGGCCGCACCATGGGTGCGGATTATAATTGGAGCTTCGCGTTACAAGCGCCCCAGTATTTCTTGCCGATTGTGATGAAGTAACGGGTATAACATAAAATAAAGCGGCCTCAGACCTGGCCACTTTATTTATTTCATGTTCCATCTCAGAGAGTCGCGTCCCCTCCGCCACATCGGTCGGGCTCTCAAATCGACTTTGTCATATCTTTGACCGCCAAAAAGGGGGATAACTTCATGCAGGCCTACTGCCATCGCAAACTCCAATCCTCGCCATAAAAAATCAGCCCCAATTTACGGGCCACGGCCTGCGAAGCCAGATTATCCCACGCGGTGCTGTAGAGGGGGCGGCGTGATCTGCTGCACCGCTTGGCCCAGGCCGTGACCACCACGCTTCGCATAGCCGCGTCCGCGATATTCCTCCGCCGTCCACAGGCCCGCTTCGGCAGACTCCGGCGTCAAGCGCGAACTAAAACAGACCGAGGCTATGGCATCACGCTCCACCCAGGCCATGCAGGCTGCACCAGATGCCACTCTTCGTGCAGCCAGGCAAAGGGACCCTGCGCCAAGTGCAGATTGGTCTGGTCAATTGGCACAGTGCGCTCTGATACAGGGATGTCGTCGGGGAAAAAATAGGCTGGGCCGCGCCACTCGGTTTCGATGGACCCATATTGGCCAATCAACTCCTTGATGGCGTCATAATGTAAAGGCAGGTTGATGTCGTGTGCGGTCGCCGTTTGTGTCCCCGCATCGACCAGCATCGGTTCGTCTTGACAGAGAGCGGCCAGTTCAGATTCCAATGCTGCAGGCGCATCGTGGCGCAGTCGCCACACGTGGCCGTAGGGCGGCCCCATAAAGAAGAAGGGGGCCGGCGGCGAACCTGCCTCGTTGACGCACAGCAGGCGCTCTGCATCGTCCAGCTTGAAGAGGGTGCTGCCTGCAGCAGCATGAGCTGGCGGTAATTTAGCGATTCAAGAAAACTTTGGGTCATGGGGAAGAAATATTAACCACGAAGTTGTACGAAGGTTCACGAAGAAGAGAAGTATCCTTCGTGTCTCTTCGTGGTTAAATAAAATCGGTTCTTCAGGATTCCAGGTGGTTGACATTCGTAGGTCACTCTTGCAGAGTGACGGACTCGGTCTACCGACGGATGTCACTCTGCAAGAGTGACCTACGAGGGCGCACCTCCCTCGTCAACCACATGAGATCCGGTTGAACCATAAAATCTTGAAATCCCTCACCGATTGGCCAGTTGGAAAATCTTCTCGCGCGTCTCGCGCCAGGAAATTTTGCTCAGCCCCATTTTCTGGCGCAGTTGTTCTTCGGACATGCCGGTGCGATAGTCGCGCAGGGCGCAGGTCCAGCGCAGCGTCTCGAAGCCGACTTGGGTGCGCTTGATGTCGGCCCGCTGGCCCACTTCATCCAGTACATATTCAAGGTTGCGCGGCGTGCATTCAAAGAGAAACTGTTCGGGCTTGTACTGCTCCAAAAATTGCTTGAACGGGGCCACAATGCTGGCCGTCAGCGGCAGAGAGCGGTTTTTGTGCGCGTGGCGCTCTTCGGCATATTGAATATTCAGTTCGGGCGCCTGCGGTCGGCTAATGTCAATATCCGTAATGAGCAGGCGGGCGCATTCGGCCTTTTTCATGCCGGTTTGCAGCAGCAGGCTGACGAGCAGATAGGGGCGGGCATCCGCCTTGTTGCGGTCCCACAGATAGTCCTGGGCCGTGCGCACCAGGCGGCCGATCTCTTCGTCGCGCAGCACGTTGGGCAGCGGCGTCTTGGCCGGCATCTGCACAATGGGCTCGGCCGGGTCGGTGCCGATAACGTGGATGCCATGCACCCAGCCGAAGAAGACTTTGAGCGTGGTAATGCGGCGGGCCAGCGTTTTGGCGCTGCACGGCTTGCCGCGTTCAAATTGCAGCCACTCCAGAAATTCCTCTAAATGTTGTGTGGTAATGCGGTGCAGCGACGTGGCGCCATCCAGAAAGTTGACCAAGATTTTCAGGTCGTTGCGAAAGGCCTTCATGGTGTTGTCGCTAAAGCCTTTGCGCACCATATAGTTGTTAAACGCCGTCACGGCATCGTCAAGAGCGCTGTCGGCGCGCAACGGACTGGGTAAATCCAGTTCGGTCGTCACTGCTTGATCAGTGGCGGCATCTGCGGCGGCCTCAACCGCATCCGGTTGAACCGCATCTGTATTCGAATCAGCATCTTGGACAGATTCCGCAAGAGTGGGATTGAGTGCATCCATTCGATAACTCCTTAAAGCAAGTTTAAATTTCGTATAGTTGTACCCTAGTATACTGCGCGCATCCGCCATTGTCAAGCCTTTTGGCACAGCGTTTTCTATCTGGTCCCATCGGCGATATAATCAGAACGTCAGCTTATTGTCGTGAAATTCTTCCCTGAATCTGCTTAAATAGATTCTAAATCTTCCAAATCTATGGAATCTGTTGATCCAACCATCTCTTGATTTAAAGGACAGTCGTTCAATGATGAACCGAACTCGATTGCTATTCTTTCTCATAATTGGCGTGGCCCTGCTTATTGTGGCCGGCTCCATGATCGCCAATTTTGTGCGCGATGAACCCGCACCCACGCCCGCCGCCCCAAGCGGCGCGACGCCGGCCGGCCAGGGCGGCCTCACCATTCCCGCCGCCGATCTCAAATCGCCGGACCCAATTTTCGCCCCAGACTATGACGCCAGCGACGGGCTGCCCACATACATTTGTGGCGCCGATGCCTTTGGCAGCTACTTCACGTTGCAGCAGATGCAGATGGCGGGCGTAGATGTGGCGCACGGCTTCCACCTGGGCATCGTCCCCTTCCTGCTGGACGAAAACCCGGCCTACGATGTCTCCGAAGAGCAGCGCACGGCCCTGCTCGACAGCGGCAAGTGGAACTGTCTGCTCACCACGCTGGACTCGGTGGCGCTCAGCGGCGCCGGCATTGTGACCGCCGTGGTGGACGAGAGCGCCGGCGCCGATCAGCTTTGGGTGCGCGACGCGCCCACCATCAACGACCTGCGCGACAAGCGCATCACCTTTTCGCGCGGCAGCGTGGGCGAATATTTTGTCTACTATGTGCTCTCCATCGCGCGCCTGAACCCGCGCTTCGACGTGACGCTGGTGCCGCAAGACTCAGTGGCCGACGCCGTGGCGGCCTTCAACGCCGGGCAGGCCGATGTGGTGTCGGGCTGGGAGCCGGACATTTACGATGCCGAACAGAGCGGCGGCGCGCCGCTGATCAGCTCCAACCAAATGCGCATTGCTGTGGATGTGATTGTGACTTCGCGCCAGTCGATCAACCGCGACGCAAATTTGGTGCAGCAGTTCCATGATGCTTGGTTCGCCACGCTGAAGCAGCAAATTGAGAATTTTGACGCGGCCGCCGGCCAGATTGCCCAGTGGGGCCACAATAACTGGAGCTTTGTCTATGCCGAAAGCGCGGCCGACGATCTGCGGGCCTGGCTGGAAAACGTGGCGCAGGCCGATTTGGGTGATAACGCCTTTGTCATGCGCGACCCCACAGCGCTGATCAACCGGCTGGGCATTGCGCGCCGCGTCTGGGCCGCTTCCGGCGTGGATGCGCCGGCGGGCGATGTGGGTGATCTGGTCAACCCGGGCTTTGTGGCGCGGTCGGCGGCGCAGGCCGATTTGCAGGCCAATGGCAATCCGGTCAACGACAGCTTTTCAATTTCGGCCAAGGTGGAGCTAGCTGGCGTCAACGTCAACGATGCTGAAACACTGGCTGTGCTGCCCTGTCGCCGCTTTGCCTTTGTACCCGAATCGACCGAACTGACGCTCGAATCGCGGCGCATTCTGGATGATTGCGTGGCGCCTACTTTGACCCAAAGCGTGGGCCTCTTTCTGCGGGTCAAAGGCTCGTCGGCCTGGCCCGGCCCGGCGGGAACGTACACCGAGCAGGAGATTCTGGACTTTGCCGAAGCGCGCGCCCAATCCGTAGTCGACTATCTGGTCTCGCTGGGCATTGACCCCACCCGCTTTATTGTGGAGGCCACGCTGCCGCCGGTGGAAAACCGCGAAAGCGAAGACCCCGAAGTGCAGGCCGCAGATCGCTACGTTGAAATGACGCTGATTACGGTGGGACGGTAAGCATGAAGAGAAAAATGACTTTTAATCCCACCCCGACCCTCCCCTTCAACGGGAGGCTGGGAGGGGGGACGCATATAGCGAAGACTGCGATGCACGGCCTCCTTAATCTCCGACGCACCAGACAGATCTTTGGCCGTGCGGTGCAGTCGGAGCGGCGCTATATTTGGCTCCTCTTCCTCACCCTCGTTCTGGCAGCCTGTGGCCGCAACGAGGGCCCGCCGCGCAATGCCGCCGTGGTCAATGTGACCGCCAACACCGAGCTGACCGCCTGGCTGGCAGAGAGTATCGCGCTCTTTAACGATGCGCAGGCCGAAACGGCCGATGGCAATCCGGTCTTTGTCCAATTGACGCCGCAGGAATCGGGCCAGGCCATTGTGAATATGAGCGAAAGCCAAGAACTGCCCGCACTGTGGCTGCCCGATAGCCCGGTCTGGACCGGCGTGTTGGCCGAGCAGGGTGTGAACAATTTTCAAGCAGACTGCGTTTCCACGGCCCAAAGCCCGCTGGTCATCGGTATGTGGCGACCAGTGGCCGAAGCGCTGGGCTGGCCGGGCCGCTCGCTGGGCTGGCTGGATGTGGGCAGCCTGGCCGCCGATCCGTCGGCGTGGGCCTATTATAGCGGCGGGCAGTTTGGCCCCACGCTGCGCATTGGCCACACCCACCCCGGCCTGTCGGACAGCGGCGCCAGCACGCTGCTGGCGATTGTGCAGGCCGCCCAATCGCAGGCGGACGCCGTGAGCGCCGGCGAGATTGAGCAGCCCATTGTGCAGGCGTCGGTCAGCGCGTTTGAGAACGCCGTCTCCTGGTTTGGCGCCGATACAGACACGCTGGGCCGCACCATGAGCGAGCGCGGCGCCGCCCATTTGGGCGCGGCGGTCATGTATGAAAGCACGGTGGTGCGCTATGGCCAAAATGGCGCCGAGGGGTATGATATTATCCCAGTCTATCCTTTTGAAGGGACCTTTATGGCCACCTTCCCCGCCTGCATCAATAGTGCTGCCGATGCCGAAACGCAGGAGGCTGCCACGCTCTTCCGCGACTTCCTGCTCAGCGTTGAATCACAGCAGCGGGCCATGAACCACGGCCTGCGCCCGGTTAGCAGCCAGGTGATTGTTGGCCCGCCGCTGGACGCCAGCCGTGGTGTCGACCTGACGCAGCCCGCGATTGTCTTTGGCGCACCCAGTGCGCAGACCATCTACGCTGTGCAGGATCTGTGGCAGGCGGCGCGCAAGGATGTCAATTTGGTTATGCTGCTGGATGTTTCGGGCAGCATGGAGGGCTCTAAAATTGAAGGGATGCGGGCGGCGGCGGTGCAATTTGTGGAGCAGATGGGCGATGAGGATTTTCTGACCATCATCGGCTTTAGCGATGAACCCTATCTTTACATGGACCGCAAGATGGTGGCCGATGGGCGAGAAGAGATGATCAGCACGATCAACGCCATGCAGGCTAATGGCGGCACCGCGCTCTATGATGCCGTGGGCGCGGGGGCGTACATGATCAACGAATCGACCAGCTCGAGCGCGGCCAACGCCATGGTGCTGCTGACCGATGGGCTGGACACCAACAGCATTCGCTTCACTTTTGATGATAACCTGTTGGCGGCGGCCACGGCCAACGACACGGCGGTCTTCACCATTGCCTATGGCGACGACGCCGACAGCGACATCCTGCGCGACCTGGCCACGCGCGCCAATGGTAATTTTTACCAGGGCGACGAAGCCAATATTGCCGCTATTTATCAAGATCTGTCGGCGGCGTTTGGCGGCAGCTTGGGCATTGGGCGCTAATATCCCGCTGGAATGCGGTTAAATTTTGTACCACAGATCGATTGTTCATGATGTAACAATCGATCTGGCCATTACAATGATCGAGCGTTAGCGGCATCCCCTCGTGATTATGCGGGCTTCTATGCGGATGAATAGAAGCATCAGAACGATGAAGGGAATGGACCCAAACGCGCTCATGCAACCGTAATCTGCAATCACCTATTGGACGAGATTCAACGGGATCGCATGTGGTTGACAAGACTAGTACATTGTTACGTAAATGATGAGGGATTCCAGAAGTCCGACTTCTCAAAGAAGTCGGACTTCTAAACCGTCATAATCTCCGTAACAGTGTACTAGCAGCGGTTGAGTAGGCTGCGGCAGTTGGCAGCCGTATCGAAACCAAAGCGGGTTTACCTCTTGAGATAAGGCCGGCGTTGGCGCTTAGTATTGAAGCAGAAATATTGTGCGTACTCTTCAATTCAATAAAGGCGCGCCCCATCAAGGGGACCGCCAGGCGCTGCCGATTTTTCCCGCCCCCGCTCGTTCATCGGCCGACTTCTCCTCCTAGCCATTCGCCTTCGCCATATTCACGGTGCAGCCTGCCCAAGCTCACGGCGGCGTCATTGTGGCCGGCGACCTGACCGAAAAGTACGAATGGCTGATTCAGGTCAGCCCATACCCGGTGACCACGCCGGGCGAAACCTATGTCTCGCTGGTCATTTATGACATTAAAACGTATGAGCCGATCAATGGGCTCAACGTGGACAGGCCTATCTGGCCCCACCGGGATCGCTGAATTGCCTGTGAGCCTGGTAACGACTTGATGACCGAAATTGGTCGACCCCGAAGCAATATCCGGCGACATCAATTCTGTATGACTTTGCGCCCATTGGGCAATGGAACGGCATCTTTATCGTCGAGGATGACGATGGCGAGTGGAAGGCGCCTTTTTCATTTTGGAATTGCTGCCGCAAAATCTGAATCAATTTGAGAGCCCCATTGTGACGCCCTCTTTTGTGCTGACCAGTCCGCTGGCCAGCGCGCAAACCAATGCACAGGTTGAAAGTGTGCTGGGTTGAAAGTGCGCAGGCACAGAATGTGCAGGCAGATAATGCAGGGCAGGAGCATCCATGCCCATGACATCGAAGATGGCGGAGGATAACCGTGGCGCGGTCTGGCCGGGCTCTCCATGGGCTATCTGCTGGCGCTGGGTGGTGGTGCGCTGATTCCGATTTTGCTGTTGGTCTTTTGGTTCTTGCGCTCGTCAGGCGACGGGGTTGACGAAAGCGAGGGCGCCAATGATTAATTCTATTCAAAATCGGCGCTTTCGGTTCGACATTTTGCGCATTCCGCTGTTGGGGGCGCTGCTCAAATGGAAACACGCCCGCAGCATGGTGCAAATTGTACTCGTTACGCTGGCGGCGGCCATCATTGTGGACGGCTTCTTTGGCGCAAATTGCGGCCAAAAATGTGGTACGGTGAGCATTGGGTGCTATCGCGTGGGCTGGTGGTGCTGGCGCTGCTGCTGGTGGGCAATCTATTTTGCGCGGCCTGCCCGTTTATGCTGCCGCGGCGGCTGGCCAAGTGGCTGGTGCGCCCCACGCGGCGCTGGCCGCAGGCGCTACGCAACAAGTGGCTGGCGCTGATCTGTTTGCTGGCCATTATCTATAGCTACGAGCTTTTTGACCTGTGGGGGACGCCGCTGTGGACGGCCTGGCTCACCGTGGCCTATTTTGGCGTGGCCTTTGTGCTGGAAGCGTTCTTTACGCGCAGCAGCTTCTGCCTGTACGTCTGTCCGCTGGGCACCTTCAATTTTCTTTATAGCACCGTCAGCCCCACGCAGATTACCGCGCGCAGCCTGGATACGTGCCGCAGTTGTAAGACACAGGACTGCATCAACGGCAACGCCGTCACTCATCAAGACGGCTGTCAGCTTGAACTCTTTGTGCCCACCATCCAGAGCAACATGAACTGCACCTTCTGCCTGGATTGCGTGCGCGCCTGTCCGCACGACAACGTGGCGCTGGCCGTGCGCCCGCCCGGCAATGAACTGTTCAGCAAACCTGGCGTCACCGGCTGGACCCTGGCTCGCCATTGTGGCGGCGTCGCTGGCGCTAATGAACGCTTTTGGCATGACGCCGCCTATTACCGGCTGGAACAATTCATTGGCGGGGCTCTGAATACGCAGAGCGAGACCTTGGTATTGGGCCTGGTTTTCCTGCTGGCGGCGGTGGTGATTCCCCTGGCGCTTAGCTATGTGGCAGCCGGACTGGGCAAGCTGATCACCAGGGGCAAAGAGTCGCTCAATCGCATTGTGATGCGCTATGCCTACAGCTTTGTGCCGCTGGGTTTTGCCATCTGGTTTGCGCACTACCTGTTCCATTTTCTCACCGGCGCCATGACGCTCGTACCGGCCTTCCAAACCTTTTTCGCCCGCACGCTGGGCCTGCCGCTGCTGGGTGAACCGGACTGGACGCTAGCGGCGCTCTTTGTGCCTGCCCGCAATACGATTCAGATTTGCAAACGATCATCACCTACGGCGGCCTCTTTGCGGCCATGCGCTGGCGCTCAACGCCGGAACCAAGGCGCACCGCAACCGCGGCCGCGCCCTGCTGGAAGCCGCGCCGTGGCTGATCCTCCTCTTGGTGCTGGCCGTTTCCAGCGGCATGACTTTCCTGCTGCCCATGGAGATGCGCGGCAGCGCGCTGGGCGGGTGATGGTGAGGGGATGACAGGGTGACCGGATGACAAGATGACAAGTCAGGCGTCACCCCTTCATCTTATCATCATATCATCTTGTCACCATTCGCAATTCGATTCCTTTCCAATGGCCCCAGGTCAATCGCGCCAAGGCGCATCCACACCCTCACAGCGCTTGCTCTGGCCCTCTTTGTGCTGCTGCTCTTTTACCGGCTCCTCTTTACCAACCGGGTGCTGGCCAGCGGCGACATTCTTCTGCTCTATTTTTACCCCTATCGCGATTACGCGGCCGACGCGCTGCGCCACGGACGCATCCCCCTTTGGAATCCATACAGCTTTCTCGGCGTTCCCTTTCTGGCCAATCCGCAAGCCGCCGTGCTTTATCCGCTGCATTGGCCGCTGATCTGGCTGCCGGTGACCAAACAGATCTATTGGAGTGCAGCCATGCACGCCTGGCTGCTGGGCTTTGGCGGCTATCTGCTCATGCGGCGCTGGGGCTATGGCGCCTGGGCCGGGCTGGTCACCGGGTTGACGCTGTGCGGCAGCGGCTTTTACGGCGGGCTGATGGGGCATATCAATCAGATGAATGGGGCGGCGTGGCTGCCGTGGATGGTGTGGATTTACGATTTACGATTTACGATTTACGATCGGAGGGTGGCGCGTGAGCTAAGGGAAGGGAGAGAGGGTGAGTGGGAAGGGGCGATTGGGAGGAGGCAGCAGTTTTGGCGGACGTGGGAATTTTATGGGCAGGTGGTTGGGTTGAGTGCGGTGGCAGCGTTGATGCTGCTGGCGGGGCATACGCAGACGGCATATATTAATTTGTTTGGATTGGGCATGTGGGCAATTGTAGGGTCTGTTTCCAAACTTGCCCGGCCCACGATATTCTGGAATTCTCGTTTATGGTGGGCACTGGCAGAACGGCTGGCGCTCTATTTTAGCAGCGCGCTACTGGCGCTTTGTATGACAGGAGCACAGCTTTTGCCCACGCTGGAGTTGAGCAATTTGGGGTTGCGCAGCGGCGGGTTGAGCTATGCCGAGGCCACCAGTTTCAGCCTGAAGCCGCTCCAGCTTTTGTGGACGCTGCTGCCCAGCTATGGGCTGGCCGACTTGGGCGTGGTCTTCGCCACGTCGGGCTATACTGAATTTGTGGCTTATATTGGTCTGATTGGGCTGCTGCTGGCGGCTATTGGTGTATGGAAAGGGCGGGCTGAATCCATCACAATTGGTTGGTTTTTCGGGCTGCTCTTCGTCGGGCTGGGGCTGTTTCTGGCTGCCGGGCGCTGGAATCCGTTCTATTTCCTGTTCTACAAATTTGCGCCAGGGTTTGATCTGTTCCGCACGCCGGCGCGCTGGATGATGCTCTACACAATGGGGGCGGCCGTGCTGGCAGGCGTGGGCGCCGAGTGGGTGCTCTCTAAGCTAGCGAACAATGGCCAAAATGGCGGTTGGCGACGGCGCGCTTCGGCCCGGCCCGTGCTCCTTGCGCTGCTGATCGCGCTGGATCTGCTGCTGGCCGCCAATGCATTGCCCCACACGCAGCCCACCGCGCCCGAAGCCGTCAGCGGCGTGCGCACCGGCCCGGCCCATCTGCTGACCGACCCGCGGCGCACCCAATTAGGGCCAGCCGCCATGGGACGCTTCCTCAGCCTGAGCGATACGCGCTTTGACCCCGGCGACATGGCCGATTTTTACACCATTTTTGTCGATGCGGCGGACAGCCGATCCGCGCTGGATCAGCGGGCGTTTGACCAACTGATTGTGGCGCTCAAAGAGCAGGAGATATTGGCGCCCAATCTGGCGCTGCTCTGGCGCGTGCCTTCGGTGGATGGCTTTGATGGCGGCGTGCTGCCGCTGCAGCGCTACATCCGCGCGCTGTCGCTCTTTATGCCGCCCGAACAGGTGGTGCCGGATGGCCGCCTGCGCGAGCAGTTGCGCCAAATCCCGCCAACCAATCTGCTCAATTTTCTCAATATCCAATATGTGATGACCGATAAGGTGCGCGATCTTTGGTTTGACGACATTTATTATGACCGGCAGATCGGCGCCATTGGATGCGCAGCCTGTGAACATTATCACCATCCCGCAGCCATTTGAGGCCACGTCTCCGATCTGATCGGCTATTTGGAGGTGATGCCCAGTCTTTGGCGTCGTTACCAGCCGATATGCCCGTGGCCCATGTAAAAATCGCTAGCGCCGATGGCGCAAAATTTTCCATTATGGCGGGTGCGGATTGGGCGGACAGCGCGCTGGATAGTCCATGGGCAGAGCCCACCGCAGGCGCAGATCGCTTTACGGGATGTGGAGGGCGGCAGGAATATATTGTGCGCTTTGAGTTTGATGCTCCCCTGCGCCCGATCATATTGAGGTTCAGTTGACCGAACAGTTTCAGCAAAATTCTGCGGCGTTGAGTGCAGTAGTTCAAGCCGCCACGCTGGTCGACGAACGCACGGGGACGTTCACACCACTGCTGCCAGCGACCGCGGCCATTTTAAGCGCGTCCACAGCGGCGATATTAAAATATATGAAAATCTGGATGTTTTGCCGCGTGCGTACCTGGTGCATCAAAGCCTGTCCGCCGCCGATGAGGCGGCGCTGACGCTGGTCAAGCAGCATGTGGATCAGTTGGATCAGACGGTCATCCTCGAAGGCGCGGCGCCATTGGTTTCCACCGGTCATCCAGATGATGGGGTCGAAATTATGGCATATGCGCCGGAGCGGATTGAATTGCGCGCACAGCCAGGAAGCAGCACGGCTCGTGTTGAGCGACAGCTATTATCCGGGCTAGCGCGCCTGGGTGGATGGCACTGAAACGCCGATTTATGCTGCCAATTATCTGGTGCGGCGTTGAACTGCCGGCGGGAGCCACGGTTGTCTTTGCGTATGGGCCCGATAGTTGGCAACGGCGTTCAGTTGAGCGTGGTGGGGCTGGCGATCTGGCTGCGAGTTGTGGTTAAGCCAGAGTTATCAAAACCAAGACTGCTCAACTGCAAAAACGATCAATAGCCACAAAGTACAGAAAACACAAAAAGCTCGAATGAGTTTTGTGTTCTTTGTGGCTATTCTGACCTTTGACTTCATTCACGCTAGACGGGCCGGCATTATCACCATTCAACCCGTTTGTGATAGCATAGATTCATCCATTTTGCGCACTATCTTGACCAACCTCACCGGAGCAAACAGCAATGCACCCCATCCAATTTGGTTTCTGTGTTCCCATTTTTGCTTCTGCTGGCGGGCGGCTCTTTCGCACGGCCAGCTACACGACGCTGGATACAGCGGTCACCATGCGCATGGCGCAAGCGGCCGGCGCTGGGCTATGATGCGCTGTGGGTGGCCGATCACCTGATGCTGGGCAAGGACAACGCCATTCTGGAAGGCTGGACTACGCTGGCCGCGTTGGCCGGGGCCACCCGCCGCGCGCGGCTGGGCTTGATTCACCAGGCGCACTTTTTCCGCCACCCGGCGCTGACGGCCAAAATGACGGCTACGCTGGATCAGATCGCGGGCGGACGCTTTATCTTTTATCGACGCCGCTTAGCGCGGCTGAACATCGCTTATGGGCTGGGTTTCCGGCGGACGAGGATGAGCGCATGGCGCGCACGCTGGAGGGCGCGAGATTAGCACTCTTGCTCTGGCAGGCGCGGAGCCGGTCAGCTATGCGGGTCGGTTATTATCAATTTGCCAACGCCACGGCCACGCCGCTGCCCGTGCAGCAGCCCCATCCGCCCATCTGGTTTGGCCGCAACCATCCGCTGATTTTGGAAGCATGCGCCCGTTATGGCCAGGGCTGGAACACCACACCGGCCAGCCTGCCCGAGTTGCGCCGGCTGCTGGATGAATTAGCGCAGCCTGTGCGAAAGTTGGCCGGGACATTGATGAAATTGAGCGCAGTTTGGAGACGCAGATATTGATCGCACCCGATGTGGCGGGCATCCGCCGCCAGTTGCAAAACATGATGGCGCTGGTCCCCGGTGATACGTATGCGGCGGATGTGGCAGCCTTTGCCAGCGGAAAGACGGATGAATTGCCGCCCACGCTGACCGAGCGCTTCATTATCGGGACGCCCGATCAGGTGGCGCAGCATTTGCAACAGTGCATAGATATGGGCGTGACCCATTTCATGCTCTGGTTTATGGATGCCCCGGCGCAGGAGGGGCTGCGTCTTTTTGCTGATGCGGTGGCGCCGCGATTCCGGAAGTGAGGTTAAAAGCCGGTTGATCAACAGATGCACAGATTTGCAGATTTTATCCTGAATCGTCACTATTATAGTTCTCATCTCAACCGCAGTATAGGAGGTTCTTGTGGGCAAATTGTCGAACTTTATAATCGGGGCCGCTATTGGGGTGGCGGTGGCGCGGTGGTCAGCTACGTGTTTGGGCCGACTAACGATGCCGAATATGATGCGACGTATCGTTCGCGGTTGGATCGAGCGCTGGAGGAAGGACGCAAGGCGGCGGAAGCGGCAGATTGAGATGCGCCAGCGGTTTGTGGAAGCCAAGCAGCCCAAAACCGAAACTCACGAGCAGTAGACACATGCTTTCAGGCTGGCTGAAACAGAGCGAACACTGTCAGCTATACGCCGCCACCAGCGTTGCGTTACGCGATTGGTGCGTAGGCGGCGCGGTCGCCCCGATTGGCGATGCACAGGCAGTGGAAACGTAAAGGTGAGCGACAGCGTGGGAATTTCCTCCAGCGCAGGGCAGAGTTCGCTGGGCAAACCCGGTGCTGCTGAACGCCGCCAATGCCGATAGTAGCGGCTGCGTTCATCTTCAGCGCCATTGGTGGTTAAGTACCCAATGTCGTCGGCCAATATGTGGCAGGTGGCGTGGATGACGGCCATGAGTCGTTGCCAGCGCTGGAGCATGGTGGGCTGCACCTGGGCCAAAAAGTCGTGGACAAATACGTTTTGGCCATGGTTTGCAAAAGCGCCGCATCGGCTCCATTGAGTGACTTTCCCGAATGAACGCCATTGACCTTATGCGATGAGTGAGGATGCATCTCCCCCGCATCTGCAGGCTCATCCCGGCCTACTTGGGCAATATTGGCCGCGTGATAGGCGGGTACAAAGTGGTTGGCCCAATACGCCTCGGCTTTGCCAAACGCGGGCAGCAGCAGATCCATTTGAAAATGCACATAAACTGAGTTTACGCGCTCCGTAACGGTGAGGAGCAGATCGGCCTGTGGCTGCGGAATATCAAAATAGGCCGGGGCGTCAAAATGTTTCCATTCGCCATAGGCCGCCCCCAACCGGCGCAGCCGCTCCGCCACATCGCCCACCACGGCGGCCGCGGCCTGCGCCTCCGCGGCCACTTCATCCGCCCATGCCCCCTCGCGCACTTTTGAATCCACCCCATCCACTTTGCCCGTACCATTGCCCCCCACAACCCGGTACATCTGCACCAGCTTGTGCTGGGGCGCGCAAAATTGCGCCGTGGAGACTGCAAAGTCACGCAAATGCGTTTCTCGAATCGCAGCCGCCAGTGCGGGGGCGGAGGTAATCGCTTGGGTCTTTAAGGTCGTGGTTTTGTGCGTCAATTTGGGTTGTGATAAACGTGTTGAGTATCAAGTATTGAGTATGCGGTTTGCGTATCTTGCCTGGAAGCTTGTAGCTCCTGCCTGTTACTCAATACTCCCTATTGCTCATATCCCAACATCGCCGCATCGCGTTCGGCGTTGAGCAGCACGGCGCCCACAATGTGCGCGTGCACGCGTTCCAGAGTTTGGCGCGCTTGCAGGGCTTGATCGCGCTTGGTGCCGCCGGCGTTGACCAGCAGCACAACGCCATCCACTTTGGCCGCCCACAACGCGGCGTCGGTCACGGCCAGCACGGGTGGTGCATCGCACAGCACATAGTCGGCTTGGCCTTTGAGTTCGGCCAGCGCGTCGCCCAGGCGGCGGGCGCTGAGCAGCGCCACCGGGTTGGCGTGGGTGGGGCCGGCCGTCAGCACCTGCAAGCGGTTCACGCTGGTCTGTTGCAGCGGCGCCGGTCCACCTTCCGGCAGCCACGAGCTGAGCCCCTGCTGGTTGTGCAGCCCAAAAATTTCGTGCTGCTGCGGACGGCGCAGATCGCCATCCACCAAAATCACTTTGTCGCCCGCCTCGGCCATCACCACGGCCAGATTGGCCACGGCGCTGCTTTTGTCCGTGTGGGCGTCGGCGCTGGTCACCAGCAAAGTCTTGAGCGACTTCTCCAGGCTGGAAAATTCAAGGCTGGTGCGCAAACTCTGGTACGCCTCAGCGGCGGCGCTGCGTGGGTTGGTAAGCGTGATCAGGTCAGTCATTCTCTTCGTCCCAAATTTTGTCTGCTTCATCAATGGCTTTATGGGCAAAAAAGTCCGCCAAAATCTGTTTTAGACCTAATAACTCCTGATATTCTAAATCGGTAGAATATAATTTTATGATTTCCTGTTGTAAGGTTTCTTTTTCGGTTAAATTGGCGGTTTCTGGCCAAATAAACGGCGCAGCTGTCAGTAAATGTTCAAGGACTTTATCTAAACTGCTATTTTGGGTATACGCTTGTTGATTGAGTAAATTGTAAACTGGCTCTGATACTTCAATTGTGTAGCTCATCATTTCACCTCTCACCAGTATCACTTTCGATCCGTATTTTGCCCACTTCAACCACATCTCCCGACAGCGCATCAGCCCCTGTAACGGGCAATCGCGTCCCATCTTGCCAGCGGTAAAGGCCCGCAATCAAACGATATTCACCGGGCGGCAGTGCATCCGGCAGCGGCAGCGTCTGCGTGTCCACCACCGGCTGCCCCACAATCCAGTGCGAGGTGGGCAGCAGTCCCAGCGCATCGTGCGGCTGCCAGTCCAACTGGGCCACATTTTTATCGGCGGCATCGAGCAGATGCACAAAGGCGGTGTAATCATCCGGCAGCGGCGCCGTGGCCCGCCACGCCAACGTAAATGTGATGGCTCGGTTAGCCAGCGCCGGCGGCGTTACCCCATCCAGCACGATCTGATCGCCAAAGCGGGCGTCGGTAGCGCGCACTGGTTTGGCGGCATCCGGCGCAACGGGTTGCCAATTGCCACTGGCATCGCGCTCAAAACCACCCAGCCGCAGCAGCGCGCCATTTTCCAGAACCGGCATGGTGGGCGGCGCAGCCGTCACGGGCAGCCGCTCTCCATTATACCAGTCGCTGTCAATGGCGGCATCAAATGCTCCAAGCACAAGAGTAAAACGGTCGACATCCAGCGTCCACGGTAAGGTTTGCACCAGAAAGGCTTGATTGCCGCCCTGACTTTGCCACAAGTCGGTAGGATACCACAAATTGGCCACGGGGGGATAAAACTGGGTATCGTAAAGCACGGCCCCCGCGCGATCTAGATAGCCAATGTAAAAGCGGATCGCACGGTCAATAGTTCGCAGCGGCTGCCAGAAGGTCTGCACCACCAGTTCGCCATAGCGGTCGCGCGCCACGCGCACATCCAACAGGCGCAGTTCGTCACCGAAATTGGCTGCAACGGAATTCTGTGGCTGAAAATTGTCCACACGCCACGCATCATAAAAGGTCGCCGGCAGCGTCCGATTGGGCTCCCCTTTGCGCAGCAACAGATACCCATCCAGCGCCGCGGCCACGCCAAAACCCTGCGCCATTAGTTCATCCACAGTGCGCCGCAGGTCGCTGGGGTGCTGCGGCCAGGCGGGGCCGGTCACGTCCAAAAAGATCGTGTCGGCATCCTCCACGCGTGGAAAAAGATAGATCGTCTCACGCCCGCTCACGTGTGGGTCCAGCCGATCCTGGGCCGAAACCCTGGCGTCGGGTGGAATCTGGGCGATGATCTGGGCAGCGTTGCGGTGGTGTTGCGTGATTTGCAGAGGCAGATAGTTGCCGCTCCAGGGAAGATAGCCATGCAGTTGCTGATCGACGATGGCGCACACAAAGACCAGCAAACCGACAGGCAACGCCGGCAGAAATTTTTTGTAAACACGGATGGGGGGGAACACGGATGGATTGGAATTGGCGTCATCCGTGTTTATCGATGAACGTGGCGGGATACCGGTAGGGGCATGAATGGCGGCGGAACCCCCTTCGCCAGATAAGGGCGGTTCCAGCGCCGCCTTTCGCGCCCGTCCATTTATGCCATTTCGCTCGTCACCCTTTATTGGGGCCAGCCATACCCCAATGCGCCGCGCACCCATCACACCCCCCACCATCACAAAGGGCACAATAGGTGCAGCGTAAATCAGCGTATCCACCTGGTGCATGGGCGGGAAGTCGGCCAGCAAATTGATGGCCAGCGAGGGCAGCGCCAGCAGCAGCACCTCGGGCGCCAGCAGGGCCAAAAAACCGACGCCTAGCAGCAATCGCGCTACGTATGCCAATGCATGGGCGGCGACCAATTGGTTCCACACCACGTCGGGCCGCGTCAGCAGCGTTAGCACCATTTGCAGCGGACTATCGCCCAGATAGCCGTAGCGGTTCCAGTGGATGTTGCCCGCCGCAAAGAGGTTTTGAATGCCGAAGACGGCTATCAGCGCCCACGCCGTGGCGAGCAACATGGTCCAGCTTCCCCAGCGTCGCCTTTGCAGGACCAAAAAAGTATATAGGCCCAGCATAAAGAGCAGCAGCGCCATCTCTTCTTTGCAGCTCGCCGCCAGCACGGCAAAGAGCGCAAAGCGGCCGGGGCGATTGGTGTATAAATAGTAAAACGCCGCCAGTAAAAAAGTGGGCGCCAGCGTCACGGCGTGGAACTCCAGCCAGTTGGCGGCCTGCATGGAAGGGTTGAGCAGAAAGGCGGCGGCAAAAGTAAGCGCCAACCATTCATTGCCCAACAAATGGCGCGCCAGCGCATAAAGGGGCAGCGCGCCCAGGCTCACCACCACGGCCTGCAGCAGCAGCAGCGTCTCCGGTCCGTCGTGAATCCAATAGAGCCACGAAACCGGAATCAGGATCGGCTCCACGTGCAGGCTGAGCCGGTTGACGACGCCTTCCTGATTGGTCAGATGAAACCAGTTGCCGTGGGCCGTATTCCAGATGGCCTGGTTAAAATTGCCCAGATCCAAAGCGCGCGCCTCAAAGGCCCAATAGCGCGTCAGGGTCAGGTTGGCAAAATAGAGAGCATAGGCCAGGATGGCCATGCACAAAAGCAAATCGGGGATGGAGCGGCCCAACAGCAGTCGGGGCGGCTGGGTTCTGGCGCGGGGTGAAGGCGTTGGCGGTGAGATCGTCTGCTCCATTGGGGTGAATCAACGCGGAATGTTCTTCCCAAATTGTAGGTGTGACATCCCTGTCGCACAAGCCTGGCCCAATGTGAGAATCGTCTCCATCCGCCAACCATGTGCGGCAAGGATGCCGCACCTACACGAAATATGTTCTACGATGCCCGTGCCGTGCGCACAGTTCCAGCTTGAGCGGCGGGGCGAGCCTGCGCTTGTTGCGTCACTACGGGAATGGTGGCTAACACGGGCAACCCCAGTGTGCGCTCGACGGCAACGGGGGTGCGCAGCAGATCGGCCTCCATCCAGGTGAGCGCAAGCACCAGGCCAACACCAAAGAGCAGCCCCAGCACGCCGCCCGCCACGGCGTTGATCAGCGGTTTGGGCTGGATCTGCGGGGCGTCGATGGCGCGGCTGACGATTTTGACTTCGATGCGGTCGCGCTTGTCCTGCTGGGCGTAATAGAGCGTGCGCTCTTCCACAAAGAGATCGGCCAGCGAAAGCGCCATCTCTCTGGCCACCTGGGGGTCGCGCCTCGGCGTCAATGCGGATGGTAAAGGTGCTGGCGTCATCGGCCACGGTCACGTTGCCTAGAAATTCGTAGGGATTCTGATCCAGCTTGGCCCGCTCAATGGCGGTGGCGGCGTTTTCCGGCGTGCGGATGTTGAGCACAAAGTTGCGCAGCAGATCCTTGGCTGTAATGCCCAGGCCATAATCGGCGCGCGCCGGCACGGTGCTCACATAGACGGTGGCGCGATAGAGGTCTTCCTGAAAGCGGCTGACGCCATAGGCGGCCAGTGCGCAGGCCAGTACGGCAATGAGCACCAGCCAGCCACGAGTGCGGATAATGCGAATGTATTCTTGCAGCGTCATGGTTGCTCCTTGTTGGGCAAGTTTCCTAACTTGCCCAGAGGGACAACTTGGAAAGTTGTCCTACAATTTGGGGATGCTCCCCAGCACGCGAAAGCCGAGTTCTTCCAGTTCGGCGGCGGTGCGCACCGATTCGTCTAAATATTCTAACAGAAAAACCAGCCCAACGCCCACCAACAGGCTAAGCAGCACGCGCAGCGGCCATTCCAAACGGGTGCGCAAGCTGGGGCCGCTTTCCGCTACATTGGGGCCATCCATAATCGTGATGGCGGCGTTTTCAGTACCAAGCTGGCTAAAATAGAAGGCGGCGTTCTGGCTGAGTTCCGCCGCCGCGGCCTGGGCAATTTCGGCGGCTTGCTGGGGATCGGGCCAGCCAAAGCTGAGCGTAATAATACGGTGTTGGCGACCGGTAGCGGCGCCGCCCTGGATCAGACCGGGCGGGATCTGGATGCCCTGCTGATCGAGCCGCTCGCTAACCTTTGTAGCAAAAAGCTGGCTGCGCACTACCTCGGTAAAATCATCCACCAGATATTCGCTGGTTAGCCAGGCGTAATAGACAGGATCATACGCAGCCGTGTCGGCTGTGGTGACAGGCTGCACGCCGATCAGCAGCCGCATGGACGCCTGATAACTCACGGGCGGCGGTTGCCACGGACGCAGTTGCCACGCGCTCAACAGCCCAACGGCCAGCGCCAAAAGCACGGGCATCCACCACCGCCGCCGCAGGATATGGAGATATTGGCGCAGTTCCATATTAATATTGGTTGATCACGCTGAGCAAAAAGTCCATGAGTTTGTCGTGGAAATTCTCGCGGCTGAACTTTTCGGCCTGGGCGCGGCAGTCATCGGTGTGATAGGAAAGGGCGTCGAAATTTTTGAGCACTTCGAGCAGCGAAGCGGCGTTCATGTCGTGAAACAGCTCGCCAGTGACGCCACGCGCCACGGTATCCAGCGCGCCGCCGCCGGCAAAGGCCACCACGGGGCGCCCGGCGCTCAATGCTTCCACCGGCGCAATGCCAAAATCTTCAAAGCCGGGAAAGAGAAACGCTTTGCAACGGCGCAGCAGATCGCGAATGCGCTCGCGGCTTTGGCGCCCCAAAAAGGTGACGTTAGCGGGAGCTTTGGCCTCTAGTTCGGCGCGGTCGCGGCCGTCGCCCACGACGATCAGCCTTTCTTGAGGCAGATGCCGAAAGGCTTCCAGCGCTAGATCGATGCGCTTGTAGGGGATAAGGCGGCCCACAATCAGATAGTAGTCTTCCACGGGCGCCAGCGGGTCGGGCGTAAAATAGGATGTGTCCACCGGGGGGTGAATGACCGTGCTGTGGCGGCCATAAATTTCGCGAATGCGGTGCTGAATTTCGGTGCTGATCGAAATGAAATGGTCCACGCGCTGGGCGGCCATCCAGTCCCACTGGCGCAGCACGGTGAGCAGCGGTTGCAGCGCATTGTTGATCAGGCGGCTGATCTGCTCGCGCTCGCGATACTGGTCGTAGAGCCAGAGAAAGCGGGTGGGCGTCAGGCAATAGCAGACGTGGACGGTGCGGCGGCCCTCTTTACTCTTGGTTTGCACGCCGTGGCAAAAGCCGCTCTTGTTGCTCAGCACCAGGTCATAATCGCTCAGATCTAGATTGCCAAAGGCCAGCGGATAGGCGAGTATGTATTTCTGGTGATGTTTGGCCACGCCGGGCAGTTTCTGCATAAAGGTGGTGTGGATGGGCCACGTGCGATAGGCGTCCGGCATGAGGTCGGGTGCGTACATGCTGGTATAGATGGGCGAGGCGGGGAAGAAGGAGACCAGCTCTTCTAAGACGCTCTCGGCGCCGCCAATCTGGTTGAGCCAATCATGCACCAAAGCCACGCGGGCGTTGCCCAGCGTTTTGCGTTCTAAATAGTAATTTTCACAAGCGGGTTGCGGCGCGGCTTTGGTCACCGTCCGCGTGCGCTCTATCACAAATGCGGCCATATGGAATGTTAACGAGAGTTTAATTCGGCGCGTTCCACATCGATAAAATGGGCAATCAAATGCCGATACATTTGCTCGATCACATCGGGCTCCAACCCGGCCTGCTGCGCCCACGCGCGCCGGGATTCGATCACAGCGGCGAAGCGGGCCGGCGCTTGAATCTCCTCTTCGGTCCGCTTAAAGCGCGTGATCGTTTTCACATAGGCAAAGCGGCGGCTCAGAGCACCAATGATCTCCTGATCAATGGTGTCGATGGCCAAACGGACCTCTTCAATAGAGCTGCATTCTTCCGGTGGATTCATGGTTTGACTCGTAACACCAGTTTTTTGATCAACAGATTACACAGATTTTAAAGATTTTTATCATTATGCAGGCGTCCCCTTTGGCAAGCTCAGGGGGCGCCTGCATAATGATAGACTTTCATCTGCGAAATTTGTATAATCTGTGGATCATTCATCAATTTTAGTCGATGATTGTACCGTAGTAACTGCATTGGCCCAAATCTGCTACATCAACACCTTGACAACCAGCGCACAACTCGCGCCTGGTATGATGCGGATGGCAAGATGACAAGATGACAAGATGAGTCGAGGCGGTCACCTTGTCATCCGGTCATCTTGTCAGGGATGACGGCAGATTAGCAAGCTGCCCGGTAATTTTCAAAACGAGGTCATGATGTATTCGTTCGAGTTAACGTCGGAACAGAAGATGCTGGTGGAGACGGTCCACCGCTATGCGGAAAAGGAACTGCGCGCTACCTATCGGGAGAGCGAAGAATCGAAAGGCGCGCCGGCCAAAATTGTGCAGACCGGCTGGGAATTGGGGCTGCTGCCCGGCAGCATTGAAGCGCAATATGGCGGTTTTGGCGAATATTCGGCGCTGACCAGCGCGCTCTATTTGGAAGAATTGGGCTGGGGCGATGTGGGAACGAGCCTGCATTTATTGACGCCCAGCCTGTTTGCCGTGCCGGTGGCGCTCTTTGGCTCGGCGGTGCAGAAGGAACGCTATTTGTCGCTCTTTTGTGAGGAAAAATTTGCGCGGGCCACCGCTGCGTTGACCGAGCCGGTGGTGCAATTTGACCCGGCCAACCTGGCCACCCGCGCCGAAAAACAGGACGACCGTTATGTGCTCAACGGGCGCAAAACGTTTGTGCCGCTGGCGGCGGATGCCGAGCTGTTTTTGGTCTATGCGCAAGAAAATGGGTTGACGCAGGGCTTCATCGTCCCTGCACACACGTCTGGCCTGACCGTGGGCGCGCGCACTCAGATGATGGGCGCGCAGGCGCTGCCGGTTTATCACTTGACGCTGGAAAATTTGACCATTCCGCAAGAGAACCGGCTGGGCGGCCTCAAAGGGGTGCGGCTGAACCGGCTGTTGACCGTGAGCCGCATTGGGCTGGCGGCGCTGGCCGTGGGGCAAGCGCGAGCCGCCTATGAATATGCGCTGGCCTATGCCAAGGAGCGCGAGGCCTTTGGCGAGCCCATTGCGCAGCGCCAGAGCATTGCTTTCATGCTGGCGCAGATGGCCATCGAGATCGAATCCGCCCGGCTCATGTGCTGGGAGGCGGCCTATAAATTTGACCATCACGAAGACGCCACGCAAGCCGCCGGCCTGGCCAAGCTCTTTGCCGAACGCATGGTGCTGGAGGTAACCGATAACGCGGTGCAAGTGCTGGGCGGCCACGGCTACATCCGCGAGCACCCGGTGGAGCTGTGGCTGCGCAACGGGCGCGGCTTTGCGGCGTGGGACGGCTGGGGAATGGGGTGAGGGGAAGTAGGGAGTAGGGAGTAGGGAGTAGGGAGTAAGGAGTAGGGAGTAAGGAGTAGGGAGTAAGGAGTAGGGAGTAAGGAGTAAGGAGTAGGGAGTAAGGAGTAGGGAGTAAGGAGGCGTGAGTCACCCTAACCCCTACTTCCTAATCCCTACTCCCAAAATTCTTGGAGTTTAACAAAATGGCAATCGAGTTCAAAACGCCGGAGAAGATTGAGAAGAGCGTGTCGCAGGTGCAGATGTTGGCGGAGTTTGCTATGCGGCCGGACAGTCGTGTGCTGGATGAACATGAGCATGAGCGGCCGCAGCGCTTTGTCAACATGATCTGGCCGCAGATGCAGGCGATGGAGCAGGCTAATTTGCGTTCGGCGCTAGCGCGCGCGCAGCACAAGAATGGCGACCAGAATGGTAGCAGCAGCCGCAACGGCGTCGATCAAAACGAGGCGTCCAAGCCGGAGAAAGAGCCGCGCACGGCCAATCTGGAGCTGGTTCACATGATTGAGATGTTGAGCTGGGGCGATGCGGGCATCTATTTGTGCATTCCGGGCAGCGGATTGGGCGGCGCGGCCATCAACGCCGTGGGGACGCCGGAGCAATTGGAGCGTTTTATGCGCCGCTTTGGCGAAGGCGAGCCCAAGTGGGGCGCCATGGCCATGACCGAACCGCAGGCCGGTTCGGACACCAGCAACATTCAGACCACCGCCCGTTTTGATGCAGAAACTAGTGAATGGGTGCTTAACGGACAGAAAATTTTCTGCACTAATGGTAAGCTGGCCTTGGAAGAGTCGGATGGCTTTGTGGTGGTTTGGGCCACGGTGGATAAACAGGCGGGACGCGCCGGCATGAAGCCCTTTGTGGTGGAGGCGCACACGCCGGGCGTGACCATTGCCAAGGTGGAAGAAAAGCTGGGCATCCGCGCCAGCGACACGGCGGCCATCATTTTGGACAACGCGCGCATTCCGGCCCAAAACATTTTGGGCCGCGCCGAGGTGACCGCGCGCAAAAGCACGCAGGGTTTCAAAGGCGCCATGAAGACCTTTGACGCCACCCGGCCCATCGTAGCCGCCAGCGCCATTGGCATTGCGCGTGCCGCCTTTGAATTTGCCCGCGACACATTGGCCAAAGAGGGCGTCCAGGTCGACTACATGGCGCCGCGCTGGAAGCTGAGCACGGTGCAGGCTGATCTGCTGGAGATGGAGGCGCAACTGCGGGCGGCCTGGCTGCTCACGCTCAAAGCCACGGCCATGTTGGATGCCGGCCAGGAAAATAAGCTGGAATCGTCCATGTGCAAAGTGAAGGCGGGCAAAGTGGTCACCTGGATTACGCAGAAGGCGGTGGAGCTGCTGGGGCCGCTGGGCTACAGCACTGAAATGTTGGCCGAAAAGTGGATGCGCGACGCCAAAATCAACGATATTTATGAAGGCACGGGGCAGATCAATACGCTGATTGTGGCGCGGCAGATTTTGGGGTATACGCGGGCGGAGTTGAAATAGTGGGGCTTATTGCTGTATTGCTATATTACTGTAAAATCGCTCTCTGGATACAGCAGTAAAGCAATACAGCAGTACAGCAATATAGAACTACATTAACCTTTTACAACATTATGATCAAAACACTAAAACGCTGGTTCTACAATCAAAAACGCAATCGCATATTCAAACCGGATTTTACGCTGAAAAATGGGCGTAAGCTCTATTTTCGGCTGATGTTGCCGGAGGATGAGCCGCTGCTGCATGAGTTGCGCGCCCTCCTTTCCGACGAGTCGTTGAGCCGCCGCTTTCATGTGGATGCGTACCGCATTACGCCGGAGAGGGTGCAACAGACCGTGGCCGAACTGGTGCAGGTGGATAATGCGGCGCGTACGGCCTTGATGGCGCTTTACCAGGATGACATGGGCGAACACATTGTGGGCATTGCGCGCCTGGCGCGCGTGCCCGATGACGCCAGTGGACAAACGGCCGAGGTGGCGGTCATTGTGCGCGATGATTTTCATCACCAAGGATTAGGCCGCGAATTGCTGAAACGCGCGCTACGCTTGGCCCAGCAGATGGGCATTACCAAGTGGGTGGCCTATATTCAGATCGACAATTTAAGTGCGCTCCGCCTGTTCCGCAGCCTGGAATTGCCCACAAAATCGCACACAAGCTATGGTTCCACCGAGCTGCAGATCGCGCTTGATTGAGGACTGAATCAGGAACACAGATTTTGCAGAGACGATGGATTTGCGCTGATTTCGTATGGAGAAAATCAGTGCAAATCTATTCAATCTGTAAAATCTGTGTTCTATTCTGTTCTATTCGAGAAGTGCGGATTGTCTCGGAGACTGTTTGACAACGATTTTAATCTTTGATAGGATGCGTATACGTTTCGTTGTGATATCGACTATTCTGGATGCCGACGCAGCGTAAAAGCTGATTCCCTCGAGCCGACTCATACATTCGATCTGCTTAAGCAAGGAAGCTTTCTCGCTTTGGCCAATTGCTTCCTCACATGAATCGTTATGCAGATCTGACTCATTACCCTCTAGTATAGAACTGTTCCAGTCCTAAAATTTTATACAAAATTATATAAAAAGCTGTGCGAAAAGTAATCATTCTCAAGGAGCGTGCCCTATGCCCAAGTTGTTGGAAGTGAAGAATCTGAAGACCCAGTTCTTCACACAAGATGGTGTTGTCCACGCCGTAAACGGGATTTCGTACACGGTCGACGAAGGCGAAACCGTGGCCATTGTGGGCGAATCGGGCTCCGGCAAAAGCGTGGGCGTCATGTCGCTGATCCGGCTGATTCCGCAACCGCCGGGTAAAATTGTCGATGGTGAGGTCTGGTTTGATGGCCAAGATCTGCTCAAACTGAGCGAAGATGAATTGCGACGCGTGCGCGGCAATCGCATTGCTATGATTTTCCAAGACCCCATGACGTCGCTCAATCCCGTATTGACCATTGGCCGCCAGATCACCGAAGCGCTGGAGCTGCACCTAAACATGAGCCGCGAGCAGAGCCGCAAGCGGGCGGTGGAGCTGCTGGAACTGGTTGGCATCCCCGGCGCCGCGGCGCGTTTGGATGATTACCCACACCAATTTTCGGGCGGTATGCGCCAACGCGTGATGATCGCCATGGGGCTGAGCTGCAACCCGCAACTGCTGATTGCCGATGAGCCAACCACGGCGCTGGATGTGACCATTCAGGCGCAGATCGTCGATCTGGTCAACCGGCTGAAGGATGAGCTGGGCATGGCGATTATCTGGATTACCCACGACCTGGGCGTGGTGGCCGGTATGGCGCAACGCGTGATCGTTATGTATTCCGGCTTTATTGTGGAAGAGGCGCAGGTCGATGAGATTTACGCGCAGCCGCGACACCCCTATACGTTGGGGCTGCTGCGGTCGATTCCGCGTTTGGATCTGGGGCGTCAAAAGCGTCTGGTGCCCATTGATGGTTTGCCGCCAGATCTGTTGGAAGCACCGAGCAATTGTCCGTTTGCGCCGCGCTGCGCATTTGCCGTGGATAAATGTTGGGAGGCTAACCCGCCGTTGGAGTCGGTGGGGCCAAATCATAAGTCAGCCTGCTGGGTTGACATTTCAGATGTAAAGGTGATTCCCGAAGCAACCAAAACCGAGGTGGCCGCATGAGCGCAGCAACGACAAATGGAGCAAACGGCAAGGGCAAGCTGCTGGAAGTGAGCGATCTGAAGATGCACTTCCCCATTACAAAGGGGATTGTATTTCAGCGCCAGGTCGGCGCCATTAAGGCCGTGGACGGCATTTCGTTTGACCTGTATAGCGGCGAAACGCTGGGACTGGTGGGGGAATCGGGCTGTGGTAAATCGACCACCGGACGCGCGATTTTGCAGTTGCACCGCCCCACCGATGGGCATGTTGTCTTTGAGGGCAAAGACCTGGTGCAGACCAAGGGTGAAGAGTTGCGGCGGATGCGTCGCCGCATGCAGATGATCTTTCAAGACCCCTATGCTTCACTCAACCCGCGCATGACGGTGGGCAGCATTGTGGGCGAGCCGCTGGATGTGCACGGCATCGGCAGTACGCGCAAAGAGCGCCAGGAGCGCGTGCAGGAACTGCTCAAGATCGTCGGCTTGAATCCCTATTTCGTCAACCGCTATCCCCATGAGTTTTCCGGTGGACAGCGCCAGCGCATTGGCGTGGCGCGCGCGCTGGCCGTGAACCCTTCCTTTATTGTGGCCGATGAGCCCATTTCGGCGCTGGATGTGTCGATTCAGGCGCAGGTGATCAACCTGATGGAGGACTTGCAGGAAGAGCTGGGGCTGACCTATCTCTTTATTGCCCATGATCTTTCGGTGGTGCGTCACATTTCCGACCGCATTGCCGTGATGTATCTGGGCAAAATTGTAGAGCTGGCCGACCGCGACGAGCTTTACCGGAACCCCATGCATCCGTACACGCAGGCGCTGCTCTCCGCCGTGCCGATTCCGGATCCCAAAATCGAAAGCCAGCGCAAGCGCATTATTTTGGAAGGCGATGTACCCAGCCCGGCCAACCCGCCCAAAGGCTGCAACTTCTGCACCCGCTGTCCGCGCGTCATGGATATTTGCAAAGAGCAGGAGCCGCCCTTTAAAGATTATGGTGACGGTCACTACACGGCCTGTTTTCTGCATGAAAAGTAAAGGATGCGCAACTCCGCCGCCATAATCGTCGCCTTTGACAAGCTCAGGCGACGGTTATGGCGGCGGAGTTGCAATGAGCCAAGACCCCCATCCCTTTCTGAACAGAACCAAAACACGATTCTATTATGTTGATTCCACACAGCAGTTCAAACATTGAGCACTGTTGTGTGGAATTTGTTTTTGTTGCTGTTTAAGAAAAATTGACAGTCCCCTGTTGCAGTGCTACTATCATGAGGCTTATGAAGTCCACATGAAAATCCATTGCATGAAGTTCACACTTTAACCCTATTGTCACCAAGTCCCCCGCTTGATTCAATGGCAATTAGGGGAAATCCTCATTTGTGCCAAATTTAAGTAATCTCAAGGAGAACAATATGCAGAAAAAACGTACTTCACTATTTGTGCTGTTTCTGGTGATGGCGCTGTTGGCGGCTGCTTGTGCGGCGCCGGCTCCTGCCCCAGGTGCGGCGGATAACGCGTCCAGTGGCGACGCCGCTGTGGCGTCTAACCCCGCCACGCTGGATATCAACCTTAGCTCGGAACCACCCTCTTTGGATCCGTCATTGGGTACCGACACCACGTCGATTTCCGTCATCAACGAAACTTTCCTTGGCTTGACCGAATTGGATCCCGACACGCAGAAAGCGGGACCAGAGCTGGCCACCGATTGGAGCGTCAGTGATGACGGTTTGACCTATACCTTTAACCTGCGCACAGATGTGCCGTGGGTGCAGGTGCGGGATGGTCAGGTGGTGGAGACTGGCATGATGGTGACGGCGGGCGATGTCGAATATGGCCTCAAGCGCACCTGCAATGCTGAAACGGCTTCCGATTATGCGTATGTGCTCTACATTGTGGCCGGTTGTGAAGCCGCCAATTCGGGTGACGGCAGCGTGGATGATGTGGGCGTGACCGCGGTCGATGACGCCACCCTGGAGATCACGCTGAACTATCCGGCGAGCTTCTTCGAGCAGATCGCCAGCATGTGGATTATGCGCCCCATGCCGCAGAGCGTCATCGAAGAGTTTGGCGATGCCTGGACCGAGCCTGAGAATATTGTCACCAATGGCCCGTTTGCCCTGAGCGAGTGGATTCATGGCGACAGCTTGCAGATGATTCGCAATCCCTTCTGGTATGGCTGGGAAGAACTGGGCGACGTCGTGGGCAACATTGAGGTCATCAACGGTGTGATGATCGAAGAGGCTTCCACCTCGTTTGCGCTGTATGAGAACAATGAAATCGACACCAGCGCCGTGCCGCTGGAAATGATGGACTTGGCGCTGGCAGGTGAATATGGCGACGAATTTGTGATTGCGCCCAGCAACTGCACCTACTACTATGGTTTTGTCACGCAGAAACCGGCCGTTAGCGACCCCCGCGTCCGCCGCGCCCTTTCCATGGCGGTGGATCGCCAGACGTTGGCCGATGACATCTTGAAAGGCGGCCAGATTCCGGCCAACACCTTTACCAATCCGCTGAACTTTGGTTCACCGGCTGGCGATCCGGACATTGCGCCTTGGGCGATGACGGAAGCCCAAGGTGGCACCGGTTACGCGGCGGCGGTTGAAATGGCGCAAGGCTTGATGGAAGAAGCCGGTTATCCCGGCGGCGCTGGTCTGAGCTTGACGTTGGCCCATAACGTGAGCGAAAGCCACGCCACCATTGCGCAGGCCGTCCAGGCCATGTGGCAAGAAGCTTTCCCCGATATTGAAGTCGTAATCGAAACCCAGGAATGGGGCGTCTATCTGGACAGCCTGGACAACAATGCACCGCTGGAAGGCAAGCCGGATGTCTATCGCCTGGGCTGGTGTCAGGACTATCCGCACGCCAACAACTGGATTCACGAGGTCTTCAATCCAACGCAGGGCGCCAACAGCCCCATGTTGAGCATGGACGATCCGATTGTGGGCGACCTGGTGAAGCAATTTAATGATGACACCATTGCGGCCCAAACAGCATCGGGCGATGAGCAGCTTGCGCTTTATAAGGATGCGGAAAAGCTCTTCGTCGATGATATCGCCGCGATTATCCCGATCTACTACTACACGACAGTGGCGGTGACCAAGCCGTGGGTCACCCGCTTGTACTCGGATGATAAGTACTACTATCGCTGGTCGGTTGATGAGGCCGCCAAGGAAGCCGCTCGCTAAATAACGCGTTCCAACTAAGAAGGGGCTCCGCTTTAAGTAGAGCCCCTTCTTTGCCTCTATTCACGGAGCCCAATTTCGCATGATTTCGTATATTATTCGCCGCATGCTCTGGTCGATACCGGTGCTGTTTTTGGTCATATTGGTAACATTTGTGTTGGCCAAGGCCCTGCCCGGCGGCCCTTTTGATCGGGTGGGCGACAAGTCGCTGCCAGAATCGGTGCGCGTGGCAATCGAGAAAAAATATAATTTGGATAAACCGTTGGTGACGCAGTTTGTATTCTATATGCGTGATTTGGTCTTACGCGGCGATTTGGGACCTTCCTTTTCTTATCGCAATCGCACCGTAAACGATCTGGTGCGCGAAACGTTGCCGATCTCGGCCCAAATTGGCTTTTTATCGGTTCTTTTAGGGGCGATCATTGGTATTCCAGCCGGAGTTTTTGGCGCGCTGCGGCGCAATACGTGGGTCGATTATTTTAGCTCGTTTATTGCCGTTTTAGGGCTGTCGATCCCTAATGTGGTGTTGGCTCCGCTCTTGATCTATGTTTTATCTGTAAAACTGGGCTGGTTTCCGGCAGCCCGTTGGGGCGTCAATTATAAAGAACTCTATTTTGGGATTCTGCCACCCATGACGGCGGACTTTTGGACCCACGCGGCCCTGCCTGTCATTACACTGGGGACCGGAATTTCCGCTACCTTTGCCCGTCTTTCACGCGCCAGTTTGCTACAGACAATTCGTGAGGATTACATTCGCACGGCGCGCTCCAAAGGACTGACGCAAACCACCACCATCATACGCCATGCCCTGCGCAATTCGATGATTCCGGTGGTGACCATTCTGGGGCCGTTGCTGGCCGGCATCTTGACCGGAACGTTTGTTGTCGAATTTATTTTTGGCATTCCAGGCATGGGAGACTTTTTCATTACAAGCGTCAATAACCGCGACTATCCAATCATTTTGGGGTCATCGCTCATCTACGCTATCTTCCTCGTCATCGGAAACTTAATGGTAGATGTTCTCTATGCGTGGATGGATCCGCGCATCCGTTTCGATTAAGTCAGAACACAGGAAATTATTTATGGCTGCTGGCGCCCTTTCGCTTAAACCCAATCAAGCTGTGGTAGAACGCAAAGGTAGAAGTCCCCTTGGCGATGCCATTCAACAGTTGTTGAAAAATAAAGTAGCAGTAGTGTCCCTCATCTTTTTAGTGGGCATGATTCTAACGGCGTTCCTGGCACCCGTAATAGCTCCCCACCCCTATGACGGCCTAAGCGCCAAACTGACCGACGAGCCGCCGATGACCCGCGCAGACGATGGGCGTCTGTTTTTGCTGGGTACCGACAAGCTCGGACGAGATGTGCTCAGCCGCACCATTTACAGCACGCGCATATCGCTGGGCGTCGCCTTTGTCGCTTCCTCGGTTAGCTTGCTTATAGGCATTATCTATGGTCTGGTTTCGGGCTATGGCAGCCACACACGCGATAATATCATGATGCGCGTAGTGGACTTCCTTTATGGTTTTCCTTTCATCATCTTTATCATTCTGGTGCAGGTGGTCGTCAAGGCCTACAGCGCCCGCGAGTCTACAAGCGGAACAGTCGGCATTTTTGGCAAGCTGCTGGAAATGGACAAGGCATCCGGCGGGATTTTGATCATGTTCGTCGCCATTGGGCTGATCAGCTGGTTGGGCATGGCGCGCATCACCCGTGGGCAGACGCTTTCCTTCAAGAACAAAGAATTTGTGGAGGCGGCCCATGCCGTTGGTAATCGCGACCGGCGCATTATCTGGAAGCATATCCTGCCCAATATTCTTGGCCCTTGTATCGTTTTTGAAACGCTGGGAATTCCGGGCTATATTTTGCTCGAATCCTTCCTCTCCTTTATTGGCCTTGGCGTCAATCCCCCCACCCCAAGCTGGGGCATTATGATTTCAGAATCGGTGCGCTCCATTCGCACCGCGCCGTGGGAAGTCTTTGTGCCATCGGCGGCTTTAACGTTAACTGTGCTGGCTTTTAACTTTTTAGGTGACGGCCTGCGCGATGCGTTTGATCCACGTTTGCGGGGCGAATAGCCCACAAAATTCACGCACAATGAAAGTCAACTTCATCACTTCTTGACATTTTTCTGCTATACTATGCCAAACAACTTGGCGGTTGCTTTGAAAGGCGTACTTTTTATACAACAAAAGCATGCCTTTCAAGCAGAGCGCACATAGGATGGCCGGATGCACATCTATCCCCTAGATTGAGGCCGGAGCAGAAATCCCCTATATTTTTGCAGTTCAATTCTTTTCACAATTCAATCAAGGAGCAAAAGAAAATATGCATAGAAAATTCTTCTCCATTGTGACCCTCTTTGCGGTCATGGCAATGGTGCTGGCGGGCTGTGTGCAGCCTGAGCCAATTGCACCAGCAGATGCTGGTGGCGCCGCGGCTAGCAGCGGTTCATCTGGCGGGGGCGCCGCCGCCACAGGCGCCGAAGTCCCCGGCGGCGTTTACACCACCGTTAGCAGCGCCGATGCGTCCATTCTCAACCCAATTCTCTGGTCTGATGCCGCCAGCAGCGGCGTGGGTCGCTTCCTCTTCCCGGTGCTAATCGGCGCCGATCCCTTTACGGGCGAAACCGTACCCACCGAAATGGCCGAAAGCTGGGATGTCTCTGACGATGGTCTGGTCTGGACGTTCCACTTGCGCGATGGCGTGGTTTGGAGCGATGGCGAACCCGTTAACGCTGACGACTTCAAATTCACCTATGACGCCATTGCCAGCGATTTGGTGGAGACGCCGCGCAAGTCCAATGTGGAAGGTATCGACAACATTGAAGTGCTGGATCCGCTAACCATTCAAATTACCTTCAAAGAAGTAAAATGTGACGGTCTGCTGGACTTAGGGCTGCGCTGGCTGCCCAGCCACATGTATGCCGCCGATTTTAGCGACGTCATGGGGAGCCCGCTCAATGAGGAACCCACCGTCAGCGCTGGCGAGTTTGTCTTTAGCAGTTGGGCGCGTGATGACAATGTGGTGGAAGTGCGCAACGACAACTTCTGGAAAGGCGCCCCGCTTATGGATGGCTTGATCACCAAAGTCGTGCCAGATCCCGGCGCCCGCTTGGCCCAATTGCAAAGCGGCGAGGTGAGCGACATTGGCCTCCAGCCCGAGCAGATCGCGATTGCCGAATCTGACCCCAATGTCAACATTTATAATTTCAAAGATGATGGTTACGCCTACATTGGTCTGAATCTGGCCAACCCGGCCAATCCGCAGGCCCGGTCAGGATGAAGACGGCAATTTGATCGATCAGGATCCGCACCCGATTCTGAGCGACATCAATGTGCGCAAGGCCATTGCCCACGCCCTGGACTATGGCCAGACGATTATCGATAACGTCTACCTGGGGCAGGGCTATCAGATTGCTTCTAACGTGCTGCCCGCCGTGGAATGGGCCCACGACTCCGCCATTCAGCCCTATGAGTATGATACCGAACTGCGCCGCTCAAGTTGCTGGAAGATGCCGGTTGGGTCGATTCAGATGGTGACGGCGTGCCGAGAAGGATGGCGTCAAGTTGGCCCTCACTTTCGCTCAAGACCAATGCAACACCACCCGCGTGAAGACTCTGGGCGTGCTGGTGCAAGATCAGCTCAACAGCATTGGTTTTAACATCGACTTTCAGGCCATTGAATTTGGGACGTTGGTGGGTGAGCTGCTGGGCCAGACTTTTGATATGGTGATTATTGGCTGGACCGGTCTTGGCAGACCATCCCAACGATGATGGATTCTGGCACACCACAGTATGACACGCCGGAGAGCGGTTTCAACTTTGTCAGCTATCACAATCCGGAAGTGGACAAGCTGCTCGATGAGGGCATAACGCGGTTGTGGGTGCGCCGCCGCTGATCGCGCCCCTTACTATCAGCAGATTCAGCAGATTATCCACGATGACGTCCCCTATGTCTTTTGTGACCGGCAATGTTGGCAACAATGTGGGTTATCGCAATGAGTGGGGTGGCATCAGGATCCCGGCCCGTGGGATCCTTCTACTGGAACATTGAACAAGTGGTTCGATCACGACGCTTGCAACCGTAATCGGACTTTGGCGGCTAATATTTGCGCTCATCTCAGAAAATTGTGACAAACCGCAGTCGATTCGTCCAGAGGAAATTATAGCGTTTGCACAATTTGGTCTGATGAGCGTAATATTCTGCAAGTTAATCCCGGAATCTCCATAGTTTTCAACAGGTGGGAGCAAGCGCCTTATCCCCTGTTGATTTTAGTCACTGTTCGTTTTTGAAGGGTGAATTTGCGCCGGGCCGATATATTTTACGCCGTCTTTTAATTCAGGCAATTCCGACGCTGTTGGGCATCAGCATGATCAGCTTTATTTTGGTCAAGTCTTTGCGGTCACCGAAGTGGCAGGTGTTGATCCGCTTTTGATGCGCACCTTTGGCGATCCGAATATCACCGATGAAGACCGCGAGATTATGCGCCGCCAGCTCGGTCATGGATCAGCCCTATATGCCCATGCAGTATATTAACTGGATGACTGGCATTTCGTTCCGCACTGGCGATCAATGGCTGGTCGAGAATTTGAGCGTACCGGTGCTTGCTCCTACTTGAATTGGCTGGGTGCTCTCAACACGACCATGTGCGACAAAGGAGACGGCATTTTCGCGGCGAGTCTGGGCACCAGTCTCCAACCACGCAAGCCGTATGGGATCGTTTGGTGGAACGAAACCTTCCGCCACGCTTGAATTAGGAACGTGCCGCCAGTCTGCATTTGGCGCTGGTAATTGGCGTGCATTCCGCTGGGCGTATTGAGCGTCTATCGTGGCTCCTGGTTGGACAACTGGTGCGCTTTTCGCCGTCATTGGGCAGGCTGTACCCAAGTTTCTGGATGGCGTCTTATGGCCTCGTCTTTCTATTTTGGCGTGGTTGTGGGTATTTTGCCAACGGGCGGTCGCCAAACCGTTTCGCTTACGGGCGAAACCGATCTGACCTGGATAACCGGTTTTTGCATCACATGATTTTGCCGCCTGATTGTTCTTTCGGGTCTGGGCGGTATTGGCGCTCTTTAGCCGCATTATGCGCACCGAAACACTGTAGGAATGCTGCACACTGACTACATCCGCACGGCGCAGGCCAAAGGGTTGGCCCCCGATGAGCCGGGTCTGGTTTGTCCATGCCCTGCGCAATGCCCTCATTCCCCATGATGACCATTTTGGGACCGGCCGCCTATTTTTGGCGTGCTGGCGCGGCGTAGTGACCGAAACGGTTTTCACCTGGCCGGGCATGGGGCGTTTGGCGCTGGATGCGCGCAGCGGCGACTATCCCATGCTGGTGCTGGGTTCAGGTCATGTTCTTTCGGTATTTGTCATTTTGGGTAACTTTGCTATCGGACATCCTTTACGCCGTATTGTTGATCCGCGGTTCACCTATCCTAATGCGGGCCCTGTTTGCAAGTCGTAACTGTTTATCTTCAAAGTCACTTGCAATCTTTCCTGGAATATTGGCTCTGTGATGAAAGTATCGGCCGACTAAAATTAGGCGTAAGCCTTTACATCAATGCCAACGCCAGTAAATTTAGCAATGGCTGTACAACAAGTATCTGCGATCAATGGTTCACTAAAGCTGACGCTGGCTAACTAGAAGGCGGGATGCGCCGCGAACCACAGACATTTTGGAGCATGGCGATTCAGAGTTTGCGCCGAGGACAAGCTAACGCTGGTGGCGCATGGTGCTTGTCTGGCTGATTTTGACTGCTGCTCTCCATGTGTTGGCCACGCCAATTACCAATGCGCTGGTTGGCTTTGGCCCCAACGAAACGTTCCCAGAAAACTCTTTGCCAAACCCTACTTTGTGGCCTTACATCCAGTGGCGGCTGGGAATTGGATATGGTGCAACAACGGCGCACTATTTTGAGCGAAACCGCGGCAAATCTTACTGGCTGGTAGCGGACTGATTGGGGACGCGATCAGTTGGCGCGCTTACTGTTCAGGTGGGCAGGTCAGCTTGACCATTGCTTTTGTGGCTGCCGCTATCTCTCGATAGTTGGGGCGTTGGCAGGGTCGTCCGTGGGCGTGGTTATTTTTGGCGGCATTGTAGACGACATCTGTTTATGTGGTTTATCAACACCATGGTACAGTCCATTCCGACCATTTATTTGCTTATCATTGTGTGCAGCTATTTTTGGAAGTCCCAGCCCCATGACTTTGATTCTCTTTTCTTGGGTCTATTTGGTTGGTTTGGTACGGCCGCTTTATGCGTGGCAATGTGTTCAATGCGCTCAAACAATTAGACTATACATTGGCGGCTCGCTTCAGCTCGGCGCCCGCAAGTGGGCGCATTTTGGTGCAGCACATCAGTCTCCCCAATAGCATTCCTGTCATTATTGTGCTCACGGCCATTGATGTAGGCGCACTTATTCTAACCGAATCTGCGTTGAGCTTTCTGGGGCTGGGCATGCAGCCGCCCACAGCATCATGGGGCAGCATGTTGAGCCGCTCCAATGAACTGGTTCTTCCTTTGATCGATCCTGCCACTGGCGCTTATGAGCGCGGTGCACCTGCTTGTCGCTGCCCCGGCATATTAATCACGCTCACCGTCCTCGCCTTTTACCTCATCGGCGATGGTTTGCGCGACGCATTGGACCCCATGTTGAAGAACAAGCGTTAGCAACATAGGGCGGCGATACGCCAACGGTCAAGCCTGCACTGAGAAGAATGTAAGTCGTAGCCTGCTTGCGTTCTTCTTTTTTTTTCGATTGTTCCTCCCCCTCTCATCTTGTGTTTAACTCGAATTCAGGTGAAATTCACACAAATTTCACATAAATTAATAACTGTGGTAAAAGTTCAGCTACAGCGCTCTATTTTTCCACATACAAACAGGAGACAGCATATGAAGCGATTCCAAAAGTTCCCCAATATTTGGTTGTTGGGTGCGGTGTTCCTCTTGGTTTTTGTGCTGGCGGCGTGTAATCCCGGCGCCAATGCGCCGGCGCAGGAAGCTCCGCAGGAAGAAGCCGCCCAAGGCGACGGTGGCGCAGAAGCCGCGGCCGGCGCCCAAGAGGAAGCTCCGGCCGAAGCTGAATCCTCTGAAGCGGCCCCCGCCGACAGCGGACCAGCCCCCACCGGCATCGTGGATGAGATCGTGGTGGTGGAAGAGCCGTCGCAAGACGCCGCCGTCACCCGCCTGAGCGTGGGCGAAATCGACGTCTTTGCCAACGCCGTTTCCGACCCCGAAGTATTCCAGTCGATCCAGGCGGCCGGGCTGAAATACGCCCAATCGTTTGGCAACTATTCCGAGCTGACCTTCAACCCGGCTGGTCCCGTCTTTGACGGTACCGGCAAGCTAAACCCCTTTGCCGTCCCCGCTGTGCGCGAAGCCATGAACTGGCTGATCGACCGCGACTATATTGCGGAAGAGCTGTATGGCGGTCTGGCCGTGCCGCGCTACTTGCCCATCACGCGCGCCTTTCCCGATTACGCCCGCCTGGTGGATGTGGCGTCGAGCTTGAACTGCAATATGCGTACAATCCCGACAAAGCCCGTGAGGTCATCACCGCCGAGATGGAGAAATTGGGCGCGGAGATGGTCGACGGCCAGTGGCAATACAATGGTGAACAGGTCGAAATCATTGTGCTCATCCGCACCGAGGATGTGCGCAACCAGATTGGCGACTATGTAGCCAATTTGATGGAAGATCTGGGTTTTAAAGTGACGCGCGACTACAAAGCCGCCGCCGATGCCTCGCCCATCTGGATTCGCGGCAACCCTGGCGATGGCCTTTTCCACATTTATACCGGCGGTTGGGTCACCACCGTAGTCAGCCGCGATCAGGCCGGCAACTTCGACTTTTTCTACACGCCGCGCGGCCTCTCCTTCCCCCTCTGGCAGGCCTATACGCCATCGGAGGAATTCGACGCCGTATCTGACCGCCTGGGACGCCGTGATTTCAAAACCATGGATGAGCGCAAGGAACTCTTTGCCCAGGCGCTTGGACTGGCCATGCAAGATTCCATCCGCATTTGGCTGGTGGATCAGCTGGGCGCCTCGCCCTATCGCGACGATATTGCGGTTTCGGCTGACTTGGCCGGTGGCGTCAGCGGTTCGCGCCTCTGGCCCTACACTTTGCGCAAAGGGCAAGAGGATGGCGCTTCCGTCACCATTGCCTCACCCAGCATTCTGCCCGAGCCGTGGAATCCGGTGGCCGGCAGCAACTGGATTTTTGATACCATGTTGCAGCGCGGCATGAGCGATCTGGGCGTAATGTCCGATCCATATACTGGCCTGAGCTGGCCGCAGCGCATTGAGCGCGCCGAGGTCACCATTCAGACGGGACTGCCCGTGGCCAAGAGCTTGGACTGGGTTGATTTGCAATTTGCCGACACCATCGAAGTACCCGCCGACGCCTGGATTGATTGGGACCCCGAGGCGCAGAAATTCATCACCGTGGGCGAAAAGCATCCCGAAGGGCTGACCGCGCTGAGCAAGAGCGTTGTCTACTATCCCAGCGATCTGTTTGACATCAAATGGCACGATGGCAGCAATCTGACGCTGGCCGACTTTATGCTCGGCGCCATTATGGGCTTTGACCGGGCTTATGAAAGCAGCGCCATCTATGACGAAGCCGCCGTGCCCTCCTTTGAGCAGTTCCAGGAATCGTTCCGCGGCTGGCGCATTGTGCAGACCGACCCGCTGGTCATCGAGTCCTATTCGGATGTTTACGGGTTGGACGCTGAATCGAACGTCGCCACCTATTTCCCCGGCGGCGGCGCCTGGCACATGTTGGGGATTGGCATTATGGCCGAAAGCGATGGCGAGCTGGCCTTCTCTTCGGACAAGGCGGAAGCCATTGAAAAAGAGTGGATGAACTACATTGCCGGCCCCAGCCTGGAAATCCTCAAGGCTAAGCTGGATCAAGCGGCCGCCGATGGCTACATCCCCTATGCCCCCACCATGAGCGATTACATTACACCGGAAGAGGCGTCCACCCGCTGGGCCAATTTGGAAGCCTGGTATGCCGATAAAGGCCATTTCTGGGTGGACTTAGGTCCATATTACCTGGAAGACGCCTTCCCGGTCGAGGGAACTGTCGTGCTCAAGCGCAACACCGACTTTATCGACCCGGCGGACAAATGGCTGCGCTTCCAGGAGCCTATGATTGCCGACGTGGTGGTGGATGGCCCGGGCCGCGTGACCATTGGTGACGAAGCCGCTTATGATGTGCTGGTCACCTTCAAGGGCGAACCGTACGCGGTCAGTAACATCGACACCGTTAAGTATCTGGTCTTCAACGCTGTGGGTGAATTGGCCTTCTCCGGCGAAGCTGAAGCCGTGGCCGACGGCCAGTGGCAGGTGGTGCTGAGCGTCGAGCAAACCGGCCAACTGGAAACTGGCGCCAACCGCCTGGAGATTGCGGTGGTGCCCATCCCGGTCAGCGTGCCGACCTTTGGCTCGGTGGAGTTTGTGACGGTGCCGTAGAGGAATTACGACTTTAGAATTACGATTTACGAAGTATGTTCGTCGACGGATTCACTGCGTAAATCGTAAATCAGCTGTAGGTGTCGGGCGTTCCCTTCGACAAGCTCAGGGGGCGCCCGACACCTACAACCTGTTCTTATTTGGATAAACATTATGGCACAAGCTACGTTTCCACTCGCATCCGACAGCGCCATTGAAGAGGCGCCGTCAAAATCGTCCGGCGCCGGGGTGCGTATAGCGCGCTATGCGCTGGTGCGCATTGCCACGCAGGCGGTGACGGTCGTGATCGCCGTTTATCTGAGCATTATATTGGCCAATATGGGCGGCCAGGTCGATGAGATTCGAAAGGGTGTGATTCAGGAGGAGACGGCCATGTATGCCGGGCTGGACCCCAAAGTGCAACTGATGACGCCCGAGCAGAAGAAAGAGCACATCGACAAGCTGGTGGCGCTGGCGGAAAAGAAGGCGGGGTTGGATACGCCATTTATTGTGCGCAGCTTTCTCTATCTGAAAGATGGGCTAACGCTCAGCCTGGGCCGCGCCCAGCATATGCACAGCGACAGTGGTTCCAGCCTGGTGCGACTCATTATTTTGGAGCGACTGCCGCCTACGCTGCTGCTTTTTACAACGGCGCAATTGCTGCTCTTTTTTTCATCGCTCTTTATGGGGCTCTACCTTTCGCGCAACTACGGCAACTGGATCGACAAATTAAATCTGGCACTGGCGCCCACGTCGGCCGCGCCTTCCTGGTTTTACGCGCTCTTCCTCATTCTCTTTTTTGCCGGCGTTTTGGGCGTGTTGCCGTTTGGCGGCATGGTGGCGGCGCCGCCGCCGGCGGACACATTGGGCTATGCGCTCAGCGTGCTCAAACATCTGATTTTGCCCGTCTTCGCCGTGGCCATCAGCGCCATCTTTGCCGCCATTTATGGATCGCGCACCTTTTTTCTCATTTACTCCAAAGAAGATTACGTGGAGATGGCGCAGGCCAAAGGGCTGCACCCGCGCACCATCGAGCGCCGCTATATTTTGCGCCCCACGCTGCCCATCATTGTGACCGGCTTTGCGCTGGGCATCATCAGCTTGTGGACGGGCTCGGTGACGCTGGAAACTATCTTCAATTGGCCCGGATTGGGACGTTTGCTTTTTCAGGCTGCTTCGATTGTAGATACGCCAGTCATTATTGGGGTGACGGTTATTTACGCTTATCTACTGGCGATTACGGTCTTCCTGCTAGATATTGCCTATGCGCTGCTCGACCCGCGCGTTAAAGTGGGAGCTGGGGGGGCCAAATAATGCGCACACTTCGTCTGCTGCTCCAATATCCTTCGGCGGCCTTTGGCATGGTGGTAATTGCGCTGCTGGTGGCGCTGGCCATTTATGCGCCAATTGCGTTGCCCTATAGTGAAGCCATTCGCCTGTGGCGTGGGGGGGAGGGCGTATGGCAAGAATCACCCAAAAACGCGCGGCCAAGCTGGTACAACTACTTTCCCGGCGTCAATTTACCCGAAACCGTCATTCTGGACAGCCGGACCGAGCCCGCTTTAAAGCAGCGTACCCCACTGCCCAAATCGCTCACCGATGTGCTTTTCACCTTTAACATTGACTATACGTCCGATGGCTTTCCACAGGAGATGGCGATCTTTTTCAACGCCACATTCGAGGAAAAGCGCCCTCACGTCACGCTAACCTGGCATACGCCGGATGGCCGCGAGATTCAGCTCGATGACTTGACCGTGCAGGGTAGCGAAACCTATTACGTAGCCCAAGACGAACGGCTAGGCCGCAAGTTTCCCGGCCAACCGGCCATGGAAGTGCTCTTTGGCGACCCCAACGCGGCGACGCCCACGCCGTTGCATGGCACATACACAATGGAAGCGGCGGGCCTGGTTTTTGAAGACGAAGCCGATATGAACGCTAAACTGGTTTCGTATGGACAGGTTTACGGCCTGGCAGGTACCGACCACAAGCGCCGCGATTTGACGGTGGCGCTGCTGTGGGGGGCGCCCATTGCGTTGGCGCTGGGGCTTATTGTGTCGATTGTCTCCAGCGGCAGCACGCTGATCATTGCGGCGGTGGGCGTTTGGTATGGCGGCTGGGTGGACGCGCTGATCCAGCGCATTACCGAAGTCAACATGATTCTGCCCGGACTGTCCATTCTGATCATGATCGGCGCCCTCTATTCCAAAAGCATCTGGGTGATGTTTGGTGCGCTGACGCTGTTGGGCATCTTCGGCGCCGGCATCAAATCGTCGCGCGCGCTCTTTTTGCAAGTCAAAGAATCGCCCTACATTGAAGCCGCCCAAACCTACGGCGCCGGCTCCTTTCGCATTATCACGCGCTACATGATCCCGCGCATCATCCCCACGCTGGTGCCGGGGCTGGTGGGCGCCATTCCGGGCGTGGTCTTCACCGAGGCCACGCTCTCCATTCTGGGGCTGGGCGACCCGATTTTGCCCACGTGGGGCAAAATTCTGAGCGACGCCCGCTTCAACGGCGCGCTTTTCCAGGGCCACTACTATTGGGTGCTGGAGCCGTCAGTACTGCTGATCATGACCGGGCTGGGCTTTGCCATGTTCGGCTTTGCGCTGGACCGGGTCTTTAATCCACGATTGCGCGATGTGTAGGGATATGCGAGGTACGATTTACGCGATCTCGTTGAGAGGCTGGACTCGTGAATCGGAAATTTTATCGTAGATGGCAGAGGATTTTGATGGTGCTAGGCACCCACTTCGTGATCAACAGATTGCGCAGATTTTAAAGATTTTTCGTATATTACACAAACCCACGACTTACGAACACAGATGTTCAACGAGATAGCCTCGTAAATCGTAAATCAAAAATCGTAAATCATCCATGTCTACCGAGTCATTATTGCGTATTGAAAATCTGCGTCTCTATTATCGGACGAACCAGGGTGTCGTCAAAGCGGTTGATGACATTAACTTTGAAATGAACCGCAACGAGGCGGTGGTAATTTTGGGCGAATCAGGCTGCGGCAAAACGTCATTGACGCGCGCGCTGTTGCGGCTGCTGCCCAAAAATATCGACCAGTACGCGGGCAAAGTGTTGCTGGACGGCGTCAACGTCATGGAAATGACCGAGGCCAATTTCCGCCGCGACGTGCGCTGGTCCAAAATCTCTATGGTGCCACAAGCGGCCATGAATTCGCTCAACCCGGTGCTCAAAGTGGGTGACCAGGTGACCGAGCCGCTGCTGACCCACACCAACGTGGGCAAAGAGGAGGCGTGGGCGCGGGCGCAGCAAATCTTTCAGCAAGTGGGGGTGCCGGTTGATTTCTTAAACCGCTATGCCTTCGAGTTGAGTGGCGGCATGCGCCAGCGCACGGCCATTGCCATGGCGCTGATCACCAACCCAGATCTAATCATTTTGGATGAGCCCACTTCGGCGCTGGACGTGTTGACGCAGGCCAACATTATGAACACGCTCAAGCGCATCAAGTGGGAATCGGAGACTAGCTTTATTCTGATCACCCACGACATTGCCACCTCCAGCGAGCTGGCCGACCGCGTAGCGGTTATGTATGCCGGGCAGATGGTGGAGGTGAGTGACGCCGCGCGCTTTTTCGCTGCCCCGCAACACCCCTATTCGCAAAAGCTGCTGGCCAGCGTACCCAAGTTGCGCCAGACCGCCGAGCCGGATTACATTTCCGGCCAGCCGCCCAGCCTGCTCAACCTGCCCAGCGGCTGCCGCTTTGCCGAGCGCTGTCCGCAACGCTTTGCCCGTTGCGATCAGACGCCGCCTACCATCGAAGCCGACGGGCGCGCCGTCCAGTGTTGGCTCTATGCAGCAGAAAAACAGGCCGAGTCGAGCCGAGCAGAGGTGGCGGCGTGACGCTGGAACAGACTCTTTCAACTCCCAAAACTCAATCTACATCCGGATCGGCCCTGTCCATGCCCAACGCTGGCCGCACCCCGCTGCTCTCTGTGCAGGATGTACACACCTGGTTTGAATTGCGCCGCTGGGGCTTTGGCCGGGCGGGCCACGTGCGGGCAGTGGATGGCGTCAGCTTTGACATGGTTGCCGGTGATGCGGTGGCCGTGGTGGGGGAAAGCGGCTGCGGCAAATCGAGCCTGATGAAGACCATTTTGGGGCTGCACATGCCCACCCGCGGCGACATTGTGTTTGAGGGCCGTCGGCTCAGCACGCTCAACCGCGAGGAGTTGCGCTGGTATCGTTCGCAGGTGGGCTACGTGCAGCAGGATCCCTTTGGTGCGCTGGCGCCTTTTATGACCATTGAGCGCATTTTGGAAGAGCCGCTGATCGTGCAGGGCATGAAGAATGCGCGGGAGCGGGCCGACCGCGTGCGCGAGGTCATGCACGAAGTGCGCTTGACGCCGGTAGAGGACTTCCTGGGCAAATTCCCGCATATGCTCAGCGGCGGCCAGCAGCAGCGCGTGGTGGTGGCGCGGGCCATGATCCTGCGCCCCAAGCTGATTGTGGCCGACGAGCCGGTCTCCATGCTGGATGCCTCGGTGCGCGTGGAGATTTTGCGCCTGTTGCAAGGGCTGCAGCGGTCGCACAACCTGGCCGTGCTCTACATCACCCACGATCTTTCGACCGTGCGCTATTTCTCTGATCGCATCTTTGTCATGTATGCGGGCAAGATCATCGAAAAGGCGGCCGTCAACGACTTGTTGCGCAACGCCTATCACCCATATACCGATGCACTGCTGGCCGCCATCCCCGATCCAGATGCTCACAACGCCGCGCATCTGCGCGAGGTGCCGCCCGGCGAACCGCCCAATCTGATCAACCCGCCGGCGGGCTGTCGCTTCCATCCGCGCTGCAGCCGCGCCATCGAAGGGCTGTGTGAGGTGCAAATCCCGCCCGACTTCGAACCGGAACCGCATCATTTTGCGGCGTGCTGGCTATACAAAGAAGGGTGATCAACAGATTACACAGATTCCAGAGATTTTTTCAGAATCCACAGATTGTGCAGATTTACGCAGATTATGTGTTTCATAAAAAGAAATCTGTAAAATCTGTGTAATCTGTTGATCACAAATAATCTTATGCTTCGAATCAACAACCCACTATTATTTATTGTGCTCGGTGGCCTCCTGATTTTTCTGGGCTTCGGCGCGGTCTTTGGCATGGTGTTGCGCCTGTGGCAAGCTGGCTTTGCGCTCAGTTTTCTGGCCTATGCCGCTTCATTGGTGGGGATGCTGCTGAGTCTGCTGGGCGTGCTGGAGTTCAACCAGCGCGATGACCCCTATTAAAAAACCGCAGATTACGCAAATTGTGTTTTACAATCTGCGTAATCTGCGGTTTACGGTTTACAGAGACAAATTTCTCCGGCGCGGCTATTTCTGCATCGCTCCGCAGCTTTTCAAAGAGCGCCCGCTCTTCTTTGGACAGTTCCGTCGGCAGTTTTACCTCTATCTCCACCAACAGATCGCCCTTATCACTGCTCTTTTTCAGATTGGGCATACCCAACCCGCGCAGGCGGAAAACGCGGCCATTTTGCGTCCCGGCTGGGATTGTCAGGATCACCGCGCCATGGTGGGCGCCTGCACTTCGCCGCCCAAGAGCGCCGTGTACAAATCAATGCTGGCTTTGACGCGCAGATTATCCTCCTCACGCGTGAACTGATTGTGCGGTTTGACATCCACCACCAAAATCACGTTGCCCATGCCGCCGGCATTGGAGACGCGCACTTTGGATCCACTCTTTACGCCGGCCGGGATGGAAACCTGAAAGCGCGTCCCCTCGTCGCTTTGCAGCGTCCGCTCCGTGCCGCGATACGCCTCCTCCAGCGTGACGGAAACGGGAACCTCAGCTGCGCGGGGGCGCGGGGCGCTTCGGCCGCCGCTAAAGTCAAATCCCATCCCCGGCGCGCCTTGCGTGCGGCGACCGCCGCCTGTGCCAGCTCCCCCAAAAAGCGATTCAAAGAAGCTCGAAAAGCCTTGATCGCCAAACACCTGCTGAAATTCTTCGGGCGACATCGTCCGCGTTTGACCGCCCCGGCCTCTTTGAAACTGAGACCAGAAGTCCTGCTCATTGCCGCCTGCCCGCGCATATTGCTCCCACTGGGCGCCAAAGCGATCATACTGACTGCGCTTTTCTTTATCTCCCAGCACGGTGTGGGCTTCGTTGACTTCTTTGAATTTGCGCTCAGCTTCGGCATCGCCGCGATTTTTATCGGGGTGATATTTATGCGCCAGCTTGCGATAGGCTTGCTTAATCTCTTTTTCATCGGCGTTGCGCGCAACGCCCAAAATCTTGTAATAGTCTTTGTATTCCATTGGCGCTCTACTCCATCGGCGTTAAACGCCACTCAGTAACACGCGGGCCGGACGCAGCAACTTTTCGCCATCCATATAGCCAGTTTGCAGCACGTGTACAACGTGATCGTGTGGTAAATCGCTATTAGCGTCGCGCCCCACCGCTTCATGCAAATTCGGGTCAAAGGGTTGACCTGCGGCCGCGATGGGCGTCACATCATAGCGTTTTAACGTATGTAAAAAGGCATTGAGCGTGGCCTTCATATTATCGATAAATGACTGGTTTGCCGTATTGGCCGGCTGCGCCACAGCGTCTTGGCCGTCACCGGCCGTTACCAATGCAGGTTGTTCCTCTACCACATGGTTTTCCGCATGTTGCAGAGCGAGTTCCAAATGGTCGGCCAGCGGCAGCATGTCCAGCAAAATGCGGTTACGCTCTTCGCGCACCTCGGTGGCGGCGCGTTGTTCCCAGCGCTTGCGCACATTGTCCATTTCGGCCTGCAAGCGGGCAAAACGTTCTTGCCACTCGCCATCGGGCTGACTCTGCTCAGTCTGTTGACTGGCAAGCTGCTGCGCGGCCTCATCCAGCGCGGTTTTTAGCCACAGGATTTCGGCATCCAGCTTTTTGATGTCCGCCGTCTGCTGCGCAATGGCGTCGCTTTTAATCTTGAGCTGGTCGGCCTGCTCTTTGCCCAGGCGCTGCAGGCGCTGGATTTCCAGAGCTTGTTCTTTATATTGCTCCTGCAAAGACGCATGGGCGCGATAGAGCGAGTGATAATCTTCCAATGTTGGCACACTCTGCACATTGCGCTGCCGAGGACTCTGTCTGCGCGGCGGCTGCGAGCGCCCCGAACGATCAAATAGATCTGACATTCCTTCTCCTCAACATCATATACTCAGGACATCGCAACGATGTTGGCGATATAGGCGCCGGTCTCGTTTCGTGAATCCAACCTTATCTTCGCTCATTGCGGTCTAATAATACTCATTACACTGCAACGGTGTTGGCGATACAGGCATCGGTCTCGAATGGTGAAGCCGGCCCTATCTATTGCTGTTGCGATCTACTGACTCAGATATTATGCTCTAGTAAAACGGGCGGGGCAAACCGCCCCGCCCGTTTCTGCAATCTGTTTTGGTTTACGTCAAACATACAAGCTGACTAGACCTGGCGGAATTCGCCTTCCACCACATCATCCTCATCGGCTGCACCGGTCGGAGCAGAGCCGTTGGCGCTAGCCTCGTCCGGGCCCGCCCCATTGGCGCTGGCCTGCTGATACATCTGCTGGGTCAGCACGTGGCTGGCCTGCTGTAACTGCTCGGTCAGGCTCTTAATGCGGTCCAGGTCGTTGCTATCCTTGACGCTCTTCAGGTCTTCAATGACCTGCTCGATCTGACCGCGGTCGTTCACCGGCACCTTGTCGCCCAGATCGCTCAGCGCCTTTTCGGCGCTGTAAATCATCTGGTCGGCCGAGTTGCGGGCATCGACCAGTTCGCGGCGCTTGCGGTCATCGGACTCATGCGACTTGGCTTCCTGTACCAGCCGATCCACCTCGTCCGAAGAGAGATTGGTCGAAGCCGTAATCTGCACGCTCTGTTCTTTGCCTGTGGCCTTATCCTTAGCGCTCACGTTCAAAATGCCGTTGGCGTCAATATCAAAGGTCACTTCCACCTGCGGCACGCCGCGCGGGGCCGCCGGAATGCCATCCAGCCGGAAGTTGCCCAGCGTCTTGTTATCGGTCGCCATAGGGCGCTCGCCCTGCAGAATGTGAATGTCGACAGCCGTCTGGCTATCAGCCGCCGTGCTGAAGACTTCGGTCTTCTTGGTCGGGATCGTGGTGTTGCGCGGAATTTGCACAGTCATCACGCCGCCCAAGGTTTCCAGACCCAGGCTCAACGGGGTCACGTCCAGCAGCAACAGGTCGCTCACCTCACCGCCTAGCACACCGGCCTGAATGGCCGCACCCACCGCCACCACCTCATCCGGGTTGACGCCGCGATTGGGTTCCTTGCCGGTCAACTGGCGCACCAGGTCCTGCACCATGGGCATACGGGTCGAGCCACCCACCATGACCACTTCGTCAAGCTGGCCGGCCGAAAGCCCGGCATCCTTCAGCGCGCTGTGGAACGGCTTCTTGCAGCGGTCAATCAGGTCCGCCGTGAGCTGCTCAAACTTGCTGCGCGACAGGTTGGTGGCCAAGTGCTTAGGGCCAGAGCTGTCCGCCGTAATAAAAGGCAGATTGATTTCGGCCTGCGTGGTGGAAGAAAGCTCAATTTTGGCTTTTTCCGCCGCCTCGCGCAAGCGCTGTAACGCCTGACGATCCTGGCTCAAATCGATGCCCTGTTCCTTCTTAAATTCTTCAACCAGCCACTTGACAATGCGCTCGTCCCAGTCGTCGCCACCCAGGTGTGTATCGCCATTGGTGGACTTCACCTCGATGACGCCGTCGCCCACTTCCAGCACGGAAACGTCGAACGTGCCGCCACCCAGGTCAAAGACCAGAATGGTTTCGTCGGTTTTCTTGTCCAGCCCGTAGGCCACAGCGGCCGCCGTGGGCTCGTTGATAATGCGCAACACTTCCAAACCGGCAATCTGACCAGCATCCTTGGTGGCCTGGCGCTGGCTGTCGTTAAAGTAGGCCGGCACCGTAATCACCGCCTGCTTCACATCTTCGCCCAAATAGGCTTCGGCATCGCGCTTGAGCTTGCCCAGCACCATGGCGCTGATTTCTTGGGGCGTGTAGACTTTGTTTTTGGACGGAATCGAAACGCGCGCATCGTGGTTCGGCCCCTCGGCAATGGTGTACGGAACCATCTCCTGCGTGCGGCGGGTTTCGTTATCGTCAAAGCGGCGGCCCATAAGGCGCTTTACAGAAAAGATCGTGTTTTCTGGATTCACCACTGCCTGGCGCTTGGCCGTAATGCCGACTAGCCGGTTGCCATCTTTGGCAAAAGCCACCACCGAAGGCGTCGTGCGGTTGCCTTCGGCATTTGCAATCACGGTGGGGTCGCCGCCTTCCATAACGGCGACAACGCTATTTGTGGTACCCAGATCAATGCCAATAATTTTAGCCATTATAAATAAAATCCTCCATCAAATTTATCGTTCGTAAAAAGCTATTTAGCTATCAGTTTGTCAGCCATTAGCCAACCCGCCAGCAGACTGACTTGCTGTTTTCTCTTTCAACTTGCAATAACTACAGTTTACTCGATTTATGTCAGCATAGAATATGGCGAATGTTAGCAAAGTGTTTGCGTTTATATCATTTTGCCTGTGGTTCGCCCGATGGTGCAGGAGTATGATATGATAAGCACATTGCAGCTAACATGGCTGAAAATATTGGCGACATTATCCAAAAATGGATAATAGACCCCCTCCCAGCCTCCCCCTCGAGGGGGAGGAGCTTCACTCGCCGCCTGCGGCGGCGCAGTTCCCTCCTTTAGCGCAGCGGCCAGGGGAGGGCTAGGGAGGGGTGAATAATTACAAAACAAAACTGAATAAGGAGACTCTTATGAGTGAACAGTTGGCGGTCTTTATAGACTTTGAAAATGTCGCGCTGTGGGCCGAGCAGGAATTCCTCGATTTTGAACTCACTCCCCTAATGGAATATCTCAAAAGCCGCGGCCCCATTGCTTTTAAGCGGGCCTATGGCGACTGGAGCCGCTTTTCGCGTTATCGCGAAGAGCTGATGAACAACGCAATCGATCTGGTGCAAATTTATAGCATCCGCGTCGGCAAAAACCGCGCCGACATCCGCATGGCCATTGACGCCATCGAAACCGCCATCACGCGCGATAAAATCGGCACCTTCGTCATCGTGTCCGGCGACAGTGATTTTGGCCCCCTGGTCTCCAAGCTGCGTGAATACAGCCGCTACACGCTGGGCATTGGCCCGCGTGACGTGACGCATCCGCTGCTGGTGAAGGCGTGCGACGAGTTTGTCTACCTGGAATCGGTGCTGTGGGAAATGGCCGACGGCGGCGATCTAACCGACCAGCCCATTGGGGATAACGAAGCCGCGCGCAGCCTTTTGCTGAAGGCGTTGCGCGTCCACGTGCAGCGCGGGGATGCGCCCATTCTGGCCGCCAAGCTCAAGCAGACCATGCTGCTGATGGATTCCGCCTTTAATGAAGCCAATTTTGGCTATTCCCAATTCAAGAACTGGCTGGAAACCAATGTGGATCTGGTCAACCTCTTTGCCAAAGACATGCAGCTCTACGTGGCCCCCAAAGGCTACACAGCGCCCTCCGATATGGATTTGAACCCGTGGCAAGTGCAGGCCAATGGCGCCAGCATCCCGGTGATGATTCAGGCCGAACTGCCGGTTAAATTTCACGAACCGGCGCAATCGGCGCTCTCCTTGCGCGCCCAATATCAGCAAATTTTCAACCGGCTCAAAATGACCGCCGTGGACCTGACCACGCGCCGCGACGTGCTGCGCGACATCTATCGCGAGATCACCGAGCGGCCGGCCGAGCGCACCACCGATGAACTGTTGGAAGACCTGTGCGAGCGCTACGAAGCGCAGGGGCTCATTCGCAGCAAAACCACGCTGCGCCAAATTTGGCAGATGGGCTTTCGCCAGCGCACTTTTGATTATGGCGGCCAGGTGGCGTCGGTGCATGTACCGGTGCAGTTGGCCGAGGACATCGACAGCGAGGCCACTTTTGTCCACCGCGCCGAAGCTGGCTTTGTCTACGCCGTAATAAACGCCGGGCTGGACATTGACGTGAGCGAAATGGCTTCCATTCTGCTCAACGACCGCGACCAGCTCGACTATGTGCAGAGTCTGCTGGACGATCTGGTGGAGCGCGATCTGATTGTGCAGCGCGAGGAACGCTACAGCCTGCCCGGCCACAGCTCCATCCCCTTTGCCAGCGATGAAGCGTTGACCATTGTGTGCAATGATATTGACAGCATTCAGGTGCCGGACAACGTGCCGCGCACGCCCGACAAGGCGCGGCAGCTTTCCAAAACGGCCATGTTGCAGCGTTCGCAAGATTTTGCCGCCTCGGCGCGCAGCTATCTTTTTGCCTGCCGCATTCAGTGGGAAGCGGTGGAGGAGGGCGAAATGGGGGCCACTCTGGAGGAATTGCGCTGGTATATGGCCTCATACGCCTCGGTCAAGGCCGGCGAGCTTTCGCAAATTCACCGCAACTATGCCCGCTCGCGGCCCTACTACATGGCTTTTTTCCGGCTGGTGCAGGAAGATGACCCGCTGTGGAGCCGGATGCGCGGGCTGATCAACCCCATGCTCTCCTATTACTGGGTCAACGCCTGGCGCGAGCTGGGCTTGAACAGCGGCGGCCTGGGCCAAAACACCACCTCGCCCGCCGAGATTGCCGTGCGCGCCGCCACCTATGAAAACCAGGAGTTGAGCCGCCTCTGGTTCGAAATGACCCAAGATCTGGCCGAAGTCAATCCCGGTCTGCTGCGCCGCGTCGCCAATCAAATTCGGCTGACGCGCAGCGATTCGCCAATTTACGCCCAGGTGGCGGATAAAATTGAACAGATGTTGATGGTATAGTCAACTATGAATTTGTCTGCCGCCTTCCGGCTGCGCCCCACCCAGGCCATGCCGGCCGCCTACACCCAACTGCGCAACCTGGTTGCATACCGCGAACTGATCTACTACTTGGTCGTGCGCGATTTGCGCGCCCGCTATAAAAATAGCGTGCTCGGCTTTTTGTGGAGCCTGCTCAATCCGCTGGCGCTCATGCTGGTTTTCACCACGGTCTTCACCATTATGCGCCCCGGCCACAACATTCAAAATTATCCCATTTATGTGCTGTGCGGGCTGCTGCCCTGGAACTACTTTGCGGCTGGCTTGCTGGGCAGCACCAACAGCATTGTGGCCGGCGCCGGGCTGATCAAAAAGGTCTATTTCCCGCGCGAGGCGTTGCCCATTGCGGCGGTGTTGAGCCAACTGGTCAACTTTTTGCTGGCCTTTGTGGTGCTCTTTGTGGCGCTCATCTTCTTCCAATCGCCGTGGAGTGCGTGGCTGTGGCTGCTGCCGCTGGTGATTTTGATGCAGACTTGCTTTATTTTGGGGCTCTCGTTTATTCTGGCCACCATCAATGTTTTTTACCGCGACGTAATGATGATTATCGACGTGGTGATCCTGGCCTGGTTTTTCCTGACGCCCGTCTTCTATCCCATTAGCGCCGTCCCCGCCACCGCCACCCTCTTTGGCTTTACATTGCCGCTGCACCGGCTCATGTATGTGCTCAACCCCATGGCGTCGCTGATCAACGCCTATCGCGACATTCTCTATTGGGGCTATCGCACCGATCTGGACTTTTTGGTGCGCACACTGATTACGAGCCTGGTCATCCTCATCTTCGGCTACTGGTTCTTTCAGCGCTACAGCGGGCGCTTTGGAGAAGAACTGTAATGGCCCAAGTGCTGACAACGCTGCCGCAAACTGCCCAAAACAGCAATGGAACCGGCCCTTTCCCCATTCTGCAAGTGCAAAATGTCTCTAAGCGCTTTAAGGCCCACGGCGAACAGCGCTCGCTACAGCAGTCTGTGATCAACCTGCTGGGCCGCAACCGCGGGCGGGCGCCGCGCAACCATTTCTGGCCGCTGCGCAACATTTCGTTCGACGTATTTCCGGGTGAAAGCGTGGGGCTGGTGGGCCACAACGGCTCGGGCAAAAGCACGCTGCTCAAGCTGATCACCGGCATTTTGGAGCCGACCGAGGGACAGATTCACGTAAACGGTCGCCTATCGTCGCTGCTGGAATTGGGCGCCGGTTTTCACCCCGATTTGACCGGGCGCGAAAACATTTTTCTCAATGGCGCCATTTATGGCCTTAGCCGCAAAGAGATGCACGCACGGCTGCCCAGCATTATCGACTTTGCCGAGCTGCACGATTTTATCGACACGCCGGTCAAGCACTATTCATCGGGCATGTATGTGCGGCTGGGCTTTGCCGTGGCCATCCATGCCGAACCAGAGCTGCTGTTGGTGGATGAAGTGCTGGCCGTGGGCGACGCCGCCTTTCAGCACAAGTGTCTGGACGCCATTCAGTCCTTCCGCCGTCGCGGCGGCACGCTGCTCATGGTGAGCCACGATTTGGGCTCGATCCAGAACACCTGCAATCGCGCCATCTGGCTGGAAAAGGGCGAAATGCGCAGTGACGGCCGGCCCATCGACGTAGCCATGCATTATTTGAACCGCGTGGCCGAAGGCGAAAAAAAGGCGACCAACACCGCCAATTTGCCCGCATTGGAAAATGGCCTGCGTTGGGGTTCCGGCCGCGTCCAGCTTGAAGCAGTGCAGCTTTGTGATGGCAGCGGCGCGCCGCAAACGGTCTTTAAGACGGGCGATGAGATGCAGGTGCGCATCCGCTATTGTTGTAAAGAACGCGTCGATCCGCCCGTGATTGGCCTTTCTATCCATCACCAAAATGGCGCTCATATCTGCGGCCCCAACACCGATTTTGGCGAATTGACGCTGCCCACTGCCCAGACCGCCGGCGAAGTGGTCTATCGCATTCCGTGGCTGGCGCTGCTGCCCGGCGCCTATCAAGTGACGGCGGCGGTGGTCGACCGCGAAACGCAGGAGATGTACGACTATCACGACCGCGCCTATGCCTTTCGCGTCTATCCCGGCGCCTCGCGCGAGCAGTATGGGTTGGTGACGGTCTGGGGGGAGTGGAGGAGTGGGGGAGAAGGGGTGAAAGGGTGAAGGGGGGCAGGGGAGCTATGGCTGATTATATTCATTTCCCAGGTTTAGATTACGACTTTCTGCGCTATATGGGCGTGGAGCCGGAGACCCAGCGGCGCATTCAGAGCCACTATTTGCCCACTTTTGCCCAGTGTAAGCGGGTGCTGGATTTGGGCTGCGGCGACGGCGATTTTTTGGCGCTGTTGGCCGAGCGGGGGATTGAGGCCGTGGGCGTGGATTTTGATGAGAAGACGCTGCAAGCCGCGTTGACGCAGGGGCTGCCGGTGGTGCAGGCCGACGTGTTTGACTATCTGGCCGATGCGCCCGCCGAGAGCTTTGACGGCATCTTTTGTGCGCACTTGGTAGAGCACCTGCCCTATCACCTGGTGATCAAGCTGGTGCAGGAGGCGCAGCGCGTTTTGCAGCCCGGTGGCGTGATCGCGCTGGCCACACCCAACGCCCGCTCAATTTTTGCGCATTTGGAAATGTTTTACATGCACTTCGGCCACATCAGCTTTTACCACCCGCGGCTGCTCTGTTTCTTTCTGGAACATGCCGGCTTTGTGGGCGCGCGTGAAGGCGTTAATCCCGAAACCGCCTCGCCCATGCTGCCGGGCACTATGGCGCGTGAGGCTGCACCGCGCGATGCGTTGCGCGCCCGCCTGGATGCGCTGATGCACTATCGCCGCGAGATTCCTGTGCAGGGCAATGGAGTGGTCGCCCGTCTGAGCCACCGGGTTAAGGCCAGCCTGACCCGCTGGCTGGTCCAGCCGCTGCTGGACGATCTGGCGGCGCGAACACACCAGGCGCTGGGCGTGCTGGCCGAAGAGGTGACGGTCCAGAACCGAGAGTTGGCGTCGATCAACGGGCCGTTTGAGTGTTATGCGGTGGCGAGGAAGGCGTTGCAGTAGGAGGCGAAGAAGGCAAAAATCAAACTGTTTGGGTGTTGCTAAACTATTAACAAGAGCACCTCAATGAACCTATATGACATTTTGGCATGCCCGAATTGCAAGGTTGCGGTGATTCGCTCTGAGATCCATCTTTTTTGCCCGCAATGTGCGCAGACATATCCAATAGTCAATGGGATTCCCATCATGTTGCCGGATGGGAACCTTCCAGAAATCCAGCATGAAGCAGAACTAATAGTTCGCGAAAGCTATGTACCCTGGATACATCGCACTGTCTTGCAATCTCTATTAGATAATCAGATTGTCCTGGAATTAGGCGCCGGTTCCATGGCGCTGGACGACCCTTGTATTATACGTACGGATATTACACTTACCCCCTATGTGGATGTTGTGGCCGATGCACACGCTTTGCCATTCTTGCCAGGCACTTTCGACTTTGTATTTTCGTTGGCTGTATTTGAGCACTTGCGAACCCCTTTTTTGGCGGCCCAACAGATTTATGAAGTGTTGAAAGATGGCGGCTACATCTATCATGAATGCAACTTTGTCTTTGCCTATCATGGATACCCGCACCACTATTTTAACGCCAGCCTTCAAGGCATGAAGCAACTTTTTGAACAGTTTGTGCCGCTCCGCAAAGGCGTAGCGCCTTATCAGATGCCCTCCTTCACATTGGACACCGTTGCCCAAGTATATCTGCAGCATACAAATGCGCATCAATATCCACATGGTCGCAGATTAATCAAACTTCTTCAAGAGCTTGTCGAAATCAACAGTGTTGATTATGATATTTATTTTTCTGAGGAAGATGCATTATACGTAGCGGCCGGCACATACTTTGCCGGGTTTAAACAAAATACAGTCGATTCATCTGTTATTCCTGAGGTCATTCGCAATTTATGGCGGACAGAGATTGCTCTCCAAAGTGCGTTTCCGAAAATTAGTGATTTATTTACCACAGAAAATATTCTTGTGTGGGCAAAGCGCGCGGGGCGCGAAAAATATGCCCTACTAAATGAATTCATAGAGCAGATTGTTCCATTTCACAAAAAAGGAGAGCAACGCGTGTGGGACCGCTCCCACATTCAGTCGCTAGATCTCGTTGATGCCAAATACACCGCCGTGGGGTACCCTGCCGGACGTTCCCAAACAGAGCTGTCGCAAATGGCCACTAGCAGGCACAATCATTCCTACAGCATCGACTCTGCCTGGAAAAGAGGTCTGACGACTTTGCGACACCGCGGGCTGCGCCAGTTCATGCACGAATTACTTTCCTACATCGACAGACACATATGAATAAACCCATCCTATCCAAAAAACCAGCAGAAAAAGGTTGGTATTTCAGTATTAGGCATTTTGCCACATTGCTTGGGGTATTGATCGCACTATTGTTAGCTTCGAGTGCCGGGATGCCTGCCTTTGGCCATGACAATGTCAGCACAATACAAATCTCACAGGCCACGGTAGCCGAAACACCGGATTTTGCCACGCTGCATCTGCGAGATCCGTGGGATATGACTGAGTATTCTGATGTATCACAATTCATGAATATCTCCGGGCAACTTGAACTGACGCGCAATATTGTTGTGGAAAATGGCGTTTTTTCCGCTTCTTCAGTGGGCGCCGGCGAAATTGGACAGGGCGCCTTCTTCTTCTTGCTTTTTCCGGGTTACCCCGATGTGATGCAAGTAGGCAAGATTGGGCTACACACACCTATCAATTCCACCGACTACAACTGCCTCTATCTTGCCATGAAGGTGGATTCGGTTGCCCCTGCAGCCGGAAAAAATCCCGATCAGTGGCGAGCAGAATGGTATGCCGATCAGCGACTGAATCTCAATGGCGCCCCCTATGGATTGGGGCAGGAACTTTTGTACCCCGAGGCTGGCAAAGGCGCACCAACGCCTGGCTGGCGGTTGCACAAGATGAACTTGGCCGCCCCTTCAATTTCGCCTACAACATTGGCCGCATGGCGCAGCCAAAATTTCTGGCAAGGGTTGCGCATCGATCCATCCATGCAGGCAGGGGCAACCTTTGCCGTTGATTGGGCGCGGTTAACAACCTGCTCGGCCAATGAAGTCACCATTGCCTGGACGCCCAACCGCACCATTTCATCCATTTGGCTCAAAGAGAGCAACAGTGATCACTTTGTGCGCATCGCGGCAGACATAGCTGGCGATCGCGGCAGTTCTGTTTTAGATGTTCAGGGCGTTATTGCGGGTGAATATACGGTGGGGCTAGGGGATGCTACTAGTTGCTGCATTGAAGAGAGCAGTGAAAAACTCACGATTCAAGCCGCGCCCATTGTCCATTTTATACGGCCATCATTCACCAGCGGTGCGGATTATGCCACGTTGCAGGGCAACACTTGGGACTTTAGCGATGCAGCCGACGTGGTCGATGTGGGCAATATTGCCATAGATTTTCAAGATGGAAATCTCAACTTTACAACGCCCCCCGGTCGGGGATTGGTGGACCGCAACCCTCAACTCTATCTAAATGTGCCCACAACACTTGATACCAAGCGCTATCGCTATATGACGTTTCGGATGTATACGGAATGGGATGCGTCGTGGCAGGATATTGTAAGCGGCATGGTGGCGCGCTGGATATGGCGCATGCCTAGCCTCAACAACGACAGCATTCCCTGCGATCTGGTCAGTCAGGACATCCCATTTGATATTGGATGGCAAACATATACCATCGATCTGCACCACTTTTTCGATGGGGGCGCCGAGGCCACAAGCCCCGCCAACACGCCAAGGTGTCCACCTATTAGCTATCCACCGCAGCAACCGCCTGTGGATGTGGCCAGCAACCAGACCCATTGGTTCAACGCTCAGGATGTGATTGGTATTCGCTTTGACCCCAATGAGAATATCTCTTGTGGCTATGCCGAATCCACGGGCAAATCGTTTATTCCATGTAGCGATTATCGACAAAAGATTGATTGGATTACGTTGACGGCGGCTAATGAGGTGCAGCAAGGTGAACCGTATGAATTCACCCTAGATCTGAATCGAACCCTTGATCCATCCGAACTCACATATTATTACACTACGGATTCGGCGCAACCCCGGCAAAGCCGCGCGATTCAGTACGAAGAGACTTCCCGACCGGCGCCACGGCCCAGCGGCAAAGTGCTCTTATACGTGCCGTTGGCCGCACGACCCGCCAGTAACGTCAATGGATATGCCAATGTCGTGCAACCACAAATTCCCTCGACATTCTGGTGGGATACAGCCAACGTGGCGCCGGGCGCCTATACAATCTGTGTGGAAGCTGGTGCATCAAACTCGGCGTTGCTTTACTGTAGCGAAGCACAAATTAATGTGCTGCCATAACGGAAATATTTTAGGATACGCATGACGCTCTTTGGCAAACTCGTTCGCATCATTGCTCCACCCGGCACATCGCGCGCCCAGCTTCCCTATCTCACGGTCGAAGCCTATCGGGTTTGGCGGCGCGAGGGGTTTCGCAAAGTTGTAAAATATTCATCAGCTATAATCAGATCCCACTGGAAAGGATTTTTGACGGAGCGGGGCCTGATCGCCCGTCCATATTCCTATGCGGATTGGATTGTAGACCATGAACTTAGCGCGGAGGAGATTGACAGACAGCACCAATCCGCCGCCAACTTTGTATACCAGCCTTTCTTCAGCATTATTACACCCGTCTATAATCCGCCTCCAGCCATTCTGCAAGAGACGATCAATTCGGTGCTGAATCAGACCTATCCGCATTGGGAATTGATCCTGGTCAACGGCGCCTCAGATCGAGAAGGCGTCGCGAACTAATTGACCATTGCGCCGCCAGCGATGCGCGCATTCGGGCCGTCCACCTGCCAGAAAATCTGGGTATCTCCGTCAATTCAAATGCCGCTCTTAAAATTGCCCAAGGCGAATTTGTGGCCCTGTTGGACCATGATGATCTGTGGGCCATCAACACGCTCTATGAAGTCACCCATTGCCTAAACGGCAGAGGGGCAACAGCCAATCAAACCGCTGACGCTGGCGCTGTAGACATTATCTATTTTGACGAGGACAAAATTTCCGCCGACGGTTTGCGGCGCTCGGCGCCCTGGTTCAAGCCCCAATGGTCACCCGACGTTCTACTGGGGACCAATGTGCTCATGCACTGCGTCATTCGGCGGACGCTGTTGCAACAGATTGGCGGCTTTGACGCCAACATGGATGGCGCCCAGGATTGGGATGTGGCGCTACGCTGTGCCGAGATTACGAATCGGATGGTACACATACCCAAAGTGCTTTACCACTGGCGCCAAATTGAAGGTTCGGCCGCTCTCAGCGCCGATGCCAAACCGTGGGCGTATGCTGCCCAGTTGCGCTGCATCGAGGCGCATTTGGAACGGTTGGGCATTCCGGGCGCCAAAGCCATCTCACCCTCCCTGGGTGTTGTGCGCGTATTATGGCCCACAACCAACGCCAAAATCTCCATTATTATCCCCACCAAAGACAAACACAAGCTGCTGCGCGCCTGTTTAGATTCCATCTTCAACAAAAGCAGCTATCAAAATTATGAAATCATTCTGGTGGACACCGGCAGTTCAGAAGCAGCCACCCAAAGCTATTATGCTACGCTGCAAAATAATGAGCGTGTGCACACCATCTCCTATACAGGCGCATTCAACTATTCCAAAGCCAATAACCTGGGCGCGCAGCACGCCACGGGCGATTTGCTCCTATTTCTCAATAACGATACCGAAGTTTTAGAGCCCACCTGGCTGGAAGATATGGCCGGCTGGGCCATGCGCCCGCAGATTGGCGTGGTGGGCGCCAAGTTGATCCGTCCAGATGACACAATTCAACACGCCGGCATTGTGATGGGACTCATCGGCCACGGTAGCCATGTCTTTGATGGCGGCCACGAAAATGTGTATGGTATTTTTGGGTCGCCCGAATATTATCGCAATTATCTGGCCGTGACGGGCGCCTGCATGATGATCCAACGCACCAAATATGACAAACTGGGCGGCTTCGATGAGGTCTATGAAATTGGCTTCAGCGACATGGAACTCTGCCTACGCGCCGTCGAACGCGGCTATCGCAACGCATACACGCCATTTGCCCGACTGCTGCACCACGAAGGCGGCAGCCGTGGCTATTACCTGCCGCCCTCCGATGTATTGCGCGCGACCTACCAAATGTGGCCTGTGATCGAGCGGGGCGATCCGCACTTTAACCCCAATTTATCGCATCTGAAACGCGTGCCGACAATTGGTCCTCCTGATGAAAAAGCGGCCGATTTGCGTCTGCTGGAGGTGCTGCAAAATTATGGGCTCATCCGCTTTACGGCGCCAACACATCTGATGAATGGGAACGCGCTGGCCGGCGTTGAACCCGACTTGCCAACGCCCATTCCCTGGCCCGCTTGTGCTAAACTGCGCGTGGAAAATGAACAGGCGGCCTTGCACATCCTGCTTGTTTCACACGATCTGAGTCTGAGCGGCGCCCCTATATTGATGCTGACTTTGGCGCGGTATCTGAAAAAACTGGGTCACAGACTAACTCTAGCATCCCCCTATGAGGGACCATTGCGCCAAGAGTACGAAGCTTTGGGGGTCGATGTATTGGTAGCGGACGAATTGCTGGATGATGTACGCATAGATGCGCACATCGTCTGTGGCGAATATCAACTTGTGGTGGCCAATACAATTTTAGGCTGGCGATCTATCCTGGCCGCCAAAGCTTTTCACATCCCGTCCATTCTGTGGATCCATGAATCTAAATTTGGCCAAGAAACAGTGCGCCACAAAGTCGGCGTCAAAGATGCGCTAAATGCCGCCAGTGTCATTATCTTCCCAACGCAGACAACAGCAAATCTGTATCAAGAATTTCTAACGCGCAATAATGGCCATGTTTTTCCGTACGGGCTCGACGTTGACGAACTGGCACGGTCGATTGGAAATGAACCGCTACGCCACCAAATGGCGACAGACAAAGTGCGCGTGGTCAACATTGGCAGCGTAGAGCCGCGTAAGGGTCAAGATGTATTACTCAAAGCGGTTGAATCTATGCCCAGTACAGCCAGCCAGTCAATGGAGCTTTATATGCTCGGCCGACTGTTGGACAAGCTGGACGCCAATTTTACACAACGAATGCGCAGCGAGGTAGACCGTGTTCCTAACGCCCATTTGCTAGACCAATTGCCGCGTGCGGCCATCATGGCGCATCTGCAAGCTGCGGACATCTTCGTGCTGCCCTCGCGCGATGAAGTGCTGCCTGTCACCATTCTGGAGGCCATGTATCACGGCAAGGCCATTATCTCCACCTGCGTGGGCGGCGTGGCGGAAATCATTGAAGATGGCGTCAATGGGTTGCTGGTGGATGTGGAGGATCACAAGGCGTTGGCCGCATCGTTGGCTCAACTTTGTGGCGATGCTGAACTGCGCAAGCGATTGGGTAAAGCTGCCCGTAAAACGTTCCACGAACGGCTCACTATGCAGCAGTTCGGGCCGGCCTTCGAGGAAATGATGAAACAAGCGTTAAATATGACCGTTCCAGGACAATGAACCCTTAATCGACGACCTAAAAGCCGTTGCGTGAGACCTCACATATAGGGAAATCGTTTTTTACAGCGGCCTCAATATTCTCTGATAGAGAAGGATGCTGTTCATGAACGTACCAAGTGAGCGAGCAGCATATAAGCAAAAGTCCCGGTCGCCTGGCCGGGACTTTTTGATGTTTCGGAAAACGATTATACTGATCTGTGAATCAAAATCGGAGCGCTATTTCGGATACAACACGTTCAAATCCCACCTCTTTCCAGGAAGGAAAAGCGCTGATGACTCAAACAAGCCAATCTAAAGTCAAAGTAGGCGTGGTGGGCTGTGGCGTAGTGGCCACGGCCTATTATCTGCCCTATCTCATGCAGATGGAGAATGTGGAGCTGACCGCCGTCTGCGATTTGAATGCCGCGCGGGCGGCGGCGTGCGTGCGGCTATTCGGCGCCAAAGCGGCGTATCAAGATTATGACGCGATGATCGAGGGGGCGGAACTTGACGCTGTCCTCATCCTCACGGCGCCGGGGACGCACGTGCGCTTTGCGCTGAAGGCCATTGCGGCGGGCAAACATTTCCTGCTGCAAAAGCCCATGGCGACCAATATGGCGGATGCGCGCACCATTGCCGACGCCGTGCGCCAAGCCGGCCTCAAAGCCATCATCGAGCCCAGTTCCCATTCGCCGCTGGACCCGGACATGGCGCATCTGCGCGAGCTAGTGCGCCAGGGCGTGCTGGGCGACATCCTCTGGTTTGCGCTGGGGGCCACCGGTCCCACCAGCTACGGGCCGTCACTGGGCAGCAATCCGTACGGCCAGGCCGCCTTTTACGCCAAGGACAGCGGCGGCTTTCTCTTTGACCTGCCCTATGCGCCGGCCAACATTGTGTGCGTGCTGGGACCGTGCCAAAGCGTGATGGCCCAGGCTCAGATCAAGGTGACTGATCACCACATTGTGCCGGAGGAAAAGTACGACGGGTTTTTGAGCCAGGCTGCCGACCCCGCACACACCAATTATTGGGACGTAGTGGTCGATCTGCCGCGCACGCAGCAGGTGCGTATGGAGGCGGTGGACAACGCCTATTCGCTGTACGAAATGTGCAATGGCGCGGTGGGCGCCTGCCACGTGGGCCGCATTTTTCACCCCACTTTGCCCGGCGCCGGCAGTGGCAGCTTACAAATTTTTGGTACGGAAGGCAACCTGATCTTCGGCGCCGGCTACACGGCCTCGATTATTTCCACGCGCAAAGAATTGCTGCCCCATGTGGATGCCGATGGCTGGTATCATATTCCCCTGCGTGGGGATCGCAGCAAGGCCAAATGGCCGCAGCCCACCCCCGGCGCTTTCAATTATTATCATGCCTCGTCGCAGCATCTCATCGACTGCATCCTAGCCGATCGCGAGCCGCTGGTCAATGTGGATTGGGGGCTGCACATTACCGAGATGATGGTGGGGACACTGGAGTCGTCGCAGACGGGGCATAAGTATGAGATGACGACGACGTTGGAATATTGATGGGATTGGATTTTGACCTAGATTGGACTATACAAAACGTCGGCACTTTGTGATAAGTGCCGACGTTTTGTATAATATTGTGATGAATCAAACCGAAAAATTGATGACGATTCTACGCAATACCGGCATTTTGCGCCCGCGCGACCTCAAGCAGCATGGTATTTCACCATCTGCTCTCTATTCGCTACATCGGCAGGGAGTTGTGATGCGTACTGGGCGCGGCCTCTATTTCTTGCCCGATGGCGATTTCACGGAAAATCATTCACTGGCAGAAGTCTGTAAGCGGGCGCCAAACGGCGTAATTTGTTTGCTTTCAGCGCTACGATTTCATCAACTGGGAACGCAGAATCCCTTTGAAGTTTGGTTAGCCATTGAACGCAAAGCCCGTTGTCCACAAGTGGACTATCCGCCTCTGCGAGTTATGTATTATTCCGGTGACGCCTTTACCGAAGGCATTGAAGAACATCTCATTGAAGGAGTGACGGTGCGCATTTATTCATTGCCTAAAACGGTAGTGGACTGTTTTAAATTTCGCCACAAAATCGGGTTAGATGTGGCCATTGAGGCCCTTCAAGAGTGTCGACGCGCGCGACGTTGTACACACCAAGAACTCTGGCGCTACGCTAAAATTTGCCGAGTTGCCAACGTCATGCAACCTTATTTGGAGATGATATAACAATGGCGCGTCCCCTCTCAAATCTGGCGGCTTCTGTGCATCAACGTCTGCTAAACATAAGCCTACAGCGAGACCAGGAATTCAATCGTTTGCTCACTCTGTATGTGATTGAGCGCTTGCTGTATCGGCTGGCGCAATCGGCCTATGCCGAGCGTTTTGTTCTCAAAGGAGCGCTCTGCTTTATGGTGTGGGATGTGCAAACTCATCGCCCCACCCGCGATCTGGATTTACTTGGCTACGGCGATAATACGCCTTCTGCATTGCTGGCCATTTTTGCTGCGCTTTGTGCTTTGCACGTTGAAGACGATGGCTTGGTGTTTGATCCACAATCTATTCGCATAAGCGATATCCGCGAAGAACAGGAGTATCATGGGCAGCGCGTCAATATGATCGCACATCTTGGCAAGGCGCGCGTTCTTATACAAATCGATATTGGTGTGGGCGATTTAGTGACGCCACCACCCCTCCATGCTGAATATCCAACTCTCCTGGAGTTTCCAGCACCGCATCTGCGCATCTATTCCAAAGAATCAGTGGTCGCTGAAAAATTACATGCTATGGTTGAGCTTGATCTAACCAACAGCCGCATGAAAGACTTCTATGATATTTGGACGCTGGCCCGCCTCTTTGACTTTGAGGGTGAGCTGCTGGTGCAGGCGATTCAAGCCACTTTTGCACGGCGTCAGACGGCCATTCCAGAGGACATACCCATCGCGTTGACCGCGGACTTTGCCAATCATGCCGACAAAACGCGGCAGTGGGATTCTTTCATTGCGCGCAATCGGTTGGCCGTGGAGGGCGCGACGCTGGCCCAAATCAGCATGGAATTGCACAAGTTTTTGGTTCCGTCGCTGCAAGCTGCCGCTCAAATGCGCAATTTTAATGCGCGCTGGCTTCCACCGGGACCTTGGTCTGCTCTCGATCAGCGTACCATCCAAGTTTGAGCAAAGTTGAGCTCCCATGCTATACTATGCACTATGAATTCACGACACGCCTCTCTCCGCCATATTGGTAAACTACTGCTATCGCCCACTAAACCAGTGGACCTTTGTTCAGCGCGCCCGGAGATTGGCACTTGTCCATGCGATTAAAGCACGGCCTTTCGCACGATTGAAACCAGAGCCACGGGTTGCGCAGACCCGTGGCTTTTTTGTGCGTTGAATATGGGAAACGCGCGTTGTTCGCCACGGATCGGCTTGTTCCGTGGCTTTTTTAATTGGAGAAACTATTGCGTATTTCGTGAACCGGCAGACGATCTGGTATCGAAATAATAATCTAAACCGGTACACGCAACTCGCAACACGCAACACGAACCAAGGACACACCAATGCACACATCATCAACCCCCTACACACATCTTTTGCGCACATACCTGGCGCCACAGCTTGGCCGCGTGGCGCTGCTGACGATTCTGGTGCTTTCTTCGCTGGCACTGGCGCTGTGGAATCCGCAGTTGATTCGCACCTTTATTGATAGCGCCCAGGAACGCAGCGGGCTGGACAAGCTGCTGGGCGCGGCCACACTTTTTACGGCGCTGACCATTGTGCAGCAGATTATTTTGCTGGCGGCCACCTACATCAGCGAGCTGATTGGGTGGACGGCCACCAATCGATTGCGCGGCGATCTGGCGCTGCACTGTCTCAAGCTGGATTTAGCCTTTCATAAAACGCACACGCCCGGCGAGCTGATCGAGCGCGTCGACGGCGATGTGAACCAGTTGGCGCGCTTCTTTTCGCAACTGGTCATCCAGCTTAGCGGCAACCTGCTGCTCTTTGTGGGCGTGCTGGTGCTGCTCTGGTGGGAAGGCTGGCAGATCGGGCTGGCAGTGACGCTAGTGGCCGTCAGCAGCATCTTCGTCATCGAAGCGCTGCGCCGGCGCATGACGCCGCGCTGGGAACGCTTCCGCGCGGCCGAGGCCGATCTGTACGGCTTTCTGGAAGAGCGGCTCAACGGGCTGGAGGACATTCGGGCCGGCGGCGCCGTGGGCTACACCATGAACCGGCTCTACCACTTTATGCGCGCCCGCTGGCTGGCCATGCGCCACGTCATGCGGCTCAACATGTGGGTGATCTCGCTGCCCATCTGGATTTTTGGCTTTGCCTATGGCGCGGCGCATCTGGCCAGCGGACCGCTCTTTTACAGCGGCGCGCTGACGCTGGGCAGCGCCTATCTGATTTTCTACTACGTCAACCTGATGGAAGGGCCGCTGTGGGAGACGCTGCGCCAGGTGGAGGAATTGCAGCGCGCCCTGGCCAGCATCAACCGCATTGCGGCGCTCTTTGCCATTCAGCCGCAAATTCGGGATGGCGAAGGCGTCAGCGTACCCGATGCGCCGCTGGCCGTCGAATTCGATCATGTTTCGTTTCACTACGAAGACGACGACGAGAGCGTGATCACCGATCTATCGTTTCAGTTGGCGCCGGGGCAGGTGTTGGGGCTGCTGGGGCGCACGGGCAGCGGCAAATCGACGCTGAGCAAGCTGCTCTTCCGCTTTTATGACCCCACGCAGGGGCAGATCCGGCTGGGTGACGGCAATGGGTGCAGCTTTGATCTGCGCCAGGCGCAGCGGGCCGATCTGCGCGGGCGCATCGGCATGGTGACGCAGGAGGTGCAGATTTTCAACACCAGCGTGCGCAACAATCTGACCCTTTTCGACGCCACAATTGCCGATGCGCAGGTGCTGGATGTGCTGGAACAGGTGGGCATGAAGCCGTGGCTGGACGGGCTGGCCGACGGGCTGGAGACAAAGCTGGGCAGCAGCAGTCTGTCCGCCGGCGAGGCGCAACTGCTGGCCTTTGCCCGCGTCTTTTTGGCCGACCCGGGGCTGGTGATTCTGGATGAAGCCTCGTCGCGGCTGGACCCGGCCACCGAGGCGCGCGTCGAGCGGGCGCTCAATGCGCTGCTGCACAACCGCACGGCCATCATCATTGCGCACCGGCTGGCCACCGTGCAGCGCGCCGACGTCATCCTGATTTTGGAAGAGGGCCGCGTGCGCGAATATGGCCCGCGGCAGCAGCTCATTGCCGATAGAACATCACGTTTTTCCCAACTGTTGCAGACCGGTCTGGAGGAGGTATTCGCATGAAAACATATCAAACCATCTGGCGGCTGGTGCGTTATCGCCCGTTGGCCTATTTTGGCGACATTCTGAGCTTTAGCTCGCGGCTGGTCTTTATTCCGCTGGTGGGGCTGGTGCTGCGCCGCCTTTTTAACGGGCTCAGCGGCGACCCGGCCCCCAAACTCGACCCGACCACGGCGGCGGGGCTGCAAGTGCTCTTTGGCGTTTTGGCTGCGTTGGCCATTATGGGCGGCATTACATCGTGGACAATTTATAAGTACCACAACATGGGGCTGCTCATAAAAATATGCTGGCGCGCATTTTGCGGCGGCCGGGGCGCCCGCTGCTGCCGCCGATGAAGATGGCAACCCGTACAGTTCGGGCCGCGTGGTCAGCACCTTCCGCGACGACACCGACGCCGTTATCGAGCTGATGATCATGTTTGTGGATTCGATTTCGTTTGGCGTGTCGGCCACGGTGTCGCTGGTGATCATGTGGCGCATCAACCCGTGGATCACGCTGGGCGTCTTTGCGCCGCTGTCGCTGGTGGTGCTGGTGACGCAACTGCTACGGGCGCTCACGTAGGCGTTATCGTAAAGCCGCCCGCGAGGCCACTAGCCAGGTCACCGGCCTGATTGGCGACATGTTTAACAGCGTCAACGCCATCAAAGTGGCGCACGCCGAGGAGCGCATTGTGGCCCACTTTGCCCAGCTCAACGACCAGCGACGCATGACCGTGGTTTGGACGGCTCTTTCGCCAGTTCATCGAGACCATGAGCCACAGCGTCACCTCCATTAAGCACCGGGCTGATTCTTGCTGCTGGCGGCAACGCCATGTACGCCAGGCGCTTTACCGTGGGCGACTTTGCGCTCTTTGCCGCCTACATTTGGCCCGTCACCATCTGGATTCGCACGCTGGGCGTGACCATTGCGGACTATCGCCAGGGCGGCGTCTCCATTGGACGGATGCAAATGTTGATGCAGGGGGCGGAGCCAGCGCAGTTGGTGGAGCACGGCCCTATTTATGAAGGGCGCACTGCCGGTGCTGCCCCCCTCTGCTCAAAACGGCGGCGGATCGGCTGACGCATCTGCGATAGCGGCTGCTTTCGTATCGCTATCCTGTTGTTGCGGACTCGGCTGAGATGCAAATCGCCGGTGAACAGGCATCGGTGGTCAATGGCGTCGCGCCCGCGTATCTCAACGAGCGCCGGCGCCCACAGCCGATGGGTCGCATTCCAACGGGTTTTCATGCCAATGGTTTGCCTGCCGGTGATGATGCCATAGGCATTTTCGACATCGATCTGGATTTGCCGCGCGGCTCGTTCGTGATCACCCACCGGCCGGATTGGATCGGGCAAGAGCACGCTGCTCAAGGCGCTGCTGGGGTGCTGGCAGATGCGGGCGAGGTGCGCTGGAATGGCGAATTGGTGGAAAGCCCGGCCGGATTTCTTTACACCGCCGCACTGCGCCTACACCGGCCAAACGCGCGCCTCTTTAACGAATCCGCTGCGCGACAATATTCTGCTGGAACTGACGGAAACGCGCGTCGCGGAACACGCAATGGGCGGCTGCGACAGCCGTTGTCGAGATCAATGTGGCGCAGGCCATCCACCAGGCCGTGATGGGCGGGATCTGTCCGATATGGAGGATGGGCTGGATACATTGGTGAGGACGCCGCGGCGTGCCGTCTATCAAGCGGGCAGATTCAGCGCACGGCGGCGGCACATGTTCGTCCGCCAACGCCCGAACTGCTGGTCTTCGACGATCTCTCCAACGTTGATGTGGAGACAGACGAAACGCTGTGGGAAAGATTGGAGGAATTTACGAACTCAGATTTACGATTTACGAATGGTCACGGGGAGACAAGAGCTGTTTCTACGCGAGCGCCGCGGACCAACAACTTGTCAACGAAAGACAGATCGTAAATCGTACATCGTAAATCGTAATTCTTTCCTCGTTGTTTCGCACGCAAACCTGGCGGGTGCTGCGGCGAGCCGACCAGTTGATTGTGATGAAGGATGGGCGCATTGTGGATCGCGGATCGCTAGATGAACTGTTGGAGCGCTGCGAGGAAGATGCGGCTGCTGTGGCAGGGAGAGGCGGAGTAGAGCCTGACAAGGTGACAAGAAGGGGGCGTTGACACATTGGGAAGCGTTGGGTTTTCAGGAAACGTGATACTGTGGTGTTCAAGCTCACAAACGGCCAAATCTGTGGTATAATCTTGTCACTGTTTGGTGCAATGAAAGCGTATCATCCTGTTTGTCGGCACAAAGGCCATTCACGACAAGATAGCGTGTGAGTCCGGGCACCGGGTCACCTTGTCACCTTGTGCCCTGTCATCAACGCCTGGCAAATAGCATTACCCTCGCGGAGGTCAAACATGGCGTCTCCATTTCCGGGAATGGACCACCTTATCGCGAAGGGGAAATGTGGCAGGAATTTCACGAGCAGTTGCAAATCAGATTAGCAGCCAACTATTGCCGTCGCTCAAACCCAAATATGTAGCGTTGTTGGCCAAGCGCTATGTGTTGGATCGACCGTCGTTGGGCATTGTGGAGCCGCGCACGGAACGCTCGGTCTATCCCGATGTGCATGTGTGGTGCGGCCGTCGGCGCACTTTGGCGGCGGCGGTGGCAGGGAAGCCAGGTGTGGTGTTGACGGAACCGACCCCCATTGTACCCAGCCTGATGTTGGAGGAGATTCTGCCAACTTAGCATTGAAGATTACTGATGGCCGAGCGGCGGCTGGCGGTGACGCTGATCGAAATTTTGTCGCCAGCTAACAAACGGGGCAGAAGGTGCTAGAGAATATCAGCAGCGGCGGGAAGAGATTATGCAGACGGCCACCCATCTGCTGGAGATCGATCTGCTCTGCAAAGGCGCACGCATTCAGCGCGCGGTGCGCTGAGCCGCCCTCAGCGCCCTACTATGTCTATCTCAGCCGCGCCAACCGCCGCCCTTACACGGTGATCTGGGTTGTTTCTGTGCGTACACCGCTGCCCACCGTACCTGTGCCGCTGCTGCGCCCGGACCCCGATGTAGCGCTGGATCTGCAGGCGGCGATCAACGCCTGTTTTGAGCTAGTGGGATATGAGATGCTGCTGGACTATGCCGCGCCGCCACCCGATGGACTGGATGAGGATGAACGGAAGTGGGTTGTGGAGACGCTGCAAATGGCTGGCTACGCGAGATAGGCATATCCGTGAAAATCTGCTCAATCAGCGCAATCCGTGTTCTATTTTGTTTTTGACAAAGTGGACCGAACTAAGTAAAATGGGGACTTCTTGGGCGAATAGCTCAGTTGGCCAGAGCACCTCGTTTACACCGAGGGGGTCAGGGGTTCAAGTCCCTTTTCGCCCACACAATATTGGAGCCCCAGTCGAATGGCTGGGGCTCGTTTTTTGCCTGCGTTAGGAGGCATGTTTTGTTTCATGCCAACGCTGTGGCGTCCTGCTAGCCATCACCTCGTACTCTTGCATATATAAACGCATCTCTGGGAATATCTGCAATGTTGGGGCGAATTTGATAACAGCGCAATCGCCCTTCACAGACCAATCCACACTTTTCCAACACGCGCGCCGACGCCAGATTTTCCACATCGCAAGTTGCCCACACGCGATAGACGCTCGGTAGATTGACGGCCCACTGTACAATTGCACGGGCGGCTTCCGTTGCGTAACCATTTCCCCAATATTTTTGATTGAGCAAATAGCCAAATTCAGCGGTATGTCCTTCTACAGAACAAGCAATTGTCCCAATGGCGCGATCATCTGGTTTAACTGTCAGCACCCACGAGAACTGACCTGAGTTCCAGCGCTCGGGATGGCTCTCTAGAGATTTCACGACCTCATCGAGATGCGTGCGCGGACGATAATCCATAAAGTGAACAACTGTGGAATCGCTGCCGTATTCAAAAATCGCCGCGGCATCCGACAGACGCGGACGGCGCAAGACAAGTCTTTCTGTGGTGAATGTTTCTGGAGCCTGTCGCAACACCATATTGAAAATTAAAAAGCGCGCCAATTCTGGCCATCTTGTTGGGTGCATGGGTCTCATTGGGTGAATGTGACCCTATCGTTTCTCGTTTCGGTCCGCTGATTATACTTTAGGCTCGCATCAAGCCATAATTTACGTTATTGATTGACAGAACATGTGGACTATTGTAGGCTTTGGGTATATCCCCCACGCCAGCTAAACACATAAACAAGGAGACCCCATCATGACCACCTTCCAAACCACCCGTCTGCCCGTCAAGCCGGACGTCGTCGCCCCCGACGGTTCGGACGTGCGCATTCTGCTGCGGCTGCCCGAGCGGGGCAGCATGGCCCATTTTGAGTTGGGACCGGGTCAAACTTCCGTAGCCGTGACTCACCGCACGGTGGCGGAAATCTGGTACTTTTTGACTGGCCGTGGCGAAATGTGGCGCCAGCAGGGCGAGCATGAGGAGATCGTGCCGGTGGAGCCCGGCGTCTGCCTCACCATTCCGCTGGGAACCCACTTTCAATTTCGCGCTTTTGGCTATGCGCCGCTGGCCGCCATCGGCGTCACCATGCCGCCGTGGCCCGATGGCGATGATGAGGCCATTGTTGTGCCAGGCAAGTGGGATCCAACAATTCCTGACCGGGTGACCGGATGACAAGGTGACCGGGTGACCGGATAACGCACCTTGTCGCCCTGTCATCCGGTCATCTTGTCATCTTGTCATCTTGTCACCTTGTCACCTTGTCATCTTGTCATCTTGTCATCTTCTCCCCTCCAATCTTCACATACCCCACACTGCCATTTACTGCCAATTCACCATTCTGGCAGCGGCTGGCGCAGCTTTTCATAGACGTGGCGGCGCCTTTCGGTTTACAGTTTGCGTGCGGTTGCAGGCAAGATTGATGCACCGTTCGCAAACTGGCAAGAATTTAACCGAAAGGAAAAAACCATGACTGTAAAAAATATGTCAACCCCCATGAGCGCTGCCGAAGGCGGCGCCAATAGCAGCGCAGCGACGCCGGATCGTGGGCAATTTCTGCGCCGTGTGTTGCAAGGCAATGCGGCGTTTTCTACGCTGAGCGGTATGCTGTTTGTATTGGATAGCCAGCCTGTCGCCAATTTTCTGGGCTTCACCAATCCGGCAGCGGCAACTTATGTGCTATGGCTGGGCATCAGTCTGCTTGGCTGGGCGCTCTTTGCGTATTGGGTCTCCACGCGGCCAACGTTGAGCCGAACCGCTGTTTTCAGCGTTCTCGCAGGCGATCTGCTCTGGGTAGCCGGCAGCATTATTCTGCTGATCCGCGGCTGGCTGCCTTTTAGCACGGCGGGCTACTGGGCCGTGGCCATTGTGGCGGATATGGTGGCGCTCTTTGCGATTCTGCAATTTGTGGGCTGGCGGCGGAGCTCGAAAGGGTGAGGGAGATTGGTGGATGGTGAATTGCAAATAGTGAATGGTGCATGAGATGAACGCGTGTCATAGGCCCCGTTTACCATTCGCAATTCACCATTTACCATTTACAATTTTCTGCCCCTAAAGTCATGAAAATATTAAAAGGACATATCAATGATTCGACTATATACATCTATCTGCATTGAAGCGCCGGCGCACGCCGTTTGGGCCCGATTAGCCAAGTTGGAGGATGTGGAGCTGTGGGCGGAGCCGATCATCAAAGCGAGCTGTGACGGCGCGCTTTCCCAGGGCGTGGGGGCCGAGCGCACCTGTCTGCTCCAAGGCAACGTCACCATTCAAGAGCGCTGGACGGAATGGGAAGAGGGGAAGTCGTTCAAGTACGAAGGCGTGGGCATCCCCATGTTCAAATACGCCGCCAACCGCTGGACGGTGCAGCCGCAGGGCGCCCAAACGCTGGTCATCAGCCAGGCCGAGTTGCGGCTACGGTGGGGTCTCCTGGGGCGCATGTTGGAACCATTTGCGCAATTCTGGCTGCGCCGCGTGGCGCCCAACACGCTGGCCGCCTTCAAATATCTGGTCGAAACCGGCGAACCGTATCCCGGCCGCCACGGTGACCTGCCGCGCGCGGCGGTTGCATGTTGAAGAAGGGGGAATTATAAATGGTAAATGGTGAACGGTGAATTGCGAATGCGGGCGAGGCGAGTAGCCGGCCCCGTTCACAATTCACAATTCACCATTTACCATTCGCAATTTTCTTCCCCATCCTACACCACCGGAATCTCAATCACCACATTCTTGGGCAGCCCATTGGGATTCGGCCCGATCAGGGTCCGGTTGTGCTGGTAGATGTGGGGCCACAGGCGACCGTTACTGTAAAAACGCTGAGCAATGGCCCACAGCGTGTCGCCAGGACGGACCAGATAGGTGGCCAAGATATTGTTGGGCGGTGGGGCGGGCGGTTCCTCAGTGACATAGGGAGCCGTCCGAATATATTTATGAGCTGCCTTGCGATCATTCAAATTCAGCGCACCCGCGGCGTCCAGTTCAAACGGATCTTCAAAACTGTGGATCAACCCAATCAGCGCATATTTGTCCTCTGCCGACACTGCGTCAGGATGCGGCAGGGCCAATGCACTCAGATCAAACGCCGCGATCTGCGGGCGGTCGCTCTGCACGCCGTGCAGATCAAAGATGCCCACGGTGTGCCAGTGCGCGGTCTCAATGGGCTGGCCATTTTGGATGCGTTCGGCGAAATCGGCGGGCAGCGCGGGAATGCCATTGCGCAGGTTGGCCAGCAGCAGCATCACGTGCAGATAGCTGGAGCGCTGCGTCCCCCGGTTATGAACCTGCACATAGACCCGATTCAGCACATTCTCCGTGGCGTGATTCCACACCTTGGCCGGCGCCGGAACATCCGGCAGTTTGGCCAGAAAGTCGTGATAATCCACCTGCATTTGGTTGGGCAACCGATATTGACCGGCGGCGTCCAATATGTCGAGCCGGATGTCGGGGCTGTCGCCCGTTCGAATAAATTCACCCACGCGGGTGGGGTGCGCCGTCCAATCGGATGGCACAAGCGTTGGGTCGCCGCGGTCCAATTGATGATGGCGCACGTATAGCTCCACCGGCTTTTGCGCCTTGCGCAGCATCAGCTCGTACACGCTGCGCCCGTGCGTGGCCGCCCGCAGATAACCATCCCCATGAATTTTTAGGTCCAGCACGGCGGCATCGGGCAGGCCGTGGGCAAAAGTGTGCCAAGTTTCGCCGCCATCGGTCGAGCGCCAGACGCCAATATCGGCCCCTGCGTAAAGGTGTGTCGGATTTTCCGGGTCGACCACAATGGCGTTGTGTTGCGTGTCGAGCAGCGCCTGTTCAAATGCGGCAAACGTATCGCCCGCCGGTCCGCTCCTATCTTGCCATTCCACCCCGTTAAAACGCCAGACGCGCCGGTTGCTGCGGATGGCGCCACCCAACGTCACATAAATGGCGTTGGCATCGGCCGGGTCGACGGCAATGCAGGTGACAATGCCCGTTTGCGGCAGGGGCAGCAGCGGTGTGCGCACCCAGTTGTTGCCGAACTGGCGGTCAAAGCGATAGACGCCGCCATTTTCGGTTCCCGCGTAAAGGCGATCCGGCGTGGCAAAGGTAAGCGCGCGGAGCGCCATTGAGCCGATCTTGCTCCTTGACGCCGCTGGGAATGGAGCGCCAATCGCGCCAAAGGTGTCGCTAATCCAGACCCGGCTGCTGCCAAAGGCGACCCGATTGGCGGTGTCGGGACGGTCGGGGTGTATGAAACACCGGCCAGCGGCGGATAGAAAAAGGACTCGTTGCGCTGCTCGTCGCTGTCGATGCCAAAGACGCTGGCCCTGCCAATCTGCACCGTGTTGCCGCCATCAAAAGAAACGTTGACTTGTCGGTACGTATAGCCCAAAAGCACGTGATACGGATTGAGCCAGTTGACGACGACATAACCACAATCGCCCAGTGAGGAGAGGGTCCACGCCTGCTCGCCCGTGTAGCGCAGCCCGCCGTTGTCCTGCGTGCCGCAGAAGAGCACGGCATCCGTGTGCGCGTGTTGGCCCAAATAGTTCATGGTCAGCGTGGCTAGGCCGGTGTTGCCGGCGAAATACGTTTCGCCCGCGGCCAGTCCACTGGGGTTCAGCGTCGGTTTCTGACAGAAAAAGACGCCACCATCACAACCGACCCACAGCTTATCGCTGCTGCCCGGCGCAAAGACCAGCGCATGAACATCTGAATGCACCGCGCCGCCCAAATAGGTATTGGCCGCCACATATTGCCCCTGCGCGTCCTGCGTAATATCCACGCGGAAAATCGCCGCCGACCACGAACCATCGCTCACATGCGGCTGCACACCGTCAGAAAGAATCGACTGGCCGCCCACATAAACCTGATTGACATTATTCGGCGCCACCGCCATGGCCAAATCATACCAGCCCTGCCCATTGAGCAGATCGCTCGGCGCATTTAGCACCTCGCGCCAGCCCTGGCCGTCGGCATCAAAACGAAAGAGGCCGCGCAGATTGCCGTTGCTTCGGGAGATCAGCGCATAAACGACGTTGGGATTGTGCGGCTGCACGGCCAGCGAAATGCGGCTCACATCGTCGGTGGGGAAGTTCTGATTCATGGGCGCCCAGCTTGCGCCGTCGTTGGAAAAGTAGATGGGGCCGCCGCGCCGCGCGGCGAAAAAGCTGGTGCGCCCGCCTCGGTAGGCCGCCACCACCGCAGTGAATGATCCCGATTCCCTGCGGCGCCAGATAAAACCGCCTGCCCCATCCGGCTCGCGCAAATAGAGCCCGCGATTGGTGGCGGCGACCACGCGGCGCACGCGCACCGGGTCCACGGCCAGCGCATAAAAGCCGCCCCCCTCCAATGGCGGGTCGCTGGCCTCGCGATCCCAGTTGAGCCCGCCGTCGCTCGACACCACCGGTCCCACGCCAAAATAGTTTTCCACGGTGGCAAAGCCTTCGCCCGTGCCCACGTAAATAATGTCCTGGCCCGCCCAGTCGCCGGCGGCCAGCGCAATGGCGCCGCAGGCCAGCGAATCGGCACGGTGGGCGGTGGGGTTCAGGTCAAAGGCGTCCATCAGCGATTGCCACGTGCGTCCCTCATTTTCCGAACGCCAGACGCCGCCATTGGCCGTAGCGGCATAGAGCCGGTAGCCGCCCGGCGCCACGGCAATGCCCGCCGTGCGCCCGCTGACCGCCGGTCGCGTCCCGGCCTGGCCATTTTGGATATAGACCGGTCCCATGGGCGACCAGCGGTTGACCGCGGCGTCGAATGCCTCTGCCGCGGCGGGCATGGCTTCCAAGCCTCCGCGCGTGGCCGCATCCTCAACCTGTTCCGCATCCAACTGTTCGCGCTGGCGCTGGCGATAGCGCTCCAGCGCCCGCAGCCGCACCAGCACGGGCGACGGCGGCGCATCGGCCACGCCGCGCGGCGCCGCTTCCAAAGCGCCCTCGTCCACTGGGACGTTTTCCAATAAATCACCGCTGGGTTCTATCGAGTCGTCGGCGTGGGTGCGTTCTTGCCAAAAGGCCTGCAAACGGGCGGCGGGACCACCCAATTCGTCTGCGGTGGATGGCGTCGGTGCGTGGCTTGACATGAGTGGCTCCGTTGGTGTAGGGTGGAATTGTGAAAAGTAGCTTTATTGTACTCACTAGGCGTGTTATCAGCAATCCCGGTGACTCCCCCTAGTTTTCCTGCCCCAATGAAGAATTTGCATCCCGAAAGATCATCATGAACGGGAACAAACATGCACGTAGAGGTCGATCAGAGCGGGAAGATTGGTCAAACCAATTCCGTCAAAACAGGAATAACCCATCAATGAACGCAGACCTGGCCCAAACGCTGGCCCAAATCGTGGGCGCCGCACACGTATCCACCGCCGCCGCCTATCGCGCCCAGCACGCCAAAGATCAATCCTCGCACACGGCGCACCTGCCCGATGCGGTGGTGTGGCCCGAAACCACGGCCCAGGTGAGCCAGATAGCGCGCTATGCCAACGCACAGGGCATTGCCATTACGGGCTGGGGCGCCGGCAGCAGCCTGGAGGGCAACTCGATCCCGCTGCGCGGCGGCATTGTGATCAACTTCGGACGCATGAACCAGCTTTTGACCGTCCATCAGCACGATTTTCAGGCCACGGTGCAGCCGGGCATTTTTTACAAAGATATGAACAAACAACTGGCGCGCAACGGCCTCTTCTTTGCGCCCGACCCCGGCGCCAATGCCAGCATCGGCGGCATGATCGCCAACAACGCCGCCGGCACGCGCACCGTCAAATATGGCGCCACGCGCGACAACGTGCTGGCGCTGGAAGTGGTGCTGGCCAATGGCGAGGTGATCCGCACCGGCTCGCGCAGCGTCAAGCAGTCGGCGGGCTACGATTTGACGCACCTTTTCACCGGCTCTGAAGGCACGCTGGGGCTGATCACCGAGGCCACGCTCAAGCTGCACCCGCTGCCGGAACACTTTAGCGCCGTGGTGGCCAGCTTTGAAAATACGGCGGACGCCGCCGACGCGGTCTACGCCGTCATTGGCTCCGGGTTGAACCCGGCCGCGCTGGAACTGCTGGATGCGGCGTCGGTGCGCTTCATGAATATGCGCGTCACCAGCCTGCCGGAAAAGCCCACGCTGCTTATGGAATTCCACGGCGCCAGCCAGGCCGCCATCGAAGCCGAGCTGGCGCTGGTGCGCGCGGTGTGCGACGAGTGCAAGTGCAGCCGCTTTGAGGCAGGCGTGGGCCGCGCCGAGCGCGACCGGCTGTGGGAGGGCCGCCACGCCCTGGGTGAAATTCTGTTTAGCGTCTACCCGGACAGCACCTATCTGATCACCGATGTGGCGGTGCCGATTTCGGCTTATCCGGCGCTGGCGGCGTACGCCAATGGGCTCTATGATGAGATGGGACTGCACGGCGCGCTCTTTGGCCATGCCGGCGACGGCAACCTGCACACGGTCAACTTTGCGCCCAAAGAAGACGCCGCCCAACAGGTGCGCCTACAGGAGTTCAACGACCGCGTGGTGCAGAAAGCCATTGAACTGGACGGCACCTGCACCGGCGAACATGGTATCGGCATTGGCAAACAGAAATATTTGGTGTATGAGCATGGCGAAGCCGCCGTCGAGGTGATGCGACAGGTGAAGCGGCTCTTTGATCCGCGGGGAATTTTGAATCCGGGGAAGGTGGTTGGGGGGTGAAAGGGTGAAGAGGTGAAAGGGTGGCAAGCTCAGGCACCCCCTCACCCTTTCACCCTTTCACCCTCATGTTATTTACGCGGCGCCGCCATGGGCGAACCCTTGCCGCCGGCGCCCACGGGCGTCCAGCCTTCGGGCATGGCGGCTTCTTCACCAAAGAAAAATTCTTCCATTTGCTGCTTCAAGAAGTCTTGCGCCTGCGGGTCGGCCAGGCTGAGACCGTAATGATTGATCAAAATGACCGATTGCTGCATCCACATTTCCCATGCTTCCTGGGAAACATGCTCGTAGACGCGCTTGCCCAATTCACCCGGATAGGGCTGATAGCTGAGTCCCGGCAGTTCATAGCCGAGCTTGACGCATTTTACCATGTGTGCCATTGGATTACTCCTGTCATGAATTGATCTATTCGTTTCCGCTTCCTTCAGTATAAAGCCCAGCGCCAATCGGCGCAAGCCTGTAGTAAAACCTGGGTGCAATCTAGTTTAACGACAGATTTCACAGACTTCGGCGCAAGCTCAGTCGAACGATTATACAGGTTGTATGTTTGCCGAAGCACATTCGCTTGCGCCTTGCGTCCCTTGCGTCCTTTGCGTTAACATTTCATCACCATGCCCAATTCGCTCCACTCGCGTCCTTTTTTGGGGCGCGCAGCCCCTTTTCAGGCGCCGTCTTTCACACCCTGCAAAGTGCTGGTGTGAACATTTGCGCGCTCTTCATACACACCCCACCCGCGCCTTGGCAAGCGGACATGCAGCCGCACCGTGCAGATGGATTCCGTTTTCCCAAATACGCACAGGCCGCCGACGGCGTGGAAGCCCATGCGCCGATTTCGCTCGATTGGGCGGGATCTAGCGAGCCCAAAATGGCTTTCGAATCGCGCCAAATTAGCGCGCCGATTTATGAAATCTTCTCTCTGCTCTCGCCGGAATTAACGCCGCTCATCAATCGCTGGCAGCCCGATGCAGCCTGCGTGGCCTGCTTTCCGCAACGCATTCCGCCCGCATTGCTCAAGCTGCCCAAGCACGGCTTTTTCAACGTCCACCTTCCCTTTTACCCGCGCACCGCAGACCGGCCCCGCTCTTCTGGATCGTCCGCCGCGGCGCGCAGGCCACGGCGGGCGGCGTCACCATTCACCGCATGGATGCCGATTTTGACACGGGCGATATTGCAGCGCAAGCCCCGGTTGAGCTGCCGGATAGCATTCCGGGCCGGCCGCCGGGAGCGATGCGCGCAAAAAGGGAAATTGTTGGCGCAGGTGCTGGACGCACTGGCCGCGGGCAAACTGATTAGCCATCCGCAACCGGCCGGCGGCAGCTACCAAAGCTGGCCGCAGCGGCAAGATTTCCGATTGGACACAAATTGGCCGGCGCGGCGGGCCTTCAATTTTATGCGCGGCGCGGCCGAATGGGGCATTTCATTTGCGGTGGATGTTGGGAATGAACATCTGCATTTGCAGCAGGCCATTGCGTATGATTCCAGCCAGATATTGTCGGCGCCCATTCTGAGTACCGGGGATTCGATTGTGCAGATTCAATTTGCGCCGGGCGTGCTCGTGGCTAGAAAAGCATAGTCGTGTTTTTACTATTCAGTCTCTCGAGGGCTGAGCTTGTCGAAGCCCGGTGTCCCCTTCGACAAGCTCAGGGGACGCCTGAATAGTTACGTTATGTTCAATATCCAGATTGTAGCGGCAGCCGAATTGAGGACAGACACACAATGCAAATCGCGGTCGTACTCTTAAATTGGAATGCAGCAGCGGACACGCTGCGCTGCCTGAAACGGCTCGACCAATGGCGGCAGATGCAGCCGCATCTTTACGTGATCGACAATGCTTCGGTCGATGATAGCGTTGAGCAGCTCCGTGCGGGATTGTCAGAGTTGCAAATGCCCGCCCAACTGATTGAGAGCGCAGAAAATCGCGGCTTTGGCGGCGGCGTCAACTTGGGTATTCAGGCGGCGCTGGCCGATGGCGCGGCGGCCATCTTTCTGCTCAACAATGACGCGCAAATTTCCGAAGCGGATATGCTGCGGCTGACGCAAACGCTGGCCCACAATGCGCAGATCGGCGTGATTGGCCCGCTGCTCTATGATAGCGAACAGGGCGCGTTGCAAGCCGCTGGCGGCTTGAACCCGGTGCTGCACCACCGCAGCCGCCGTTTAACATATCCGCCCACACCGGTGTTCGATGTGGATTATGTGATTGGCGCCGCCGCGCTCATTCGAGCAGAATTGTTTGCGCGGATCGGGCTGCTGGATGAGCGCTACTTTTTCAGCGTAGAGGTGGCGGATTTTTGCATGCGCGCCCGGCGCGCCGGTTACCGCTGCGTGGTGGATAGCCGCGCCCGCGCCGAGCACGATCTGGTGCGCTCGTCGCCGTTGCGCGGTACGCTTTATATTTATTACACGGTGCGCAACCGCCTGCTCTTTGCCCGCCAATGCTATGGGCTGGCGCAATGGCCGCTGCTGGCCTTTTGGAGTTTGTATAGTTTGGCGCTCATCATCAAACTGTGGCTGGCGGGCCAATCGGCGGCGGCGCGCGCCGCCGCCTTGGGGTTGCTCGATGCCTGGCGTGGGCGTTACGGCGGGCAGAATGAACGGGTCATGGGAGGACCTATTCAGCCCTTCCCTTCGACAAGCTCAGGGAACAGCTGAATAGGGACACGAAAGGATAAGTTATGTCTGCGCTTTGGCGATTTACCGATCTGGGCAAAGTCAACCAAATTCAGGAAAATTTCATCACCTATTTTCGCATATTTGACGGCATTCCCGGCAGTCGCTTTGTGGACGAGGATGCAGCCTGGATCTACACCGATGGTGGTGCGCCGGGTACGCAGGTCTTCAAAGCCAGCTTCCCAACTGAGGCTGTCGATGCGCACATTGACGCCGTGATTGCGGAGATGGGCCAATATACCGATGGGATCGACTGGATGGTTTTTCCCGGCTGCCGGCCCGCCAATTTGGGCGAACGGCTGGCGGCGCGTGGACGGGCGGGCGGCCCCGATGGCGCATGGCGGCTGGTGGGGGATGTGCCGAGCATGGCGGGCAATTGGATGTATATCGACCTGGCCAACCTGTCGCCAACTCCGGCTGTTTCAGCGCGTTTTCGCGCTGTGCGCGTCAATGATGAAAATATGCTGGAGACATGGCGGCAAGCTTCCTCTGATGGCTTTGGCGGCGGCGAGTATTACAATTTCTATCAAGCGTATGCGCGCCACGGTTTTGCCCCGGACGCGCTGGCGCACCATTACATTGGCTATCTGGACGCGCAGCCGGTCTCCTCGGGCACGCTGTTGAAGGCGGGGGGCAGCGCCAGCATCTACAACGTCTCCACGCCGCCGGTGCTGCGCGGCCAGGGCTTTGGCAGCGCCATTACCCACGCTATGCTGGCGGAGATGCGTCGCCGCGGTCACCATTGGAGCTGGATTTGGGCTTCCGCATTGGGCAAAAGTGTGTATGCCAAGCTCGGTTTTGCATCCGTAGATTTTGGCGTGCGCGAATACCAATGGCGGCGGAAATAGGGAATGCATGGCCCACAAAATAATCCGGGAATCTCCAAAGATTCCGGGATTATTTTGTGGATGCTCAGATCACGTGGCAGAGGCGCAACGCATCGTAGACGGCGGCGTGAATCGAGCGGCTGCTGACGGCGTCGCCGATGCGATGCAGCTCGTAGCCGGTGGCCCAGGCGCCGCGCTGCGGCTGCGGTGCGCTATTCAACAGGGCGGGGATGTCGGTCACGCCCTGGTTGCACGCATTGTCGCACAGGGCGTGGTAGAGATCGGCGGTCGGCGTGGTGCCTTGCTCGATGAGGACGTGGGCAGCCGTAAAGCACGCTTTGGCGTCGGTTAGCTCATTGACAAAGGTGGCTTGCAAACGATCACCCACGCGTTCCACGCGTTCGATTTGCAGATCGATATGCACGGGAATGCCGTGCTGCTGGAAGCGCTTGCGGTGCATGACGCGCTCAGACGCGCCCATCTCTTCGGCCAGCCGGTCGTCGATGGTGACAAAGGTGACCCGGGCGCCGGCCAGCGCTAAATGCACCGCACAACTGGGCGCCTGATGTTGCCCAATGCCGTCGTAAATAAGCACGTCGCGGTTGGCAAAGCGGGCGGCGTCGCCCATGCCGTCCCACACGGAATGGCACAATTCAACGCCGGCGAAGTCATACAAATGGGGCGTGCCGCCGGTGGCGATGAGCACCACGTCGGGTTGTGCGGCCAAAACAGTTTCCACATCCGCGCGCGTGTTGAGCCGCACGTCCACGCCCAGGTGGGCCAATTCATCCACCCGCCAGCGCACAATGTCTTGCAGCCCGCGGCGATGGATAAATTGGGCCGCCAGATTGATCTGCCCGCCCAATTTGGCCTCGGCTTCAAAGAGCAAAACGTTGTGCCCGCGCTCGGCGCTCACGCGGGCGGCTTCCAGCCCGGCAATGCCGCCGCCCACAATGACCACTTTGCGCGCCGTCGCCGCCGACGTGATGATGTGCGGCAGCTTGGCTTCGCGCCGTGGCGGGATTATGAATGCAGGTGGCGGGCTTGGTCATTTGGCAGAATTGCGCGCCCACACAGGGGCGGATGCGCTTTTCGTCGCCGCGATTTTGTTGACCAAGTGCGGATCGGTAATGTGGGCGCGTCATGGCCACCATGTCCAGCAGACCGTCCGCACGGCCTGGCGCGGTTTCCACGTGGATAATGCGGGCGGCATGAAAGACGGGCGTTTTTAGCTCGGCCCGAAACTGGCCCACATCTTCCAGAAACGGGGCCAGCGGCTGCTCGATCCCCGGCATACAATCTTCCGATAAACCGCGCTGGCGGTCGATGCGCCCCATGACCAGATTAAAAAAGTCAATCGTGCCGTCCTGCTCCAATATTTGGGCGGCGCGCAGCGCTTCCTCCCGCGTGAGCCAGCCCTCTGATTTTTCGTCCATCACAAAGCGGATGCCCACAATATAGTCAGCGCCCACCCGCTGTCGAATCTCGGCGTGGACTTCGCGCATAAAGCGCAGCCGGTTCGCCAGCGAGCCGCCATAAGCGTCGGTGCGCCGGTTGGTCATGGGCGACAGGAATTGGCCGGTCAAATGGCCGCCGGTCATCGTTTCCAGTCCGTCGAGCCCGCCCTCCTGGCAGCGTACGGCGGCGTCGCCGTATTGGCGGATGACGCGCTGGATGTCATGGGCATCCATGGCTTTGGGGATGCTGCGATGCACCGTTTCGCGCACGGCGGAAGGGGCGATGGTGGGCAGCCAATGCTCAATGGTGGATTGGCCGCGGCGGCCCAAATGGGTGAGCTGCACCATAATGGCGGCGCCGTGGTGGTGAACGCGCCGGGAGAAATTTTGCAGATACGGAATCACTTCATCGGTCCCAAAATTGAGCTGGCCGAAAACATTGGGCGAATCGGGCGCAACGTTGCTGGAGCCGCCAAACATGGTCAGCCCAATGCCGCCGCGCGCCTTTTCTTCATGATAGCGCTGCAACGGCTCTTTGGGCATACCCTGGTCAGAGAAGCCTTCCGAATGGCTGGTGCTCATAATGCGGTTGCGGAAGGTGACGTTTTTGAGCGTAAAGGGCTGCAAAAGGGGGTCGGTGCTGTGGGCAAAGGGCGTCATGTTATTTCATCCGATGCAGTTGCAGCGCGGCCAACCTGCCGATTTCGTTGGAAGATTTGGCGGCGGCGCCACAGCCGGCGGCGGCCACCATCACTTTGCCTTCCACAATCGGCGCGATCAGCGGCACGTCGGCGTCCACCCGATTGGTGACCACGCACGTTTTGGCCAGAACGGACTCGGTGCGCAGGCCGGGGATGACGCGGCGCAATTCATATTCCAAGGCCCGCGCTTCGACGGCGCTGCCGCTGCCGTGAAACCACTGGTTTAGCTCTGACGCGCTTTGCGGATAGGTCATCTCAAAGAGGGCGCCGCCCAGCTTAATGTAGGTGTTGCCGTCGGGATATTGGATGGGGGGCAGAATGTACACGCCTTCAATGTGCGGGTTGTTGACGCCCTCGTACCAGATGATGGTAGGCATGTTGTGGAGGCGTGCGGCTTCGGCGGCGTCGATCTGCGCCAGCACAATGGTGCGCGGCGTGGGGAGCAGCCCCAGCTTGGCGCCGGTCAAAAACTCGGTCCACGCCCCGGCCGCCACCAGCACCCGCCGCGCGTACACGGTCTGGCCGCCGTTGGTGCGGAGGGTTACGGCGCTACCGCTGGGGTCAATTTCCATCACCGTTTCGCGCAGCACGTGCGCGCCCTGCATCTCGGCAATTTTGACTTGCGCCTGCACCAGCGAACGGGGGTTGATATAGCCGGCTTCGCCCGTTTCATGCAGCACCGTCAAGCCATCGGCAAAGTGATATTGGGGATAGAGCTGGCAAAACTGTTCGCTGGCATATTTGTCATACGCCGCGCCGAGCTGGAGCGCGGTGCGTTCGATGCGGTTGAGATTGCTGTGGGGGTCGGTGGTGGTAAAGCCCACCTGCACGCCGCCGGTCCGATAGTGGAAGCGGATGCCGCTCTGAGCTTCAATTTCGGGGTACGCCGCAATGGAGCGGGTGGCCCACAGCGCCCACGCCAACGAGCCATCCAAGCAACGCGTGATGCGTCCCTGATCATAATGGCTGCCAAAAACGCCGTCATGCGCCGCCCAATCTCCCGTCGGCTCATCGGGACCAATCAGCGCCACGGCGTCGGACCACTGGCTCAAATAGCGGGCGGCGGCGCCGCCGATCATACCTTTGCCCACCACTGCGTATTCGTACATAGTCACCTGTATTTTGGCATGGGCCATTGTAGAAAATAATTACGCCGGCGAGGTGGTTCATTTTTCCATTACAGATAGGTTTCCAAATTGGGCCAGTGAGCGCCGATTGAGTAGGCTGCGGCCGTATGCAGCCGTATCGAAATCAAGCGAACGGATCGACCCGCTCTGGTTTCGATACGGCCCAAACTGCCGGGCCTACTCAACCGCCGCTAGCCCTCTCCCAAAGTGTAAACCTAATTTTGAACCATCCCTCAAAATTGCCCAAAAATCTGCGTGAATCCGCCCAATCTGCGTCCAAAATTCTGCTCTCCGACGGCCGCCTAGAAGTGGGGGACGTGCAGCGTTTCGGTCAGATAGCGGCAGTTGATGCCAATTTTGTCGTCCACCGAACCTTCGCCTTCGTTGGGCCGCGGCGGGTCGAGATCCAGCGTGATCCAGCCGTCGTAGCCGCGCGCTTGCAGCATATCCCAGATCGCCGGATGGTCGACGCCGCCGGCCCCCAAGTCTTTGTATAAAATTTCGACAGCGTGCATCTCCTTGGTGGGGGTGGGGCCGGTATAGCCGCGATAGGAGGCCTTCGAGTCCTTCCAGTGGATGGCGGCCAGGCGGTCGTAGTAATCGGCGATGAGCTGCACGGGGTCGCCGCCGCCTAAGTTGAGCTGGGCGGTGTCGGGAATCCAGGAGACAATCGCCGGGTCGGTCTGATCGAGCAGGGCGCGCACCTCCTCTGGGCGCTCGATGGGTCCCCAAATGTGCGGGTGCGGGGCGATGGTGACGCCCATCTCCAGCGTGCGCTGGCCGAGTTCGGTCACGGTTTCGGCAATGGCTTTGATGTCGGCGGCGGTCGCGCCGTGCGGCGGGCGGCTGCCCATGTTGATCTTGAAGTGGGTGCAGCCGAAAGGCAGCAGAAAATCGCGACAGAAGGCTACATGATCGGCCACCGTTTCTTGGCGCTTTGACCGATCGATGAACTCTGTGGACTGACCAGGCCCGCCATTCGACGCGGTGATGAGCCGGATGCCGTGCGCGTCCAGCAGTTCCTTCAGCGCTTGCGGTTTGTCCAGCCAGGCCATCAGGTGGCCGCGATAGGGTTCAACGCCCGGCAGCCCGTGCTTGGCAATCAGCCTGATCGATTCGGTGGTGAAATCGCCGAAGATGGCGCCGCCCATGGCAAAGTGGATGTTTGATGACACGATGTTCTCCTGTTGGGTGGGGTAAACTCGCGGTTGGCATAGATAAAAAGGATTATGCCTGATTTTAGCCGAGCAGTCGATTTTCGTCTATGCCGGAGCCAAGTATATTAGGAATTTCTCACCTTGGCCGTGATGAGTACGTAACCCACGTCCAAGGATGATAGGCCCAAAATAGCGTGATTCTTTGCGGCCCATGCGCCGCTGGCCAAGTCGGCTTCTAATTTTTGCAACCCCTCGGACAGGTTTTCTATTTTGGCAAAAGGGGACATGGATTGGCGTACCGTGCTCTGCAGATAGGCCGCCGGCCTCTGCCAGAAAGCCGCAAAAAAGCCGTCCTGGCAGTCGCTGGGGATGAGCAGCGGGCGCATTTTCACTTCATCAAAATGTTCATGAAACTCGGCCAAGTCGGGAAAAATGGGTACATCCATGGCATGGATTTCCGGAAAGTAATCTCGGGTCAGCCAGAACGGCTCAGAGTGGGGATCCCATGTAATGGCCACGAACTTCTCGGTGGTCACTCTGTTGATCTCGCTAAAGGCGCGCGCTCTATCGGTCCAGTGGTGCATGGAAAGCACGGTCATGGCGTGCGAAAAGCTGTTGTCGGCAAAGGGGAGCTTTTCCGCAAAGGCCTGCTCCACCGGGTGCGCACCCGCTTTCCGCTGCGCGATCATTTTGGCGGACGGCTCCACCGCCACCAGCTCCACATCCGCCGGCTCGTATGACCCCGTGCCGGCGCCAATATTGACGATGCGGGTGGCGCCCCGGAGTTCAGCATAGAGCTGCTGCGCGATTTGGGGGTCGGTGCAGCGCGTAACCGAATAGGTAAGGCCGATGTCGTCGTAGATTGGGTTCATTAGTTGCCTCCGGTTGTTTATGGTCAAACGGCGCCTTTGTTTCTCTGTGTGGCATTGTTCGCTGGGCCATATTGTACCTGATAAGATCGGTCAAAACAAGCTGTGATTAGGCGGCAACTTAACCCTTGCACCCACCTTCATCTGTGCGAATCACTTTGTTGATGGGCCAATATACTGTATACTGGAAAGCGTTAGGATAGCTGAGCGGTACCAGCGAATGTTAGCTATAAAAATTGATTTATTTATCAAGCCCCTTTTCGATTTTCTTACCGGTCTGAACTCAACTTATACACACAAAAGAGCGGGGCCTGCACCCTCGGCGCAGACCCCGCTCTCCCTTCAAAACCTCATCTTACCCTACTTCCAAATCAGCGGCAGATAGACCGGCTTCACCTCATCCGATCCGCCGGGCGTTTCGGCATCCGCCACCACCACGGTTCCGGTCAGCAGACCGTTCTGGCCGTCGGTGTAGGCGAACGTGCCTTTATCCGCCACGCGCGCCTTGTAGCTTTCGCCAATCGCCAGCAGACCGCTGTCCCAGCTTGCGCCGTTGACGGCGTGCTCAGCCAGGTCGCTGTTGACCCACTGGATCACGTCGCCGGGCTGGGCGTTGACCACGGCGGGCTCGAAGCCGGTGGCGGTGATGTGGACAATGTGGTTGGCGGCGTCGGCAATGGCGGGTGACAGGGTGATGTCCGCTGCCAGACTGCCGTCGTCGACCACCATGTCCCCGGTGCGATAGGGCTGGTAGCCGCTGTGCGTCACGGCCAGCCGGTAGGCGCCATCGGCCACCGCAAAGCCATACAGGCCGTCGGCGCCGGTGGTCTGGGCGGCAGGCTCGCTGGATTCCACGGCGGTGATGGCGCTGAAGCTTGCGCCGTCGTTCACCAGCGCCGTCACGGTGGCGTCGGCTACGGGTTGACCAGTGGCGGTGTCGCGCACGGCGCCCTGCGCCAGCGTGGTCACTTCGGCGTCAAAGCTCTGCTCGGCGCCGCCAGCGTCCACCACCAGGCGCAACTGGCTGACGGCCGCAGCCGCATTGTCGGTGGCGGCCGCGCTGACTGCCGGCACGGTATAGGTGAAGCTGCCGGTGTATTGGCCATCGCCATCGTCGTCGCGCAGCGTGCTGAGCAGTTCGTTGTTCATAAAGAGGCGGGCCGCCAAATTCGGGTCATCCACGCAGGTGTAAATGCTGATCGCATAGGTCTCGCCGTTGCGCAGCCGCCAGCGGTCCACGCTGTCGGCGCCGCGTGACCAGCCAAAGGTGTTGGGATGATAGCTGCGGCCCTGGCTGTTGGTCAGCAGCAGCGTAATCGGGTCCACCGGCAGACCGCTGTCCACGGCCAGCCGCACGGCCTGTCCGCTGGCCACGTCGCGGGGCGACACAATAGCGCTGCCCGGATAGTCGATCCAGATCAGGTTGCGGCCTTCCGGCAGGTTGGTCAGCCGGGCGTCAATAATGCGGCCATCAGCATCAAACTGAAGCTGGATGTTGCTGGCATCGTTGACGTAGAGGTCCACCGGCTGCATGGGCTCGCCCAGCCCTTGCAGCCAAACCGCATCGCGACAGGTGGTGTCGGCCTTGCGCAGCAGATCGTCGCTTTCCACGCTGGCGGCCAGGCGCAGCGGTGTATTGTTCAGCGCGAGGGTGGTGCTGGCCCGGTTGTTGCTCAGGTCGATGTCGCCGGCCAGCTCGATTTGGGCGGTCAACGTATATGTTGCGTTGACGGCGGCGGCTGTTACCTGTTGGGCGCCAGGCAGCCCCAGACGCATGACAATGGAGCTGCTCTGGTCGGGCGCCAACGTGGGCAGCGCCACGGTGATTTTATTTCCGTCGCTGGTCACATCCCCCTCTTGCAAACCCGGCCCTTGGGCGCTGCGAATTTCGGCGTCCACATTGAGGATGCGCTTGTCCAGCGTCAGCAGCGCGCCTTGGGCGTCGACCGTGCCCACATTGGCATATTCGAACTTGAGATGCAGCTCTTTGCCGCCTTGTGTACCTGGCGCGCCTTGTGTACCTGGCGCGCCTTGGGCATCCGTCACAATTTGACCATCCATATGCAGACCCAGGTCCGGCCCGCCGGCCTGATCGCCCGCCAGCACCCGCAGATAATCTTCGGTTTCGCCGGTGCGGAAGGGCTGGGCGTAGCCGCGGCCATCCCCATATTGAATGCCGTTGTAGGTAAGCGTCTTGTTGGACGGCCGTTCGCTCAATGTAAAGCGGATCCAGCGCGCGGCGTCAGCGCCTTGCGTCGGCCAGGCCACGCGGTCGGTGGCAATGTTGGTCAGATTCTGCAAACCGGCGCCCAGCGCGACCACATCAATGGGGTAGTCGATCAGAATGTGTTCGACCACATCTTTGTTCTGCCCGGCTTCATCCACACAGGTGAAGCCATCGGCCCAGTCGCCGTCGTGGTTGCTGTCCAGCCAGACGTTGAGATAGGCGACGCGGTCGTTGTTGCTGAACCAGTTGACCGCCTGCGGACCAATGGCCACGCGCACATCCACGCGGGCGGGCTGGCAGTTGACCAGGTTCGAGAGCCGTGAACCATCGTCGAACCAATCCTGATCGTTGACGTTGGCGGGTGGCACAATGTTGTTGACGCCGTCGGCATCGGGCCCCAAATCAGCCTCGGCTTCACGGCTGACACCTGGGCCCAAATGCAGCGGGCGGGGGAAGAGATGCTTGGGGCCTTGGTCGGCGCCCACAGCCGGGTCAAAAACAGTGGGGAAGTTGGCGGGCACGCCGGCATAAGCCGTCATGGCGGCGCCGGCAAAATGGTTGGTGCTATCCGGCGCATCGCCCAGATCGGCGGGCCGCGGAAGCCAAGGGGGCGGCGGCACTTCACCCACCAAGTTGGGATACTCGACCGGGTCGGCGCAACTGTCCGCTTCGGGCGGCAGAATGCAGAACATCAGCTTGCCAATGGGTGAATAGTCATCGGCCAGCGCCAGTTCATCGCTAAACTCTGATTCCATGTGCAGCGTCAGGTCCACCAGCTTGTGTTCATCCGGCGCCAGCGTGATGCGGGCGAGCAGCGGCGAGCTGGCATCCAGGCGGCCATTCTTGTTGGGTTCATTTACAGCGGCGGCCGTGATGGCGTCGCTAACGCTCTGATTGGCGAATTGTTGGAAGATGCCCACGGTGACCGAAACCGGGTGCTTGTTCCAAACTGTGCCTTGCCAGGGAATATGGGTCCACTCATCGGGGTCAATCGGATTGTCGATGGGATTGGGATCAATGTGAATGGCGCCCGAATCATAGCCGGGACACTTGGCCACATAGCTGGCCTCGGCGGTGATGGGGTCGCCATTGACGGCGCGGGCGCGGGCAATGTTGTTGATGGTCTTGGTTTGCACCAGCGCCGGGCAATATGGATGCACATGCACGTCAAAGGTGAGCAGCACCTCTGCATCGGGCTCCAGCGTGCCATCCCAGGAGACAAGCTGCTCCACAATACCGGGCTGATCGCCATCCACATAGCTCAAACCGGCCTGCAGCGGGGAGGCGCCGCCGGACGCACTGCTCACCTCGATGTAGACCACATCGCCGGATTGGGTGATGTGCGGCAGCAGGTGCTGCGGGAAGCCGAGCTGGTCGCGGATTTGCGCTTCGACAGGGGCCGTACCGCCCGCATGACGCAAGCGAATCTGATAGGTCACTTCGCCGGGATAATCGACCGGATCTTCATGGGTGATGACGCGTTTTTCCAGCACCAGCTCACCGGGCTCGCCGGGGGCCGGTGGCTTTTGCAGCACATCCTCCGTTTCGCCAAATTTGAAGCTTTTCTGGGCGCTGGCGGGATGCGGACCGCGGCCATCGGGATATTTGCTGCCGCTTGGCGGCTGTACGGCGCGCTCTTCGCTCAGGGTGAAACGCATCCAGTGCGGCAGATTCGGCGTGCTATCGAGGACGCGTTCGGTCACAATGTTGAAATCGAGGTAGCCGCCAGCCGGAATGGCCGTCATGTCGATGACCCTGTCCTGCACGATCCATTCGTATGACGGTTGACCGGCGGCGCCATCCAAAATGTTACAGGTAGCGTTATCGTCCCAATCGCCGTCGCGGTTGCCGTCGAACCAGACGTTAAGATACATCTTTTGGAGCGTGGCGTTGGGTCGCTTGGAGACGCGTACGGTCAGCGTCTGCTTGCGGCAGTCCGGGAAGGGAATGCCGCGGTTGCGCCAGCCGTCGTCGCCGCGATCGTTGTCGGCGACATCACCAATGGCGCCGGTGACAGCATTGCGGATGATGTTGTTGGGGCCATCCTGATCGGGGCCTTGGTCGGCATCCCGCTCGCGCGAGATGAACTCGCCCAGGAAGCCTTCGCCGGTGTCGTTGTCATGCCGCGGACCGGCCACCTGACCGGCTGGCACATCCCACACGGTGGGGAATTGGCCCAGAATGCCCGCACCCGGATAAGCCGTGTTGGGCTGGCCGTGGTGGTTGGTGCTGTCGGGTGCATCGCCCAGGTCGGGACGTTTGGGGTCTTCATCGGGCGGCAGGGTATAGGTGATGATCAGTTTGGGGCCGCGGTACGGGTCTGCGTTCCTGGCGGCGCCGGTCTCTTTGGAGTGGGCCGCTTTGAGTTCGCCACCGTTGCCGCGCAGGGCCAGGCCATCGTTGACCAGGGCGCCGCTGTGCCACGCCCGCGCCAGGGGAGTTACATCCCACGTGACCTGTGAGGGGTCGTCTTTGCCGGTGCTGGTGACGGTTTGGAATTGGCTGCTCCAAGTGAAGCTAACGGGCGTCGAGCCGATCAGCGTCGCCTCGTCCCAGGCGCCGTCGACGCGCCCCACTTCAACTTCGTTGGTGCCGGTGTAGATGCCGGTAAAGTAGAGCTGCAATGCGGCGCTGTCGATCTGTGCGTCGGCGGGCAGCACGCTGAGATCAAACTTGATCAAAGTGTAATGCACATTGGGATGGCCCACCCACAGATAGCCGCTGCCAAAGTTGGTGTTCGGTGAGCCGGTTTGGGTGCGGGCGTCATCGGTGGGTTGAAGTTCGGTGGTGCTGGGTCCTGCTTGCGCCGTGGGCAATGCAGCCGGCGCCGCCTGTAACATTGCCGCGGGCGCCGCCGCTGCCCACAGGAAAGCGAGCATTAGAACGAGCACAACTCTTGTAAATCTATTTTGGGGGTACATAGTGTATCTCCTGATGAAAGAAAATAGGATGGAAGTTGCGGACTTAGCTTTTGCAATTGCCCCCATGATTTACCTCCTTAGCCTATTGGGGGGATGGAATAGGATGTATAACGTTCTTGTGGGTATAACTTATATACTCAGTTGGCCAACTGTGTATCACTAGAATAGCGGGCGCACGAGCGTGGCGCTGGCGAAATGAGCGAAAATTGCCTCATAATCGCGTCATCACCGCCTCACGGGGCGCTGACAACCGGTGTTGCCAGGCGGCAGTAGTCGAGTTCCCACACGCCGGCGGCCGGGTCAAAGGGCTGGCGATTTTGCACGGCGGCAATGGCCTCGAACTGGGCGCGGCATTTGAGCGTGATCTGGTCGCCAGCGGCCAGCAGAATGCCCTTGGTATCGTCCAGCTTGAGCAGCACCGTGCTGCCCACGGGCGCCAATTCGCTGTCGCTGGTCGCCACATGCAGCCGCACCATGCCCTTGCCGTTGAGCTGCGGCCCGTAATAGCTGCCCATGCTAACGCCCTCAGCGCTGTATGTCTGCGCTTGGGCCGGGGCGCTCTGGCGCACCAGGCTTTCGGCATCCGCCGCCACCTGGCCGGAGAGGGTGTATACATTCGTATCCACCGGAATCTTGGCGCCCCAGGCGTAGCTGAAGGCGTTGCTGCTCTCCGGCGATGGGCGGCAACTGCTGATCAACAGGCTTAGCATAAAGAGCAGAAATAGTGGGCAAAGATTGGTGCGATTGGTCATTGGGTCAGTTCCCCATCAGTTTCTGACGCAATTCATATCCCACAATGGCCAGGCCGTAGAAAAAGACATCCGCCGCCAGCTTGCCCGCCACAATCGCTATGGACAATTGCGGAATCAGCTGCATGGCGCCGGTCATCAGCGCCGGGCGCAAAAGTCCTGTGTCCAGCAGTTCCGCTGCGCCAAATTCGAGCAGCAGATTGCGCAGCGTGCGCCAGAGCATTTGCGGCAGCGGACCGGCGTTTTGCTGTGTCGTAAATTCGCGCACGAGCAGCGGCAGGTAAAAACCGAGCACTTCGCCCCAAGCCCCGGCCACTGCGGTGACCACGGCATTGGCGCCCAGGCTGGCGGCCAAGGTTGCGCTCAGCAGCGCCGCCAGCGTTCCCACTGCTTCCGATGGGGCGTAGCGACGCACCCACACGCCGACCTTTTTGGCAATATGAATGTTTGGTTGGTAAACCTGTGCAATGCTCATGGGTTCCTTCGTACTTTCGAGTTGTTGCGAATTTGATGTCATCATTATGGTTGTCGTGGTCGGAGAATTGTGGCAGTTGGCGCTGAGAATCGCCTCACAATTGCTTCACATCTCCTTTCGTTATGTATATTCTAGAGATGGCAACAGCCCCATTCAACCGCAAAAGTCCCTGATACGGGCGCAAAAGTCCCAATCATGGGTCTAGAGAAGGCAAGCGGACATTCTGTGCAAAAACATGTCCTTGAGGCAATTTCGCCTTCTGATTGCCAGAGTTTTTGCGCAGCCGGTTGTATGATGATGAAGGGCTACGCTTCAGCCCTTGCGGGCGTCGATGCGAATGTGCAGCGGAATAGGGGTCAAAACTATGATTTTTATGATTCGCTGATGGGCTATGATTTTGTATGGCGGATAACGAGCCCCAAATGGGAGCTAACATCTGCACGAGGAATCATAGTGTTCATAAAATCATAAAAATCATAGTTCAGACCGCCACCCTGAAGCGTTGCGATTAAGGCCAATAAAAAAACGGCGCATCCACAGATGCGCCGTCAAAAGTATATTCAACAACTCACGGATCAAAGCAGCAATGAGGCCGCGGACCCGGATCAATGATCAGCTCGTACAGCGACCACTTTTCACCTTGATTGCCGATCCGAATCCCTTGACCGGCGTTGAAGGAGAACGCCGGCACGGTGGCTGTGGGTTGCAACTTCTGCTGTTCGATGTAGTGCGCGCCATTTTTGTTTAGCACCATTGATTCAACATGTACAATCTGCCCGGCCACGCTATGGACGCCATCCGTATTGGTAAATGAAGTCATGCCGTAGCGGCTAGTTAGCGTCAGATGCCAGCTTGCATCCACACTAGACGTCACATCTACATCGGGGTGCGCCATCAGCGTCTGCGTACTGCTAGTCACGGAATAGGCGGCTTTCCCCGATACATAGAAATAATCATATGTCGAACCGCCGGGCGGATCAGTTGGCACTTTGGGCAAGCCGGGGCATTCGATCCAGAACTGGCCGTTAAAATCGGCGCTACCGCCGCCCACCGCGGCGCCGGCTTTGTTATGGACCAGGGAACAAGATTGAATGGCATAGCTGATCTGGTTGGGGCCGGAACCGGTGCGCGAAGCCAAACAGCCTCTGGTTTCGGACGTAGAGCTGGGATGATTGAAATTGAGGATCAACACCCAGGCGCCCACAACGGTCGGTGTGTGCGCCATGCCATTATCGTCTAAGCAAGCCGGCGGCACAGCACCTTGCGCCAAAGCCGTGGATGCAGTCAATGGTGCGACCAATGGCGCCAACAACGCGCAAATCAACAGCAACTTGCCCCAAATCAATTGGGGCCGAATGGGAACCGCAAGTTTCGAGGGACGCAATCTATTCATATTCTTCTCCTGTGTGCATAAAATCGTGGCTCTTTGGGAACTCTTGCAATTGACGAAGGCCAGCGGCGGTTGAGTAGCCCAGGCTGTATCGGGCGTATCGAAACCAAAGCGGGTCAACTACAGGAGCTCTCGTTAAGCCAAATCGTTCGGACCGCTGCGATTTGCCTTTCCCTCCGGGCGGGGGAACCAGGCGAGATTAGCAACCGCAGCCCAAGCGTACAACATTGACGGGCCAAATGACAGGGCGAAATCTGTCAAAAGTGCAGTGGTCTCTATTATACTGAAGGGGGGGCTGACAGAAGCGGCAAAAAGTCCCAGATTTGGCCCATTTAGTCCCAAAAATCCCCCGCAACCCAAAAGGATGTGTTATGAAACAGAAGCGCGTGTCAACCTATGCCGCCAGCGCAACTGCTTTAACGGACGCGGTGGCAACGGCCGTGGCGGCCTCTCCCGCGCCCACGGCAGATGTTTCGGATCGCTTTATGCAGACCTTGCGCCAGACCCTGGAACACATCAACGACGACGACTGGCTGGTCAAGAACTCGCCGCTGGCCGCGGTCTTTTTTGCCGGCGGCCGAGTCTCTACGGCGCGCCGGCGGCAGGTGGTGCTCACCGGCTTGACCGGCGTGGATGAGCAATTACGCGCCATCTGGCACCTGTGGGAAGAGCGCGCCAAATCACCGCTGCAAGATTTGCTGTGGGAAGCAGTCTGTCACCTGCCGCCCGACCTGGAATCCCACAGCCAGGCCATTTTGCTGCTCACCTATTTTGAAGAGCCGCGCCCCAAACAGAGTGCCGTCATCAAGATGTTGGCGCTGGGCCGCTCCACCTACTATCGCTATCTGGACAAGGCGGTGGAGGCGCTGGGCGATGCGTTGGTGCAGACGCTGCGCCCGGCGCTGCGACTGGAGCGGCCGCACGCGCCCCAACTTGTGGGCCGCGACGCGGAGTTGGGGCGGGCCATAAAATTGCTGGAGGCGCGGCAGCTCGTACATCTGCTGGGCGGCGGCGGGCTGGGCAAAACCAGCCTGGGCGCGCATCTGGCGGAGCGCTGGCTGCACCCGGCCAATGAAGCAGAAAAAGCGCGCCCCGCCAACCGCATCAACCCGGCGCCCAATCGCAGCGGCGTTTTCTGGTACACCTTCCGCCGCGGGCTGACCGACCATATGGACCATCTGCTCTATGCGCTAGCCTGGTTTCTGCACGAACAGGGCGTCTCCGGTCTGTGGCTCTATCTCAACACCAATCCCGACAAATTCAGCAGCGGCGGCGCCTTGACTATTCTGCGGCAACATCTGGCCGAGCTGCGCGCCGCCCCGCCGTTGCTCTGCTTTGACGAAGTGGATCTGCTGCTGGGCGACGGTCTGAGCGACTCGGTCGAGCACGAGCGGTTGCGCGCCTTTTTGGACGATCTGAGCCGAGCCGCCCGCGGTGCCATTCCCATTTTGCTGATTGGCCAAAAGCTGCTCTGCGAACCGGATGCGGATGGGCTGATCACGCTGGCCCCGCTGACCGCCGACCATGTATCGCGGCTGCTGCAAACGGCCCACATCCAGCTTGACCCTTCCCAGCAGGAGCAACTGCTGGCCTATACGCGCGGCAACCCGCTGCTGCTGCGTCTCTTTCTGGCGCTGCATCAGCGCGGCGCGGCGCTGGCCGATGTGCTGGCCGCCATGCAAACGCCCGCCGCCCTGGATTGGCTGCTGCTGCGTCTGCGTCAACACCTGATCCCCGCCGAGCTGACCATCCTCTACGAGCTGGCCGTTTTCCAGAGCGGCGCGCCGCAGGATGCCTGGCGCAGCGGCCAAAAACATTTGCGCAGCCTCCAGCAATTGGGGCTGGTCAACGCCGCCGGCGCCGACGCGGTCACGCTGCACCCGGCGCTGCGCGATCTGCTCTATCGCCAGTTGCCGCCCGCCCAGCGCATGGAGCTGCATCTGGCCGCCGCCCATCTGCTGGCCGAGCGCGGGCGCTTCACCACTGCCGCCTGGCACTACATCGAAGGCGGGCGGCCCGAGCTGGCCGTCTGGACCTGGTACACCCACCGCCAGCACGAAATTGACCAGGGCCAGGCCGGCGCGGCGCGCCAGCTCTTCCTGCCGCTGGCCCAAAGCACGCTGCCCACGGCGGACGATCAGCGCGTGTTGGCGCTGCTGCTGGCGCCGTTGCTGGCCCGCGCCGGCCAGGCACAGGAGGGCTTAATGCTGCTGGAAGGCGTCACCTGGCCCGCCGAGGCGCCCACGGCGGCACTGGCCCACGCCGCCCGCGGCGAACTGTTGGCCGAAGTGGGCGATATTGACCGCAGCCTGGCCGAATTTCGGCGCAGCCTAGAGAGCATGGCGCAACAGCAGGCGACCCGCGCCGCCAATCTGCACATCAACATCGGGCGGCGGGCGCTGGTCTATCTGGGCGACCGGGCGCAGGCGCAACGCGAAGCCATGCAGGCGCGGCTCAATTTGGAGCTATTGCAAGGGGAAATTGCCAACGCAGCCGGGGATTTTACAGCGGCGCGCGGCCATTATGTGGCAGCGCTGGGGCTGGCGCAAGCGCACGGCAACGATCACCGCTTGGCCAAAATTCACGAAGAGTTGGGCGTGCTGGAGGCGCGTTACGCCAAAATGGAGGCGGCGGTGGAGCATTTGCAGGCCGCCGGGCGCTATTACGCGGCGGCGGGCAACCAGGTCTGCGCCGTGGGCATGACCAATTCGGGGCTGGCCTATGCCTATCTGCTCAACCGCCAGTATGCGCAGGCCGTGCCGCCCGCCGAGACCGCGCTGGAGTTTTTCAATGAGATCAACCACTCATTTTGGAGCGCCATCAACGAGGCCTATCTGGCCGAAGCCTGGTTCTATTTAGATGACTGCGCCAAAGCCGAGCGTTATGCGCAAAGCGGTCTGCGCCGCGAGGAGCCGGTGGTGCGCCCGTACTGTCTCTATATATTGGGCCACATTCGCCGCGTGCAGCGCCGCTTTGCCGAAGCGCAGCGCTTTTGCCGTGACGCCCTGGCCGCCGGCGCGGAGATCGACGACCCGTGGGCGCTGGCGCCGGCCTGGCTGGCCTTGGCCGAAACGGAACGCGATGCCGGTCAGCCCGCTGCGGCGGATGAGGCGTTTGCCCGCGCCATTAGAAATTTATGCGCGGCTGGGCGTGGCGCAGGAGATTGCGTATGCGGAGCAGTTGCGCGCGGCGATGCGGCAACCGGCGTGAGGAGAATAGACTTTGGTGCGATGCACTTCCGAAGTGCGTCGCACCGGTGTGGAGCAGCTATAGAACCTCATGCACCCCCGGCCACTCGCGCCAGATGTCGGTGTAGGCGTCGTAACCAATCTGCGCCACATCTTTATGCTGCAAGCGCGCAATGACGGCGTGACGCACGTTGGGCGAGGCGTTGGGGCCGCCGGTGTGGAAAAGCTGGTGGTGCGCAATGATCAGGTCGCCCGCTTTGGCCGTAACCATAATGGGCGGCTCGGGCAGATCAATCTGCGGCATACCTTGCTCCAGCACTTGATAGCCCACGCGCTGGAAATAGTCGGCAAAGGTGCGGTGCGATTGGGGCCAGACGGTAAAGTTGCCGCTGTTGGCTTCGGGCAGATCGGCCAGATAGATGACGGCAAAGGCGGTAAAGCCGCGGCGGTGTACGCCTTTGGCCATGCCGTTGCTGCCGTTGCCAATGCCGTCCAAATGGCCGCGCGGCGGGGGCGCCTCTTCGCCCAGCGGCAGCGGAAAGCGCGGATAGGGCTTGGCGCGCGTCACCGGCAACACGTTGCCCTCGCCCATGAGTGATTCGGCAATGGCCATGACGGGCGATTTGGTAAAGAGATCCAAAATCACCGGCGCGCTCAATAACTCGGCGCAAAAGAAGGCCGAGCGACTGTTTGTCATATCCTCACCGCCCAACCCCACATGACCAATCGAGTGATTCACGGCCCGCAGCGCCGCGTTGACCAGCACCTGCGACACCGCGTTGGGGATGATTAAGTAGCCTTCTTCCACAAACTGGCGTTTCTGCGAGATGGTTAACATGAAGAGTCCTCCTTGGATTGTTGATTGATTTTGTACCCAAAGTTACTTTAGCCGCAACGGAGTGGTCTGTCAATGCGGGCAAAACGTTGGCTGGAATCGTATCGCGATGTTATTATGATTCATAACCATGACGGAGCCCAACGCCGAAAATAGGAGACTGGCTTGAATCGCTATTATTCGAACCGTTTTGACTTTACCGATGCGCATAAAGAGTTGCTGCGGACCGCCCAGTTCGATGGTCAACATCCCGGCTGTTTGCTGCACGATTTTAACGCCATGCTTGACTATGTTTATGAGGTTTCGCCCACATTGACGGGCGCCGGATTCCTGCCCGCGCGCACGTTGCACACGCTCAACGCGCAAATGTACAGACCGCTACAACATGCACTGTCGCGCCCGATCCAGCGATCTTTTCCACATCTCAATGGCTTGTTTTGGCTGCTGCACGCTTCCGGACTCGCCTTTGTAAATCATGCGGGCAAAAAAGCGGCGTTGCAAATTCACGACGATGTGTATGCCTCCTGGCAGGTACTCAACCCAACTGAGCAATACTGCACGCTTCTGGAAGCGTGGCTTCTACGTGCGGCGCTTGAATTAATCGGCGAACGCAGCATGTTTGGATACAATCGAGTTCTGCCCGAGTGGCGAGATCTATTTGCACGTATCCCAGACAACGGATGGAATTTTGACGACAGTTCAAGTGATGATCATGGACTCCACTATTTTCCTGGCTATCATAATCTCGCCCTGCTGGAACTTTTTGGTTTTGTGGAAGTTGCGCCGGCCGACGTGATGGAGGGGAAAGGATGGCGCTTTTCTGCGGTACGTCGCACGCAATTGGGCAATGCGATTCTTGGTCTGCTTGCGCCCAAGATCTTGGGCGCGCCAGATAGCGACGATGAGCCGCTCATGTATAGTGATGATCTTTACGAAATAGGCTTGTTGCAGCCAGTGTTGCAGCCGTACATCTCAGGTTGGCAGAAAAATCTGGTGATACCGGAGGTCGGATTCCGCGACGGCTTATTTATCTATAAAGTCATATTATTGGACGATGTTTGGCGGCGCGTCGCCATTCCGGCCCAGGAGGTATTGGATGAGCTGGCTGAACTGATATTGCGCGCCTTTGCTTTTGACAACGACCATTTGTATCGTTTTATCTATCATAACCACTTTGGCGCCGAAATAGAGATCAATCATCCATATATGGAGGAACCCCCATTTACCCCGGAAGTTCAGGTTGGCGCCGTTCCCGTTGCGATTGGTGAAACCCTGCTCTTTAATTTTGACTTTGGCGACAATTGGATATTTGAATTGCTCTTTGAACGCATTGATGAACCAGCGCGCGGCCAGAAAGCGGCCATCCTCGAATCAGTTGGCGAAGCCCCAGAGCAATATCCCGATTATTATGAAGATGAAGAAGCGTTTGAGTGGTAAGTTGATTGGACCCGCCTCTGCATAGTACCTGCTTTACAATCACCTAATCAACCAATCCCCATATGTGCTAATCTTTCCAAGGAGAAATCCATGCGCCTATCCAACATGATCACCGCCGTGGACGCTCACGCTTGCGGCGAACCGGGCCGCGTCATCACCGGCGGCGTGATGGACCCGCCGGGCCGCACCATGTTCGAGAAGATGCAGTGGCTGGCCCAAAACAGGGACGGGCTGCGGCTGCGCATGTTGCGCGAGCCGCGCGGCAACCCGGTGCTCTGCTGCAACGTCGTGCTGCCGCCCACCCATCCCGAGGCCGACGCCGGTTTTGTGATCATGGAGCAGACCGAGTACCCGCCCATGTCGGGCTCCAATACCATCTGCACGGCCACCGTGCTGCTGGAAACGGGCATGATCCCCATGCAGGAGCCGGTGACCGAACTGACGCTGGAAGCGCCCGCCGGGCTGATCCGCGTGCGCGCCGAATGCCAGCACGGCAAAGTGACCCGCGTGACCTTCCAAAACGTGCCGGCCTTTGCGCCCTATTTGGATGAAGTGATCGAAGTGCCGCATCTGGGGAAGGTGCGCGTGGATATTGCCTGGGGCGGCATGTGGTTTGCCATTGCCCAAGCCGCCGATCTGGGCATCGAGCTGATCCCGGAAAACGGCCGCGAAATTGTGCGCGTCAGCGAAATGATCAAAGCGGCAGCGCGCGAGCAGCTCCCCGTGAGCCACCCGGACAATCCGCAGGTCAACATGATCACCGGCGCGTTGCTGCTGGCCCCGCCCACCCATCCCGACGCCCACAACAAAAACACGATGACCGTCTCCACCGGTACACTGGAGTGGGACCGCCCGGCCACCTGGACCGGCATTCTGGACCGTTCGCCCTGCGGCACCGGCACCTGCGCCACCATGGCCGCGCTGCACGCCAAGGGTCAACTGCCGCTGCAGCAGGATTTTGTCAACGAGAGCATCATCAGCACCCTCTTCACCGGCCGGCTGCTGGAGGAAACGCAGGTCGGCCCCTACAAGGCCGTCGTCCCCACGCTCAGCGGCACGGCCTGGATCAGCGCCATCACCCAATATGTGCTCGACCCCACGGACCCGTTTCCAGAGGGCTTTGTGGTGGGAGACATATGGTGATTTACGATTTGGGATTTACGAAGTTTATTCGTCCATGGTGTGGTTGCCCTGTCGACATGGTCTAGCCAGGTCGTTTACTCAACGAATGAGGCTCACGCCGCCCCTACATCATCAAAAACCCGTGACCCCTCGTAAATCGTAAATCTGAATTCGTAAATCCATTATCTTGCTGTATATCCCGCATCCACCGGAATCATGGCGCCGGTAATATAGCTGGCGGCGTCGGAGGCGAGGAAGCGCACGACGCGGCCGATTTCGGCCGGTTGGGCCAGCCGCCCCAAGGGGATGTCAGCATCGGCCATTTTGGCCAACTCTGCATCGGTGGCGGGCGTGGCGCGGCCGCCGCGGCGCAGCATGGGCGTATCCACCTCGCCGGGCAGCACCGCGTTGATGCGGATGCCGTCGCGGGCATGGTCCAGCGCCATGGCGCGCGTAATCTGATGCACAGCGCCTTTGGCCGCGCAATAGGCCACATGCCCCGCCCCGCCCACATGACCCCAGATCGAGCCAAAGTTGATGATGGCGCCGCGGCCCTGCGCCTTCATTTGGCGCACGGCGGCGCGGCTCATAAAGAAGACCCCGTTCACGTTGACGCCCATCAGGCGCGCCCATTCTTCATCGCTGGTGTTGAGCGCGTCGGCGCGCACAATAATGCCGGCGGCGTTGACCAGCACGTCCAAGCTGCCGTGGCGATTGACGGCTTCAGCCACCGCCTGGTCGCAAAAGGCCGAATCGCTTACGTCGCCAATGATAGGTGCGCCGATACCGATCTCGACCGCAGTCTGTTGCGCCAGTGCGCCGTTGCGATCCACAATCACCACATTGGCTCCCTCTTCCGCAAAGAGCCGCGCCGAAGCCGCGCCCATGCCCGAAGCGCCGCCGGTGATCAAAACAGTTTTATCACTAAATTCCATTGCGTTCCTTCCTCCTCAAGAGACAATTCACGCCCAAAGTCCAATAAACCCGAACAGTGTGACAGTTCAACCAGTTCCCCGATTGTGCTATAATTTGCGATAGTGTCGTTACCATATAATACTACAACAGATTCAGAAAGAAATCGATGACAACATTTGTCGCGATTGTGGGATCGCTATATGCGTATGGATGGTCGAAAGAACATCCAAATCTGTTGTTTCCAAATCTGTTGTAGTGTTTTGAATTTTTGTTTTACTCAGGAGGTTGCGCATGGCGCTTGTCCTTGAAAATATAGATCTTGGAAATATAGATCTCAAGAATATAGATGAAGAAGTCGCTCCGGAGGAATTAGCGGAAATGGGTTCATTTAATCATGGCTATTTGCAGCTAAAAATCGGCGCCTACTTTTTGAGCCTGCCGCATCTAACCCCAACATCCGAATTCAGCCTGGATATTTCAGAGATCGCCAAGCTGTCTGAAATCGAATGGACGCAGACGCCCAACTCACTGGATCCTGATATTGCTGTCTATCTTGGATGGTCTGTGGACTTCAACAACGATGTGCTGCGCAGCAAACAGATGCCAGCGCTGGCCATCGAAATATTGTCGCCGCGACAGGGAGTCCAGACGCTGGTTGATAAGTTTAGGGTCTATTTTGCCCTGGGCGTCCAATCTTGCTGGCTCGTCTATCCATACGCACAGGCCATTGCTGTTTATCATGCACCAGATGATTTTACGCTTTTTGCACAGGGTGACCTAGTTGACGATGTGGTCGATGTAAATTTGCCATTGAATGAAATATTTAGCTAATGCCCTGCTATTTCTCGACAATCCAGTCAGTATATTGAAATCTTTTGAACAACCTTCGGTGCAGCAACTATAGTATACTCTCTTGCGGCTGGCATGGCTGCTTTTTATTTTGCAACGGCAGGAATATTTATCATGGCAGGCATTCATGATTTGACCAAGCTTTTGAAATTTATGTCGCCGCAACTTATGGATGGCGAGTTTGTCATTTGCACGGTGAGCGGAAAATTGGCAGACTATCTGCATTTGGAACCGCTGGGGACTTTTCAGGAACGCGAAGGCGCGACTTTGGTGCTTGAGAAGGGAAATGCCGTCAAAGGAAAACTAACTTTTGAAAGCACCTTCAAAATGATAACATTAACCGTGCATTCAAGTCTGGACGCGGTCGGGTTGACAGCCGCCGTATCCACCAAACTGGCTTCTAAAGGCATTAGCGCCAACGTGATAGCTGCGTACTATCATGATCATATTTTTGTGCAAAGTGAAAAAGCCGAAATGGCCCTGTCTGCTCTGGAAGAGCTTTGTAAATAATCGTAATATTTTTAGGAGTATTGTATGTCTCAATTAACCGAGAGCAGCGCCTGGCGCGCGCTGACTGCGCATCAAGCCGAAATGCAAAACGTGCAGATGCGCGATCTGTTCGCCGATGACCTGACGCGCTTTGAGCGCTTTGCGCTGCGCTTTGACGATATTTTGTTCGACTATTCGAAAAATCGCATTACGCCGCAGACCATGGATCTTTTGCTGGATCTGGCGCGGCAGCAGGAGGTGGAGCAGAAAATCGCCGCCATGTTTAGCGGCCAAAAAATCAACACCACCGAAGATCGGGCCGTGCTGCACGTGGCGCTGCGCAACCGCGCCAACCGGCCCATTCTGGTTGATGGCCAGGACGTGATGCCGGAAGTCAACGCGGTGCTGGCCAAGATGCGCCGCTTTAGCGAGGCCGTACGTTCCGGCGCCTGGACCGGCTACACCGGTCAGCCCATGACCGACATTGTCAACATCGGCATTGGCGGTTCGGACTTGGGTCCCAAAATGGTGACCCAGGCGCTGGCGCATTACGCCCAGCCGGGGCTGCGCGTTCACTTTGTCTCCAATGTGGACGGCACGGACATGGCCGAGACGCTCAAGCAGGTGCGTCCGGAGACGACGCTCTTTTTGGTGGCCTCTAAAACGTTCACCACCCAGGAGACGATGACCAATGCGCACACGGCGCGCAAATGGTTTCTGCAAGCGGCGGGCGATGATAAAGCGGTGGCTAAACACTTTGCTGCGCTCTCAACCAATGCCCAAGGCGTGGCCGAGTTTGGTATTGACACCGAAAATATGTTTGAGTTTTGGGATTGGGTGGGGGGGCGCTATTCGCTCTGGTCCGCCATTGGGCTGTCGATTGCGCTTTACATTGGCATGGACAACTTCGAGGCGCTGCTGGGCGGCGCGCACAAGGTGGATGAATATTTCCGCACGACACCGCTGGCCGAGAACATCTCGGTGATCATGGCGCTGCTGGGCATTTGGTATAATAACTTTTGGAATGCGCAGAGCCACGCCATTCTGCCCTATGACCAATACCTGCTCCACTTTGCCGACTACTTTCAGCAGGGCGACATGGAGAGCAACGGCAAACACGTGGACAAAAGCGGCGTCCGCGTCGATTACAGCACCGGTCCCATTATCTGGGGCCAGCCGGGCACCAACGGCCAGCACGCCTTCTATCAGCTCATCCACCAGGGGACCAAGCTGATCCCGTGCGATTTTCTGGCCCCCGCGCAGAGCCACAACCCGCTGGGCCAGCATCACCCGATTCTGCTTTCCAACTTCTTTGCGCAGACCGAAGCGCTGATGAAGGGCAAAACGCCCGACGAAGCCCGCGCCGAGCTGATGCGCGACGGCGTCAGCGGCGATCAACTGGCACTGCTGACGGCGGCCAAAACTTTTGAGGGCAACAAGCCGACCAACTCATTCCTCTTCCAAAAGCTGACGCCGGAGACGCTGGGCAGCCTGATCGCGCTCTATGAACACAAGATTTTCACCCAGGGCGCCATTTGGAACATCAACTCGTTTGACCAGATGGGGGTCGAGCTGGGCAAGCAGTTGGCCAAAGTGATTCTGCCCGAGTTAAACGGGGATTCTGAGGTTGAGACACACGATTCTTCGACGAATGGGCTGATCAATTATTATAAAGAGTTACGGTGACATATAAATTGAACTTGCCCTGTTTACCGCGCACCGTGTAAAATGATTTGATGGATATCGCCTATCAACTTCAATGCAGTACATTTGAATTGGATGAAAACATGAATAATCTTGAGCTAAAGTTTCATCCACGCGAAACAGAGCGTGTGTGGATTGATATTCCAACGGACACGTTGGAGTCGCTCAAGCAAATTGCAGAGAAATGGGATATGTCCGTTCAAGCCCTGTTCAAGTTTTATATTGGTCTAGAGCTGAGACAGGATTTAGCCCGCCAGTTTGGCGATAGAGTTTTGGAAACGACTGAGAAGGTGTTGACCAGGCATCTCCAATCCAAAGAAGAAATTCACTCCATACTCCGCGAGATTCGGGCGGAAACAGTCAAGTAAGGTATAACCAACGTCATGCAACAGATCTCCGCTCCCGCCGCCATGGCGCGCTCCCTTTGTCCCAAGTGCCGCCAAGGGGCCGTTTTTAGCAGCTTTCTCAAAATGCACAAAAACTGCCCCGTCTGCGGCACTCAATTTGAGCGCGAACACGGTTTCTTCCTCATGGCCATCTTCATTGGCTATCTGCTCAACGCCTTTGTCTTTGCGCCCTTTGTACTCTACTTTTACTTCAATGACCGCTTGGGGCAAGCGATCATCCCGCTGATGATTGCCATTATCATCTGCATCCCTATCACCTTTCGCTATTCGCGCATGGTCTGGCTTTACTTGGACCAGGCGCTGGATCCGCGGCAATAGCGAAACTTGAAGTGGAAAATTATACTGCTGTTGGAAAAAGTGGCCGCTGCCGTTCACAAAGCGAACGGCAGCGGCCACTTTTTCATTCAGACCTGAGTATAAAACCGTCTTGCACGTTGCGATAACCTCGCCCGCGCCTCTGCCATTTATTGCACAACAACCGGTATATAAATCCGCATATCCAGCCCGGCTGGCTCCTCACCCTCGGGCAGGGCCGTGGGTATTTGCGGCCGGGTGACGACCACATCGCTGTCGTTGCCGCCGGGGCGCCCGCTGTCGTCGCTGAGCACCACGTTGTTGGCGATCTGTACAACGGTGGTGGGCAACGCCGCGTCAATGCGCACGGCAAAGATCAGCGCACCGCTGGCGCCGGCGGCCAGCGCTCCTACGTTGAAAGTGCAGGTTGTGCCGGGCGTGACCTGATCGCCGGCGCACGTCCAGCCCGGCGTGCTGAGCGCGGGCAAGAAGGTGGTGTGGTCCGGCACCAGCTCGGTGACCACCACGCCAATAGCGTCTCCGGCGCCCGTATTGGAAAAGACCAGCGTGTACGAAATGATGGAGCCGGGGAAGACCACGCCGCCGCCATCGCTCTTGTGGATGTGCAGGTCGGGCAAGGGCAGATAAAGTCCGGCGTCCACGGTCAGATTGGTTTCACCCGCGGCCAAAGTTACCAGAGGGCTGCGCCCCGTGGCGGGCGCCACGTCGCTGTCCGCTGCATCGTCCGCGCCTTGGTCGGCGGGGCTGAAGCTATAGTTGGCGGGCAGGTCCACGCCAATGCTGTAGCTACCCGCGGTCAATTGGGCAAAGAGATAGTTGCCATTGGCGTCGGTTTGCATAGAATCCACCGGCTGCCCGGCCGCATTATAAAGGGTAACCGTCACACCAGCCAGGCCCGCTTCACCCACATCCTGGATGCCATTGTTGTTCTCGTCCAGCCAGACGCGGTCGCCGATGGCGCTCAGGTTGCCGGGCCGCGGCGGCACGTAAGCAAAATCCTGGTCCAGATCGGTGGGGGCGGCTTCGGTCAGCACGGTGACCGACTGGTTGTCCAGCGTGCCGTCCGGCTCGATGGAAGGCGCGTTGCAGGTATTGGGCAACGTGCCGCGATCAATGCTGACGGTGTATGCGCCCAGCGGCAGGTTTTCAAAAAGATAGGCGCCATTGGCGTCGGTCTGCGTGGCAGCGCTGATGGGGCCGCTGATCTGCACGGTTATGCCGGCCAGCCCTTCGCCCGCATCGGGCATGGCGTTACCGTCGGCGTCACACCAAATGGTGTCGCCAATGCGGCCCAAATTGGGCGTCGGCGGCACATAGGCAAAATCCTGATCCAGATCAATGGGCGCCGTTGCGGTCAGCACGGTGACGGATTGGTTGTCCAGCGTGCCGTCGGGCTCGATGGATGGAATGTTGCAGGTGTTGGGCAGCGTACTGCGATCGACGCTGACGGTGTATTCACCCAGCGGCAGGTTGGGGAAGAGATAATTGCCGTTGACGTCGGTTTGCGTGCTGCCGCCCACTGGACCAACCAGCAGCACGGTGACTCCCTCAAGGCCCTCGCCCGCATCCGGCGCGCCGTTGCCGTTCATATCGCACCAGATGGTGTCGCCAATGCTGCCCAGGTTGGGCGCCGGCGGCACATAGGCAAAGTCTTGGGTCAGATCATCGGGCAGCGTTTCGGTGATTAGCGTGATCGACTGGTTGTCCAGCGTGCCGTCGGGCTCGATGGACGGGATGTTGCAGGTGGTGGGCAACGTTGTGCGGTCCACGCTGACCGTGTATTCACCCAGCGGCAGGTTGCCAAAAAGATAGAGGCCATTGGCGTCGGTTTGGGTGGTGGCATTGATGGGGCCGCTCAAATTCACGGTAACGCCGGCTAAGCCCTCACTCGCATCCGGCGCGCCGTTGCCATTCATGTCGCACCAGATGGTGTCGCCAATGCTGCCCACTTGGCTGGCGATGAGGCCCGCATCAATGGAGGGATCATAGTCACCGGCGGCCAGCGTGATGGATGCGCTTTGGCCCGTAGTCGGGTTGGCGTTGCTATCAACCTGGGTGTTGGTGGAGGCGTTAGGCGTGGTGAAAAGATAGCCCTGGGGGCGCACAAAGCGGACCGCATAAGTTCCCGGCGCTAAGTTGTCAAAGAGATAGTAACCCGACAGGCCGGTGGCGGGATCATCCATGGTTTGCGTGGTGGAAATCACCTGGCCCGCCTGGTCGTGCAGCTCCACGGTTACGCCGTTGAGACCGCTGTCGGCGCTTTCATTTTGAATGCCGTCGCCGTTTTGATCAATCCACACATAGTCGCCCAAGCTGGCCACGGCGCTGGGCCACGGCGTCACGTCCAGCCCGGCAATGGCGCCGCTGCCGGGCAGCAAAAAGACCAGCGACTGTACATTGGCAATGTTGACCACGAACTCCTCATAACTGTTGTTGCCCAGCCCATTGGGTTGAAAAATCTGCCCGATCTGGGCGCCAGAGGGGTCGCGCATGAGAATGTCGAGCCCATTTTCTTCAATGTCCAAAAGTTGGAGCATATTCACCATGACCGGGCGGTTAAAGGTGAGCGTGATGATGCCGCCGGCGCGGTCGTCATTGGGGCCGCCGGCCGCCGGCGGCACGTTGGTGGGGATGATCAACGCGTTGCCCAACGGTTTGCAATTGGGGCCGAGACCGCCCGGTTCACCGCCCACGCCTTGGCCAGGTCCGCCGCCGGGGCAGGCCGTATTGGGCGCGCCCAAATCGGGATCGAAAGAGCCGGGATTGCCTGTGTCAAAGATCATGGCCACATTATTGGCGCCCTGGCTGGCCACCGTAATATCCACGGTCAACGAGTCGACCGTTATGGAATTAACAATGTCTCCGCGCTGCAGCGGACCGCCATTATTGGCCGAAAAGTCGATGCGAATGGGGCCTTGGGCGTGGGCCGTCTGTGGGAGCGCAAACAGGAATAACAGGGTTAGCAGAAATGGGTAAATAAGCGGTTGGCGCTGCAGAAGCGCACTCGAGCTGAAATTCATAGTCATCTTCCTTCTTGGACAGCGTGTAAAATTACTTTTAGATTTGAGACCCATCAGCTCTCACAAAGCGGACAGGTCTGGCAACCAACTTATTTCACACGGTCACTTAGACTCGAAAGAACGGGCGAGATTGCCGAGCGGCATATGGAGGTTGGCCGGGAGTGTCAGTATGACGAAGGATTAATAAAATCTGCGCGACTTTATGGACGGACTCCTATCAACAAGAAATAACAGGAAAATTATACTGCAATTTGTTCCGCACTTTTCTTAAAATATTCAAAAAAATTGTGGTAAATAAGGTGGATAAAACCTTATGTCAAGTTGTGTGGCGGCAGCGTTACAGAGTAGCAACACATATCTATATTGCCACTCTGCAACTTTGCCGCCTTGTCTTATGTGTTACGCACTGCGTTGGGCGCATACATACGCGCAAAGCCATGCCGTTAAGTGCTCAATATCGCCGAGATGGCCGGTCTCAAAGGGGGTATGGGTATAGCGAGCCGGGAAAGCCACCAGCGCGCTCGGAATATCGGCCTTCATAAAAGCGGCGCCATCGCTGCCAAATGAGCCAAATACGGCGTGCTGAATGGGAATGTTGGCTTTCTGCGCCACTTGTTCCAGTCGCGCCGTCAGAGCATGATCATAGTGGGTCAGCGCGTCTTTGTGGACCAGCACCGGACCCGCCCCCAAATGCAGCGGCATGGCGTCATAGGCCACGCCCGGAATGTCGCCGGCCAACCCAATCTCCAGCGCAATGGCTTCATCAAACTGCTCGTGGGCCACCAACGCACTGGCCCCTACCAGCCCAATTTCTTCCTGCACCGTGCAGGCCAACGTTAGCTGGCAGGTCAGCTCTTCGCGCTGCACGCGGCGCAATATTTCGGTCAGCACGGCCAGCAGCGCCCGGTCGTCCAATGCTTTGCCCACTACGTGCGGCCCAAATTGCTCAGTCGAAGCGTCCCAAATGACGCGGGTGCCAGGGGTAACGCCCAGCGCCAGCAGCTCCGCCCGTGAAAGACCGGTGTCCACCCAAAAATCGCGCCAGTTGAGTTCCACCGGCTCCGGCAGCGCCAGCGAGGCCAGGTGACCGGTGGTGGTGGCAATGACGCCGGGGATCACCCCGCTGCGCGCCAAAATTTTGACCCGTTGGCCGATCGTAAAACTATTGCGCAGCCCGTAGGCGCGCTGCCATCCCTGCCCATTGGCCAGCCACAGAAAGCCCTGCGGGTCGATGGCGCGCACCAGGTAACACAGCTCATCGGCGTGCGCCGCCAGCAACACCTTGGGGCCACTGCCGCCCACGCGCGCCAACAGGTTGCCCACCTTGGTGCGCTCTACGGGCGCCCCTTCGGCGCGCCACAACTGCTCCATGTGGTTGAGCACAATTTCTTCTTGACCCACTGGGCCAACCAGTTCGGTTAGTTCTTTTATCAAATTAAACATGCTTAATTCCCCTTATAGGATGTACGAAACTCGCAAAATCTTTCAGTTCAATTTCATGCCAATTAAAAAAGCATTTCGATCTGCTCTATTTCAGCCGAAAATAGGCCGCGTGGCAAATTGAAATGCTTTTTATGTGATCAACAGATTTTAGAGATTGCATAGATTTTTTCTTCGTAATCTATCAAATCTGTAAATTCTGTTGGTTGATTTTACTTATCCTAGAGCACTATAACCTGGCCAGTAGCGTCAGCAGCAGTTTGATGAGCCGGGGGACAATGATTTTGCCCGCTTCGTTGACTTCTTCGTGGGTGGGTTCGGCGTCAAAATCGATCTGGTCGATACAAACGTTGGTAATGGTGCTAATGCCCAGTACCTTCATGCCGGCGTGGTGGGCCACAATGGCCTCTGGCACGGTGCTCATGCCCACAGCGTCGGCGCCAATGGTGCGCAAATAGCGGATCTCCGCTGGCGTTTCAAAATTGGGGCCAGCCAACGCTGCGTATACACCGTGCCGCAGCGTCAGCCCGATTGCGGCGGCGGCGGCATCCGCCAGTTGCCGCAGTTCCCGCGTGTAGGCCCGGTTCATGGCGGGGAAGCGCACGCCAAATTCATCCTGATTAGGCCCGCGCAGTGGATTGTTACCCGACATCCCCAACAGATTGAGATGGTCGTCAATTACCATCAAGTCACCGACCTGAAACGCCTTGTTGACGCCCCCTGCCGCGTTGGTCAAAATCAGCGTCTCGATGCCTAGCCGCTGCATCACGCGCACGGGCAGCGTCAACTGCTGCATGGTGTAGCCTTCATAAAAGTGAAAGCGCCCCTGCATGACGCAAACATTTTGGCCGGCCAACTGGCCAATCACCAAGCGGCCGGCATGGCCCTGCACCGTGCTCACCGGAAAATGCGGAATTTCCGCATAGGGCAGCACCACGGCATCCGCCACCTGATCGGCCAAAGGACCAAGCCCGCTGCCCAAAATTAGGCCAACGCGCGGCTGAACGCTGCTGCGCTGACGGATAAAATCGGCCGCTTCCGCATACGCAGCAAGCGAAAATTCTGGTTCTATGGAGGTCACTTTTGCCCGTGCCTTGGTTGATTGGTACGAAAGATTTAAGACGTGCGCGACTCGCGGTCAGATACGCTCACGCTTTTTGCGCTATCGGCTGCCGCAGGTTCATCGACCGGGCGTCGATGGCCGCCCTGCTCGAGAACCTCACGCACGGCGTGGCCAGCTTCGGGTTCTCCCGTGGGCGGGCGATGGCCGGCTTTGCGCCAATCCGCACCGGCATTGATGAGATTGGCCGCAAAGCTATGGCGCAGCGTGTGTGGCGTGATCACATCCTGTAGGCCAGTCTCTTCCACATACCCTTTGATAATCAGCCACAGCCCTTGACGCGTCAACCCCTGTCCCCGGTGGTTTAGAAAGAGCGCCTCTTCCTCCGGCTCCACCAGCAGATATGGACGACCTTCTTTTAGATAACGCTCGAGCACGCGCAGCGAACGTTGGGGCAGCGCAATCACGCGCGTGCGTCGTCCTTCGGGATCGCTCTTGAGAACGCCATTTTCCACATCCACGCTCTGAACCGTCAAGCGGATCAGTTCTGTGATTCGGATGCCCGTCGTATATAATAGCTCCATCAGCGCCTGATCGCGCAGCGCTTTGGGCGTCTGGCGTTCGGTCGGCTTTTCTAGCAGACGCTCAATATGCTTGGGGCTAATGGCGCGGGGTTTCTGCCGCGTCACCTTAGGTAGCTCCAGCTCGGTAATAGGATTTTCGGCAATGGCCTCAACTTGAACCAAAAAGTGAAAAAAGCTTTTGAGCACAGCCATTTTGCGCGCGACTGTGGAAGCCGCATATCCTTCTTTATCGCGCATATATTCGAGATAGCTCTGGGCTATCGGGGCAGATACATCGCCCCATTGCTCAATGAGGGTTCCGAGCAACTCGCTGTTTGATTGGAGAAAATCGTGAAATTGGTGAATGTCTGTAGTGTAAGCAGCAAGCGTGTTGTCAGTGCAGTCTTTTTCTGCGGTCAAAAATTGTAGAAATAGTGCGATATGTTCGAGCATGTCCTCAAGCCTCCGGCATGCAAAATGCAAATATGACGACTGTTGCCAACCAAGTTGTGGACCGTTAACAGACAAAATAATAGTTCTTACAAAAATTAAGGTTTATTGATTACTTGGACGATGTCGCAGGAAACTATTATGGAAAATCCACTTTGGATGACGGTAGAATGTTAGCGGGGAAAGATAATATAATTATATCACATTATTGTCATATGATGAAACAATAATGTACGTCGTAGATTAATGTTAAACTATTGAGCGCTAATAAACGTCATTATTGTAAGAAAATATTTGGCAATCTGTCAAAATATTTTTCACTATTATTTCAAGATATAAATTAAATGTCAACCCAGCAATCCGCCCACCAACCATACAATTTGCCTACGCCTGGCCGCTCTTTGGCCCAATTTACAATAGACTTTTTTCGTTTTTTTGAAAGTGATGTGCAATCTGCACCAGATGTCGCCCAAGCTGTCAATCAAGCATCCGGGCAGGGAAACCTAGGGGGTGCGGCCGCGCCCATGCCCATTCACGTTGCATTGGCGCCCGCGCTGGCTGCCTATTTTGGCCGAAGCGATCTGCACCTGGTCTTTCGGCATCAAGACGCCGCCCCCAATACCGAATTGGTTGCCGCCGGCAGCCGTATCTTTGATCGCATGATTGGCTTTTTGGAACAGCGCGCCGCGCTGACCGTGCAGGCCGCGCCCAGCCGGCACGTGGGCGGCGAAGAGCTGCTGCGCGCCGTGCGCCCGGTCAACACCAGCATTGTCAAGCTGAATATGCAGCAGAAAATGCAGCTGCTCTACATTTATAATTGGCGCATTGTCTATCGCGCCGACGACAAGCGCGAAGAGCTGTATACGGTGGCGCTAGATGAAAGCGGAACCCGCGTACAGTTTGTGGCCGAGGCTGCCGCGGGTGATTCGGCCACGGGCGCCCTCTCCTTGGCTACGCTGTTGGCCGATGCGCAGCCGGTGGCGCTGGCGCACGGGGAAGACGCACCCGCCGATGCGTTGCGCCTGCCGCCCATGACGCAATTGGCGCGCCTGGCGGAGAGCGCCCGCAAATACGCCATCTATCACGCCGATGTGCGCTGTGTGACCCACGAAGCCGAAATTCAGCCCCGTCTGTACAAAGTGCTCAATCGGCTGCACGGCTATTACAGCCAGCAGATTGAGGAAGTGTATGATGCGCACGACCCCACCGGTGAAAAACGCCAAGCGTTGGAAGCCGATTTGCAGCGCAAACTGGCCGAAGAGGTGGAGAATCACCGGCTGCGCGTGCGGGTTGACCTGGTCAGCTATGCCATGATTCAGATTCCGGTGGCCACAGCCGAGGTGACGCTGGCCGACGGCAAGCAAGAGGCCGTGGTCCACGTGGTGCGCAATCTGTACACGGGCGCCCTGCGCCGCCCGCGCTGCCATGCCTGCAATCAGGAAATGAGCACCATTGCGCTGGATCGCAACGGCCATCTGATGTGCGACGATTGCCTCTTGCAGTGCGCTTCCTGCCTGGATCTGCTCTGCGCGGCCTGTGGCGTGGCGGTCTGCCCGGTCTGTCAAAAAGAGAATTGCGACCGCTGCGCCCAAGAATGTTGGGCCTGCGGTGAGCGCGCCTGCTCTGCGCACATCAGCCGCTGCCCGGTCTGCCAGGATGATGTGTGCCATGCCTGCCAGACGGAATGCGCGCAGTGCGGCGTGCGCCAGTGTCGCAGCCATCTGCGCGCCGACTGCGTGACCCCCAAGTCGGGTAAACCCGAACTGATCTGCACGGCGTGCGCGGTGCGCTGTGCGGGCTGTAACCAATACAGCGCCCGCTTTGATGTGTGCGACGCCAGCGGCCAGCGGTTCTGCTTAAATTGCCTTAAAACGTGCGCCGATTGCGGACGCAAGGTCGGTCCCGGCTTCTATCAAGCCGGCGTTAGCGACCGCCGCGTCTATTGCGCCGATTGCGTCACGCTTTGCCAGGCCTGCGGCGCAAGGGTGCCTGCTGTGCAATATTGTGAAACGTGCGGCGCCGCCCACTGCGCCCAATGCGGCCACACGTGCGACACCTGTCACAAACATTTTTGTAAAGAGCACGCGGCCGGCGACCGCGTTTGCAAGCACGTATTTTGCGCCGAGCATGGCGCGGCCTGCGGCGTGTGCGGCGATCCGCTCTGTGCGGAGTGCAACGAGACCTGCGGCATTTGCTTGCGCTATTATTGCATTGCCCACAACGCGGTCTGCGAATTGTGCCGCTGCACCTATTGCCGCGAATGCGTGCGTTCTTCCATCAACCTGTGCGACACTTGCGCCACCATCCACACTGAAGGAGAACGGATCGATTTGGCGGACGAAGCCATTGCTGAACATCCCGAAGTGCAGCCGCTGATCGAGCGTCACGATTGGTTGCGCGGCGTCAACATGGGCTACACGATCTATTTGGGGCTGGCCGCGCACAACATGGGCGCGCTGGTTTTGGTCGAGAATGATGCGCCGCCGGGCGAAGTGCTGGTGGTGCGCAAACTGCACGCCGTCGATCTCTATTGGAAGAAATTCTGATGATGGCAGATTTGTCGGTTGCGGCGGCTCAGCATTGGGCGGATTGCCATCTCTGTCCGCACCACTGCGGCGCGGCGCGGGCAACCGCCAGCGGCGTCTGTCGGGTGGGTCAGCAAAGCTACATTGCCAGTGAAATGCTGCACATGGGCGAAGAGGAAATGTTGCGGCCGGCGCACGCCATCTTTTTTAGCGGCTGCACGGCGGCCTGCACTTTTTGCACGGCGGCCAAGTTTGCCTTTCGCCCCACCTATGGCGTGGCGGTGACGCCCGCACAGCTTGCCCAGCGCATCCGCCAACGTCAGGCTGAGGGCGCCCGGTCGCTCTGCTTTATCGGCGGTGACCCGGCGCCCCATATTCCCTATATTTTGCAAACATTGGATGTGCTGGGCGCCGATCGGCGGATTCCGGCTGTGTTCAACAGCAATTTCTATTTGACCGACGCCGCGCTGGATCTGCTGGATGGGGCCATTGATATTTATCTGCCCGACCTAAAATTTGGTCCGGCGATGGGTGGCGCAAGCTGTGGAGAGCGCATTGGGGGGATGCCCGACTATTGGCGCGTAGTCACCGGCTGTATTGAGCGGCTGTATGGCGAGGGCAAGCGGCTGTTGGTGCGTCATCTGCTCATGCCGGGCCATTTTGAATGCTGCACGCGGCCGGTGCTTACGTGGGTGGGGCGGCATCCGGGCATTGAGGTGAGTCTGTTGACCCAATATGTGGCGCCGGCCCACGCGCGCGGAGAATTGGCGAGCGTGCTGGATGCGTCGGATATAAAGCGGGCGCAGGCATTAGCGCAAGAGATGGGGTTGACGTTGGTGAGGTAAGTTAGCTACAAATGCAAAGGGACAGGCAATTTGCCTGTCCCTTTGCATTTGTAGCTTCTATTTTGCCAGTGAAACTGTGGGCAAATAGACTTTATAAAGCTGATCCAGCGCATCATCCTCGTCCAGTGAGGTGGGTGTCTGCACGAGACCGGCGTCTAGCGTTAAGTTCTGATCACCCGAGTTGAGTAATATGAGCGCTGTGCGCCGCGTATTCGGGTTCACGTCTGAATCCAGCGTATCATCTCCTTGATCGGTGGTCGTGATCGAGTAGCCTTCGGGCGGCGTGAATTGGACGCAATAGCGGCCCGGCAGCAGATTGGTGAACAGATAGAGTCCGTTCGCATCGGTTAGCTGGGCGGCCACCACGTTGCCATCGGCATCGGTCAAGTTGAAGACCGGGTCGCCATTTTCATCCAGCGTACACAGCTCCACGGTGACGCCGGGAACCACCGGCTCGCCAGGGTCTTGGTCGCCATTGTGATCTTGATCCAGCCACACAAAGTTGCCCAGCGAGGCGGGCATAAAGTAGCCAAAGTCGACAGTCATGTTGGCAAAGGCATCGATCCCGCCCTGCGGATTGGCTTTGGCCACCAGGTCCGTTTCCGCGGTGGGTTCGCTGGGGCCTTGGCCCAATGTCACCAGGCCGCTGCGGATGCCGCGCACGGCGTCGGGCTGCGTGCCGATGCCATTGTCCAGGCTATCGCCATCGCTGTTGGGGTCGGCTTCGTCGGGCGCGCTGCTGCGGAAGTTTAGGAGCGCCCCCGAGTATTCACGATTGGGTTGAAAATTATTCTCTACATTTTCCACCACGTAGCTGCCCGCGCGCAGGATATCGAAGCGATAGTAGCCATTGGGATCGGTAAAGAGCGTGTCCACTTGGGTCGCGCCATCGGCCAGGAAGAGGCTCACCTGCACGTCCGGCAGACCGGGCTCGCCGGCGTCGATCTGGCCATTGTTGTTCAGATCGTGCCAGACGCGGTTGCCCAGGCTGAATGGGCGATAGAGACCAAAGTCGAGCGTCAGGTTTTCGCTGGCGTCGGGCGTGGCGGGGTCGTTGTCCAGCACTTCGTTGGTTGGCTCTTGGTTAAGCTTGAGGGTTATTTCATTGGAGCGAATATTGCGTGCAATGGATTGACCGTTGTCATCGTTGTCGATGGAGTTGCCATTGGGGCCAGTCACGTCATCCGGATCGGGCGCCGGTTCGTAATCACCCACTGTACCCGACGGCGCGGCATCGCTGGAAATGTAGCCTTCCAGCGGTGCGCCAGGGGCAAAGTTGCTGGGATCCAATTCGACCACATAGATGCCCGGCACTAGATTGGTAAACAGATAGAGGCCGCCGCCCGTCGTGGTCGTGGTGAGCACGGGCGAGAACATCTCGAACGGATCGACAATGCCGGTGGTGTTGAGGTCCATGTATAAGTTAAGCAGCACGCCGTCAACGCCCTGTTCGCCATTGTTGTAGAGCCCGTCGTCATTCAGGTCGTCCCACACCAGGTTGCCCAGACTGAGCACCGGCCGCACAAAGCCAAAGTCAACCGTCATGTTGACGTTGTCGTCGTCGTGAGCGCCGGTGTAGAGCGGTTGGCCGGGCTCGCCGCTGGGTTCGCTGTTGGGCTGGGCGTCGATCACCGTTGAGCAGATGCCGGCTATGCTTGGCGCATTTTGACCATTCTCGTCGGCGTTCTCATCGCTGGCAATGTCGCCGCCTTCGGGCGCTGAAGAAGTGGCGCCGGCCAACAAGCTGCCGGTGGCAAACTCCGCATTGGGAATGCACACGCTGTAAGCGCCGCCGGGCAAATCGTCAAAGAGATAGTGGCCATCGGGGTCGGTCTGCGTGGTCAAAAGCAGCGTGCCGGACAGCGGATCGCCGGCATAGAGATTCACTGCGATGCCGCCCAAACCCGATTCACCCTGGTCAGGCTCGAAAATGCCGTTGTCATTGGGATCGATCCAGACCAGGTTGCCAATGGCCACCCGTTCGGTCAGCAGCACAAAGCCAAAATCGGCAGTAAAGTTGACGTTGTCATCATCCAGCGCGCCGGTGTAATTGGTCTGATCTTCAGCAGTGGCTTCGCTGTTGGGTTCCAAATCAAAACAGTTGCTGGAGATGCCCAAAACGGCCAGCGTGTCGCCGCCATTTTCATCGGCGTTTTGATCGGAAAGCTCATCCGCGCCTTGGCCCGTGCTCGAAACATAGCTGGCTAGCGGTTGACCGGCAGCAAAGTTGGCTGCCGCCACATACACGTAATACGCGCCCTGCACGAGCGCATCAAACTGATAAAAACCGCCGCTCGCCGTGGTCGTGCTGGCCACAGGCGTACCCACGCCCGCCGGCACGCCGCAGCGGTAGAGTTCCAGCGCCACGCCATCGGCGCCCGTTTCGGCGCCATCCAAAATGCCGTTGTCGGCAGTGCCGCCGCCCGCGCCATCATCAATCCACACAATGTTGCCAATGGCCACGCGTTCGGTGGGTGGATAGAAGCAGAAATCGGCGGTAAAGTTGACATCGGCATCGGTTAGCGCGCCCGTATAGTTGCTCTGGTCTTCGCCCGTTGGCTCGCTGCCGCTCTGCAAGTCAAATACGTTGCTGCTGACGCCGCCGGCCACCGGCGCGTCCTGGCCGTTTTCATCCACGTTTTGGTCGCTCGTTTCGTCGACCCCGGCTCCAGTGCAGGTGGCGAAGCCGTCCAGCGGCTGGCCGGGGCCAAAGTTGGCGGTGGGAATATGAAGCTGGTATTGACCGGGGCGCAGATCGTCAAATTGATAAAAACCGCCCCCTGTCGTGGTGGTGGAAGCTGTAGGCGCGTTGCGTCCGGGCGTTTGGCCGGCGCGATAGAGTTCCACGGTGACGCCGTCAATGCCCGTTTCGTCGCCCTCCAGAATGCCGTTGTTTGTGTTTGCGCCATTGTCATTCCAGATGCGGTTGCCAATGGCCACCCGCGATAATGGCGGCACAAACCCGAAATCGTGCGTGTGATCGCTCACGCCCGGCCCGCCGGTGGTAATGACAATGGTGGGCCAGATGCCCGCGGGTGATCCCACCGGATTGGTCATATATTCGCCATCCGAATCGTTCAAATCCGAGCCGGTAGTGGTGGGCGCGGCATCGTCTTTTTCGGTGAGGGTCAGCTCATCCAGCGGACCACCCGGCGCAAAGTCGGCGCCGCGGTCTATGCGGATTTCGTAGGGCGTGTTGGGCAGCAATCCGCCCCGATTGGCGTTGATGATGCCCAATTCGTCCGTTTCCAGCGGATCGTCAAAATCATCTTCATAAAAATAGTAGTCGCCGGAATCATCGGTGGTGGCCGATGCAATGGGCAGATCGTCATCGGCGGTGCCAGGTGTATCATCCAGCCCCACGCCCGGGCGATAGAGCTGCACCAGCACGCCCGGGATCGGCGGCTCATCCGGCTCCTGGATGCCGTCACCATTCACGTCCAGCCAGACGCGGTTGCCCAATTCAAAGGGCGCCCGGTCGCACATGACTTCCAGATCGCCCAGGCCGATGGCCTTGCCAAAGGTGGCGGTTTGACCGCCGGCGTCCTGCTCAAAAATTTCATAGGCCCGATCGCGCCGGCCGGTGGTGTTGTTAAACCAGCCTACGCCGCCCGAACGGTACGAATTGACGGGGTCGAACAGCGTCTGCATGACTTCGCCGCTACCGGGGAGCAGCGCTACGCCGCCTAGCATGGTCTCGTCATGTTTGCCGCCGTCTATGTCTTCGGTGACCGGATACATGTCCTGCCAGTAAAATTCGCCATTGCCCGGCCCCTGGCCTGGATTGCTGTTGGCGCCGCCCGAGGTGACGCCGCCGCAGCTTGCATTGTTCTCCAAAACATAGGCGCCATTGACCAGACAGGCGCGCAGCATATCGCCCACGGCCACGCCGCGATAGAGTTCTTTATCGTTCACATCCGGCTGATAGTTATTGGTGCCAAACTGGTGACCAAAGCGGTCGGTGAAGCTCAGAATCAGCGCACCGGTTTCGTCGAATTCGATGTCGCTCAAAATGGGCTGCGGATACATCAACTGGCCGCCCACCGGCCCCTCGCCCGGCGCCGGATTTTTGAGTTCGCTCCACGATTTGATCCAGGGGCGCCACTCGGCGTCGATCTGATCATCGGTTACGAAACCGCGCGGATAAGTTAGCGGGAAGTCAAAAATTGACGCGAAATTGCCATTAGCGCCCGCCGGATCATGCACGAGTATATATGCGTGGAGATCGCTCACATTTTGCGATGTTTCGGCCGAGCAGACCACACCCACGTAAACCTTGCCTTCATTTACTTTGAGCGCCCACGGCCGGAAATCGCCATTGGAGCAGCCGGGGTTGGTAATGGGGTGTTTGGTGATTTGCGCCGCCGTGGGCGCCTGGGCCGGCAACCCCACAAAGACCTCGTTGAGCGTGCGGTCAGCCAGGCTGACCACCCAAAGCGTCTGGTCATCCTCGGACATATCGGCGTCGCCAAATGAGATTTTGCCCACGCCGTCAAATGCAGTGGGATCGTGGGTGGGTGTGGTCGCGTCTTTGGAGAGATCGCCAGGGCTGCGCGGGTCATCGCCCACGCCCACGCCCAGCGCTTTCAGATCCACAAATTCTTCAACGACTGGTGTGTCTCCGCTCAGGTCGAGTTTGTAGATGCCGCCGGGGCCTAATGGCCCAAAACCGGCATGGCGCTTCATGAGGGATGCGGCAAAGAGCATGTAGCTGTTGCGCTGGTAGGCCAAACCCCACGTGGTGCCCAGGCCACCAGCCAGCCCCAGGTGATTGGGCTTGGGCGTGGTGCCTTTGTAGTGATAACCAAACGAGACCAACACATCCAACTTGCTGGCCGTGCCGCCCAAAAGCGGATCGCCATTGATGTAGCAAGGCGTGGCCACATCCGGATCGTCCTGGCAGAATTTGGCCGGATTGAGCAGCGCCACGTTCACATTTTCAGCGCTGTCGGTCACTACTATCTGCACGCGTGATCCGGAGGTAAACGGAGTTAGCGGTGGGTTGATGGCGTTGCTCATGGACGAGACCGTGGTCAAGCCGGGCGTGTAGCCGTCGGGAATCGTGGTAAATTCCACCCGATAGGGCGCCGAGCCGGTCACCGTCATCACATATTTGCCATCTGGCGCGGTGGTGACGGCTGTGCCGACCACGTTGTTGTTCACATCATACGCGGTGACGGTGACGCCCGCCACGCCGGCATCCACCGCGGGACGGGCGTTGCTATACGTTGGGTTGAAAAAGCCGTCGGCGTCATAATCCAGAAAGGCTTTGCCCGAGATGGTATTGGCGGCTTGGGCGACCGTTTTGGCCGCGGCTGGCCGGGTAGGGGGGATAGGGCAACTGCGCTGCGCAGCGTATATTGAGTTGAAGCTTTACTAAGCACAGCTTGCGTGTTAGCTAAGGCAGGTCTGGGTAGCAAAGATAAAATGCAGGCCAAGGTTAATAACCAAACAGATGTGCGATGATGGCAGGTAGATTTGCTCATCCGATTTCCTCCAAACTGATGGGGCGCTCTCGTTAACAAAATCACATCCCCTTGGAACTAGAACCAAGGCGGCGGCACAATACGTATGCGGTTTCGTTGAGAGGGACGCCGTGTCTACGATGTTGATGAGCACAGGTGGGTTGGGGACCGATTTACGATTTGCAGAGGGAAATTTTCAGAATATGGCCTTTCTATGATCAGGGCATCGCAACCGCCTCTGTGTTTCAACCGGTAGTTGCAATGTGTGAATTTGCCTGTCTTTTGCTGCGGCAATGTGTTGGCTGCCGATGAATCAAAGCTGGTTTTTAATGGACATTTATGGTGATCCAAAGCTAGTATAACATGTCAAAAGGCGCAGGGAGATACGTAAAATTGCGTATCTTCCTGCGCCTTTTCAGAAATCTAATTTGCAACTATATTGCGGTTAAGATGAGAACGTTGCCCTCTGCGGCCACTTCGTGAACGGCAGCGCTCACGTCGACGCCCGGAGTTTTCTATAGGTGCAACAGGGGTAATGAAACTTCGGTTCTCATTCAGGGCTGAGTATAGCGGTAAAGGAAGGTGGCTATTTCTGTTGCCCTGCGCTCTTGGCCTGACTGGCCTGACTTTGGGTGACGCTGGCAACCACCGCCACTTTGGGGGCTTTGCCCGCCCGCGTTTTGGCAGCCGCTTGTTTTGATTTTGGGGCGGCAGCTTGACCCTTGGATGCCGTGGCGGCAGCCGAATCCAGTTTGGCCGCACCCTTGGTTCCGCGCTGGGCGGCGGCAGATACGGCGTTGCTTGGCGAAGAGGCCGTTGCAGATTGCCCCGTTCGCTTTGCCGTCGCGCGGCGTGCGTTCGTTGATGTTGCCTTCTTGGCGTCGCTGCCCGCCTGTGCAACGGCAGCCTTGACCTTGCTGGTTTTGGCGGATGCAGAGCGCTTTACTTTTTGCTCCGCAGCCTTGGTATCGACAGCCGCCTTTTTAGACGCTCTCGCGTTTGTCCCCGCAGATTTTGCCTTATTTGTGGCGGTTTTGCCGGCAGCGGCAGCTTCTACAGTTTTGCTTTTGGCGCTCGCTTTGGTCGTTGCTTTTGACGCCGCGGCTTTCCCTTTGGCGGGCTCGGCGGCTGCATTCGCCGCTGGGCGCCTGCCCGTCTTCTTGGTGTTGACAGCTTTGGGCGCGGCGCCTGTGCGCTGGCCTGCTTTGGTCGATTTAGCGGCGCCATTGGCCGCCGCAGCTGAGGCGGCAGCGGTTCTGCGCTTGGCGGATGTTTTCTGCGCGGCTTCCTGTCTCTCAGAAGTCTGTTTTGACGAAGGCTTGGCTGCCTTTGGCGCTTTGCTGGTCGCGCCATTCGTCGAGGATGTATTTGATTTTGCCTTGGAAGATGGCTTGGTAGCAGGGGCGCTTTTGTTTGCAGCAGCCTTCGGTCTGGCACGCGTGCGCATCCCCGCGGTTGTCTGCACCGCCGCGTCTCGCCTTTTACCTTCAGCGGCAGATCCATTTGCGCCGCCAAACGCGCCGTCCGATGGCGCACCATTGGGTGAATGCGTTCCCGCCGGCATCTGCAAGTGCACAATATTTTCCACCGTGGTACCCATGCCGGCGGCCACCACCTGTTTGCCCTGTACGCCGCGGCCCATCTGCGGAATTTCATCAATGGTCAGCGTGGCGGGCGTCCCTTTGGAGAGCGTGATCGCCAACCATTCATCAGCAGCCTGCACCAATGCGCGCTCCGGCAGGACTAGCGCGGCGGCCACCGGTCCCGTGCGTGAAGTCGGCTTATGCGTCACAATGCCGCCGCCGTTGCGCCCCTGCGTACTGTATTCTTCCAGCGATGAGCGCTTGGCATAGCCTTGCGCAGTAATGGTGAGCAACTCACCCGTCGGCTCGACCACACTGGCATAGACAATCTCGTCGTCTTTCTTGAGCTTCATGCCGCCCACGCCGCCGGCGGCCAGCCCCATGCTGCGCACATCTTCTTCACTAAAGCGGATGGATTGGCCATTCTTAGTCACCAGAATCACTTCCTGGTTGCCCTCGGTTTGCAGCACCCAACCCAACCGGTCGCGAGTCTCCACATTCATCACTATCGGGTCGGCGTGGGCCGCGTTGGCAAAATCGGCCAATGTCACCCGTTTGACCATGCCCTTGGTTGTGGCCATAAAGAGATACCCGTCGGTATCGGCCAGATCGCGCGGCAGCGCTGCCGCCGCCGTAATCGTATCGCGGCGCGTAAACTCGGTGTAATCGGCGGCATGACGGCTGCTGCCATCCTGCGGAATTTCGTGGATGGAAAGGCGGCGACACTGGCCATCTTTGCCAAATAGATAGAGGAAATCGCGCGTATTAGCAGTGATCAGCGTCAGGTCTGCGCCTTTGCCCATTTGGCGGGCGGTGGTTTTGGAGGCGGTGCTCACATCCTGGCGGCGCAGATCGCCATCGCGGCTGATGGAGACCCACACATCCTGTTCGGGCAGCAGGTCGGTGCTGGTGAGCGTGCCTTTGGTGCGTTCGACGATTTGGGTGCGGCGGGCGTCGCCATATTCCTCTTTAATTTTGAGCAGGTCGTCTTTGATAACCGCCAAAATCTTGTGCGGATTGGCCAGCAGATCTTCCAGATAGGCAATCAGCTTTTGTAACTCTTTGTATTCATCTTGCAGCTTTTTGCGCTCCAACGCGGCCAGCCGCCGCAACTGCATATCCAAAATGGCCTGAGCCTGGATTTCGGTAAACTGGAAATTTTTGACCAGATTGTTGCGCGCCGTCTCCACGGTCTGGCTGCGGCGGATGGTGGCGATCACCTCGTCCAAAATGTCCAGCGCGCGGATTAGCCCTTCTAAAATGTGGGCGCGCGCCTTGGCCTTGGCCAGCTCATATTCCGAGCGGCGGCGGATCACTTCTTGGCGGTGATTAACAAAGAGCTGGAGTACGCGCTTGAGCCCTAGCGTGCGCGGCTCGCCCTCCACCAGCGCCAACATCTGCATGCCAAAGGTCTGCTGTAGCGGCGTATATTTGAAGAGCCGCTCCAGCATCTGCTTGGGCTCCACGGTGCGCGTCATCTCAATGGTGATGCGCATACCGGTGCGGTCACTTTCGTCGCGCAGATCGGTAATGCCCTCCAGCTTGCCATCGCGGGCCAGGGACGCAATGCGTTCCAGCAGCGCCGTCTTGTTGGTCTGATAGGGCAGCTCGGTGATCACAATACGGCTGCGGTTGCGGCTCATCTCTTCAAAGTGGGCCTTGGCCTGCAAAATCAGCCGTGATTTGCCCACGGCATAACCCTGCGCAATGGCGTCGGTGTTTTCCTCGCCCTTGGCATCTTCGCGGAAGCGGTACAAAATGCCGCCGGTGGGGAAGTCCGGCCCCTTGATAAAGCGCATCAGCTCTTCGACGGTGATCTCATCGACTTTGTCAAAGCGGTCGATCAGATAGGCCAGTGCATCCACCACTTCGGACAAATTGTGGGGCGGGATGTTGGTGGCCATGCCCACGGCAATGCCGTTGGAGCCGTTGATGAGCAGATTGGGCAAGGCGGCGGGCAGCACCTGTGGCTCGCGCAGCGAGTTGTCAAAGTTGTCTTGCCAGTCGACCGTGTCTTTGTCCAGGTCGTCCAGCATCAGGTTGGCGATGCGGGCCAGGCGGGCCTCGGTATAGCGCATGGCCGCGGCGTTGTCGCCATCGATGGAGCCAAAGTTGCCCTGGCCATCCACCAGCGGGTAGCGCAGGCTGAATTCTTGGGCCATGCGCACCATGGCGTCGTAGACCGCGGTGTCGCCGTGGGGGTGATATTTACCCAGCACTTCACCGACAATGCGGGCGCTCTTTTTATGCGGCTTGTCCGCCGTCAGCCCCAGGTCGTGATACATGGAATAGAGGATGCGGCGATGGACCGGCTTGAGGCCGTCTCGCACGTCCGGCAGCGCCCGCGACACGATGACGCTCATGGCGTAATCGAGATAGGCGGTCTGCATCTCGTGGTTGATGTTGACGGCGCGGATGGCGCCCACGCCGTCAACGTGGCCATTTAGCTGGCCGTTGACCTGCCCGTTGGTATCCTCCAATTCGTCATCGGGTGCGGTGATTGGGAGTTGTTCGTTTGTTCCGTTGGCAGTGCTCATTCAGTCTGTCCTACAAGCTAATTTTTTATATATTCGTGAAATATTTGTTCAACGCCGTTTCGGTCAATTTCATCAGCGGCAATTTCGAAAATGAGCTGTTCAAGCTGCTTATTGTTCAACTCAAGATAGGCATCATTCAGCTCCAAAAACGCTTCAGCCGCCATTGCAGCAATGCGTTTATTTCCATCTAGGAATGCGTGTGCTTCGGACAGGTGAAAGGCATATGTGGCCGCGCATGTCGCCAGGTCAGCATTTTCATAATAAGCACGATTTTCGGCGGCTGCAAGGGCTGACTCCAATATACCTTCATCGCGCAGTCCATGTATTCCACCATACTCATCTATCAAAATAGAGTGCATGTGCAGAATATCTCTCTTATGCAAGAAGTGAAACATATTTATTCAACGCCTGATGCTAAAGCTTCATACACACTCTTGCGTTTTCTTAGAAGACCTTGAATTATACTATCGAGTTTTGCTTCTCGTTCTGTTTCGCTAAGAGGGCGGACAATTAAAGCCCCATCGATGATGGAAAACTCAAGTTCATCACCATCTTGAATATGCAGTTCTTCAACAAAGAAGCGTGGGATCCGAAGAGTTGCTTCATTATTGGTTATAATTACTTGCTCACGCATTGAGAATATCCTTTATGTTTATTAGCTTTAAGCATGTGGTTCAGCCACTGAGGCGCTCATAAAGAATTTTGCCTCGCTCCAATATTTCCCGAATAAAATAATTGCCGTTTTGCAGCGCTTGCTGAATCTCTTGCGGTGTCTTCACCAGAATATCCACCGGAAATGGACGTGGGCGAATCAACTTTGAGACCGCTACACTGCGCTGTGCCGGGCGCTTGTCTGTCTGTTGGATGATCAACAGATCCACATCACTATCTGAGTTCGGGTCGCCGTACGCATACGAACCAAATAAGATGATCTTTTCTGGCGACAGCGTGCTGACAATCCGCTCAACAATTTTGTCCAGAATCTCTTTGGTGACCGTCATGAACGCAAACGAATGTACGCCTTCGACTAGTGGTGAGCCGCCACCTGGCCACACTTCCTGTGGCGATCTTATTTGTGCTGTATCGGATTTCATATCGATTTTCCCCGATCCCGTCGCTCTATTTCGCAACTATTGTCCATCCATCACACCCGCAACCCCAACTCCGCCTGCCGCAGCTTTACCAGTTGATCGCGCAACTGGGCGGCCCGCTCGAACTCGAGCGCTTTGGCCGCTTCCTTCATTTCGCGCTCCACCTGTTTGATCAGCTTGGCCAGCTCGTCGGGCGGCAGCATGGTCGGGTCCATAACCAGAGCCTCTTCTTCTTTCTCGACCTCATATATCTCTTTGGATTCGGCCAGAATCTTGACGCGGTCGGTCAGGTCGCGGATGCTCTTGACGATGCCCTGCGGCGTAATGCCGTGCTCTTGATTATGCTTCTCCTGAATCTCGCGGCGGCGATTGGTCTCGCCAATGGCCTTCTCCATGGCGTCGGTCATCTTGTCGGCGTAGAGGATCGCCTTGCCCTCCACGTGGCGGGCGGCGCGGCCAATGGTCTGGATCAGCGCGCTGGCGCTGCGCAGGAAACCCTCTTTGTCGGCATCCAAAATGGCCACCAGCGACACTTCGGGCAGATCCAAGCCCTCGCGCAGCAGGTTGATGCCCACCACCACGTCATAGACGCCCATGCGCAGATCGCGCAGAATCTCAACGCGCTCGATGGTGTGGATTTCGCTGTGCAGATAGTTGACCTTGATGTTCAGCTCGGCCAGATATTCGGTCAAATCTTCGGACATGCGCTTGGTCAACGTGGTGACCATGACGCGCTGCCCCTTGTCGACGCGGCGCCGAATCTCTTTGATCAGATCGTCGATCTGCCCTTCGGTGGGGCGCACCTCCACCACCGGATCCAGCAGCCCGGTGGGGCGGATGACCTGCTCCACGATGTTTTCGCCAGCGTGCTCGTATTCATATGGCCCCGGCGTGGCGCTGACGTAGATGGTCTGACGCACGTGCCGCTCGAACTCATCAAAACGCAGCGGGCGGTTATCCAGCGCGCTGGGCAGCCGGAAGCCATAGTCCACCAGCACCTCTTTGCGCGCACGGTCGCCGTTATACATGCCGCGCACCTGCGGAATCGACATGTGGCTCTCATCCACCATGAGCAGCCAGCCGGCCGGGAAGTAGTCCAGCAGCGTCCACGGCGTACTGCCGGCTGGGCGTCGGGCCAGCGGGCGGCTGTAGTTTTCCACGCCGTTGCAGTAGCCCACCTCGCGCAACATCTCAATATCATAGCGCACACGCTGCTCAAGACGCTGCGCTTCTAGGCGTTTGTCGCTGGCCGCCAAAAACTTGAGCCGCTCTTCCAGCTCTTTTTCAATGTCGTCAATCGCCTCGGCCAACCGATCCTGCGGCGTCACAAAGTGCTTGGCCGGGTAGATGTCGACCTGCTGATGCTCGGCCAGGATCTCGCCGGTCAGCGTGTCGATCTCGCTGATGCGCTCGATCTCATCGCCCCACAGGCTGATGCGATAGGCAAAGTCGCTGTCGGCGGGCTGCACTTCCAACACGTCCCCGCGCACGCGGAACTGACCGCGCTGCAGCGTGTTGTCATTGCGGTCGTAGTAGATTTCCACCAGGTGACGCAGCATGGTGTTGCGCCGGATCATTTCACCCAAGCGCAGATGCACCACGGCCTGACCATAATCCTCCGGGCTGCCCAGGCCGTAGATGCACGAAACTGAAGCCACAATCACCACATCGCGGCGGGTGAAGAGGGCGCGCGTGGCGGCCAGCCGCAGCCGGTCGATCTCGTCGTTGGTCTGCGACTCTTTTTCAATGTAGGTGTCCGAACGCGGGATGTAGGCTTCCGGCTGATAGTAGTCGTAATAGCTCACAAAATATTCGACCGCGTTGTTGGGGAAAAACTCGCGAAACTCGCTGTAAAGCTGGGCGGCCAGCGTCTTATTGTGGGCCAATACCAGCGTCGGCTTCTGCACCTGCTCGATGACTTTGGCCATGGTGTAGGTCTTGCCCGAGCCGGTCACGCCCAGCAAAATCTGGTGGGGCAGATCGCTGCACACGCCCTGCGCCAGCTTCTGAATGGCCTGCGGCTGATCGCCCGTCGGTTGGTATTCGCTGATGACTTTAAAAACCTGCTTTGAGGATTCAGGCATGGGTTGTCCCTATAGAAAGAATCTGATGTGAACAAAAAGAGTCGCAGAACATAAGTTCTCTGTGTGTATTATAGCGTGTTTGGGGTGATTTGTCCAAAGAAGATGTGGTAGTCAATGAATGAAATCTTCAGTGGCTGACAAGAAAGGATATATTCCATTTTCACACAACCGCATGGTATAATCATGCATAATCAATCATGAATTTATCGGTATGAGTTAGGGATTATTGAGACTGAATATGCCTGAAGTTTCACGTTTTTTGGGAATCGTTGTAACCATGTATCCGGAAGCAGGTGAGCGGCATCACACGCCACATTTTCACGCACGTTATGGTGGGCAACGAGCTACTTTTTCGATTGAAAGTGGCGACGTTTTTGCGGGGGCCTTACCGCGTGCGCAGCTGCGCATGGTTCAAGCATGGGTTGAACTGCACCGAAACGAACTTGCCAATAATTGACATTTACTTGTAGCAGGTGATGCGCCGAATAAGATTGCCCCGCTGAAGTAGGAATGATCGCAAAAGGAGATGACCGATGGAACATGAAATTCATACAGTTACAAACTTTCGGATTATTGCTCCATATACGCTGCAAATCAAGTTCGATGACGAAAGCGAACAGACAATCAACTTTTTGCCCATGTTGCGCGGCAAATTATTCGGGCCTTTGCGCGACTTGGATTTTTTTAATCAGGTGAGACTTGACGAGGAAGCCGGTACATTGGTTTGGCCCAATGAAGCCGATTTTGATCCAGCCACCCTGCATGATTGGGATACGGTGAGGGAAGCGATGATCACAATGGCTGCATCGTGGGTTGATGAGCCATATGGGGAAAAAGTGCAAGTTGCTACGGCCTAAATACGGATATTATTGTGCTGACAGATGGACGCTTCGTTTGGCCAGGTTAAGCAGTTCACGCAAGGCCTGATTTACAGCCTCGGCATTTGGGAAAGCCTCGGCAACGTCTGGCGCAAGCACAACCACATTTGAGGATTCTCGCATGCGCGCGGCATACTTTCCACGCACCATCTTGCCGAAATCTTCTCGGTGATATTCGGTACGTAATTCGTCAGAAACAGTCTCATCCTTCTTCATATAGCTTCCTTTCAGACCTTGTAGCGGGTCTGCGCTAATAAGACAATTATCAAATAGACAAAATGAGTCGGTATAGGCCATCACCGAATAATCAACGGCTCGGCCACAAACTGCATGGGATCCACCGCCACACCATACACGCGCAGTTCCCAGTGCAGATGCGCCCCCGTACTCAACCCCGTGGTGCCGACCAGCCCGATCACATCCCCGGTCTGCAATGCCTGCCCCACCGCCACTTTAATCTCGCTCAAATGCCAATAGCCCGTATAAATACCGCTCCGTGGTCAATCACCACGGCGTTGCCGCGCACGTTGAGCGGCTCGGCCAGCGCCACTACGCCCGGCGCTGGGACCGTAATTGTCACCCCTTCCGGCGCACCAAAATCCTGCCCGGAGTGATACGAGGCCACGGGGCCGCCATTGTAGCTGCGGCGGGTGCCAAAGGGGCTGGTGGTGGCATATTCGCTGCCGATGGGCGGCGAAAAACGCCGGTCCAATAGAGCTGCGGCGTCACCACCGTCCAGACCTGCATGAGCTTTGTCAGCTCGTCTTCCACCAGCGTGGGCTCCAGCAGATCGCCCTTCGTCCGGCAGTTCAATATCTTGCGTCTCGTATGGTCCCTCCAGCACGTTAACCGGCCAACTGTGCTGCAAAACAAAACCATTGCGGGCGGCGTAAGTCAAACTGATGATATACGGGCCGGGGGCAATCAGCGCTGGCGCCGGCAGCAGCGCAAATTCCGTAGCGGGAGCGCTGGCTGGCTGGACAGTTTCGGTGATGGATGCGGCGGCGGCTAGCGGTGTAAAGGCAACCGGCAGTCCATTCCAGGTTGCCGTCATCGAAAGGGGGCGATTGCTTTGCACCAACAGACGCCCCGTACGCCCCTGTATCAATGCATCGGGTATGGTAACTGCTTGAATCGCACCCAAACGCAGCGGCGCTATGCGGCCGATTGGGGTGTCTGCGGGCAGCCGAATGGGCTGCATGGGGAAGAGGCGCTGCGTATCGCTCATATTGTTGAGCGCAGAGAGCACGACCGGATCCTGCTGCAGGCGGCGCGCCAGCCCCCGCAACGTTTCACCGGGCAGGGCCGTGGCTCGCCGTAGCTACTTCCGCCAGCGCTTCCGCATTGGACACACCCGGAATCAGCAGCACCTGTCCCACCTCAATGAGCGCCGGGTTGGCAATGTTGTTCAACGCCGCCAGCTCATCCACCGTGACGCCAAAGCGCCCGGCGATGGCGCTCAGCGAATCGCCCGCCACCACTGTATACGAACCCACCTGCTGCTGCCCCCGCACAGGATGGACACCAAACACGATGGCAAACGTGCCAAAAAGCAGAAAACCACAGGATGGGGAAGATTCTTTTACTATGTGGAAACACGTTCATAAATCGCTAATTGGTAGACAGTAAAACGTGCAGAAACACATAGGACAGTCAGTCAGTGGGTCAATGGACCGTGGGTCAGTAGACAGTAAAGTAGTCATTACTGACCTACTGTCCCACTGATGGACTGTCCCACTGTCTCATAAATCGCTAATTGGTTACTCTTCGCCAGAATAGACGCTGGGGCGCAAAATGCCAATATAGGGCAGATTGCGATAGTGCTGGTTGTAATCCAGCCCATAGCCCAACAAACTCATTGGGAATCGAAAAGCCGACCCAATCCACCTTCATATCCGTCTCGCGGCGGTCGGGTTTGTCCAACAGGGTCATGATACGCAGCGAGGCGGGCAGCCGTTCCAGCATAATGCGGTGCAGATAGTGCAGCGTGTGGCCGCTGTCGATAATATCTTCCACCAACAGCACATGACGCCCCTCCAGCGGACGCCGCAGGTCCATAACGATCTGCACGGCGCCGCTACTCTTTGAGCCGCTGCCATAGCTGCTAATGGCCATGAAATCAACCTCGTGCGGAATCGTAATGCAGCGCACCAGATCGGCCATAAAAATAAAGCTGCCCTTGAGCACGGCAATCAGCAGAAGGTCTTTGTCCGCATATTCTTTGGAAATGATGCTGCCCAATTCCTTGACGCGCGCGTTGAGCGAAGTTTCATCAATGAGCACGCGCTGAATATCGCTGGCCAATGAAACCTTTGCCTGCATGGGCGCGTCGCCCTGCCCATTTTGTGGTGAATCTGACACGTTCGGCTCCCATTTGTGTGAGTGATTGGTGAAGGATTTGGTTCCTCTTTATGTTGCGTATTGCATGTTGCGTATTGCGTATACTGGTCGACGGACATGTAATGTAGCAAGTTACTTTACGAATCGCGAATCTTGCCGCGCAGCAAGAATCTAAACCGGTTCACGCAACACGCAATACGCAATACTTCTCATTCACCCCATAACCAACGCCAACTCCGGCACAATTTCAAAACGCAACTGGCTGTGCGCGTTGCGCAGCGCCGCCTCCACCTGCTCTGCCGTCTGGCCGCGGGCGAAAATAAAGCCCAAATAGCTGTCGCCTTCGGGCAGCGGCGTCAGCGAATAGTTGAGCTTGGCCGTGATCTCGATCTCTTCGATGTGCGGCACGGCTTGCGCCTCTGCGATGCCCTGGACGCTGCGCAGCACGCCCGCCTCTGGAATTGGGATCATCATGACGCCGCGGGCGCTGGCTTCGCGCTGCATAAAGCCCAGCGGCAGCCCGCACGCCTGCCGCAAAATTAGCTCCTCCAGCGAAACGTCATCGTCAAAGCGCAGTGTCTTGGCGCACAGCCCGCCAATGGAGCGCCCGGCCACCTCCAGAATCCACGGCCCCTGTTCATTGACCCGCAGCTCGGCGTGAATCGGCCCTTCGCGCAGCCCCAGCGCCGCCGCCGAATCGGCCGCGCATTGGGCAATTTGCGCCTGCACGGCGGCGGCAAGGCGCGATGGCGTCACATAAATGGTCTCTTCAAAAAAGGGACCATCCAGCGGATCGGGCTTATCAAAGAGCGCCAGCACCTGCAATTTCCCGTGGTCCAAAATGCCTTCCAGCGCCACCTCAAAGCCGGGGATAAAGCTCTCCACCTGATAGGGTTGGGGCGCATCGTCAATGCGCAACTCGTGCAGCATCTGCGTCAAGCGCTGCACCGCGGCTACAAATTCAGTGGCGTTATCCGCCCGCATGACGCCGCGGCTGCCGGACAGATTGATCGGCTTGACCACGCACGGATAATCGACCTGCTGCGCCACTTGATGCGGATCGTCATCCGTATGAAAAAGCGTAAAGCGCGGACAAGGCACGCCGGCTTCTGAAAAGAGCGTCCGCATCAAATGTTTATTGCGCGCGGCTTCGGCTGCCTGCGGTGAATTGTGCGGCAGCCCCAACAATGCGCACGCCTTGGCCGCCACCAGCGTACCACTTTCATCGACAGCGCGGATAGCCTGAATCGGGGCCTCGGCGGACATCTCCGCGGCCAAATCGGCAATAGCCTGCGCCGCTTCATCGGGTCGGCTAAAATCGACGCCCTGCCGGTAATTCCAATGCGCGGCCAGTTGCCCGGCCATATCCTGCACGTACAGCACGTCCACCCCCAGCCGCGCCGCCGCATCCGCAAACGCCTGGTTGCGATAGCTGCGCGCGGTGGTGAGGAGTATGATGCGTTTGGGGATTGTCTGGGGCATGGGTCTCGGTTCCTTTTGGACAAGAAAGGGAGAAGGGGTGAAAGGGGGAAAGGGGGCTTGGCTACTCCCCTTCCCCCTTTCCCCCTTTCACCCCTTCATCTTCCACGGACTGCACATCGCACCATCCTCCCCAAAGGCCAGCGCGGTTTCGCCCACAATTTGCAGCCGCGGGTGCGCCTCCACTTCGGCGCGCAGGCTGGGGCTGACCCAGAGCCGGTCCAGCGTCAGCGTGTCGCGCATGAGGACGATGCGGGCGCTCTCCTGCTCTTCGCCGCAGCCGCGCAGCGCGGCTTGAATGGCGCGGCGGTCGTCGGCCATGGTCATGGGCATGGCGGTGCGCCACATGCCCAGTACGCCCGAGGTAAGCGCGTTGGTATAGACTGCTTGCCAGTCGATCTGGCGCGCCAGCCGCGCCGTGATCACGTTGGCCAGCCCCATGCCGTAAGCGTTGCCATGCGTCGCCTCGGTCAAATCTAAGGCGGCAATGGTGGCAATGTCCACGCCGTCGGTGGGTTCGGCCTGGCGCGGAATTTTCATGCGGCCGATCACGTTGGTGTCCATGCCGGTGCCGCTAATATTTTTGCCCAATTCGCGCACCACCAGCACGTCGATCTGCGCAAAGGGCAGGCTGGGCATCAGCGCTTTGGCTTTGGCCAGCAGCGCCGCTTCGCGCTCGGCGCCAATGTCGCAGGCGGACAGACCGTGAATCTCAGCGGTCTGGTCATAGGCGTTTTCCACAATGGCCAGCCCGCCCACAATGTTGGTTTGCGCTTCGTAGACGCGGGCGGCCGGTCCAATGTAGTGGATCAGCCCGTAGACGCCGCGGGCGTGCATCACCGCCGCGCCCTGCTGCTTGCCTAGCCCGATGACCAGCATTTTGGCCAAGCCGCTTTCAATGTTGCTGCGGAAGCTGGTGTGCGGCTTGATGCGCGCAATCAAAAACGAATGATCCGCGCCGGACGAAAGCAGGTCCTGATAGAGCGGCGGCCCCTGATCCATCTGGCCGATCTGACGCACCTCCATCGTGGCGCGGATGGGCGCGCCCACGCTGGCCTCGGTGACGCCCAGGTTGGCCAGCATTGCGGTCTGGCTTTCGGCGGTGGCGCCGGCGTGGCTGCCCATGGCGGGCGTAATAAAGGGGTGCAGCCCGACGGCCTTAAATTGGGCGACCACGGTTTGGACGATGACGGGCAAATTGGCAATGCCGCGGCTGCCCACGCCAATGGCCACGCTGGCGCCGGGCTGCATTTTGGTCAGCACGCCGCTTTCTTGTACGGCGCGCGCCGCGGCCGCCGCCACATCATCGACGCGCGGGGCGTCAAAATGTTGTTCGATCTCCAGCAGCGTGGCAGGCAACGGCGCCGGGAAGTCAAGAGCTTGGATTTGGTCAAAGAGGTTCATGGGGAAAGTATAGCATAGGGTGATTGGGTTGTGTAGTTGGTGGGGTGAGTGGGTACGCGATCTCTATGGATTTCTTGCGCACCGTTTTGACAACAGATGGTTCTCACCATGCGCTTGTTGCCAATCAGCCATTTCGGCAAGGTTCATTGGGTGATAATATTTGCTTTCCCTTTTCTAGGAATCGAATCTAACGCAAGGGGCGCAAACGGCGCAAGGGACGCCAACGTTTTTCCGCTAGCGCCTTTTGCGTCTTTTGCGTTTAAATGGTCCGGATACCACTATTCCTTATATCAACCGTCTCAAAGTTGACCGCACATCCGCCGGCGGCGCCACAATCTGCGCCGCTTCATAAAGCGCCCGTAAGCGCGGCATGTTGCAGAGCGACACCGCCACGGCGTGGGCGGCGGCAGGCGGCAGCAGGTTGTGGAAGCGGCCCAGGTTGAGCGTGGGTTCAAAGCGGGGCAGCTGTCGGTTAAGCGCCTGCCGGGCCAGGCGCACATCCCACGGCGGCAGCGCCACAATGGGTTCGGGCAGGCGGATGCAATATTCGTTGCGCACCTGAATTAGTTCGTCCGCTTCATCATCTTCTTCACCAGATTCAGTTCCGCCCCAGCTTTCCACACCCAAATCGGGATACTGCGCCCGCTGCAACATGTCGGCCAGCAGCGCGCCATAGAGTTCGCCCCAGAAGTGAAAGAGCCAGCTTTCCCCGGCTTCCTGCAAAATGCACAACTGTCCCGGCGCCAATCCCAAATAGGCGGCCACCCCTTGGCTCACATCCAGCGGCACGGCAAAAGGCGTGGCCGTGATCTGCAAGATGTCTTCCAGCTCGGCCTGGCTGCCGGCGCGCACGCCGATGCGATAGCCATCGCGCCAGACCACCTCCATAGAGCGCCCGCCCAGCAGCAGCGTATCCCCTCCAGATGCGGAAACGCGGTCGGTCTGTGCAATGGTGCGACCAGAGAAGGCATCCACAATAATCAGCCGCAGCGGGTCGGAGCCAATGTTGCTGTAGATTTCGTGGGCGTCCAGCAGCTCATCCAGCGCCGGGCCGGGCCGCCATTCGCCAATGCGGCCGCCCTGCAAATATCTTTCGCCCACCAGGTTGCTGCAAATGGCGCGCAGATGCTCATCGTCCAACCCGGCATCCGCCGGCGTTATGCGGCGCAGATCGGGCAGGCGGACGGCGCCGGTGGGGCTCTGCTTGAGCAGGCTGAAGATCTGCTGCACCAGCACCGATGGCCGAAAGCGATAGCGCTCCGTCAGATCTAGCCTATAGTCAGAATGAGAGCCGGGGGATTGGGGATTAGGGATTAGGATTGGGGCTCGTGGCGACGGCCGTCAATCTGACTTAAACTCCGCTGTTCAGAGTGAACGGGGAAGGCCCACTTTCTCGTTTCATCCGTTGCCTCCGCCATGTGCAGCAGCGCCCGAAAGCGCACCTCTTCCAGGGGCGAGCGGGCTAGGCAGAGCAACCGCGTGGTCTGCGTGCGCCGCCCACCGCGGCCAATGCGCTGCAAAAAGACGAAAGCGTGGGCGGCGGCCCCATCAGCACCACGTCATCAATCGAACCAATGTCGATGCCCAATTCAACGTGGAGGTGCAGACGCAGATGGCCACGCTGGCGGCAGCAAAATCACTCTCCACCTCGCGGCGCAGCTTGGCGTCCAAATTGGAATAGTGGACAAATACGCTCACGTCAAAGGGCAGGTGGCCGCGCAGAAAGGCGGCGGTCTGCTCCACTTCGCCGCGCGTATTGCAAAAGAGCAGCGCTTTGCGCACCGCCAGCGGCGCCCCGGCGCGGCGCGTAATATGCATCGCCAGATCGTGCAGCCCGGCCATGTCGCCCAGCTCCGCCTCCAGCTCGCGCCGGCCAGGGACCGAGACAATCTCGTATTCCGCTGTGTCCGCGGACTGATCGGATGTGTCATCCTGCAAATAGCGCTGCGCCACGCCCGCCGGATCGTCCACGGTGGCCGAGAGCGCTACCCGCTGTAGCAGAACCGCGGGTTGTCCACTGCTCTGCTGATAATAGGTGCGAATGTATTCGATGCGGCGCAGCGAGGCAGCGCAGATGGTCGCCGCGCGGCGTGCCATCGAAGAGATGCACCTCGTCGATGACCAGCGCGCGCAGGTGGATAAAAGGCGCGGCGACCTGGTCAACATAGAGTCTGTGGATTCGGGCGTGGTCAGCAATAAGAGTGGGTGGCGTTTTGGCGGAGATGGGCGCAGTGTCGCCAGTCTTCATGGCCAGCGCAATGTGCAGTTCGTCCAGCGGTCGTCGCAGCCGCTCGAAAGGTCGCGTCAACGCCCGCGTGGGGCAGATGTAGAGGATGGCCAGCTCATTTTTGTGCGGTCGTCCGCCGCTAAACAGCCGCTCCACCAGTGGCGCCACGGCCGCTTCGGTTTTGCCAGCGGCAGTGGCCGCGATGACCAGCGTGCTGCGTCCATCGAGCAGGTGTGGAATGGCGTGCTGCTGCACCGCGGTCAGGTGGCCGTGATGGGCAAAGAAGGGGGACCAGGTGCGGCGCAAGCGGCGGCGGAGGGTAGTGGGGGTGGTTTGGGTGCTCATGGGTGGACTTTGGGAATTGGGGTTAGGGAATGGGGAACAGGAATTGGGGGTTGACCTACTGACGTTTGCGCCCCTTGCGCCGTTTGCGTTCAAAAATTGGTCGCATCTGGCGGTTCATGATTCGTTGCTGCAAATGGGCAAGTAGGGATACTTGCCCTAATTATCGCACTGTGTTCCGTAGTTCGTCCAGCAGCAGCGCCGTTTCATACTCGGGATAAAGATAGAGCAGATCGAACAGTTCGACGCCCAGGCGCACGGCGCCGCGGATGCTGAGGCGGGCGTTGCGCATGCCCAGCGCCACGTGTTCAGCGGCTCCGCGGCGAATCTGCCGCTGCCGTTCGCCGATTTCATAACCATAGGCCTGGGCGTGATAGCCCATGACGCGCTCCAAAAAGTGGCCGATTTCCTGCGGCGTCTGGTGCGGTTCCAGGTCGAGAATCTGCTCGACGGTCAGCCATTCGTCCAGCGGCATCTGGTTGTCGCTGCGCGTGATGGTGAAGAGGAAAAAGAGCGACTGTTTGGCCGTATAGGCTAGCGGATAGGCGCGGTAACGGTGCTGGCGAAACTCGTCAGGGTCGATCTGGTTTTGGCGCGCTTGCAGCGCGCTGTAGATGACGGCGCTGAAAAAGCGGCCGGCCTTGGGGCGCTGATAGGCGTGCAGCAGCGAGTAGCTTTCCGCTTCATCCAGCAAAATGGCCAGCCCGCTGTAGCCGCTGAGCCGGGCCAGCACGCTGACGCCGTTGAGCAGATAGGCGATCTGGCGTTCGTTGTGGCCCACTTTATAAATGCTGGGAAATTTGACGCCGCGCGGCATGGCGCGATTCATGGTTGTGACGCGCCGCCCGCCCATGAGCCATTCGGTCCACGCCTGTTGCTGGCGGGTGGCGTTGGTGTTGCTCAACGCTTGCAGGCCAAATTGCAGCGGGTCCATGCTTTCGCCGGTCAAGTCGCGCATTTGCTCGGCAATGGCGGGGCGCTCGGCCGCGCGCTGGAGCAGCGGTCCCATGCCGCGCTCATCGGTGTCCGGATAGCGCAGGCTGTGCATAAGGCCGGCGTAAATAGAAAACGAGCGGTGGGGCGGCAGCTCCTGCAGGTCCAGGCTGATGGCGGCCACCAAAAAGTTGCGGTCCAGCGCCTCGCGGGCGGTCAGCTCTACAATGTGGCTCTTGCCAAAGCCATAGTCGCCAATCACGGCAAAGGCGGCGCCGCCCTGGCTGTGCGCCTGATTGAGCCCTGCGGCCAGCCGCTTTTGCTCGTCGCCCAGGCCGATGGTCAGCTCGCGGATGTGCTGGGCCGGGGCCACGCCCACGCGCAGCGCTTCGATCAGGCTGCGGGCGGAAAACTGGTCGGGCGTCATCGGTTTGAAGTGCAGTTGCGCGGCGCCGTTCACTTCTTTTAAGGCGTTCAAGGTGGGGGTGAGGGCGGTGGGTGCTGTGGACATGGTCTCTTGTTGGCCTTCAAATTCGCGGCGGGGGCGGCGGAAGCGCAAACCGCTGTCAAAACGCACCATCCACTCCTGGCCATTGCGGAACAGGGCGGTGATTGTGCCTGCGCCATATTGGGGATGGGTAACGGTCTCGCCGATATTCATGGAATTGGTTAAGGGCAATGTATCTGAAATGTGCAGAATCTTCTTATTTGAGATATTGCTGTATTGCTTATTGCTGTATTGCTGTATTGCTTATTGCTGTATTGCTTATTGCTGTATTGCACAGGGAATGCCAGCGTAATACAGCAATAAGCAATACAGCAACAATTAAAATGGCGGCGTCTCGCCCTGGCTGAGTTCGTCGACCTGGCCGCGGACGATGGCGGTGGCTTCTTCTTCGGAGAGGACGTGCTGCTGGGTGGCGTGCTGACGGGCCAACTCCATGACAAACGCTTTGACAAAGACGCGGCGGTGGCTGATGTCCAGAAAGACATCGCGCGCCACATTGGCCAGGATGGCGGCGTTGGCGTATTGGATCTGCTGATCTAGCTCCACGTCAAAGGCAGTGTTGTAGATGGGGATCAGCTTTTCGCCAATGGCCACCAGCAGATCGTTCTCTTCCATATCCAAATGTTCGAGGTTAATTAGCGGGCTGAAGTGGTTGGTGCGCGAAAAGCGACCGGGCGCGCGCACGCGCTGCTGCAGCGCCGGGTAGCGCGGCACAATGTCGTAAATAAATTGGGGCGGCACGGCATAGACAAACATGGCGCCGGGCAGCTCATCGCGGCAGCGGTCGATGACTTCGCGCAGGTTGTCGGTGGCCAGCTTTTCGGCCTTGCCGCCAATGCTGGCCATGCGGTCCACCTCGTCAAAGAGCAGGATCAGCCCATTATACGACAGCGCGCGCACCGTCTGCGCCAGCGAGCGCAACATGCGAAAGGCGTTGGGCCGCGTAATCTTGCCGGTGACGCCGATTTCGCGCAGCACTTTGGTGTCGTCTGGTGTGGTCGTCGCTCCGGTCAGCCAGCGCGTCAACGAGTCCAGCCGCTCTTCTTGGTCGCGCACCAGCGCTTCAAAATAGCCGATGATGGCGTTTTTGTAGGATTGGCTGTCGATAAACGACGTATCAACCGTGTCGATGAGGCCGCGATAGTGGGGGTGATTGAGCAAGTCCAGCGTGAGATCGGCTGTGTTGTCCTGGCCAAAGACGATTTTGCGCAGCGTGCCTTCCAGAAAGCGGGGCAGCCCACGCTCGTCCGAAATTTCCTCGGCGTCGGCCGCGTGCCAGATCAGGTTGCGGGCCACGGCGGAATAGACCAGCCGCTGGTCATTATAGGGCGTCTCCACCGGGCTCAGGTCCACTTTGGAGACGGCGAAGTTGCGGCTCCAGGCGGCGTCGCGCAGGCAATATAAAAAGTGCGACTTGCCGCTGCCATAGTCGCCCACCACCATTTTGTAGGTGGCGCCCCCATCCTGCAAATAGGAGCCCAAATAGTAATCGTTGAGCGCATCCAGCAGCGACTGGTTGCCCACATTAAAATATTGCACCCCGCGAGGCGGCGTGCCGGAACTGCCGAGTACTTCGATAATGTGTCGTTGACGAGTGGGTTCGTATTTCGATTTACGATTTCGGATGTACGATTTACGAGTGATCTCGTTGACGAGTAGATTCGTAAGTCGTAGTTTTGAGTTGAGCGAAGCCAAAATAGCTGAGAACGGATCTCCATGTACGATTTAGGAGTTACGATTTATGAGAGAGCGTGTCGACGAGCAAATTCGTAAATCGTAAATCTGAGATCGTATATTATCTCTCAAACGTAACGCTGGCATAGTACTCGCCGTCCAGGGCGCTGCTGGGCAGCCACATGCTGCGCATGGCGCTTTCGGCCTGGTTTTTGGTGGCGCCGGCCAGGCGCAAATGCAGGGTTTGGCCGTCGGCCTCAATTGCGGGATTGGGCTGGATCAGCACCAGATCGCGCACGAAGAAGGGACGTTCGTAATCCTTGAAGGTTGAGCGGGACGGGCTGTTCCAAAAACGGGCAGATTGGCGATTGAGCACCACTTCGCTGTAAAGATCGACAATGGGGACGCGGGCGCCCGGTGCGGCTTTGCGTTCCTTTTTCGCGTGCCATTTTTGCCAGGCGGCATAAAGTTCTTGCATAAAGGCGGGGCCATCGATCGCGCGGCCGAGGATGGCCTTTTTCTGGGCATCGAACGCTTTGGTAATGGCGGAGAGCGATAGCGGAATGGGCCGCGTCAGCGCTTCTTTGCCATAGAACCACTGGGCTTTGCGGGCGCCAATGTCGATCTGTAACACGAGTTCGCCAATCACCAATTGGGGTGGGCGACCTTCCACCGTTTCGCCGCGCTGCTCGAACAGTTCTTTGAGGTTGCGGGCGAATTCAAAGGCCAATGCATCCAGCGCGGCGCGCGTCTCCTGTTCAAAAGCAGAGACGGCTTGCCGAAAGCTGTGGTCATCGAGCAGTTCAGCGGCTTGGGCCAGCTTGTTGTGAACCTTTTGCATGGCCAGGGCGTCGGCTTTTTCCTCACCGGCCAACTTGGCCGCTTGTGTTAAGGCGACGGTGGCGGCCTTGAGCGCTTTGAAACGCGGGTCAAGTTCGGATTGGGTGTTCTTTAGGGTATCCAGAAGCGATGAATTCATGGGTGCTCTTTACTGTTTTCTTCTATGTGGCGTCAATACATGTCAACGCCGCGAACGTGGTAGATTGGGTTTTCTGTCCAGAACTTCGTATAAACATTATAAATATGGATACAGTAACGGTCAAACTGTTTGATAGATAGTGAGGAAAACCATCTATGGGGGAGCTTCGTCAATCATGTGCAGCTTATTTTCATTCACGCTAATTTTTCATCGACCCGACAGTTTTAACGCAAGAGCCGCAAATGACGCAAGGGACGCTAACGAAGAAGAACAACGCTGGCGCCTTTTGCGCCCGTTGCGTCGTTTGCGTTAAATTTCCCATACACAATCGGATTATTTGAGTGATTGTTTTCTAAATCTACTATAGTCGTCCTCAAATTTTCCGAGCGCGCAAACAACTTTTTAATCTGTACAATCTGTTGAGCAAAATCCCCCACTTCCATGTCCGAAAACGGCGAGACTTGATCGGTTTCCCGTGTTATAATTGGGGCATGACAAACAATACAGCACCAACCAATTCACTCAATACCGACATATGTTATCAAGCCCTAGTGAGCAAAGACACCCGCTTCGACGGCAAGTTTTTTGTGGGCGTGGCCAGCACCGGCATCTATTGCCGCACGGTCTGCACGGCCAAGACGCCGCGCCGCGAAAATTGCACCTTTTATCCCAGCGCGGCGGCCGCGGAACAGGCTGGTTTTCGCCCCTGTTTGCGCTGCCGGCCCGAGCTGGCGCCCGGCAATTCGCAGATCGACGCCGTGAGCCGGCTGGCCGGCGCCGCCGCCGGACGCATTGAAGAGGGCGCGCTGACCGAGCAGAGTGTGGCCGATCTGGCGTTGGAGCTGGGCGTCAGCGAGCGCCACCTGCGCCGGGTGATCCAGAGCGAGTTTGGCGTTTCGCCCGTCGATCTGGCCCAAACCCAGCGCCTGCTGCTGGCCAAACGGTTGCTCACAGACACCAATTTGCCCATCATCGACGTGGCTTTTGCCAGCGGCTTTGCCAGCCTGCGCCGCTTTAATGCCCTCTTCAAGGAACGCTATCGGCTCAACCCCAGCCAATTGCGCAAACAGCGCGGTGCGGAAACCGTGCCGGAAACGCTGATCTGTGAGCTGGCCTATCGTCCTCCGCTGGATTGGGCCGGACTGCTGGAGTTTTTGGGACAGCGGTTGTTGCCCGGCGTGGAGGCCATTGAGGGGAGCCTCTATCTGCGCACCGTGCAATTGAGAAAACAGCGGGGGTGGATTGGCGTGAAACCAGCCAAGGGCAAAGACGCCTTGCGCGCCGAGCTATCCGCTGCGCTGGCGCCCATGCTGCTGCCGTTGCTGACGCGGGTCAAGCGCCTCTTCGATCTAGCCGCCGATCCCGCCCAAATCGAACAGCGGCTGGGCGATCTGGCTGCCGCACGACCGGGCCTACGCGCCCCCGCCGCCTTTGATGGCTGGGAAACCGCGCTGCAAACACTCTGCCCTGTAGGACAAGTTTCCAAACTTGTCCAAACGCTGGGCCAACCAATTCAGACGCCATTCGCCCAGCTCACCCACCTGACGCCCACCGCGCAGCAAGTGGCGGCCGCGCCAGAAGTTTGGGATACGATTGATTGGCCGGGCGTTTGCCAGTTAGCGCAGGCCGTGCAGTCGCAACAGCTTGTGCTCAGCCCCGGCGCCGATGTGGAACAGGTCACTCACTTTCTGCGCGCCCAGCTCAACCTGGCCGAACCGACTGTCCAATATCTGGCCATGCGCGCCCTGGCCTGGCCCGACGCCCTGCCGCAGATCGACCCCGTAACGGGCGCATCCATACCGGCAGATTATTTGAAACAATCCGAAACCTGGCGCCCCTGGCGCGCCTATGCGGCATTACATTTGTGGAAACAATAGAATTTACGATCTCAGATTTACGATTTACGAGTGATCTCGTCGACGAGTAGATTCGTAAATCGTACATCGTAATTCGTACATGGAATCGTGCAAACCCCAATTTACAGGAGATACTCCATGATCTTTTACACCTATTTCGACAGTCCGCTGGAACCGCTGCTGCTCATTTCAGATGGGCAGGCGTTGACCGGGCTCTTTATGGTGGAGCAGAAATATGGCCCCGAAGTGAGCGCTGATTGGGTCGAAGATGAGAATGCTGCGCCTTTTCCACGGGCCAAAGCGCAACTGGACGCCTACTTCCGCGGCGAATTGGCCGACTTTGATCTGCCATTGGCGCCGCAGGGCACGGACTTCCAACGCACCGTCTGGCGCGAATTGACGCACATTCCCTTTGGCGCCACCATTTCATACGGCGAGCTGGCCCAGCGCATCGACAATCCCAAAGCGGTGCGCGCCGTAGGGCTGGCCAATGGCCGCAACCCCATCTCGATCATCGTGCCGTGCCACCGGGTCATCGGCGCCAATGGTGCGCTGACGGGATATGGCGGCGGACTGCACCGCAAAGTTGCGCTGCTTACTTTCGAATCTACCGTGCGTGCGCAAGGACCGGTGGCGTTCGATGAGGCCGCCGCCACCGTTCAAGCCAGCGCACACGACAAACTTTCGCCTCAACTGAAGCTGCCGTTGGCCGGATAACTTGTAGGACAAGTTGGAAACTTGTCCCTCTTCTCAAAACGATTTTACACACAAGTTCAAACATGACCGGCAACTCGCAGTTGCCGGTCATATCAATGCCACTCACAAGAGTTGGCCGAGCTTTCGCGCGGCCAATTGTCGGATGCGCAATAGCCACAAAAACACAAAACACACAAATAAAACACAAAAATGGAGATTCCTATGGACACCATTCGCTTTATCGCCATGCCCACTGCCGCTGTGGAAGCCCTGCAATCTGGGCAGCCGGACGCCAACGGACAAGCGCCGGAACGCCACATTTCAGATGGTGATGGCGTTCCTTGTCGCCACTGCCTGACCGATGTGGCCAAGGGCGAACCCTATTTGGTTCTGCACTATCGGCCCTTTCCTGCACCGCAGCCCTATGCCGAAAGCGGCCCCATTTTCCTGCACGCCGATGCCTGCCCGCGCTATGCCGAAACAGCGGCGACGCCACCCATTTTTCTGTGTCGGGCGGATGTGCTGCTGCGCGGGTATAACAGCGAGCACCGCATTGTGTACGGCACGGGACAGGTGGTGAAGACGGGCGATATTGTCAGCGCGGTCCAACATATTTTTGAGCGTCCAGATGTGGCCTATATTCATGCCCGGTCCACCACCAACAATTGCTATCAGTGCCGAATCGAGCGGGGAAATTGAGACACTTTATGAAAAGCATCGACCTGATTTACCTTTTCGTTTTGGCCGCACTTTGGGGCGCTTCCTACTTGTTCATGCGCATGGCCGGGCCAGTATTGGGCTCCATTGTGACGATGACGTTACGCGTTTGCATTGCGGCGGCGGCGCTTTGGCTGTATGTCTATTTGGCGCGCAAACAGCCGGATTGGCGACGGCATTGGAAACAGTTTCTCATTTTGGGCGCGCTCAACAACGCCATCCCGTTTGTGCTGATTACCAACGCCGTCATCGACCTCAACGCGTCGGTGGCGGCCATTCTCAACGCCACCACGCCGCTCTTTACGGCCGTGGTGGCGGCGGTATGGATGCAGGAAGCGTTTGGGGTGCGCAAAGGCGTGGGCGTTTTGCTGGGCATTGCCGGCGTGTCGATCCTCATGGGGTGGAGCCCGCTGCCGCTTAATCAGCGCGTGCTCCTGGCGGCGCTGCAAGCCATCATCGCCGCCATTTCCTATGGGTTTGCGGCGGTCTATGCGCGCACGCGCTTTCGGGGTGTCGCGCCATTGCACACGGCGGTGGGCCAACTCAGCGGATCCAGTTTGTTGTTGATCCCTTTGGGCGTGGCGTCGGCTCCAGCGCAATGGCCGGGATGGCATGTTGGGCTTGCCGTGCTGGGGTTGGCGCTGCTCTCTACGGCGCTGGCGTATCTGATCTACTTTCGGCTCATTATCAGCGCCGGCGCCACCCAGGCCGCCACGGTTACATTCTTGATTCCCTTTTTCAGCGTGCTATGGGGGCGCGTCTTTCTCAATGAGCCGCTCAGCGTGGGCATGTTTATGGGGCTGGGGGTGATTTTGGTCAGCGTTTGGCTGGTGTTGGGAATACATCCACCTCCACGCTCATCCCCCAGCGCAACCCGTCCGGCTGCTCATCCAGCGTCACCACCACCGTGTAAACCACGTCACCGCCGATGATCGACGCCTGGGGCGCAATGCGCAGCACGCGGCCGGTCAGCTCCGTATTCAGTGCTTCCACGAAGACCGTGGCGCTCTGCCCGGGCGCCACGCCGTCGATATCGCGTTCGCTGAAATCGGTGGTTTCCACCTGGAGCCGGGTCAGATCGGCCAGGGTCAGTACGGCGGCGCCGGGTTGCGCCATCTCGCCAGCGTTCAGGTCGAGGACTGTCACCGTGCCGGTGAAGGGGGCGCGCAGGGTCAGATTCGCCAATTCGGTTTCGGCGCGGGCCAGGTCGGCTTCGGCTTGGGTGACGGTGGCGGCGGTGGATGCAATCGTTTCATCGCGCGCGGAGGCGGTCAACAAATCGAGCTGAGCCTGGGCCGCGCGCAGTTGAGCCTGCGCCGCCGCGATCTGGTTCTGCGAGCCGGGGTTGAGCAGGCGATCCAGCGTGGCTTCGGCCTGCTGGACGCGCGCCCGCGCCGCTGCCGCCACATCACTGGTGGGGCCGCTGTACAGGGCATCATAGCGGGCCTGCGCGGCTTCGAGATTATTGGTAGCCTCCTGCAACTGGCGGCTTTCGGGCAATGCGCCAATATCGTTGCGCCAGGAAACGAGATTGTAGGCAGAGCGGGCCTGCTGAACCGCGGCTTTGGCGTTGGAAAGTGCGGCCAGCGCATTGATGCGGTCCGCTTCGGTGGGGCCGCTGGTGAGCTGTTGCTGCGTCGCTCGCGCCGCCGCCAGCTCGAAACGGGCCGCCATCACCTCTGCGGTGCGGGCGGCCTCGGTCAACTGCGCAAGTTGGGCGGCTGCCACATCCACGGCGGCCTGGGCAATGGCAATTTCCTGCTCGCGCGGGCCGGTCACCAGCGCCGAGAGTTGGGCCTGCGCCTGAAAAAGGCCGGCCTGGGCGCGCGTCACCGCGGCCTGCGCCAACGCATCTTCCTGGATCACCAACGGATCACCCATATCCACCGTGTCGCCAACTTGGACCAGCACTTGCTGAATGCGCCCCGTTGTGGGGAAGCTCAATATGGCTTTCTGCGCCGGTACAATTTCACCCGATGCCGTGGCGCCGGTGCGCGTCGGTCCAGTGTCGGGGTTTGCCAGCGGTGTGACCACGGGGGTGGGCGTCGGCGCGGGTTGGCGGTTACAGGCGGCCAGGGTAAATAGCAAGAGGAGAGCGAGCCACAAAATTCTTAGGACGCTTCTCAAAAAGGTGCAGGATCTTGGACTGGTCAACATGGGGGTGAAACGTAGGTGCGCAGATGCCGCACGAGCAGATAAACGTGCGGCATCCCTGCCGCACCTACGTTTCCATAATGTCGCTGGACGAGCGCAAACGGCGCGCATTTTGAAGAAAATTGTGGAGGTGCCAAAAGGTTCTTGCATGGGTAACGGGCCAGTCTATGTTGGATATCAGTTGATGGCGGCGGTCATGGTCCACTGGGTGGCAGCCAGCCCCATATATTTGAGAATGCGCGGATATACGTCCGCATCGTCCACAAAGGACCATTCGTTGATGACTTTAAGACCGGGCGCAAGTTCAACTTCGCGCCGCTTTTGACGCCAAAGTTATACGCGGCGCCGGCGGTCCACGCCCATTTTTGATCTGAACTTCATTTCCGCCACCTTCTTCCACAGGCCGCGCGATATTTTTCGGTCACAACTCGAAGACGAGCTGGAGTCCGCAAATTTGGCCGCAACCTGTTGAAACAGCTCGATGACGGCGGGCTGGGGCAGATACATAAAGAGGCCTTCGCCACCAAGACGACTAAGGATTGTTGGTGGCGGTCACTTGGTCAATCCAGGCCATCCAAGACCGACGCGCCCAATCACTTCATACTCCAGCTCATCTGCCAACACGGCTTGCTTCAACTCGATAACGGCGGGCAACCAGATCAATGTACCAGACAGTTGACATTTGATCCGCCAAAAGCGTGTCAAAACCACAGCCCAAGCGATCACAGTGCAGCCAGGGTGCGCGGTAATGTAGGTGTTGACGATGGCGTCGGCATTGGCGGGCGCGGATGGCAATATGGCTGGGTCAGCACCCGCGATAATTTGCGCTCAAAAATTTGCTGCACAGCGGCGTCTTTTGCTGGCGGGCGCAAACGTCTGGAAACAGACCGCCGCCATGATCAATCAGCGGCGGGCGGCGATGCGCTTCGATGACGTAAAGGCTGCGCAGCGTGATAACGGCGGTTTTGGAGACGTTGGATAGGTTCATATGATGGATTGTTTGCGGGGCGGAGCCGCTCCGCCCCATCAAGCTAAGTGGCGGATGCTCGACAAGGTAGCGAACGGCGGCTGGCAGGCCGCGGCAGTAGGCAGCCGTATCGAAACCAGAGTGAAAGGTCGATCTGCTGGGTCTCGACGCCACCGCCGCAGCCACTGACCGGCAGGTTCTGTCTCACGCCATTCCTTACCCTAGCGCTTCCATTGCTCACCGACCGTCACGCATGGTGACGCGCGCGGCCATGACGCGGAATGGGTATGGCGATAAAGGCGGCGCCGGTCTCCTGATTGAGCCGCTGCATGATCCCGGCGGCCTGCTGGCACATTGGCGGTGTCCAGGCTGGCGGTGGGTCATCGGCCAGCACCGCTGCGGAGCGGGCGGGGGGCCAGGCGCGCGGGCAATGGCCACGCGCCGCTGCTGGCCGCCGCTGGAGCTGGTCCGGGCGATAAGCGAGCGCAGTCGGCCAGCCCCACGGCCTCCAGCATCTGCATGACGCGCTGCTTGCGCCTCCTTAGCGCTGGTCCCGTTGAGCAGCAGCGGCAGCTCCATTTTCATAGGCGCTGAGCACCGGCACCAGGGCGAAAAATTGAAAGATAAAGCCAATGACGTCGCGGCGCAGGTCCGCGCGCTGGTTGGCGGTAAAGCGAGTCACGTCCTGCCGTTGATTTTGATCGCCGCCGGCACATTCACCAGACAGCCCATGAGCTGTCGCGCAGTGCCGCCCACCAACCCGGAGGGTCAGGACCAGCGCCACCACCCTCCACGGCCACATCCACCCCATCCAGCGCCTGCGCTTCCACTTCGCCCACGCGATAAATTTTCGACGCATTTTCTACTTGAATCACAGACATGGTTTGACTCTGGGTTGTGGATTTGGGGATCAGGACTGGGGATTGGGGACTGGGAGCAGTGATCCCGTGAGACCCAATCCCCTAATCCCCGACCCTGATCCCATTACAAAACGTATGCAATGCCTCGGCGGGCTCGCGGCGGGCGGCGAACCAGCCCGGATAGAGCGACGCCAGCAGGATGATGATCAGCGTCCAGAGCGCCAGGTTGGCAAAGAGCCGGGGCGCATAGGCCGCGTAGATGGTGGTTCCCAGAGGCACGCCGGGCGTGCTGCCCGCCATATCGCCCACGTACATGCCGGTGTTGGCCAGATAGCTCACGCCGCCCAGCCCGATCAGCACGCCCAGTACAATGCCGGCCAGGCCCAGGATGGCCGCCTCTAGCACAAACATGGTGATGATCTGGCGCCCTTTCATGCCCAGCGCCGCCAGAATGCCCATCTCGCGGATGCGCTCGAAGACGGCCATGAGCAGCGTGTTGGCAATGATCACCGCCACAACTGGTGAATGACGATGGCGTCCAGAATCATATAAAAACGCCAAGCCCGACTCGACCGCTTGAATCATCACCCGGTTCAGATCGTTCCAGGTCAAGGTGGCGACGCCGGGGCTTGCCAGCGCCGCCGCCATGGCAGCGGCGTTGGCCTGGTCGTCCAGCACGGCGACGATGGCGCTGGCGTGGCCGTCGGTGCGCGGAAGGCTTGCGCTCTGGCCAGCGGCATAAAGAGCGCACTTTCATCACAGGTGACCACGCCGGTGCTGAAGATGCCGCGCACGGTGAAGACACCCTCCACCGCCTGTCGCCAGCATTGATCACGGTCAGGCCTGGCCGCTGTCATCGACGCCAGGCTCAAGTTGTCGGCCAGCCGGCCGATCACAATGCCGCTGCGGTCATCGGCGGCGGGAAACGCACCGGTCACCAAGCCATTGCGCATGGCGCATAGAAGGCCGAAGCCGGGTCAATGCCAGTGACGCTAGCCCAGATGAATCATCGGGCGTGGCCGTCGCCGCTGGCCCAGAGCACCGGCGTGGCGGTCTGCACACCGCCACCTGCGCCCGCGCCGCCAATGCATCCGGGGTATCCAGCAGATCGGCCCAATTTGTACTCATTTTTTCATCGGCATATAGGCGCGCAACTGCACATGCCCTGTTTGCAGCCGGATGCTATTCTGTAGCGCATCATCAAAAAACACCGGTAATAAAGCCATTCAACACAATCAGCAGCGCCAACCCCAGCGCCACCGCCAGCAGCGTAAAAAACGAGCGCCGCCGGTTGCGCATAAGGTCGCGAAAGCCGATGGTCCATAGTTTGGTCAATGTCATGGTGGACTCCTTCGTTGGGGATCGGGGATTGGGGACTGGGGATCGGGCCACGGCGCCCAATCCCCAGTCCCCAATCCCCAGCCCCTTACACGTGATGCAGCGCGTCTGCCGGTTCTTGGCGGGCGGCTTGCCAGGCGGGATAGAGCGCGGCCAGGGCGGCGATGATTACGACGCCGATGCCGCGGCTAATTATCTGTGAGAACGTCACGGCGGGATAGAGCCGGTCGCCCATGAGGGCGGTGATCTCGCCCATGCCCTCACCCATGGCCAGATCAATGCCCACTTGGGACAGCGCCGAAATGATCAGCGCCCCGCAAATACAGCCCAACACCGCCCCCGCCACGCTGATAAAGGCGCCTCCAGCAAAAAGAGCGTGAGAATCTGGCGCTGCTTCATGCCCAGCGCGGCCAGCACGCCCATTTCGCGCGTGCGCTCAAAGACGGCCATGAGCATCAGGTTCAAAATGCCGATGCTGGCAATGAGCAGCACAATAAAGCCAAAGAAAGAGGTAAAGGCCGCCTTGGTTTCAATCGTCTGCGCGATCTCGGGGCGCAGCGTCTGCCACGAATCGACCTCGTAGCCGGGCAACAGCGCCTGCAGCGCCGGGATGATGGTGCTCTCCTGGCCCACGCTTTGCAGCGTCACCGCCACTTCGCTGGCGCTGTCGCGCATATTGTAGAGGCTTTGGGCCTCGGCCAGCGACATAAAGACGGCGCTCTTTTCGGCGTCGCGCATGCCCAGGTCGTAGATGCCGACGATGGTCATGGTGCGCTGGCGCATGGTCTCATTTTTGCGCCGCCCCACCAGCGTCACCCGGTCATCCACGTTGACTTTGAGCAGATCGGCCAGCCCGCGGCCAATCACAATCACGTCCTCATCGTCAGCTTGCAGATAGCGGCCGGCGCTGATGTTTTCGGCCTGAATGCTGATGGTCGATTCCACCACCGGCTCCAGCCCGGTAATGGAGACGGGGAATGCGCCCTCGCGGCTGCTGATCAGCCCGGCGGTGTTGATGCGTTTGACCGCCGCCACCACTTGTGAGTTGCTGCGCACGGCCTCCACCACAGCATCGGCATCGGGCAGGGGCAGCAGCGGCAGCCGGCTGGCCTTGTCGCGATAGCCCGGCGCGTGAATCTGAATGTTGCCGCCATAGAGGCGCACGGCGTTGCCAAAGATGGCCTGGTCCGAGCCGGTGATAAAGCCATTGAGCAAGAGCAGCAGAATCAAGCCCAGCACAATGGCGACCAGCGCAATGGCCGTGCGCCGCCAGTTGCGCCACATGTTGCGCCAGGCCATGGTGATCAATTTGGCCATGCAGATTCCTCCTTTTTACAGGAAATGGAACACAGATTTTACAGATTGAACAGATTTGCGCAGATTTGAAGGAATGATTCATTTGGACAAGAAGATAGGTTTACAAATGCGATCAGTGAACGCCGGTTGAGTAGGCTGCTGTAGTTCGCAGCCGTATCGAAACCAAGTACACGGGTCGACCCGCTTTGGTTTCGATACGCTCCAAACTGCCGGAGCTACTCAACCGCCGCTGGCTTCCCCCAAAGTATAAGCCTATTTCTGGACCAACCCGATTTTCTGCTTAAAATCGGTTCAAATCCGCCCTATCCGTCCTATCAGTGTTCTATTGACTCACGCCGCCGCAAACCATTTTTCATAAATCATGGCCGCATCGAAAATGGGCAACGAGCCTTGCGGCGCCCCTAAAATGCGTTCGGTCGCTTCCTGATAAGCGTTCACATTCTCAATTAATAAAGCCGCCACATCCGGACGCGGATGCAGCAACAGGTCGGCGATAATTTCGGACAGATTTTGCAGCAGCCGATAGGTGATTTCAGCCACGGCGTGCGGATAGGCGGTGACAAAGACGCCTTCAGCCACACCCTGCTCCACCACGACGGCCAGCAACGGCACGACCTGTATGGTGGCCGCGCGCATCAGCTCATAGCGTAGCCGCAAATTCTCATCGCGGTAGAACATGTGCATCAAGTCGAGCACAAAGTCTTTGCGCGCCAGTTTCCATTGATGCATCTGGCCATAAATTTGCCTAAACTTTTCAACGGCCGTCAGCTTGGGATCGTTGACCAGCGCTTCCACAATGGTCATCCCGTCGACCACAACCCGATCCGTCAGCTCGGCCAGCAGCGCCTGCTTGGAATCAAAGTAGTGATAGAAGGTGCCCTTGGCAATGCCAATGGCGTTGAGCAGATCCTGGATGGAGGTTTGCTCGTAGCCTTTTTGGTAAAAGAGCTGCTGGGCGGCGTCTAAGATTTCGCTGCGGCGGCTGTCGTGGTCTTTGGTAATTCTGGGCATGATGACTGTTTGAATTCTATTTTGGCATTACTAGACCGACCGTCGGTCTAGTAATGCCAATTATATATCCACTGTGTGGATTTGTCAATAGATTGTTCTGCGAGAATGTGTCCAAAATTAGGGCAGATTTGCTGTAAACATTTGGCTCAATATGGATTCAAGGAGCCTTACACAAATTGATATGGACTTTCTTTACGGATGCTTGCTCGAAAATAACCAGATCCTTGAAACGCATATAGAGCCAAATGGGCTTGGGAAAGCCTTGACGCTTGGATGCCGCTGATCTACAATGGCTCAACCTTGCTAAATGACAGGGCTAAAAAAGATAGATATCGTACGCTGATGACGCAGATGACTGCTCTGAAAAATCTGCGAAAATCCGCGTGAATCCGCGTACCGACCTACAAAAGGAACCCGCCATGCCACAAGCGCAAGTCACCATCCACGCCGATCGGCGCACGCCGTTGCGCCGCATCTGGCGCTATGTGGGCTACGATGAGCCCAACTACACTTATATGCCCGATGGCCGCGAGCTGTTGGCCAAGCTGGGGCGCATGTCCGACGCGCCGTATTACATTCGCTGCCACTTTATCCTGTGCAGCGGCGATGGCGCGCCCAGCCTCAAGTGGGGCTCGACCAATGTGTACACCGAGGATGAAAATGGCGAGCCGGTCTATGATTGGACGCTCATCGACCGTATCCTCGACACCTATTTAGAGGTGGGCTGCATTCCGTTTGTGGAGATCGGTTTTATGCCCGAAGCTATGACGACGGCGCCGGAAGGCACGCCCTACAGCGATCCGCGGCACGGCGGCTGGCGCTTTCCGCCCAAGGATTATGGCCGCTGGCTGGAGTTGATGCACGCGCTGGGCAAACACTGTGTGGCGCGCTATGGCCTGGGCGAAGTGAGCAAGTGGTATTGGGAGCTGTGGAACGAGCCGGACATCTTTTACTGGGCGGGCAGCACCGCCGAATATTGTCGTCTGTATGACTACACCGTGGCCGGGTTGACCTCAGCCATTCCGCTGGCCAAAGTGGGCGGGCCGGGCACCACCAGCAGCATGAATCGCCCCGAATCGTACGGCTTTTTGCGCGCTTTCCTGGCGCATTGCGCCCGCGGCACAAATGCCGTGACGGGGCAGCGCGGCACACGGCTCGACTACATCAGCTTTCACGCCAAGGGCGGCGGCTATCGCGCCAACGCCGAGGCGGTCAAGCAGACGCCGACCATGCACACGGTGGTGGGCAACGTGGCGGTCAGCCTCAACGTGGCCGCCGATTTCCCCGAATTTGCCGGGCGCGAAGTGGTGCTCACCGAGTGCGACCCGGACGGCTGGGCCGCCGGCACCGTCAATGACAACGTCAATCTCTTATATCGCAACAGCGTATATTACGCCTCGTTCGTGGCCTGCACCATCAACAAGCTCATCGATCTGCGCGCCGATAGTTTGCGGGTGGACGGTATGTTGACCTGGGCCTTTGAGTTTGAGGGGCGCGACTATTTCGAGGGCTTCCGCACGCTGAGCACCAACGGCATCGATAAATCGGTGCTCAACGTCTTCCGCATGTTGGCCAAGCTGGGCGGCGCGCGCCTGCAGCTCGAAAGCAGCGCCGCCCGCGATCCGCTGGCCCAAGGCGGCGGCGATAGCGTAGAGACGCCGCCCGATATTGCCGGTATTGCCGCCACCGACGAAAGCGAGGCCATCCAGGTTTTCCTGAGCAGCCATCACGATGATTGGGACGTAAAGGGGACAACGGATGTCACCGTGCGGCTGACCGGCTTGCCGCCGGGCCAAAGTTACGCCGTGACCCGCGCGCTGGTGGCCGACGGGCACAGCAATTCCTATTCGGCCTGGTTGAAAATGGGTCAGCCGCAAAACCCCACTAATGTGCAACTGCAAGAACTCAAACAGGCGGCCAGGCTGGAAACCGAGAGTTTGCCTGACGTGCAGAGCGCCAGTGGCGAAACTGAAGTGACGGTGACGCTGACTGTTCACAGCGTCTGTTTGCTGCAATTTACGCCTGTGTAGTATGGTTCAACCGGATCTGATATGGTTGACACCGCCGAATAAATTCGGCGTCTGTTAAAGTAAACCGGCTTAAGCCGGTTTGCCGTATGAGCCACCGGTTTTAACCGGTGGTGTGCGTGTCAACTACATGAGATCCCAAAGAGCTATACACAAAAAAAGGCGCAGCCGTCGGGGGAGATCGGCTGCGCCTTTTTTATTTACCCTATACCAAGATAACCATTGTTACACAGAAATTTCGCTCATCGCTGATAAAATCTGCGTTCGCAATGCGACCATCTGTGCAATCTGCGGTTATATATCCGGTTTGAAATCCGGCTGAACGGACGCAGCCATTTGCACACAGACTCAAAAGGTAAGCCCGATTGTCTGCGCCCGATCAGCGGATGTTCAAACTGGTACTATCTATGCATTGCTGTGCAGGCTGCCAGAGCCAGGCATGGCGGCTTCATTGTGCAGCCACTGGCCCAGGTTGCTCAGCATAGCGCCAAGCTGGTTGCGCATCTGCGCCATGCGGGACGGCTGACCGGCCAAAGCACGGCGTACGAGGCGTTCGTGTTCTGCGGCTTTGAGCATGTCCTGATAGCGACTTTGCTCGGCCTCAAGGTTAATGATGTTAATCATGATCATTTTCTCCGTAAGCAGTATATCTTTCCTGACTGGAGGCTGACAACCCCCAGCCAGGTTCAAGTTTTAGGCATTGTTTTGCAGTTGACCAGAACCGGGCATGGCAGCCCGATTGTGCAGGCGCTGACCCAGGTTGCTCAACAGGGCGCCAAGCTGGCTGCGCATCTGCGCCATGCGGGACGGCTGACCGGCGCGGGCTCGGCGAATCTGGCGTTGAAGCTCGGCTTCTTTGAGCATTTCCTGATGCTTGATCTGTGACAAGCGCAGGTAATTAATGTCCAACATAATGTTTATCTCCGGGTTAATCTCTCCCCGCCCATCAATGTTGGGCAGGGAGAGTGTTGAGTATCGAGTATTGTGTATGTTTACTTGGCGGCGGTGCGCAGGGTCGGCTGTTGACCGGCATCGGTTTGCGCTTGTAGCCGCTGGCCCCAGTTGATAAGCTGTGCGCTCGTCTTCTCGCGCAGTTGCATCAGGCGAGTGGGGCGGCTTTCCAGCAGTTCCATGTCAAGGCCATCGATCTCGCGGCGAAGGTTCTCGCGGGCGTTTTGCATTGCGACCTGCATGAAGCAGACGGTTGCTAAATCGTACATGATCGGTTCTCCTGTTGTGTTATATAATTTCGACATTTGATTTTTGACGCAGGCGACACCGTGTACGTTCTCATATTGACCGCAGAAGATACTCAGATTTATGTCTTTAATCTTTTCAATCTGTGTAATCTGTTGATCAAATTTCCAAAATCACACGAAATGTCGCTCTGTTACTGCGGGCTGTTCTGCAACAGGTCAGCCCTTCCAGCACCGAAGCGCAGCATCGCTAGCCAGTCTTGCATCTGGCCTCCCATCTTGGCCCAGACCTCTGATTGCGCAGTCTGGAAGATGTTGTGCAGGTTCCGGCGCTGTTCGGCTTCGGCGCGGTAATCAGCGTACCGCTCCTGCGCCACATATACATCTTTCATCGTTCCGTACATGGTTGCGCCTCCTTGTTAAATGGCTTTGATTTGTGTAACTATGATTTTATGTACTTCTACTTCCTGGTAATTCCTCTGTCCAAAATGTCTGCTTGCCAACTTTTTTGTGTTAGTGTATATTATGTGTATCTCGTTGACTCCCGCTGACATGCATATAATAACACACAATTTTGTGCATGTCAATACACAAAATCACATATTTACCTTAAAATTTTGTGTCTATTCGATATTGTTTTATGTATTACTTCTTGAAGGGACAGCAAATGGCCGTCAAGAACAGGATCTCCACACCCAAATTACACAAAATCACACTCTCAAATGCACAAAAACTGGCGGCTGGCTGGCTGGCGCAGAAGCCGCCGCCCTCGGGTCAATCTGAAGCAGCTAGCCTCTCATTCCGCAATCAGTCTGAACGGATGACGCTGGACGAGATTATGAGCCACAGCCAAACGGTCGCCGAGCTGCTGCGCGAATGGGGCGCCAGTGCAGAATTGCAGGCGGCGGGTCTTTTGCACTCGTTTTTGTGGAATTGTGTAATTGAGGATCGGGAAGTCATAGATGCCTGTGGCGAACACGTGCTGTTTCTGTGTCGCCAATATCAGCACATTTTGCAGCGCATGCCCGAGGCGCGCTGGCGCGGCAAGCGCGTGGTGCTGGAGCGCATTAAATATTTTGTGGCCGCCTATTGCCACTTTGACCTGGCCTTTCTGGCCGCCGCCGATCTATGGGATCGCTTCCGCCTGGCCTTACAGAGCGAACCCTCGCAGCAGCGCCAATATATACAAGAGGGCAGCCAGGTGCTCAGCCCCTATCTGGATTTTTTGGGCATGCGCGAACTCAAA
>JAWKON010000014.1:0-155415 GCA_041391125.1 Caldilineaceae bacterium
AGCCGGGCGCGGCGGGCGCCTATCGGCCAGGCTATGAGCCCTATGGCCAACTGCTCCAGCACATGGCGACATTGGAGCACCGTAGTCATCTCCTGCTGACCAGCCGCGAACGTCCCCGCGGCTATGGCCGCCTGGAACGCGATGTCTATCCAGTCAAGTCGCTACCGCTCTTGGGATTAGATCATGCGGCCGGTCACCAACTTTTCCTGGAGCGCGGGTTGTTTGGCAACGATAACCAGGAAGCGCTGCTCATTGCGCGCTACTCAGGCAATCCCTTGGCGCTCAAGCTGGTGGCGGATACAATCGATGAGATCTTTGGTGGTGATATCGCTGAGTTCCTGGTCGATGACACGCTGATCTTTGATGATATTCGCACTGTGCTCGACCAGCACTTTGCGCGCCTGACCGATCTGGAGCAACAGCTTCTCTTCTGGCTGGCCATCGAACGCCAAGTCACGCCGCTGGCCACGTTGCGCAGCAATCTGCTCAAGCCGCCCCAGCAACGGGTGCTGTTGGAGACTTTGCGCAACCTGCAACGCCATTCGTTGGTGGAGCGGCATGAGGGCGGCTTCGCCTTGCAGAACGTGGTGACCGAGTATTTTACAGACCGTCTGGTGCTTGAAACAAGCCTAGAGCTGGAACGCGGCGATCTGAAGCTGGTGCATTGTTATGCGCTGCTCATGGCACAGGCCAAAGAATATGTGCGTCAGAGCCAAGCCCGGCTCCTTCTACAGCCCATTGTCGAACAATTGAAGGAGCGATTGGAGTTCGCCGCACTGCAAACACATCTCAAGCAGCTGATTGACCGCTTGCGTACAGAAACGCAACAGACGCCAAGCTATGCGGGCGGCAATCTCTTCAATTTGCTGGTACAGCTAAACGTTGAGCTTGCCGACTATGATTTCTCGCACCTGCACCTTTGGCAAGCGAACCTGCAAGGCGTCTCTCTCTGGAACGTTAACTTAGCGAATGCCGATTTGACCGGCGCCACCTTCACCCAACCATTTGGGACAGTGCCTTCCACCGCCATTAGCCCAGATGGTCGCCTACTCGCCTCGGGCGCCGAAAGTGGTGTGATTACGATCTGGCAACTGAACGACTATCAGCCGATCATGATCCTGGAGGGACACACCAGCAATGTTTCAAAATTGGCTTTCAGCCCGGATGGACGACGGCTGGCCAGCAGCAGCATTGACGCCACAATCCGTCTTTGGGATATGGAGACGGGGCAACTGAAGTGGGTCATCGCGGGCCAACAGCCATTAGTCTATTGTGTCGCTTTTAGTCCGGACGGGCGCTACTTAGCCAGCGGCGGCGCCGGTTCCTTTATCCACTTGTGGAATCCTGACACGGCAGAGTTAGTTTATCGGTTAGAAGTTGAACCAGATAGCATTACGCGCACCGTTGCTTTTCATCCGGATGGCACAATGATGGCTGCGGCGAATTTGGGCGGCTACATTTATCTATGGAACACCGCACATCTGATGCAAGTAGAGCGAATTCCGGCTGATACCGAGGTCGAAATCCCTCGCCTTACCATTGCCACGGAGGATGGCGATCGATTCTTTGCCCTCGGCTTTAGCCGTGATGGGGCGCGGTTCGTCAGTGGGGCAAGTCAGGGCACAATCAGGGTGTGGGACACGCAAACGCGGCAACTGCTACATACGCTGCGCGGCCACGAAGCCGTCGTGCGTACGGTTGAATTTAGCCCGGATGGCAACACTGTGGTTAGCGCCAGCTTTGATAACACTGTGCGCGTATGGGATGTGGCGCGGGAGCAGTGTGACGCCATCTCTGCCCACGAACGGGCGGTCTGGTCCGCGTCTCTTAGTCCCGATGGTCAGACAATGGTCAGCTCCGGCGGCGATAGCATCATCCGCGTTTGGCAAATCCAGCCATCGCGCCGAACCGAACTGGTTAAGATGCTTTATGGGTATCGCTGCATTATCTCGGATGCAGCCTTTAGCCCGGTCGAACCCTTGCTGGCGGTGGGCGACTCGGTGGGCACAATCCGCCTTTGGGACATCAGCCAAGAGCAACCGCGCCACCTGCATACGCTGCCGGGGCACGATTTAGTTGAGACGCTGGTCTTTAGCCCCGATGGTCGCTATCTCGCCGGCGCGGGCGGTATTCACGACCACACGATCCGGTTGTGGGATATGGCCGCCCACCAGTGCCTGGCCGTCTTAAAAGGTCACACCCAGCGCGTGCGCACGCTGGCCTTTGCACCGGACGGCGCACGCTTGGCCAGCGCCGGTGAAGACGCCACGATTCGCGTATGGAATGTCCGCAACCCCAGTGACTGCCGATGCGACTATGTCTTACAGGAACATCAAAAAATCGTCTATAATCTAGCCTTTAACGCAACCGGGGCCCTCTTTGCCGGCAGCAGTGAAGATCAGACGATTCGCATCTGGGAGACGGTAACCGGCCAAGAGGTGCAGCGACTGGCTGGATTGGGGGGGAATGAGATGCTTGCCTTCAGCCCCACCGCCGACATAATAGCTTGCAGTGCAGGCGACGGTGGCGATTTCAGGCTGTTAGATCTGTCGAATCTACAAGAAGTCAAGCCGTTGATGACGCTTGCAGGACATGCCCATGAACCAGTCAGCGCCGCCTTTAGCCCCGAGCAAGCGCTTGGTCAGCGGCGGCTTTGATGCAACGCTCTGCGTCTGGGATTTGGCCGCGGACCAGCTCCGCCATCAGCTCGATTTGGGCAGCGAAGGCATGCGTGATGGGGTATTTTTGCCCAACAGCAATATCCTATTAGCGGCCTGCTTTGACGGCGCCGTGCGCGTCTACGATGTGGCGCAGGGCGTACTGTTGGATACGCTGCACGTGGCCGGCCCCTACGAAGGCATGAACATCACCGGCGTCACCGGCATCAGCGCAACGCAGCGGGCCGCGCTCAAGGCGTTGGGCGCGGTGGAGAAGGCAGGGCCGTCTGCAGAAATTGCGTCAGGATCGCTGTGACCGCTTCCGGTTGCTCCAAATTATCGCCTGTCCTTTGATCGTTATCGTCGCCATAATATCCCTGTTCTTGTTGATTGTGTTCCTCTCGATAATTGTGGGCTAGCGGCGGTTGAATAGGCCCGGCCGTTTGGGCCGTATCGAAACCGTTCGACTGAGTTCACGCCGAAGCCAATGCGGGTCAACCCGTTCACTCTGGTTTCGATACGGCTGCCAACGGTCGCAGCCTACCCTTCGATGAACTCCTGCCAAAGTGTTGTCGACTAGCTGATCATGGAATGTTTGTTCCTTACCCGGTCACTTATTCACCTTGTCAGAGATTCCTGATCCACAGATTGGCAATCGGTATTATGTCCCCCATGTTGTGGCCGAGAAGAGCGCCACACAGCCCTTGATGTCGATGTGATAGGATTGAAAATTGGCGGCGAGCGCGGCTTCGAGGCCTTGCGCTGTGTCATTGACATTGCCAAAGATGCCTTTGGCGTTGTAGACCGCCATCAGCTTGCGCGCCAGGCGATTGTGATGCACACCCTGGCCTAAGATGGTGGAGCCAAAGACCGTCCCCCCCGGATTGAGCAGTGGACGCAAATTGGCAAAGACAGCCGCTTTTTCCGTCATATCACCAGCCAAACAGTGCAGGAGGTAATTTAGGGCGATGGAGTCAAAGCGCGGTGGTCGCAGATTGAGGGGTTCCCACACGTCGCCAACGTGGGTTGTGGGCCGATAGCGTTGCAAACGGCGGGCGGTGGTTTCCAGGCTGTTGGGGTTGAGATCGAAGAGCGCGATGAGCGGTGTTTGCGATGGGATTTGGCACTTATCCAGAAAATAGCCGGTTCCCACACCCACATCCAAGTGATTGGTCCAGATATGGCGATTGTAGAAGTCCAGCATATGGGATGAAGGACATTGCCAGACATAGCGATTGGAAAACTGGATTACATAGAAATCGTAGAGGGCTAACACCAGTTTGTTATAGGGCGCAGCGCTGGCCGCCATTTTGGTCTGATTTTGTGCCATCGTTGTCCTTGATTGATATATGCTATTGGTCATCTGTCTCTCCTGAAAGTAAAAGGTAACTGTTGAGCGAAGCTTTGCCTCACGCCCACAAGGGTAGCGGGTGGCGAGTTGCGGGTGGCGAGTTGCTGGGTCGAACCGCATGGCGGGGTCCAATAAGTTGTAAACACAGATGGGGGAATAGGGATAAAAAATATGTGGGCATCCGTGTTTCCCCCATCCGTGTTTACAAAATTTGTTCTGTTTCCAGCACCAGATTGGGCGCAGGGCGTCTGCTCTCTACGCGTTGAGCATAAGCTTGCAGCTCGACATCGTTAAAAGCCAGCGCCAAATCACCCAGCAGCAGCCACGAAAGACCCACCACTGCGCCAATCCAATCGCCCACGAGCAACTTTTTGCCAATGAACTCAAAGCGCAAGGGGGCTTTAATCAAGACGCCCGTAATAAAGGGGCGTTCGTCGATAAAGCGTCCCAAATCGGGCGCAAAACCGACCACGAAATTGACCACTCGACAGTATCCACACAGGCTCCAGCGCGCCACCCGCCAATGAATCGAGATGGCAACGGGCAGCGGCAACATGTTCCACTTCTGCTCCTTGACCCACTCATTAAGTACGCCCAATCCGCCGCGGGCCGTCTCCAAGGCCGACAAGATAATGGAGAGCCCGCTCCATGTGTAGCCGGCCGCCGTAAAAAATGCACCACCGACTGCCAGCGCCATGCCGCCGTAGAAGAGCAGGTGGGGGCGCGCCGTGGGGTCAAAGCGCCAGATGAGTGCAGAACCGACCAGCAAGGCCACCGCGGCCACTGTTTCGGCGTTGAGGCCATAACCGGTGCTGCGCGTCAGCCACAGTTGCTGAATGACCAATACGATATTGGCGATCTCATAACCGAAGAACTGAATCTTGTTGTGATGTTTGGCAAATTGCTGAATCATCGGGTGGGCTCCTTCTGGTGCTATCCGCATTGGCGGTAAATTCGGTAGAAGTCATGCGTATGTCCCCATCATAGCGGCCAAACGTCCCAAAATCGTCGCAGAAAAGGGTCGCAAACGTACCAATTTCGCATTCAGCCATTTCCAAAAGACACTGCCGAATAAATTCGGCGTCTGCTAAAGCAAACCGGCTTAAGCCGGTTTCCGTACCAGCCACCGGTTTCAACCGGTGGTAGGATCTCCGGGTGGTGGAATCAAAACAATCCCGGAATCTTTGGAGATTCCGGGATTGTTTTGGCGGATGTACGCGCCAACCACATGAGATTCGGTTGAGCCAACAAAAAAGCGGGGAACAGGGCCGTCGTCAAAGCAGGGGTGTGTCCTTGCCGGCGCCGGCAAGGACACACCCTGCTTTTATTTGGTTTCTTTATTAGAGAGCAACACCTATCTGGCCAATTCAACGCGGCGTAATGCGCGCATACTCCGGCCAGGCTAAAACAAAACCCAAGGTATTGGTCAACACATTTTGAAAATCGGCCAAATGACCGGGTGTGTTACGCACCTGGCGCGAGCGCCAGACCCTTCTCCAAACAGAACGCAGCCAATGCGCCCGCCGCCTCTCCAATGTTCCACTCGACCGGGTGCAGTCGGTAGCAGCCATTGGTGATGTGGGTGACGCCCAGGTTTTTGCACGCCGGCAGCAGGTTTTCCATCCGCTGCGGAATCAGCGCGCCCAGCGGAACCTGGAACGGGTAGCTGCTGATGTCCACGTAAGTGCGCGGAGCCGTGCTGGGGTGCAAGTCAATGCGATACGAGCCAACGCCCACGCTATCGGCGAACGTTTCGGCGCCAATCAAATGGCCGCGCTGCTCCACGCCCACGTGCTGCTCGCACACAATAAACTCGGTCACCATGCGCCGCGCCTCGCGCACATAGACATACTTGGCCAGTCCGTCGCTGGTCCCCATCATGTCGCCGCGCAGGCGCAGACCTGGATAGCCGTAGCCCCCATCGTGGCGCGGCGCTGCGGTTTGCATCCAATGTAAAAAGGAGGCTGAGCTGGCGGCACGCTTCCAAATTGCGCGCCGCTTCGGCCTCTGCAACGCCCAGCAGCGGACCCAGCCAATAGTCAATATGCGGCCAGTTGACCAGCGTCACGTCGCTGGCGACCGTCCCCGGCAAGTAATGACCCGCGTACAAAATGCGCCGATAGTGCCAGAAACCTTCGACGCGGCCAGCCCGATCCATGCCGTGGAAAATGCCTCGTTCGCGCGTCTCCAGTGTAATGGGATGCACATCGCGCCAGCCCAACTGTTTGCCCGGCCAAAAGTCAGCCTGATAGCCGCGCCAGAAATCATATTGGGCCGGTTTCTCAATGGTGTGATCCTCACCGGGCAGGTAATCCACGGCAAAGCACCAGGTCACCGCCTGCTGATCCAGCGGCTGCGGATCGCCCGCCACCGCGTGCAGCTCGCCGGTCTGCGCCTGGCTTTCGGCGCCGATCACATGTTCCACATCGGCCAACGCCAGCAGATCGCCCAGCTCGGTGGCGTCCAAAATATAGGGCGCGTGGATCACAACTTGCGCGCCCGTTTCGGCATCCAACAGCGTCACCGCCCGCACGCAGTCGCCCTCGGTTTCCGCCACCAGCGGATGGTGGCGCAGCAACACCTGCACCTGCCGGTTGGACTGATAGGGCGCCAGCATCTCATGCAGCACGGCCAGCGCCACGCGCGGCTCGTGGCACAGGCGGCTCACGTTGCCCTGGCCGGGGTTGAGCAGCATATCTTCGCGGGCGGCGCGGGTCAGCGGATAGTGACGCCCGTAATATTGGCGCACGCCCTGTCGAAAGCGCCGGTACGACGCGGTACAGCCGGTGGTCTCGATCCACGGGTGCTCATCGGGCGGCACGGCCTGCGCCGTAAGCTGCCCGCCGATCCAGTCGGTCTCCTCGGTGAGGATCACCTGCTTGCCCAGGCGCGCCGCGGCCAGCGCGGCGGCAAATCCGCCCACGCCACCGCCGATGATGAGGATGTCGGTTTGGAGTTCTGATCGGTTGGTCATTATTTACCGGAGATAGGTTGTGGTAAAAGCAAGAATATGATCCGTGCTAAAATAGGAGGGGGCAAAGGAAGATGAAAAATCCATCGTCAGCTGTAAATCCACAGGCTTGACGCGACGAATAGTTTGGACGTCTTGGATGGAATTGCGGATATTCGGCTGGCGCTTTAAATCCAAATTGCTGACGAGAGCAGGTGACAGGTATAGCGATTCATATGTGATATGATCTTGTCCCAACAAAGTCGATTGGGTCGACCGACCGGCATCTAACAGGATTTTATAAAGTCCAAGCGCATTAGGCAGTTCCGCCCCGTAACTCTTGTCTCCTTTTACACCATCATAGCTGAGGGCAAACATAATGTTGCGCTGATTCAATTTATCTAGAAACGCCACAAGCTCAGATAAATCAACCCCGCTGCAATAGCGCGCGTCGCGTGTCCCCGAAGTGCCTTGATAAGGTGGATCCAGATATACAAAATCCTCCGTTGGCTCAATAAGCGCAATCGTGTCGCGAAAATCGAGCGATGTGACTTTGGTGCGACCTTTTAATAGCGCCGAGAATGCTTGAATTTCGCGCCGCATCCCGGTTGGATGACGGCCCTTGCGACGATTGTCTGGCGACTGATTAAATTCACCATTTGAGTTGTAGCGCACCGAAGCTTTCACACAACGCGCCAATAGATACAAAAACTGTTCTGGGCAATGCGTACGGTTAAATTCATCCCGCACATCATCATAGAATTGGCGCTCTTGACCGAGCTGAGCCTCCCATAGAGTTTGGTATTTGTCGGCAATTTCAAGGGGATTTTCAATAATATATCTGATTAACTCAGCCAGCGGTTGATTCAGATCGTTCAACCAAAATTTCTGCGCCAACCCGCGATAAGAGACCGCAATTGACAAGGCGGCTGAACCGGCGAAAAGTTCCACCATGCGTGCAACGCCTTGCGGAAAATAGTCCAATATGAGATCGGCAATGTTTCTTTTGCTTCCTTGGTACGGAATCGGCTGTGGCAACTTCTTCATGGCAATCCTGACTATGACAGCTATGAAACAGACAAAACATTTGTTCGTGCAGATTATAGCATACTACGTCTCATCTGTCCTCATCCTTTCAGCCCCGTCAACGTAACACCTTGAATAAAATAACGCTGTCCCAGCGCAAACAGCAACAACATGGGGATGATCATCAGCGTGGAGAGCGCCATCATGTAGTGCGTGTCGGGCAGTTGACCGGCGCCGCCGCGCAGCGTGTAGAGCCCCACGGCCAGCGGACGCAGGTCGGGCCGCCCGGCCATGTAGACCAGCGGGGCCAGGAAGTTGTCCCAGGCGTCGCGGAAGGCAAAGATGGTGATGGCGGCCAGGGCCGGTTTGGAGAGCGGCATGACGATGCGCCACCAGATGCCAAAGTCGCTGCAGCCGTCAATGCGGGCGGCGTCGGACAGTTCGCCCGGAATACCCATAAAAAATTGGCGCAGCAGAAAGATGAAAAAGGGATTGCGCCCCAGCAGATTGGGGATGGTCACCGGCAGAAAAGTGTTGAGCCAGCCCAGTTGGCCGTAGATCATGTAAAGCGGGATCAGCCGCACCACATAGGGCACCATGAGCGTACTCAGCAGCAGCACAAAGAGCGCATCGCGGCCGGGGAAGCGCGTGCGCGCAAAACCATAGGCCACAAAGGAGCAGGTGATCACCGAGCCGATGACGTTGGCCGCCACAATGATCAGCGAATTGCGCAGCCACAGCCCCACCGGCGCCGCGCCAAACACCTCCACATAGTTGCGCCACATGACCGGTCGCGGAATCCACTCGGGCGGCCAGATGGCGATCTGCGGCAACGTCTTCAGCGAAGTGGAGACGGTCCACACCAGCGGGATCAGCATGGCGACGGAGCCGGCCAGTAGCACTAGATGCAGGAGGGTGTGGCTTATCAGTTTGTTGCGAGAAAGGGATGCGTGCATTGTGTTATCGGGCAGAAAATTGCTAATTGCTAATGGTGAATGGCTAATTGTGAACGGGGCCGGCTACTCGCATCCCCTTCATTCACAATTAGCCATTAGCAATTCACCATTAGCAATTTAAAATTATGTCTTGTCCACATTACATATATTCAAAGAGCCTCACCTAATTCCCATAATAAACCCATCGGTCCGAAGTCCGGTAGACAAAGAGCGTGAGGCCGAAGACCACCATAAAGAGCAGCACAGCCAGCGCCGATGCATAGCCCATGCGGAAATAGTTAAAGGCGTTGGTGTACAGGTGCAGCATGTAGAGCAGCGTGGCGTTGTTGGGGCCGCCGCCGGTCATAATAAAGGCGTTGTTGAAGGCTTGAAACGCCCCCACCAGATTCATGACCAGGTTGAAAAAGATGACCGGCGTCATCAGCGGCACGGTAATGCGCAACAGCCGCTGCCACAGCGTGGCGCCGTCCACCTCCGCCGCCTCGTACAGCTCCTGCGGGATGCCTTGCAAGCCAGCCAGAAAGATGACCATGGCGCCGCCAATGCTCCACAGGCTCATGATGATCAGCGCCCACATGGCCCAATCCGGGTCGCTGAGCCAGCGGATGGCGGGCAGCCCCAGCAGCTCCAGCCCAAAATTCAGAATGCCGCGGCGCGTCTCAAAGATAAAGACCCACACAATCACCGCCGCCACCGTGGGCACCACCGATGGCAGATAGTAGACCGTGCGGTAAAAGGTGGTGCCGCGGATTTGGGCGTTGAGCATGAGCGCCAGCCCAAAGGCCGCCACAATGCCCAACGGCACGCTAAAGCCAATAAAGTAGAGCGTGTTGCTGACCGATTTCCAGAAGAGCGGGTCGCGCGTCACGGCCTCGGTGTAATTATCGATGCCCAAAAACTGGGCCGTCTTGCCGGTGGCCGCCCAGTTGGTAAAGCTGTGATAAAACGCCGAGCCAATGGGAATGGCCTCAAACAGGATAAAGGCCAGCAACCACGGCGCCACAAAGACCAGCCCCACCCAGCCGCGCAGCCGCACAGAAAGGGGACGAGAACGCGGCGCACTGGTCACCGCGCTCCCGACTGTTGACGCCTGCATCAGGCTTTAGCGCTCCAGAACTCATCGACCACGGCCTGGGCTTGCGTGGCGGCATCGGCCAAGGCCTGCGCCGGGGCGGCGTCGCCAAACATGGCCGCCTGCACCGCCTGATCCACAATATCGCGAATGCGGGTGTGCTCGGGCAGAATGTTGACCGACACGTCGCTGGCCAGCGACTCCAGCACCTTGTCCCAATGCGCATTCACGTCATAATAAGCCTGATCCTCATTGACGGCCTTGATGGGCGAGGGGCGCCCCTGCTGCTGCATAAACCAGCCGCCGCCCGCCGGCTCGTAGGTGATCTCCTGAATCCACTTAAAGGCCGCGTCGCGCTTCTCTTCCGGCACGCCATTGGACATGATGTAGCCCCAGGCAAACGCCTCGCCTGAAAGCCCCTGCGACTTGGCGTCGGTGTTGCTGTCGTTATAGGGGCGCAGACTCATATCCCATTCCATATCCGGCGCAAAGGTCTGCATGTGGAAAAGATGGAGACGTTGGGGAAGTTGATCAGCTGGGCCTTGTTAAACCAGGGCTGCGCTTCGGTAGCCTCGCCCGGCCCGGCAAAAAGTCGGTCACATTCTGCACGCCGCCGTTGATCTCATTGGCAAAGTTGACCATCCACTCCAGCGTGGAGACGCCGGCCTCGGAGTCAAATGCCACGCTGCGCAAATCTTCGCTGTAGATCTGGCCGTTGTTGCAGTAGAGCCAGGCAAGAAGTCGCTGACGCCCGTGCCAGGGTTGGCGCCGATTTTGAGGATGCCCTTGTCATCCACCTCGGTGAACTCCTTGGCGACCTCTTCCAGCTCGGCCCAGGTCTGCGGAATGACGCCCTCTTTGCCGGCGTCGTTGAAGAGGTCCAGGTTGACCAGCTCCAGCCCGGTGATGCCGCCGCCGGTGGGCATGGGCATGGAATAGAGTTCACCTTCCCAGTAGAAGTTGCCAATTTCGGACGGATAGAAGACATTCAGGTCCAAATTATGGCTTTCCACCATGGCCGTGATGGGTACAATCAGCCCGTCGCTGGCGAACTTGAGAATTTCCGCCCGCGCCGCCATGAGCACCTCGGGCGGATCGCCGCTATTGAGGGCGGCAAAGAGATTTTCAGCCCGATTCTCAAACGGCTGCACCAGGTTGCTGATCGTAATGCCCGGATTCTCCTCCTCAAAGCGGGCGGCGATCTGGTTCATCAACTCCTCACGCGCCGCCCCCACACGTTCCAAAAGCGCACTTCAACTGGTTCGGCGCTAGCGCTGGCTGCGCCGCCACCGGCGGCCGGCGCACTGCCTTGCGGCGGTGGCGCACAGGCCGCCAGCGCCGCCCCGGATGCGGCCATACCCAACAGCTTGAGAGCTTGACGTCGGCTGAATCTCTGATGGATCTGTTGCATGGTTTCCTCCTTGAATGGTTGAAAGAGTCGTCTCAGGGCACACGTCCGTGGGAAACTTTCCCACGGACACTCGATACACGGACTACGATATTAAACTGTTCTTACTGGGCCAATGCGCGCAGCGCCTCTTCATCGGGCTGCACGCCAATGCCGGGGGCATCATTCAGATAGACGCAACCGTTGCGCTCCATGTCGGCCTTGATGGGGAAGAGGGCCGATTCATCGGTAAACTGGCTGCCGTTGAGCGCGCCGGGCCAGCAAAGCCAAAAGCCAGCGCCACCTGACAGACCGCGGCCTTAGTCAGAAAACCGTCGGTCAAACCGCTGACCAGCAGGGGGAGACCGGCGGCTTGCGCCGTGGCGATCTGCTGGAGCGTGGGCCAGATGCCGCCGCTGCGCGTCACTTTGATGACCAAATAGTCGACCAGTCCCTCGGCGGCATAGTGGAAAAAGTCGGCCGGGCTGACGCTCGATTCGTCGATGGCCAGCGGCATGGAGGTGCTCCAGCGCAGTGCCCGCATCTGCTGAAGCTGGTCGGCGGGCAGCGGCTGCTCCAGCACATCCACGCCAATGTCCACCATCCTGTGGGCCACCCGCCGCGCCGTGTGCAGATCAAAACCCTGGTTGGCGTCCGCCCACACAAAGCCATTGGGCGAAATCAGCTCTTTGACCGTCTGCGCTACCTCAATATCGGTTTCGGGCGCCACGGCGGCCTTAAAATTAAAGTGCCGAAAGCCCAGCGCCAGCCCCTCCTCCATCTCACCGTGGATCGAATCGGCATCATGGCCGGTCAGCGTGTAGGAGAGCGCCATGGTGTTGCGTTCGTTGCTGCCGCCCAGGTAGCTGCGCAGCGACAGCCCCGCTGCCCGCGCGCACAGATCATGCACGGCAATGTCGACGGCGGCTTTGGCAATGGGCTGGCCGGTGCTCGGTCCGCGGCCAATGGCGCGGTGCATACGGCGATGCAGCTCAAAGCGATCCGTTATAGGCAGCCCCACAATGGCCGGTCCCAAATGGTGCTGGATGGTGGAGGCCACCGTCTCCAGCGTTTCGTATGACCACTGAGAAACGGGCCGTCCTTCGCCCCAACCCACGCCACCGTCGCTGTCGGTCACTTTGACAAAGACGTGGGGCGCGGTTCCACCGGCAGCGCCGGCGGAACCCGAGGCAAAGGTGAAGGTGCGCAATACGGGGAGGCGCACGGGATAGACTTCCACGCGTTCAATCGTAGTCATGTTATCCCTGGTTTTGGCCGCGCAGCCGTTCCACTTCGGCGCGCAAGCGGGCATTTTCGGCATCAGCGGCGGCTGCACGCTGTTCGGCCTGTTGGCGCTCCTGTTCGGCCCATTGTTTCTCTTGTTCAGCCTTTATGCGGGCTTCTTCATCGGTCAACAGCCGTTCGCCGGTCTGCACGTTGTAGAGACAAAGACCCTCTTCTTCATCCAAAACTAAGCGCACGCCCAACACTTTGCTTTCATATTCGGGCAGGCCGCCATCTTCTTCCGGCCAATCTATCAGCCCGGTTAAGGCATCTTCGTTGAGCGGCTCCATGGGCAGATAGCCATCACCGGCCAGTTCATAAGCGGCCAACGGTGGGTCCAAATAGTCGGACGTGGGGTCATATAAAAAATATTCTTTGATGCCCAATTTGGCATAGAGCCGCATCTTCTTGACCGTATCGTCGCGCCGTGTACTTTTGGAAGTTACTTCAAACACCACATCGGGCGTTCTGCCCTCTTGCCAGATGCGATAGGTGTTGCGACGGCGCTGCTCCACGCCCAATACGACAAAACAATCGGGCGCCACCGAGCGATTTGTATTGCCCTTCTCATAATAAATCAGCAAGTTGCCGCTGACATAGGCCTTTGTGCCGGCCAAATAGCGCCGCAACAGATGGATCAAATAAAACATCATGTCGCGATGCAGATCGGTTTCCGCCATTGGTTTGCCATCCGATTCGGGATAATATAGGTTGTCTTCTTCTTGCTCAATTTCAAGCGGCGGCGGCAAGAGAACGGTCATCTCGGCCATAAAAGCCTCCTTATCATCGGCGCCATTATCCCTACGCCGACAGTTCCAGAGTACGCGTCTGAATCGAATCAAGCTGTTCTGCTTCGGCCTGCTGGGCAAAATAGATATCCCAACGCATCTGCAAGTTTAGCCAAAAATCGGCCGACATGCCAAAGAACTTGCCCAGGCGTAACGCTGTGCTAGGCGTGACGCCGCGGCGGCCATTCACAATCTCGTTGATGCGCTGATAGGGCACACCGATAGCATCTGCCAGTTCGCGCTGCGTAATATTCATCGGCGCCAAAAACTCTTCCAGCAACATCTCGCCCGGATGAGTAGGTGGTCGATGGGTTGGAATTCTAATCATTTTTGCTCTCTATTTCAATGATAATCAACAATTTCAACCAAATCTGGTCCCGTTTCTGTCCACGTAAAACAGATGCGATATTGCTGATTCACTCTAATACTATGCTGCCCACTTCGTTCGCCATAGAGCGGTTCCAGTCGATTACCTGGCGGAATGCGTAATTCATCTAGAGCCACAACAGAATCAAGTTGCTCCAACTTACGCGCTGCTATCTTCCAAAGCGCTTGTGGACAGACGCGACGGGCAGCGCTCGAATTAACGCCGTTGAAAATGTCTTCTGTACCACTATGGGCAAACGACCGTATCATGCAAGCATGATAACACGGCTTTCATGCTATGGCAACTCATTTGTCATTATGGCTCATGTCGCCAACCACCACAACTGCTCCCACAGCGCACCGCCGGCATTCGACTGCGGGTCACCCGGTGTGCTGCGTCCCTCTCGAATATAGCGGGTCAGCAGATCGGTCAATTCCTCCACGATTTCGGGGTGGGCGGCGGCTACGTTTTGGCGCTCGCCAATGTCGGCATCCAAATTGTAGAGCTGGAGCGGCGGCAGACCGGCACATTCCGGTCCCGGCGCCGGATAGCTCCAGCCACCCGAACCGGCGCACATCTCCAGCTTCCAATGGCCGCGGCGGATAGAGAGCGAGCCGTCCATGGACGAATGCACGGTGGCTTCACGGATTGATTTTGCCAGTTCATCGCCACGCCAAAGCGGCAAATTACTCACGCTATCTTCGCCCGCATTCTCCGGCAGCGGCGCACCCAGCATGTCGGCGCAAGTGGCCAGCAGATCGACCAGACAGACCGTCTCATCGCACGCGCGGCCGGGCGCAATGGTCTGTGGCCAGCGCACCAGCAGCGGAATGCGATGGCCGCCCTCATAGATGTCGGCTTTGTGGCCGCGGAAAATGTAGCTGGGGTTGTGTCCCACCGCCGCCAGTTCGTCATAATCCACGCGTGGGGAGCAGCCGTTGTCCGCCGTAAAAATCAGAATCGTGTTCTCGGTCAGCCCGCGCCGCTCCACCGCCGCCATGATCTGGCCCACCACGTCATCCACCTGCAAACAAAAATCGCCATACTCGTTGGTCCCCGATTGGCCCTGGAATTGGGGGCTGGGCAGAATGGGCGTGTGCGGCGCCGCCAGCGGAAAGTAGAGGAAGAAGGGCTCGTCGCTCTGTGCGCACTCGTCGATAAAGCCAATCGCTTTTTGGGCAAAGGTGGGCAGCACATCGGCGTGGGCAAAATCGGGGGCAATGGGGCCGGCCCGCCACATCTCTTTGCCGTCGCGGGCCTCTATGGTGCGGTCGGGAATGGCGGTGGGTCGGTCGTTTTCCACATAGACGTATGGCGCCATATCCAGCGAGGCCGCAATGCCAAAATAATAATCAAAGCCTGCACTGGTAGGGCCGCGTACAATAGGCTGGCTGAAATCCACATCTTCTGCCGCCGAGCCATTTTTCGCCCATTCCCAGCCCAAATGCCAATTGCCCACGCAGCCAGTGCGATAACCATGTTGCTGCAAGAACGACGCCACGGTCATGCGCCCCGGCTCCAGCAGCGGGGGAGTAGCCCCAGGTGACGCCCTGCTTGAGCGCCGAGCGCCAATTGTAGCGCCCGGTCAAAATGCTGCGCGACGGCGTGCAGACTGCCGACGTGGCGTGAGCGTCACGGAAGATCATGCCGGCGGCGGCCAGCCGGTCCAGATGCCCGGTGCGGATTTTGGAGTTTTCGTTGAGGCACGACAGGTCGCCGTAGCCCATGTCGTCGGCTAGGATGTAGATTAGGTTGGGTTTGTTGTTCATGGGTTCATCTTAATAGACGTGTAGGGACATGAGTTGGGGCGGGAACGCTGCCGCCTAGACATAGCCACCCCCTTCGCCCCAACTCGTGTCCGTTCTTATAGCCATTTATGGAATATTGTTGCGCTACACATCAGGCGACGTCTGGATGACCAGCGCCTCCGTCAAGTCAATTTCCAACCGCCCATCTTCATATTGACGCGCCACCGGCGAATCCAGCTTGGGCCAGCCCAACTCGCCCTGTGCGGTCCAGCGGCGCAGAGTATTCCACTCCATCAGGTCGATTTCGATGCCTAGTTGGGCGCCGTCGCGTGCGGCGACAAACGTAGCCGGTCGTTGGCCGCTGGCAGGATAGGTAAAGGGGGCGGCAATATTAACGGCGAAATGGGTCTGCGCCACCTGCTGACCAAAAGCCGCGCCATCCGCATAATCGGCTCGCTCGCCAATTTCCAAATAGTACGCGCAAACGGGCCGCCCCTGATAAAATGCGCCCGGCCAGCGCATCTCCCAAAAGCGCTTGTCCGGCCCGCGATAGTTGAATAGCTCCAGCACCAGATCGCCATCGCGCTCCACCAATTGCATCGGCGTCTCTTTGCTCAATGGCGTCAACGCCAGCGGGCGCACGGCCATGTAGACCTCGCCGCTGCCGATGACGACGGTCGCATCCAGCGTCGGCACTGGCGCGGGCAGTTGCGTGACGCGCACATCCTCAACCCAGATTTCGTCGATGTGGGCAAGCTGCGTCCAGATCAGCGCGGTCTTGGCGCTGTGGCAGTGCAGTGACAGCGGCGGCGCGTAAACGCAGATGGCGCGATTTTCGTGCTGCACGCCCAGGAAATCGCCCTCATCGGGCAGATTACGCGTTTTGGTGCGGTCGGTGGCGTGATAGGCATCGCCAAACCATTTTTCGTTGAGCACATAGCGCGTGTAGAAGACGCCGGGCCGGGCGTCGCTTTCGTTATGCACCGGATGGCGGCGATAGTGCGCCATGCAGACGTTGGATTGACCGCCAAAGCTGCGGCTGGCCACACCCAGCGCATAGGCGGGCGTCTGAAAAGTGGTGAAGGAGAGGCCGCGTTGGCGGTCGGCGGTTTCGACCACTTGGAAGCGTTGCGGCAGATTATCAAACAATTCACCAACCCAAGCGGGTACGGCGCCATCAGCCACCCAGCCGCGCAGCAAATTGACTTCCGGCGCCGTCTTGCAGACCACCGAGGGCTGATAGGCGCGGCTGTGCGGACCGGCCCAGCGCCCTGTGCCGCGGCCGGCGCCATCGCCGTGGATGTGCAGCGCCATGCTGACCGCCAGCCGCGCCGTCATCTTGGCGGCCAGGTGCAATACGGCTTCGTCATCACTGTGATCCACCAGTCGCTTGAGCGCGCGCAGGCTGACCGAGGTATAGGTGGGGCTGCTGTATTCCAGCGGGTGACCGGACAGATTGGTGAAGGCCAGCCAGTCCCGCAGCTTTTGACGACCGCGTTGGGCAATGGCGGCATCGGCCAGCAGTTGGCCGCCCAGACAGGTATTGACAATGTCCAGCGCCGTAATGTTGGTGTAGGCGACTAGCACGTCCAGCCGCGCAATTTCGGCCAGCCCCAGGCGCACGCTCGCCAGCACTTGCGCGTGCAGCGCGGGCGGCAGCCGCTCGCCGTGGCGCAGCAGCATGGGGATCAGCGCTTCCAATACAAACTCAACCGCGTTCAGGTCTTCCACTTCGGAGTCTTCCCGCATCCAGTAAAAGTTGCCCACGTGCGGGTCGGCGGGGTTGCGCTCCTGGCAGGCCAACGCCGCCGCCAGCACTTTTTGCGCCAGCGCCAGATCTTCCGGCGTCCCGTTGGCCACCAAATCCGCGCCAAAGCGGGCCGCCCGCCGCGATTCGTGGAAGGCGCCATACTCGGTGGTCTTGGCCAGCATGTTGGTTTGGGGGTTAAAGTCGGGTGGGATTGGTAAGGGGTTCATGATATGCATGTGGTATAATCAGTACAGAATTGGATGAAAATTTGTAACCACTAAGCCCCCGAGGCCTGAGCCTGTCGAAGGGAACACCGGCCTTCGACTGGCTCAGGGAACAGCTTAGTAGTCACGAAAATTTTATGTGCAACCGGCGTGCAAAATGTTATCTATCGACCTGCGTCCCGAATTGAGCGAACCGTTGGAGTTGGACGCGCAAGAGTTAAATCGAAGTGTACATGAACTTGTTAATGAAGCCGTCGAACATTATCTGCGGGCTCGTCAACAGGAAAAGCTCAATCAGGAGATCGCGGCCTATGAAGCTATGCATTCCCAACTAAAGCAGAAGCACCTAGGCCGTTGGGTTGCGATTCACGATGGCCGACTGGTCGACTCCGATGCAGATGGCGCCACGCTTTACACGCATGCGGGCGGCATATGGGCGCAAAGCTGTGTTAATTCGCCAGGTAGCTGCTGAACCTATCGAGGAAATTTGGGTTCGCACACCTAGCACAGGCCGGATCGTACCATGAGAATTGCCTACAACCAAGCATATATGCCGCCCGCGCCAACAGTTGAGATTACTTCTACCGCGCCGCTTCGAGTGCGACGCACGGCGAACGAGCTGCTTGGATAGTCCATGTCACGGACGCCGTGCAACGCACTCTGCGCTGCTTATTCTGCCGTCCGCACCACTAGATAACGCATTGTCTCATTGCTTTCATTCGCAATACCGTGCATTTTGTGCCGGATCGAAGACCACCGCTTCGCCCGGTCCCAGCGTAAAACTTTCCCCTTCAATCTCAATAGTGGCCTCGCCCTCCAGCATGTAAACGGCCTCAATGCCGCCGTGCTGGTGCGGGGCATGGACGCGATTGGGCCGCAGCTTCGGATATGTGCAGGCGCAGCGCATCAGGCGCCAGATTTTCGTCAAGCAGGTAGCGGCTGATGCCCTTGACGGCGGGTTGGGCAAAATGGTCATTAACAGCATGAATTGTTTTCCTTTTTCACAGATTAGAAAGATTTTTATTCGTCGCCACCCGCCACCCGCCACTCGCCACCCGCTCCTCCTCACCCAATAAAATGATACGGCGACACAAAACCCGGAATAGCGATGAGGCATGGCGAAGCAGTTCTCAAAGCAGTGGCCGGCGGCATGATCGAATGTGGCGGGTGTGACTACAATGGAGCCGGGGCGCACCGGAATCACGGTGGTGTCGCTGGCGTCGGCGGCGGGCCGGTTGTAGATGCGCACGTGGCCTTCATCGGGGCGGTCCACCTCGGGCAGACCGTAGACCGCGCGCGGCAACACAATGGCAGTTTCGGAATGATTGACAAACTGGCCACCCCGGCCACCGGACCATGATGATGACGAATGGGTGTGGGCGTGCGGTCCGTGCGCATGTCCAGCGTGTGCTGGTTGACGCGGTTGACGCACGCGCTGGTCGGGCGCATCTTTGGCGGGCCGCTGTGGTGGAATGAAGCTACTGGCGAAAGGCGCCGGGATAGGCCGCACAGCCGCCGGGGAAGTCGGTCAGATGGCGCAGCATGGCCATGCGGCAGCCGATAATCTGTGGCGGCTACGGTGACCTGGAAATAGCAGGCCCGGCCCATCACCGTGACCGGCGCCGACTGACGGCCATCCACCGTCACCCGTGTCGCCCGGCCACAGCGCTTCGGCGTGTTCGGCGCTGACGCTGGCCCATTCGCTCTCGAGCGGCTGATACGGCCGGCAGGGGATCGGGTCCGCGCACCAGGTCGCCGGACTGAAGCTGGATGGATGCTTGGGTGGTTTCGATGAGAAGTAATAGCTCACTGCGGCTTGGCGCCGCGCGCAAGGTCGTTTCGCCATTCCATTGGCCAATGTGAAATGTATAGTCGCCGCCGTGCAGATCCTCAGCGCTCAGCACTTGCTGTACGGCGGCATCATCGTCGATGTGAGCGACGGGAACGGATAGAGTTTGGGTGGTTGGCATTTTCTGCTCCAGTGGGCAGCTTCAATTTGTAGGTGCGGCATCCTTGCCCATAGGCATTAAGCTAAGCCGTTATAGGACAGCACACTGGAGAGCGAACGCCGGTTGAGTAGGCTGCGGTAGTATGCAGCCGTATCGAAACCGTTCGACTGAGCTCACGCCGAAGCCAGAGTGAGCGGGTCGACCCGTTTGGTCTCGATACGGGCGGCAACTGCTCCGCCCTACTCGACCGGCACTACGTCTCCTGGTCTTTACGCCCTTCGCTTGCTACGCACGGGCAAGGATGCCGCACGAGGTCATGACGCGGCGATGAGCAATTTGAAAGGACCGGGCTTGTGCGAAAGGGATGTCGCACCTACGTTTTGTTGGTTCGCTACAAACTAAGTCCCAACAGCGCCAGCGCATCCCGCTCGATCAGCGCCTCGATCTGCTCGGCGGGCAGGCGAAAGCGGTCGATCTGGATATTGGCCAGGTCGCGCAGACCGGCCAGCGAGTCGGCCACGTTGGTAATGGGAAAGTCGGTGCCAAAGAGCAGCTTGTTCCAAACGCCATATTCGTGGACCAGCATGAGGCTGTGGAAGAGTTGCCACGGCCGATAGTAGAGCGCGCTCACATCGGCATAAACGTGCGGATGCTTGCGGATGACGGCCACGCATTCGCCCTCGTACGGATGGGCTAGGTGGGCCATGATGATGCGCACTTCGGGGAAGCGGCGCGCCACCACGTCAATGTGACGGGGCAGCGTGGTCTCCAGCCAGCCCTGGGAGATAAAGGTGGTGCCGGTGTGCAGCAGCACGGGCAACCCATGGCGCTGGGCATAGTCCCACAGAAAATTGAGGCGCGCCTCCTGTGGGAAGAAACCGGCGTACATGGGCATGAGCTTGATGCCCCGCAGACCCAATTCCTGATGCCCAAACTCCAGCTCTTCCTGCCAGCGCGGCTGCGTGGGGTCAATGGAGAGAAAGCCGATGAGGCGGGCCGGGTCCTGCTGCACATAAGCCGCCACATCGCGGTCATCCACCCACAGCCCGGCCAGCTTGGCCTTGCCGCCAAAGCAGATGGCCGCGGTCACGCCCGGCGCGGTCACGCAATAGTCAGCATAGCGGCTGATCAGGTCCAGGGGTTGCGATCTCATGCGCGAGGCTTCGGCCAAAAAGTTGCTAAAGAAGATGCTGTTATTGGGCCAGACGTGGGTGTGGACGTCGATGATCATCAAAAACCTTTCGAGGAATGCGTGTGCCTTCATCAAATTTCGTCTGGGGACGAGAGCGATGCGCTCCGTAGGTCACTCTTGTAGAGTGACATTGTGCGTCCACCAGCGCACGTCACTCTACAAGAGTGACCTACGAATGCCAACTTGCTCTATGTGCCGCTACGCCCATTCTCTTGATACCAGCGTTCGCGGTTGGTCAAGCCGCTGTTGAACAGTTCAAACGCGTCATCCTGCGGCGCATAGCCCACGGCCGCGCGTCGATGTGAGGTCCATGCGCTTGAAGCGGTTGTCGGACACGGCCTGCACCACGGCATATTGCACATCGGGCGCTTCGATACAGCGTTCGATCAGGTGGTTCAAATCGCGGGCGCTGACAAAGGTGCAGAGCGTGCGGGCATCGCGCTCAATTTCATCCCAATGTGCACGGTTGCCTTCATACGCGCCGACGCGGATGGCAATGCACGACAGCCCTTCGCTGTAAGCAAAACAGTGGGCCGTGGCCTCGCCAAAGGCCTTGGCCGCACCATACATGTTGAGCGGGCGCACCGGCATATCCGTGCGTACCTGCACGTCCATGGGGTAGCCGTCCACCGCCTGCACGCTGGAGGCGTAGACCACACGCTGACAGCCGGCGTCTTTGGCGGCGGAAGATATTGTACATGCCTTTGATGTTGTTATCCAGCAGTGATTCATAAAAGTCGGCCTGGGTGGAGGGGTCAGCAGCCAGGTGGACCACGGTGTGGATGCCCTCACAGATTCGGCGGCAGGCATCCAAATCGGCCACATTGACGCCCAAAGCTTCATGCCGGCCGGGGTCGCCCAGCGCCTCCAAATTGCGGTCCACCAGGCGTAAAGTGTAGCGGCCGCTGGCCTGTTGCTCTACGTATTGACGAAAAGAGGAGCCGATGCGTCCAGCGGCCCCCGTTAGCAGAATTTTTTTCATGGTTTTTGTTTGCAGTCTAGACTATGATTTTTATGATTCAATGAATACTATGATTCTGCCTGGGCGCTGTTCGTTGTTCATTCCTGCTCCCGACATGCGAAATCATAGCTCATTAATCTATCACAGTATGGACTATGATTTTGATCGGTGAATACTATGATTCTGCCGGCGTTCGTTGTTCATTCCTGCTCCGACATGAAATCAGCCCATCATCTAATCATAAAAATCACAGTATGGACTATGATTTTTATGATTCAATGAATACTATGATTCTGCCTGGGCGCTGTTCGTTGTTCATTCCTGCTCCCGACATGCGAAATCATAGCCCATCATCTAATCATAAAAATCACAGTATGGACTATGATTTTTATGATTCAATGAATACTATGATTCTGCCTGGGCGCTGTTCGTTGTTCATTCCTGCTCCCGACATGCGAAATCATAGCCCATCATCTAATCATAAAAATCACAGTATGGATAGGATTATGTTTATATAAATGTTCCCAGCAGCACCTTGAATTGTTTGTCTTGGTATACGGTTTCCACCTTGCCAAGCTGCTGCCGGAGCGGCTCTTCATAATTAAGAAAACGGTTGGCCACCAGATAAAAGCGGCCATTCGATTTTAACAGCGCCGCCGCATCGGCCACAAATTGCAGCGCCATGGCGGATTGGGTGGCTTGGCCCTGATGAAAGGGCGGATTGGTCACGATTACGTCAAATTTATCGGCGGGGTCATGCAGGTCCTGACGCACGGCTTGGGCGCAGTCGCTGAGCTGTACGCTGCAATTGTGCAGCTCATTGGCGCGCACGCTTTCCTGCGCAGCCTCCACCGCGTTGACATCGCCATCCACCATATGCACGACGCCCCAATGGGCCCAATGCGCCGCCACAATGCCCACAATGCCCACGCCGCACCCCAAATCCAGCACGCGATCTTGCGGGGCGATCTGCATGTTTTCAATCAGGAGCTGCGTGCCTCGATCCAGTCGATCCCAGGAGAAGACGCCGGGCAATGAACAGATCGGATAGGTTGTACCCAAAACCCGCACAGCAAAATTCGAAAAATAGTCGTGCGCCAAATAGGGCTCTTGGAACGCCGGTGGCAGCGGATCGGGTGCGGCGGCCTTCATAGCCATACCCACGCGGCAGCCCTTGCGATAGGCAGGCACGGCGCAAGCCCCAAACAGCTCTTCCACGTGGCGCAAATAGGTTTTGATCCCTTCATTAGTGGCGCCGGCCAGATAGAAAAGCCCGCCCTCTTTTAAGCAGTTGAACGCATCCCAAATCAGCCGCAGCGCCAACGGCTTGCTTTTGGGCAGCCGCACCAGCACCACATCCGCCGGTGGGCAATCGTGCAAGCCACGCGTCCCGCTGCCCGCCACCACCGTTACATTTTGCAGATGGTTGGCTTCAACGGCCCGCCGGTGCGCCTCTATAGCCACAATATTGGCATCAACTAGAATCACGCGCCCGCTGTGCGCTAGCGTAGCCGCGGCAATCCCCGCCGGACCATCGCCACAATTAAAAGCCATCACCACGTCAGCGGGCGCAATTTGCATTTGAGCAGCCAACAACATGGCGGCCGGGTCGCGCTCATCTGTCCACGCCAGCCCCGGCTTTGTAAAACATGTAATGGACTGATCGCGTGGGGAAACTTGTATAGACTTCCAATTGTAGTAGTTTTGGACGGAGGTGGGCGATGGATGGGCAATGGGTTTTGGGTTACGGGTTTGATCGGGGCGCTGGGGGAATTTGCGCGTCATGTTGGGTGTTGATCCTTTTTGGTGCGAACGGACAAGCTGAAAGCTTGTCCTACGGGCCTAACCAGGTGGCGGCAATGTCATCGCGGGGCTGGAAGCCCAAAATTCGCTTGGCTTTGTCGTTGCGAAATTGCCCATGCGGCGTGTCCGCCAGCACATAAAATATTTCGCAACGCGACGGTAATTGGGACAGCTCAATTTCTAAACCCAGGCGAAAGATCTCGGCGCTGTTCTGCCACGAGACGGCAAAGGGATGAGCGTCGCGCTCGGGATGCAGATCCTCTGGATCGCGAAAGCTACAGAAGAGATAGGTTTGCACAAAGAGATCGTACTGCGTCGCAAAGACGCGGCAAATTTCCTGCCCCAACGATTTGGTCAAAGCATACAAAATCGTGCCGGGCTGCGGCGGAATATCGGGGGATAAATCAAAATCGAACAGCTCATAGCTGGCCCCGGTGACCGTAAAATGGGGCCCGGTGTTGATAATACGACGGATGCCGTGGGTGACGGCGGCCTGCATCATGTTGTAACAGCCCAGCGTATTGACGTCAAAGGCCAGTTGGCGATGGTGCCGCAGCACCGAGAGATTGACAATGGCGTCCATCCCCTCAGCCGCCTTCAGCACCTGGTCGGGCTGGCTCACATCCACTTCCCAAAAGTCGCCGTCAAAAGCGAATTGGGGCCGCACAATATCGGTCACGCGCAGTTCATAATGGGGCGCCAGCAGCGGAACCACATATGGCCCCAACATGCCCGCGCCGCCCAGGAGGAGTACTTTCATACGAGTGCCTTTCCCTTTGCTTTGGACATGGTGAAATGCGGATGTGTGGCTTCGTTGCCGATATGATAGATGGCCCAACGTTCGGCTGGCGCGGCCAACACATTTTCGACAGCCCGCGCCGCCACCTCCGCCGCCACGCGTGGCAACGCATCTGCTGGTGACGCGTCCGCATCTGGATAGACGAGCTGCCCCAGCCGCAATATGGTCACGTTGATCTTCTGCTCGCGCGCAAATTCACGGGCAGTATATTCGGCCAAATGTTTTGAAAGTACGGTTGGATCGGTGTTTGGGTGCGGTCGCCAGCGTTCGGACACTCGATACGAGGGGGCGTAATCGGTCAAAAGCGCCAGCGTGCTGAGCAGCAGAACTTGGGGGACGGCCTCTTGAACGGCTGCTGTTAACAAATTGTAGGTGCAGCGGGTCAATATGTCAATTTTGCTGTACGCATTATCGGTAGCTAACGGCTCGGCCACATGGATAACGACGTCAACATCGCGCACAAGCAGGTTGGTTCCGTGATCGTGGCCTAATGAGGAGCATACGAATTCGACCCCTGGATCAGCGGTGGCTGGCCAATCAAGCGGAATGCGTTCGGTCAAGCGGATCTGGTGAGTGGCGGCCAGTTGGCGTCCCAAAAGTTGGGCAAACGGGCTGGCCGCCGCGGTGATGAGCAGCTTCATATTAGGCCAAAACCTCCTGCGCATAGCCAAAGAGCGCCGGCGCGCCGCCCGTGTGCAAAAAGAGCACCGGCTCTGTGGACGGCAATTTGCCCGCGCGAATATGGGCTGCCAGCGCCGATAGCGCCTTGGACGTGTAAACCGGGTCGAGCAGAATGCCCTCGGTGCGCGCAATCAGCTGCAGCGCCTCTATCCCCGCTTGGGTGGGGATGCCGTAGCGCTCGCCCACAAAGGCATCCGTGTTGTCAAAGTGGGCCGCGGTCAGCTCAATGTCCAAATCGAGCCGTTGCGCCGCCTGATTGGCCATGCGCACCAGCGTGGGCAGCGTATTGGGGTCATGATGCAGCGGGTTAAAACCATGCACTTGAATCGGGCTCTCCAAAAAGGCCAGCCCCAACACCAGCCCGGCCTGCGTCGTGTCGTTGGCCGCCACATAGAGCGACGACGGCGCAATGCCCAGCTCGCGGCACTGGCGCACAATCTCCAGCGCGGTCTGGGTATAGGCAATGGCGTCCAGATCGACGGTGTCCGGGCGGCGCGGCCAATAGGCGCGCTTGCCGGCGGCTTGCAATTCGGCCAATTTGGCGGCCAGCGCCTCCTGCTGTTTGGGCCGGTCGCGGTCATCTAAAATCGTGACGTGAGCGCCAAAGAGCCGCTGCAATAGGTGGTTGCCCTGGATCTCCTGCGTATCGATCTCTCGTTCGGGCCGCAGCACCAGGTGCAGCTCCAATCCCAACTTGGCGCAGGCCGCCGCCAACTGTCGGCAATAGTTGGACTGCACGGCCGCCCCGAAGACAATGGTGTCCGCACCCTGTTCCAGCGCGTGGGCCAGGCTCAATTCCAACATGCGCGTCTTGTTGCCGCCAAAACCCAGGCCGGTCAGGTCGTCGCGCTTGATGTAAATCGGCGGGCCGCCCAGCGCCTGGCTCAAGCGGGGCAGCGCTTCCAACGGCGTGGGCAGCACGCCCAACGTGACGCGCGGCAGGCCGGCAATGGCCTGCTCCAATTGATGTTCGCGAAAAGTGGTCATGCCGGAATCATCTCCTCTTCGATTAAATCGGACAATTCAGTCAGCAGCAGTTCGCTGGTCTGCATCATGGCCAGCACATTCTCCATCATATATTCGGTGAGCAGCCGCTTGGCCTCGGCGGGGCGATCATTATCCAGCAACTTGCGCGCTTCATGCGCCAGCGGATACGCGCTTTCCAAAAGCTGGCGCTGCAATTTGGCCCAGCCCCGGCGCACCAGCGGCGTCAGGTGAGCGGGGTCTTGCAGCACCAATTGATTGAGCCGGTGAAAGCGCCACCACGGGCTTTCATTGGTGGACGTTGCACCACCATTGGAGAGCACAGACGGCACGGTGCCTTCGCTAAAAATGGGCAAAAAGAGTCCCAAACAGGGCGAATAGAAGCTGCACCAATAGACCGGCAACCGCGAGCCATCGGCGCACAGGTCGGCCACCAGGCTGGCCGCGGTGCAGCCGCCGCTGCCGTCGGCCTCCGGGTGGCGACAGATGCCCACGCTGGAGCGCACCTGCGTCTGGAACGGCTCGTCCGGCGTAACGCCATCACCGTGATCGGATAGCACAGCCATCATGGTCTGGGCGTCGATGCCGCCAACGCCCGTTGAGCACGGCGCATGAACGGGCGCGGCGCATGGCGCCACTGCCTTCGGTCCGGCTGTTGGCGGTGTACGCATCGGCAAAGTTGAGGCGTTCATTGGCATCCTGCGGCCAGCCATGTTCAATGGCGGTCTGCCGGGCGGTGGGCGAAATCTGCTCCCAATGGGTCTCGACAGAATAGACGTTGCTGATGCCAATGGCGTTCTGCACGCGCTGCACGGCCCATTCGTGGCCGGCGGTTTCGATCACATAGGCTTCGTGCGGGTCGGCCACAATGTAGCCGTTGTCATAGGTGCGCACGCCGGCGTCGTTGGCAAATTTGCCCTGGCCATATTGGGTCACCAAGCCGGTGATGACCTCCACAGCTTCGGCGGCGGTGCGGCCGCGCTCCAGCCCCAGCCGCAAAAGCTCCATACCCACCAGTTTGGGTTCGGTGGCTTCGGGCAGCTTGGAGGGCAGCGCCTCGTTGCCGATGACCACCTGGTGCTCGTTGAAGCCGTGTTCATAGCCCCAGCACCAATAGGGCCGCGAGCCCACGTGGCGATGGGTGTTCTCTGCTTGGGGCAGCGTTACAAACTGGCATTGGGTGAGGCTGCCGGGGGCGTGCGTTTGCGCCGCTCGCTGCACCAGCGGCTGGCATTCATCGGCGGGGCGGTCGCTGTTTTTGGCAAAGATGGTTTGGCTGTTGCGGGTGGCGTTGGCCAGGGCGACCATCGTGTCACAGCTTTGCGGTGTGTCAAAGCGTGGGAGAGTTGAAATTTGGGGCATTATGAGCCTCCTTTGAAATGATTTTGGGGACGCCAATCGAACTGAAAAACAATAACAAAAACGGGATCAACTCGCCCAGTTGGCAATCTGAGCGCGGACCCATTGTAAATCTGCGGGGGACAAATTGGGGGAAGGAACATCATCGGTATAGTCGATGCTTTGGGCATAGTGGGCGCGACGGTAGGCGTCGTCTAAAGCGGATTGCAGATCGAGCGGCGCATCAGCATATGACTCGCGCAGCGGGATAGCAATGGTGGGCAAGCGGTCGCGCAAGTCTATGTACCAGACCTCATACGGACCAAGCGCACCGCCACGCTTTAGCAGCGCATAATAGTCACTTTTGCCGGTTATTTCCGGTGGGCGTCGGCCGGCGCGCAGGAGGTCAATCTCCACCCAATGGGTGGGCGATGCAATGACTTTGCGCCGTTTTTCTTGGAACGCATCCCAGCGATCCCGGCCCGCTGATTTGTTCCACGGGGATAACACTTCAATAATGGTGATTACGTCGCGGGTGCGCCGGTCGCGTATTTCCAGGTGGCGTTCATAAAGTTCCAACTGTTCTAATGGTTCAACAATGGTGGGCTGGGTGATCACCGCACTTGGCGAGGAGTGGGCAACGGTGTGTTGGGCTGGGTTCCGCTGTTCAGCCACATATACGTCAGGAATAAAAAAGCGGGCCGCTTCATCACCGGGGGTCATAATTGTGACATGCTGCTGGATGTCCACATAAAAATCGGGGGCGATTCGATCCGCCAGTTGATCGCTAAGCGAATTCATCAGCCGCGTGTGGACGCTGCCCCAAAGCGCCGGCTCTTCCAGAAACGGGTCCATGCCCAGAAATGGGGAGGATAGATTGTCCATGCCTGTAGCCATCAAACACCTCATGCATTGCGATTGACGGAGTATCTTCGTATCAGTATATCACATCGCCCACTCTATGCGCACCGCTGCGCCACTGCGCGTACCGCGTAATTGGGTGGCGTCGCCTTCGATGTGGCCAAACACGTTGACGGGACTGTAGGCGCGCGGTTCTTGGCCTTTGCTGACGGGCGTGGGGCCGTAGAAGATGCAGAAGGCGTTGCCGGGCGGCCAGAAGGCCAAGGCGCCCACTTCGACTTCGGCTCTGGCGTCATCTGCTTCATCCATAGAGAGAGGGATGCCAAAATAGATCTCATCGCCCCAGACATTGGCCTTGCCGGTAATCGGCAGCGCGTCGCCGATCTGTTGGGCGGCGGGGCTGTCGTTGAGCGTGGCGCGCAGCGTGATGTTGTCGACGGTGATGGTGATTTGTTGGGTCATGGTGTTCCTCAATGCAATGCAGAACCGCTTCGAGTGCAACGCACGGTGGAGGCGTTGAGGGATGTGTGGGGATTTAGGACACCGTGCATCGCACTCTGCGCTCTCCCCGTTTACAGCAGGGCGTCCGCCAGGCCGGTAAAATCGGCCACCGTCACGTCGGGCTGATAGATGGAGTCTTCATAGGGCAGCTTGTAGCGGTTGACAAACGCCGCCCGATAGCCGCAGGCCCGCGCACCCATCACGTCGAACGAATTGGCCGAAACCATGAGGCATTCACCCACTTCCAGGTTGAGCGACTGGGCGGCGCGGCGATAAACGGCCGGGTGCGGTTTGAATGCGCCGACGGTGTTCACGGAGAAAATATCGTCAAAGGGCCACTGGACGCGATTTTTAGCCAAATGGGCCAAAAAGTCCGGCTCGCCGTTGGAAAGGATGACCAGCTTGTAGCGGCTTTTGAGCCGTTCCAGCGCCGGGACCACTTCGGGGAAGGGCGAAAGCTGCTGCCAGGCGTGCATAAATTCGGCCACTTCGGCGGGCGTGGCGTCCACGTGATTGAGCCCCAGCGTATAGACAAAGCCGCGGCGCGCCACTTCCAAATAGCCGCTGTGGCCCAGCATCATGATGGTGTCTTGATATTGCTCAATGCGCTGGCGGGCGCCACTGCGCCCAAAAGTGGGCGGGGTCTGCCGATGAGCGTTTCTGCTGTAAGAACTCAGCAATATAGGGCGTCAGGCTGCCGCCCAGGTCTAAAATGGTGCCGAAGAGATCAAAGGTGAGGGCTTGGACGTTGGGATATGGGTTCATTGTGGGATGCCTTTTTTGTGACGGGGTTTGGGATTTATGAATATGAAATCATTATACAACAGCCTGGTTCATTGAATGGAATCTGGAGAAAATCAGGGCTATGTCTACCAAGTAGTGCGCTCCAAAACCAGTCGAGTGCAACGCACCGGCTAATCACTTATCCATTTGATAAGCAGGCTATGCCGGTGCATCGCACTCTTCTTCCCCACGCTATCCCAGTCCATGCCGCAGCGCGATCACGGCGGCTTGGGTGCGGTCGGTCACGTCCAGCTTGACAAAGATGTTCGATACGTAATTCTGCACCGTCCCCTTGGAGAGATGAAGCTGCTCGGCAATATCGGCATTGGAGAGACCGGCGGCAATCAGCTTGAGGACCTCGCGTTCGCGCTCGCTCAAGTCTGCGCCCACGGTGGTGTCGCGCACCGGCGCGGCGCCGGGCTGGGCGATCTGCTGGAAGAGTTTGCCCGCCACTTGGGGGTCCACATAAGTATCGCCCGCCGCCGTGCCGCGGATGGCGGCAATGAGCTGTGCGCGCGGCGTGTCTTTGAGCAGGTAGCCCGATGCGCCGGCGCGAATGGCGTCGAAAACCCAGTCATCGTCATCGTACGTAGTCAGCACCAGCACTTTGGTCTGCGGGTAGTGCTGGCGAATTTCACGCGTGGCTTGGATGCCATTCATAATGGGCATGCGCAAATCCATGAGCACCAGATCTGGGCTCAATGCGGCGACTAAATCCACCGCTTCTGCGCCATCGCTCCCCACCCCCACTACATCAAAGCCTTGCACAGTCCCCAAGATTACGCGCATCCCCTCGGTGACGATATCCTGATCATCGCACAATACAATTCGAATCATAGCTGCTCCTAATTGGTGGCTGGTCATTGGCGGCTAATGGAAATGGCATCAATGGACGGACACGAACGGCGGCAGCGAAACTGTCTCTTTGTCTCGCAGGTTGTGCCGCCGCCATTCATGTCCCGACACAAACCAGCTATACCACCAACTGCACGTTTGTCTTTCCTGCTTGGCTTTCAATCTGCAACGCAGCCCCCAGCATGGCGGCGCGCTCCTGCATCCCTTGTAAACCGTAATGTCCATTGACGTCAGTCTGCCTTTGGTCAAAGCCCTGGCCATCATCGCGTACCGTGAGCCGCCAACGGGCTTGATCATCATGCCGCAGCAACACGGCCACTTTTTGGGCGCCGGCATGTTTTACCACATTCTCCCATGCTTCCTGCGCAATGCGATAAACGCCCTGCTCCTGCTCTGCCGAGAGTCCATCAACCTGTTTCGGCACATCCAGCGTCAGTTCCAGGCCCGCCCGTTTGGCGGTCGATTCGGCCAGCGTGCGCAGCGCCAATCCCAACCCCAGATCTTCCAGCGGTGATGCGCGTAAATCCTGCAACGCACGGCGGGTTTCGGACAGTCCGCCGCGCGCATTGGCAATGGATTTTACCAGCAGCGTGTGCGCCTGTTCGGGCGCGCTTTCCCACACGCTGTCGGCAGCTTCAAGCTGCACGGCCAATGCGCTAAGCGTGTGCGACAGCGTATCGTGCAGTTCGCGGGCCAGCCGGTTGCGCTCGCGGCTGGTGGCCAGCTGATCCACCGTACTGGCATATTGGGCCAGCTTTTCATTGGCCTCGGTCAGGTGGGCGCGCTGGGCGCGCTGCGCGCTGATCATGCGCAGGACTACAAAGCCAATTAGCGTGAGAATAACGCCTTGCCCCATGCTAAACGGCAGTATGTCGAGAAATGCGGACGAGCGCCAGCCCAACGCCGCTCCGGTCAGCCCAATACCAACAGCGGATGTGCCAATGGAGAAAAGCAGCACTTGCGGCAACCGGTACTGCCAGGCCGTCAATACCAGCGGAAAGAGCAGGAAGAATAAGAGCCGCCAACCGCTTTCATCAACGCTCATAAATGGGAAAGCACCATCGCCGCTATTCACAATGTATTGGAGTAGAAAGTGGCGATCTACCAGCGGCATCAACCCGCTAATTAATAAAGCCGGGGGCAGAAACCAACGTCCCAATCGTTCGTGCAGCCGCGGCCAGCTCAAGTAGATCAACAGCAAAACCAGCCAGAGCAAATTCGTGATCAATAGCGAACGGGGCGGCCCATCCCTTCGCAATGTACCAGCGATCACCCCCAGCAGCACCAGCGCGGTCTCCAGACCGATGATTGTGCGAAAGACAGAAAGCAATCCCGGCTCCAGCGTGGGCGTCCGGGGGCGGCGTAGATCATTGAGAATAGAGGCGATTGAGTCGCTCATTGTAATGGCTTTCTCTGCGTAAATCAGCGTTTATCCGCGTACAAATCTCAGTTTAGGATAAATTCTTCCTACCCTTATGGCCACTTTCTCAGCTCATCCACTACTGTGAGTCCACTCACAATGCTAGATGAATCATATCATACTCTGACCTGAATCCGTTCACTACAGAGTGAATAGCTATTTTGATATGCTGTTGACAACAGCGAGCAAGCCTCTCCGGGAAAGACGCACGCTAGTGCGTCAAGGGGGAGGAGCGGCCCTATTACATAGCCACCGCAGTCGGTAACAACAAAAAAATGGGTTCCACCCGGTAACAAATATATTCTCAGGAGCAATTTTATGTTTACAACATTCTTCCGCCAACCCAAAACAGCCGCACAACCTGTCGCCAACAAGACGGTTCATCTGGAAAAGGCCCCCGCGCACCTAATTGATCTACAAAATGTAGTCAAAACATTCGACACGGAAGCCGGCAAATTTACCGCCCTCAAAGGCATCGATCTGCAAGTGGATGCCGGCGAATTTGTGGCCGTGGTGGGCAAGTCGGGCAGCGGCAAATCCACGCTGAGCAACATGATCACCGGCATTGACCGGCCCAGCCAAGGTGAAGTTTTTGTGGACAGCACCGCGGTTCACACGCTGAGCGAAGGACAGACCGCGCGTTGGCGCGGCAAATCTCTCGGCGTGGTCTTTCAGTTTTTCCAACTGCTGCCCACCCTCACCGTGCTGGAAAATGTGATGCTGCCCATGGATTTTACGGGCAGCTATCCATCGGCTCAGCGCCGCGCACGCGCGCTGGCGCTGCTGGATCAGGTGGAGATGGCCGACAAGGCCGATAAACTGCCCACCGCCATCTCGGGCGGGCAGCAGCAGCGCGTGGCCATTGCGCGGGCGCTGGCCAACAATCCGCCCATTCTGGTGGCCGACGAGCCAACCGGCAATCTGGATTCACGCACTGCCGATTCCGTTTTCGCCCTCTTCACCGACCTGGTCGATAGCGGCAAAACCATCCTCATGGTCACTCACGACGATGACCTGGCCCAACGCGTCACCCGCACGATCACCATTGCCGACGGGGAGATTGTGGGGGATACGAAGAGGTGAAAGGGGGAAAGGGTGAAGGGGAGAAAGGGAGAAGGGGAGAAGGGGAGATTTCGTCGACCCGATCCCCCCTTCTCCCCTGTCCCCTTTCTCCCTTTCTCCCCTTCCTCAAATTCAGATTTTACATCACATAGGAGATCACCATGTTCAACCCAACCAACCTCCTCCCCACGCGCTGGCGCAAGGTGTGGCGAGATTTAACGTCGAATCGGGCGCGTACGCTGCTGGTGATTGCGTCGATCACGGTGGGCATTTTTGCTGTGGGCGTGGTCCAGCACATCAACACCATCATTGTGGATGAAATGACCCGCGTCTATGTAGAGAGCAACTCGGCTCACGCCCGCCTCATGGTCAACGGTGTGGATGATGCGCTGTTGGATGCGCTGCGCACCGTGCCGGGGGTGGAGGCGGCCGAAGGGCGCGCCTCGCTGACGGTCAATGTGCAGGTGGCGGAGGGGGTATGGGAGCCGCTGCGCATTACGGCCGTGCCCGATTTTGCCGCCGCCGCTGTCAGCATTGTCAGCTTAGATGAGCCGCAAACCGGCCCCACGCAAAGCGCAAGTGCGCCCTATCGCTGGCCCGCCGAGAAAGAGCTGGTGCTGGAGCGCAGTTCATTGGACACGGTGGATCGGCTGCCCGCAAACCTGGTCGTGGGCGATGCGCTGACCATCGAAGACGCCAACGGCAAAATTCGCCACATAGAGCTGACCGGGCTGGTTTATGATGCCAATGAGCTGCCTGTCGCCTTTACCGGCACACCGGTTGGCTATGTGGATATGGAGACCTTCGAGTGGCTGGGCGGCGGCGATACCTACAGCCAGGTAAACATGCGCGTGACGGGGACGCGGGCGCAGATCACCGATAAAGAATATGTGCAGCGTGTGGCCGATGACGTGGCCGCCAAAATTGAAAAAGCCGGGCTGAGCACGCCCGAAGTGCGCGTCATGAATCCGGGCGAATTGCCCATGCAGAATATCTTTGACGCGCTGACGCTGATTTTGACGCCGCTGGGTGTTTTGGCGCTGGTGCTGGGCAGCTTTTTGGTCATCAACACCATGTCGGCGCTCATCTCGCAGCAAACGCGCCAGATCGGCGTGATGAAGGCCATTGGCGCTACCGGCGGCGATTTAGTTCGCATGTACATGGGCGCCGTGCTGATCTACAGCCTCTTTTCGCTGCTCATTGCGCTAGGGCTCACCGTGTTCATTGCGGGCGCCATCGAGCTTCTGTTGAGCGGCTTTATTAACTTGAGCGTGCCCGGCTTTGTACTGCCCGCCAATGTGTTGTGGATGGAAGTGGCCATTGGGCTGCTTGTGCCCAGCCTGGCGGCGCTCTGGCCCATTGTGCAGGGCACACGCGTCACCGTGCGCGAGGCCATTTCAGACTATGGCGTGGGTAGCGGCCAATTTGGCGCAAGCTGGATCGACCGCATTCTGAGCAGCATCAAAGGGCTGTCGCGGCCGCTGCAACTTTCGCTGCGCAACACCTTCCGCAAGCGCGGTCGGCTGATTCTGACGCTGATTACGCTGACGCTGGGCGGCATGATCTTCATGACCGTGGGCAGCGTGCAGCGCTCGTTGGAAGGACAGGTGGACAAAGTGCTGGCCTATAACCAGTTCGATATCCAAGTCGCGTTGGAGCGCCAATATCGCACCAGCCAGGTGGCGCAGGCGGCGTATGAAGTGGAAAATGTGGCCGCCGTCGAAACGTGGAGCAGCGGCAGCGCCATCCGCATCCGCCCGGATGGCAGCGAAAGCGAGACCATCAGCCTTTCGGCGCTGCCCCCCACCAGCCAAATGGTGGACCCCACGCTGGAAAGCGGGCGCTGGCTGCTGCCGGCGGATCAGAATGCCATTGTGCTGAGCCAGAACGTGCTGGAGGATGAACCCGACATCGCCTTGGGCGACGAAATTGTGCTGGAGATTCTGGACAAGCCGCGCACCTGGGTGGTGGTGGGTTTTGCGCAGACCACCGACTTTTCCGGCCAAATGAGCGGCTACGTCAACCAAGAGTACTATGCGCGCATCACCAATAATGTGGGCAGCGCCGGCACGCTCTTCATCAAAATTGATGCGGAAAGCGCGACATCGGTGAGCGAAATGGCGGCCATTGTGGAAGCCCACTTTGAGGCATCCAACATTCATGTGGCCAATGTGATGACGGTCGACTTTATCCGCAACTTTACCGGCAACTTCTTTAGCATTATCGTGTCGCTGCTGCTGGTTATGGGCGTGCTGATTGCTACGGTGGGTGCGCTGGGGCTGGCGGGAACCATGAGCACCAACGTGCTGGAACGCACCCGTGAGATCGGCGTCATGCGCGCCATTGGCGCCTCGGACGCCACGATTCTGGCCGTGGTGCTGGTGGAAGGCGTGATCATTGGGCTGATCTCTTGGCTCGTCGGGGCGGTGTTGGCCTTCCCCACCGGCCTTGCGCTGAGCAGCGTGCTGGGGCTGGCGCTCTTCCAGGCGCCGCTGGGCTATCTCTTTTCGGCCGATGGCGTCTTCATGTGGCTGCTGATCGTGGCGGTGCTGGCCGCCGTGGCCAGCCTGCTGCCGGCGCGCAACGCCAGCCGGGTCACGGTGCGGGCGGCGCTGGCGTATGAGTAGAATTAGCTGTTTTGGAGCATGACCGGCAACTCCAGGTTGCCGGTCATGTTATTCTGTGAGCCCCTCATATCATGAGCCCCCTCATATCAAATATATGAGGGGGCTCATGTGTGTCAATGAGCGGACACTCTACAAAAAGTCTCTTAGGCGGCATATACTTGAGTCATACCGAAACGCAGAACATGCGCTCCGGTCCGCAAATTGAATAATAGAATCATTCACATAATAAACCGCATAGGAGACAACCTAATGAAACAGTTAACATAGGGACTCGCCATCGGCGCCGTTGTTTTGGGCGTAGCCGGCTACCTCGGCGCGAATACATTTGCCCAATCCACAAATGACGAGGCCGCCTCAACTGAACAGGCTGCTGCGGTTGCCATCTCGGAATCCGCCGCCATCATTGTGGATGCAGCGGTTGTGCCTGTTCGTGAGGCCGATTTGAGCATGGCGACCAGCGGCATTGTCAAAACCGTGCTGGTGGCGGAAGGGGACTATGTGCAGGCGGGGCAGCCGCTGGTGCACCTTAACGATGAGCGGCTGCAAGCGGCGCTGGCGCAGGCCCAGGCCAACTTGACCAACGCGCAGGCCAATCTGGCAGAGCTGTTGGCTCCGCCCCGAACGGCCGAGATTGCCAAATATGAAGCCAATATCACCTCGGCGCAGACGGCTTTGCAGGACATTTTGGATGGCGCCGGCCGCGCTGAAATCGCCGCCAAAGAGGCTGACCTGGCCAATGCCGAAGCCGAGATGCGCCAGGCCCAGTCCGATTATGATGAGGTTTCGTGGCGTTCGGACATTGCCATGCTGGATGAAGCGCTGGCTTTAGAGAAAGCCACCAACAACTATAACGCCGCTAAGGCCGCCCTGGACGATCTGCTGGCCGCAGCCGAGGCGGGCGACATTGCCAGCGCCAATGCCAATATTGTGGCCGCCCAGGCCGATTTGGATCTGCTGCTGGCGGGCAGCGAAGCGGAGACCATCGCCGCCGCCCGCGCCACCGTGGTCGCCAACGAGGCCAGCGTGCGCGACGCCCAGGCTGCGCTTGATGAAGCCACGCTGGTTGCGCCCTTCGCCGGCGTTGTGGCTGCCGTCAATGTAGAAGTGGGTGAGCAGGTCGCCACGGGGACAGTTGTGGTGCAAGTGGCCGACACATCGGCGTGGCGCATTGAGACCGAGGATTTGACCGAATTGGATGTGGTCAACGTGGCCAGGGGCGATGCCGCCGAAATTCGCTTTGACGCGATTGATGATGCCATTTTGAGCGGCGTGGTCAAAAATATCAAACCGCTGGGGGAGAACAATCAGGGTGACATTACCTACACAGTGCTGATTGAACTGCACGAGCAGGATGCACGACTGCGCTGGAACATGAGCGCCGAGGCCAATATTACAATGGACGAAACGGGGCGCGCGGCCGCCGTCAATCAAGCTCCACAGGTCAACGTAGCCGTTGATTCGATGGCGACATTGACCCCCCCGGTGCTGACTGTGGGTGATTTGCGGGCGAGGATTGTAGATGCTGATACCGGCCACGCCGTTGCGTCCAACATTGCTGCTGCGTCCAATGCCACAGTTACCGTCAACGGCTCCCGCCTGAACGTGCGCCAAGAACCGAATGCCAGCACCGCCATTGTGGATTCATTGGGTGATGGCAGCCGCATCCAAGTATTAACCCAGAATGCAGATGGAAGCTGGCTCCAGGTGGCGTTGGGCAATGATAGAACAGGATGGGTTTCTGCTGATTTTGTTTTGCTGGATGCGCCACACGTTAATTTGGCAGTGGCTGAGATAGACCGAGGTCTGTAATCAGAATAATTTGATAAACAGCGCAATCAAAATGGCGGGTCTTCTAACCCGCCATTTTGATTGCGCTGTTTAATGTTGTGGCACCATGCGCCCTAAGCGCCGTCCGCCCAGCAGATGCATATGCAGGTGATAAACCTCTTGCCCACCGTGTTCGTTGCAGTTGACGATGAGCCGGTAGCCACCCTCAGCAATGCCTTCCGCTTTGGCAATTTGCGCCGCCGCCGTGAAGAGCCGCCCCAGCGCCAATTCGTCTTCCATCGTCACCTCGGCAGCGGTGGGGATGAGCTTATTGGTCACCAGCAAAATGTGGGTGGGCGCCTGCGGATTGATGTCGCGGAATGCCGTCACCAGTTCATCCTGGTATACAACATCCGCCGGGATCTCGCGGCGGATGATTTTGCTGAAGATGGTTTCTGCGGCCATGTTAATTCTCCTGGGATATTTAAGGTGGAAAGTGTAAAGTTGAAGGTGGAAGGTGGAAGGTGGAAGATAGCTATTCACATTCCACTTTCAACTTTACACCGTTATGCAGTTTATTCGCGGCTGCGCCACCACAAGAGGGTGAAACCCAATGTGCAAAGTGCGGCAATGATCTGTGCATACCAGAGCAGACTACCGGCATTCACGCGGCTGTCGACTGGTGCATTAAGGGACCTCTGTACAGCGGGCTGCACTTCAGATGGCGCTTCGGCGACAATGGGCGCCGGTTCCTCTGCGGCGGCAGGTGCTGCTTCTGCCGCTGGCGGCTGCTCGATTGACGCGGGGGCGGGTGCTTGGGCTACGCTATCTGCGCCGTCTTCTTCAACGGCGTCTTCTTCAGCGGCGTCTTCTTCAGCGGCGTCTTCAGCGGCGGGCGCTGCCAGCGGGCTGTCTGCGGCGGCGTACGCTTCGGTATTCTCCACGGCTTCTTCCTCAGCCACTGCCATATCCGCTGCTTCTTCGTCATCTGCGACCGGCGCCGCTTCTTCAACTGTTTCTGCATCCGCGACCGATGCATCTGCGCTTGCGGCGCCAATGGCACTTTCGCCCGCAGTCGACGGTACGGCTGGGGCCAGGTCCAATTCGGCGGACTGACCGGCTGCTGGCGGCGGCGCGTCCGCTTGGGCTATGCTCATGGCCGCGAGCGGTGCTTCTTGTTCAGAAATAACGCTGGATGCCGTGACCATTTCAGTGACCACTGCTGCGCCACCCACTCCTATCTCTGCGGCTGCTGTGGCTTGTGGGAAAGGGGTGGCTGTCGGCTGGGCCGCTATGCGCTGCTGGGGCGCCGCTTCGGGCGCTATGGCCTGATTCGCCTCTGTACCGAGCGCAGACTGCTTGGCCGCGGCGGGCGGCGCCGCTTCTTCAGAACTCGCCTGTGCATTCTCCAAATTGGTGTCTTCGGTGGCGGCGTCATTCGCATTGCTGTCTTGCGCAACAACTGCGGATTGGAGCGCCACTGCGGGCGCGTCTGCGGATTGGGCTGCCGGCTCACTGGCCGGTTCGGCAGCCGATGCGGCAAGCGGGGCCTGGCCATTAGCGGACTGCACCGGCATGGATTCAGGGGTGGTTTCCGCTGCTGCCGCCTGGTTAGCCACACTGACAATCTGTGTCAGCGTGGCCAGCGGTTGCGTGCTGGCGATGGCTGGGCCTGGATAGGCATTGGACGTGACGCCGGTACGCGCCAGCTCAATGCTCTGTAAATTGGGCAGGGCGAAATTTGCGCCCACCAGCATGAGAAAGACCAGCGCCGCGCCGGCCGCGGCATTACGCAAAAACAGATTGCCGCCTTGAAACAGCGATTGCCAAAAGCCACCAAACCCGGCGCTTACCGGTTCAGCCACCGGCTGGGCGCGTCTGTTGGGAGCCACCATGGGGGGGGCTCTACGTGGCCCGGGCGCCGCGACGGCTTCGAGCGTCAACGCAAAAGAGCGGGGCGCCGCCAGCTCCGGCAGGTGCTTGAGCAGATGCACCGTGTGGCGCAGCGATTCCAGGCGCCAGGCCACGCCGGGGTCTGCGGCCACCGCGGCCTCCACCTGGCGCCGTTCATCCTCGGTTACGGCGTTATCAATATAGGCGGACAGCAGTTCGTCCGTAATGTGAGGATTTGTAGATGATGCCATGATTCCATTGATGACTAAATCAGGGTTTATTGGATTGATCCAAAATATTGGTTTGGTATCTATTATTGCTGTATTGCTTATTGCTGTATTGTTGTTTGATATACAGCAATAAGCAATACAGCAATAGATAATGCCCAGATCTTCACTCAACCTCTTCTGTAGGACGGAATGCGGTGGGCAATAGTTCCGGTTGGCGATAGAGATGGTTGCGCAGCTTGGCGCGGCCTCGGCTGATGCGTGATTTGACAGTGCCGATGGGCATCTGCGTAATCTCGGCGATTTCTTCATAGGCATAGCCATGCACATCGCACAAAATCAGCACCAGGCGTTGATCGGGGGGCAGCGATTGGATGCCGCGCTCGATGGCGCGATTGAGCTCCATGCGTTCGGCATGTTGTTCGGGGCTTTCGGACGCATCGAGCATCTGCTGGGCATACTCTTGTTCAACGGGCAGATTGTCCAAACTTTCGGCAGCGCGGCGCTGGCGGCTGCGCAGCACGTCGTAACACGTATTGGTCACAATGCGCAGGAGCCAAGCCTTAAAATTGCCGCCCTGAAAGGTGTGCAGCGCCCGAAATGCCTTGATGAAACTATCTTGCACCGCGTCCGCCGCGGCGTCTGCATCTTGCAACATGCGGTAGGCAACACTAAACGCCAGCCCCTGATAGTGCAGGACCAGCTGATTAAAAGGCTCAATTTCGCCCGCCAGTGAGCGCTGAATCAGAACGCTTTCATTCATAGAGAAATAGCAAGAGAATCGCACATGGATCGGACAGTTGTCTCACTTGGATATGTCTCAATAATTAACACAATCCTAGTTCTTTTGCACAATCAGGGTGACATGCCATTTGACGATTAGCCCTTCGGTCTGTATACTGGTGAATCGCACTTGCGTTTGCAAGTCGAGTCGAGAAAGAACAGGCCGAAGTGGCGGAATTGGCAGACGCGCACGACTCAAACTCGTGTGGGGTAACACCCGTGTGGGTTCGACTCCCACCTTCGGCACCAGGTATTATACCTGGCTCTGTCATAAATGAAAATGTGTCTTCTGGTTAGATTGTGGCTGTTTTGAGAACTTCTGGCTACAATAGTGCTACATGTTGCACTTAACATGGAGTCAATGTCGCTTAGTTAAGAAAATATCCTGTCAAAGTAACCAGTTTTCAGTGCTCAGTTTTCAGTGTGTGTTTCGAGACTGGCTACTGGAGACTAATAACTGCTAACTTGACAACTGCTGGCTTAATGACATTGCACATGGAGTTTTCAATAAAGCACCCAGCTTTCTATTATGTCTATAAAATGTACTTCTGAAGGACGTACTAAAGAACGGTCATATCACAACTTCCCTCAGCTTTGCTCATTCCCTCTTTTCGCATTTGTCAGCCCTCCCTCTCGGTTGAGCCACCGCTCCGGCACATCTTATTTGTGGCTGTGCATTCTGGCGTTCTGTTTGAGCGCGCTTGCATTAGCTGGCTGTGGACCGGAAAACAGTGCGTCGAATCAAGACGAGAATGTGGCGGCTACGCAGCAGATTGCCCTTGAATTCGCCGCTTCACAGAACGTGAACCTGGCGCAGGCGCAGCTCGATGCTTTGGGGGTGGCCAATGTGAATCAGTGGCTGCTTTACGTCACCGAAACCAACATTTCCAGCGGCCAGGACCCGGCTGTGACCGATGCACTAGTGCGCCTATCCAATGCGATTGGATTGCAATCCGCCAGCATCAATCAATATGCCGCGCAGCACAATATATTGGGAGCAGCCAATGCATTGGTGGACGCCGCCAATCAGCCCGCCGATACGCAAGCACAGGCAAACGACAGCGCCATTGTTGCCACCGCGCCGGCCATTTTGACCCAGCCGGATACAGCCAACGCGCCTGTCGCCGAAGCCAATTCCGATACGCAAAGTGAAGCAGTGGCGGTTGCGGATACGCCGACCAGCGAGCCAATTGCCGAAGCGGTGGTGGAAGAGCCTACGGCGACCGTCGCGCCCAGTCCGGCTGTCGCGGCCATAAGTCCGCTCAATGTGCGCAATGGCCCCGGCCTGGCTTATTTAATTGTGGCAGCCATGCAGGCGGGCGAAACGGCTGACGTGATTGGCAAGAATGCGGCGGGTGATTGGTGGCAGGTTTCGTTATCAAATGGTCAAACGGGTTGGGTCTTTGGCCAACTGGTGACAACGCAGGGCGATATGAACAGCGTGGCGCTCATCACCGACATTCCGGAGCCGCCCACGCCGGAGCCCGTGGCAGTAGCGTCCACGCCAGAACCAGCGCCGCCCGCAGAAGCGCCGCCTCCGGCGCCGAGCGGCCCCGATTTCAGGATGATCGAAAGGCGGCTGTGGAGCGTCACTGAAAACGGCGGTCGCATGGATGGGCCGTCGGTGATCTGTGGCGAAAAGCGGGAATTGGTTGTACACGTACTGGATGCGGCGGGGAACCCGCTCAATGGTGTAGCCGTTCAAGTAGTTTATGGGAATAAAGAGATTTATGTAACGGGTTCTCAAGGCAAAGGCGATGGTGTCTCCACATTTGTGTTGGGCGATGGTCAGGATGTCAAAGTGGTGAAGGATGTAGACGGTCGTGAAGTTTCCAGCGATGTGGCTACGGGGCTTTCCACCAAACCATACGCGATTGCTTTTCCAGACCTGATCGCCGCCGGCTTCTGTACAGATGATGCTAGTTGCCAAAAAAATATTGTCGACGTGTATGCATGTGGCGGCCATTACAGTTGGACCGTGAAATTTCAGCGCAACTATTAACCTCACCCCCCACCCCTTTCCTGAAAGAAAAGGGGAGACAAGCCTCCCGCCTGACGGTGGAAGGCCGGAGTGGGAGTCTTCATCGCACCCAGACCCCTCTTATGGAGGAAATAACTGTGGATAGAAATCTAATTAAGTTTGCACCGCTCTTTATGGGGCTGTCCGAACAAGATCAGCGCACGTTAACCGATAATTTTACAGAGGGGCGTCTAGCCGCGGGCGAAGCGCTTTTTCGCGCCGGCGAACAGAGCGACGCCCTCTATTTGTTGGGCCAAGGATTTGCCCGCCTAACTTCCCAAAGCGGGCAATCGCTGGCCACGTTGGGGCCGGGCAGCGTCTTGGGCGAAGCCAGCCTTTTCCGCAACATCCCCCAAGATGTTACCGCCACCGCCGTGGCCGATATTGAATATTGGCGGCTCACCGATCAAAAGCTGCGCGCCATTGTGTTGGAACACCCCTCCATCGGCATTACCCTGAGCAACAACTTTGGCGACATGCTGGCCCAAATGGAGGATTATCTGGTGCAGCGCCTAAGTGGCGCCGAGGAATTGGGAGACCTACCGCATAATACGCTACAGGCGCTGGCTAGCAAATTGCAGGCCGTTGAACTGGTGCAAAATCAGCCGCTCTATACCGCTGGTGACGAGCCGCCGGGGCTGTTCTTGATTGAAAAAGGCGCCATCGAGTTACGCCCAGAACCTGGCTCTGATGAACGAGCACAGGTTGTGCGCTCGGGCGCACTGCTGGGCGTGCTGCCGCTGTTGACCAATAAGCCATCTTCTCATGATGCCGTGGCGCTGGAACTTTCCATGCTGTGGGGCATTCCCACCGATCAATTTCAAACGCTGAGCAACCAGCACCGCGGATTGCGGCGCAGTTTGGGACGTAAGGTACGCGCCCGCCTAGGCAAGGCCGATCAGGCCAAAGCCGTAGCGCGTCTGGCCGAAATGCCGATTTTTGCCGAGTTGACGCCCGATGTTTTACGCGCCATCGCCCAGCGCATGACGCTCCAATATACCTCCGCCGGCGAGCGCGTTTATCGCATGGGCGAAAGCGGCGACTCGCTCTACCTGATTGAAAATGGCGAAATTGAGCTGACGGCCGAAAATGCCAGCGGCGTCATCGAAGAGTTGGCGCGTATTAGTTCGGGCGGCTTCTTTGGCGAGATGAGCATTTTTACCGGTCAAACGCGTACCGAAGACGCCACCGCCACTCGCCACACCAATTTATGGGTGCTCGACAAGTCCGAGCTGGATGCGCTGGCCGCGCAACGCCCCGAAATCAGCGCCGCGCTTAGCCAGGGCTTGGCGGCGCGCTTGGCCGCCGAACAGAACGAGGATGAGCAGCGCTTCCGCCACTTTGAGCTGTTCGAAAGCCTGACCAATGAGGAATTGGTGCAGATTGTGCCCTATCTGCACCCCACGCGTTTTGGGGCCGGCGAGCAGATTTTCCGCGCCAGCGGTTCTAGCGACAGCCTCTATCTGATTGAGCGCGGCGAGGTGCGGGTGCAAACTTTCAATGGCGGCAGTTGGCTGCTGGGACCGGGCGAGTCATTTGGCGAGCGCGCCCTGCTCACCAACCAGCCCCACAGCGCCAGCGTCTCGGCGGAAACAGATGTAGATCTGTGGGCGCTAAGCAAAAATGATTTTAATAATCTGGTCAACCAACATCCCGGTTTGGCCATCAATCTAACCCGCATTTTGGGCCAACGGCTGGCTGAATCCAATGCCTATACGCCACAGTCCATGTCTGCGGCGGGCGGGGCGTTCGGCTCCGCGCAGCAGATGCGTTCCGCGCAAGGGGCGCCCTATGGCAGCCCTTATGGCGCCCCCGCTGGTGAAGCCCAATATCAATATTACGAAGATCCAAATTATCAAGACGGGGCCCCCATCACGGCGGCGCAGCGCCGCCGCGCCGCCGCTGCACAACAGATGTCGCGTGGGGGGCAGCGCATGGGGTTTGGGGCCTGGTTCCGCAATTTGAGCGGCATGGCTAAACTGCGGCTGGCGGTTATTATTTTGCTGCTCATCTGGGTGCTGGGTATTGCGGCGCCTTCTGCACTCATGGCGCTGATTCGGGGCGCCCGTACAGTATCCGATGCGTTCCTGCCCACTTCATCCTCGGGTGCGCTGGCTGCGGTCTATTCGTTGGGCAGTTGGGAAGTCGCTGCCCAGGATCAGGAAAGCGCCCGCGCCATCGCGCTGGCCGACCGCATGGCGCCGCCCACCGCCACCTATACGCCGCTGCCCACGCAGACGCCGCCGGCCACTAGCACGCCATTGGCCACCAACACGCCGCTGCCCACCAACACGCCCAGCGCGCCTGCCTTTGTGCAGGGCTATATCAATGTGGGCCAACAGGCGGAAGTTGCCGCTGCCGCCGCTGCGCCAGCAGAACAGCAGGTACAGGCCGCCGCGTTGGCGCCCCGCGCCTGGGATCCGCGATTGGATCGCTTGGGCGTGCGCGTGGAAGAGGCCAATGTGCCCTCTGGGCAGCCCTACTGGCGCTTGATCGAAGCCATGTGGTGGGATGAAAAAGAGGCGGGCGGCAAGCATCACATTTATGTGGAAGTGTTGGATGAAAACGGCAGCCGCGTCGTCGGCCAACCCGTTACTGTTAAATGGGGCGACGGCCAATACGACGGCGCCACTGAAGACAAAGCCTATCCAGATTACGGCTTCAACTATCAGATGTACGCGGCCGGCAACGCCTACGATGTGATCGTCAACGGGCTGCCCAGCGACAAACTGGTGGGCGCCGGCATGGGCGATTTGGACCGCCCCCGCTATGGCATTCACACCGCCTTCCGCCTAATCTATCAGCGCACTATCAAACCGTAAATATGATCAGCAGATTATACAGATTCCAGAGATTTTTTAATCTTTAGAATCTGTGTAATCTGCTGATCAAAAGTGGTTTATAAATCTGATCAAAAGCCTTATCATCAACCTGATATGTATTGTATTCTGTGATATGGGCGGGAGCATGTTTCCCGCCTTTATTTATTTGGGGCAATTGACATGGACCGTCAAAGCAAACTGCAATCATTGACTCGTTCCCCCTATTTGGACGTGCTGATTATCGGCGCCGGCGTCAACGGCATTGGTGCGTTCCGCGATCTGGCGCTGCAAGGCGTAAATGTGCTGCTGGTGGATCGGGCTGACTTCTGTTCAGGCGCCAGCGCCGCCTCCTCGCACATGGCGCATGGGGGCATCCGCTATTTGGAGAATGGCGAATTTCGGCTGGTGCGCGAGGCCGTGCAGGAGCGCAACCGACTGATCCAAAATGCGCCTCAATATGTACAGCCCTTGCCCACGGTGATCCCGATTTTCAAGTGGTTTTCGGGCATGTTCAACGCCCCTTTCAAATTTCTGGGGCTGCTCGACAAACCGTCCGAGCGCGGCGCCGCCATTATCAAAATGGGCCTCATGATGTACGATGCCTATACCGGCGCCCAGCGCACGGTGCCGCGTCATGAGGTCATTGGGCGGGCGGAATCCCTCAAGCGCTATCCCCAGATCAATCCAAACGTGGTTTGCACCGCCCAATATTACGACGGCTTGATCCATGCCCCCGAACGCCTATGCGTAGAGATGATCACCGATGCCGAAGCCGCCAATCCCAACGCCCGCGCGCTCAATTACGTACGCGTAGAGAGCGCCGCCGGGGCCACCGTGCGCCTGCTCGATGAACAGAGCGGCGAGTCATTCGACGTGCAGCCGCGTGTAGTCGTCAACGCCGCGGGGCCGTGGATCGATTTTGCCAATGATGCACTGGGCCGCCAGAGCCAATTTATCGGCGGCACCAAAGGTTCGCATCTCGTCCTGCATCACCCCGAGCTGCGCCAGGCCATTGGCGAGCACGAATTCTTCTTCGAAAATGCCGACGGCCGCATTGTGCTCATCTGCCCGCTGCTGGAGCGCGTGCTGGTGGGGACGTCCGACATCCGCCTGGACGACCCGGATCAGGCCGTCTGCACTGATGACGAAATTGACTATTTTCTAGGCATGGTCAAGCGCGTCTTTCCCAATATTGGGGTGATGCGCGAGCAGATCGTCTTCACCTTCTCCGGCGTGCGTCCGCTGCCCTCCAGCAAGGCCAACACCACCGGCCAGATCAGCCGCGATCACAGCATTGAAACTTTGGAGCCAGACGGCAACGTGGATTTCCCCATTTTGAATTTGGTGGGCGGCAAGTGGACCACCTTTCGCGCCTTTAGCGCCCAGGTGACCGATGCGCTGCTGGTCCGGCTGGGCAAAGCGCGTCAAAAAGATACGGCCAAACTAGCCATTGGCGGCGGCGCCGACTATCCGCACAATCAAAGTGAGCGTCAGCAATGGGTGCAGCAATTGGCGCAAGATTCGGGGTTATCCGCAGATGCGGCGACCCAGCTTTTTGAGCGTTATGGAACGCGCGCCCGCGCCATTGCGCAATTTGTTGCGGCACAACCCGTGGCCACAAACAGCGCTCACCCGCTCCAAAATAATCCAACCTATCTGCGCGGTGAAATTGCGTTTCTGGCCGCCCACGAGCAGATATTGCACCTGGACGACCTGATTTTGCGGCGCACATCGTTGGCCATGTTGGGGCATCTGACGCGCCCACTATTGGTTGAATTGGCGGCCATCGTAGGCCAAGAATTGGGGTGGAATTCTGAAGAGCAGCGGGCGGAAATTGGGCGGTGTGAGGAATTGCTATCGGGTAAACATCGAGTGGAATTACACGAAGCTGATGCGCCAGCGCTGGCGCAATAGCATGAATTTAATTATCAATATTGATCATCGACCGATAGACCCAGCCATTTGTGCGGCCATCGCTCACCAGGATCCATTCCGGGGCGGCCAAGGTGGCGCCGGTGATGGTTAATTGCGTATCCTGCGGCAGCAGCGCCACCACATCGGTCTCCAGGTTGGGGCCGCTGCGCATGTTGAGCAGCGGCGCCGAAACCACCGCCAACTTGCCGATCAAATCCATAGCGCGGGCGGCGCTGATGCCAGTTGAAACGGGAACGCTAGACGCAGCAGCCGCGGACACACTCGGCAGAGACTGGACTTTTGCGCTGGCCGCATCAACACCGGCGCTGCTCTCCTCGGGAATTGCCTCCACATTGGCCACGCGCACCATGGGACCATACGCCCACCCGGTTTGATCATTGAGCGCCACCTGCCACCATTCGGCCTGCTTGCGCAAAACCGCCAGCGCCGCACCCTGCCCAATTTGGGCCAAAATAGGCGCTGTCGTGTTGGGCTCGGCGCGGATGTTGAGCAGCACCACGTCCACATAAGCGGTGGGCGCGCCCGCTTCGGGCGCGGGGGCGCTGCTGACAACGGGTGCTGCTTCAGCCACGGCAGCCGCCAATGGCTGGGGCAGAGCGTTCATAGAGGCCGCCGCAAACGAGCCATCGCCTTTGAATTGTCCACTCCACTTGGCGGCCAAATTCAAAAACAAGTCGCCATAGGACGCGCTGGGCTCAATGTAGCTGCCTTCGGGCCATTCATTAAAACTGTTGATCACAATCCAATTGGGTTGGCTGGCAATGGCGGCCTGCCACGCGCGCTCAAAATAAGCCCCGCCTTCGCGATCCGTGGCAAAGCCGCTGCCGGGCCGAATGCGCACATCGTTATAGCCCGGCATGACCGTGGCCACCCAGAACTTAGAGACGCCGGTCTGCGCTCGCATCCCCTGCACCTGATTGGCAAATTTGGTGTTGACGTTGCTCAGATCGGCAGGCGGATTCCACGAATTGCTGTAGAGATGGTGGCCGTCAAAGACGGACAGATAGCTGGTGTCCACCCCCTCCGAAATCCAAATGCTGCCAAACGCTGGATCGACTTGGGCGCGAATATTGCGCCACGTATCCACCCCATACATGTGCGGTCGCCAAAAGAAGATGACCGGTCTGCCGTCCACACGCAGATAGGCCGGATGGTTGACGTGAACGCTCAGCGCGTGCTGGAGCGCGCCCGTCACCGCGTCGCTGCTGCCCAGGAAGGGCGAATCGGTTTCAAAGAGGATGGCAATTTTGAAGTTGCGGGCGGCGGCTTCGTCCAGCATGGCGGCCAGGTTGGGCTCCGTCTGGTTGGAGTCGCCATTGGGGCCATACCAGGCCACCACCAGCGCATCGATGCCGGCGCGTTGGGCCTCATCAATGTGCCGCCCCATGACGCCGCGGTCGCGGCTCACATATTGGCTGGCGGGCAGATCGCTGAGCTTGTCGTAGGTCCAGGTGTTTTCGTCAAACCAGGAGTAGTAGAAGGCCAATACCAGCCGGTCGCTGCTGCTTTGGGCGGATGGCGCCAGGTTGGCAGCGGCTTCGGCGTTGGAATAGACGCCAAAGAGCAGGCCTAACAGAATCAATAAAATGAAGAAGAAGATCGTCAACGCAATGCGCCAGCCCAAGTAAAGACGGGGCGAAGTACCCGCTGTCAGCGGCAAGACCACTGCGTCTAACGTCTGAGTTGAAGTTTCAGGATTATTAGTACTCACAAAGCGCCATGCTATCATGGACGGCTGTTTTGCGCCAAATTGGTTGGGCTTACGGTAGTGTTGGTTACAAAGAGGGGTGAGGGGGTGAAAGGGTGACAAGGCGAAAGGGTGACAAGGTAATGTAGATTCACCTTGTCACCCTTTCATCTTGTCAGATCGTAGGTGCGACATCCCTGTCGCACGAGCGTTGTACTTGTAGACACCTCATCTCGCGCGACTCATGTTGTGCGGTAGGGATACCGCACCTACGAAGTGAAATACTATTGCTTCTGGACCAGCGGCAGGAATATCTCCTTGGCCGTCGGCTCAGGCGGCGTGACAGAAGCCTTCTTCACGATGATGGTACCCGTGATCGACGGGTCCGTCGCATCCTGATAGCTGTACGTTCCTTCAGTGGTCAGGGTGCGTTTGTAGCTTTCACCCGTGTTGAGCAGACCGCTGTCCCAGCTTTCACCGCCCTGGGCTGCCTGCACCACATTGGGCGCCGACACAGTGGAGTGCGCCGCCTCGCCGGCGTTGACCCACTCGATGACGCTGCCCGGCTCTACGGTGACGACGGCCGGTTCAAAGCCGCCATCGGTAATGGCGATCAGCTGGTTGGCGTTTTCGCTCACATTGGGCGTCAGCGGTACGTCGTAATGCACCGGCGTATCGGTCACCACCAGGTTGGGGCTGCGGTGGGACTGATAGCCCTCTTTGGTCACTTCCACTTGGTAGGTGCCGGATGGCGTAAAGAAGCTGTAGTAGCCATCGGCGCCCACCGTTTGCGCATTGACCTGACCAAAGCTGCTGGCCGGCCACAGTTCAAAGGTGCTCGTGCCGTCGCCCGCTGTCTCTTGCAGACAGGCCACGTTGGCGCCGTCGATGGGTTGGCCGGTCACCACATTGAAGACCGTGCCTTCGGGGTCGATCAGCACCGTGCCGTCGCTGCAGCGGCGGATTAGGCCGCAGGTGACGCAGATGCGCACCGTACCCGTGAAGCGTCCACCCGCCGGGATGGTAAAGGTAGCCGTGTAGACATGGTCGCCATCCGGGTCGGTCAGCGTCAGCAGCAAGTCGCCGATCTCCATAGTGACCTGCGCATTGGGGTCGCCACAGCAGATGTGCAGTGAAACCTCGTAGGTGTGACCCGGTCGCAGGAAGATCGACCAGCCGCTTTCGTCCAGCCGTCCGCTGGGGATGATCACCTGGCCGCTGCTGTCGGTAAAGCGCAAGCTAATCGGATCCCAGAAGAGCGAGCTATCCACAATGATATGCACCGTGGGCGACGGCGCGCTGGTCATGGCGCCCATTTTGGCCACGGCATAGATGTCGTGACCGCCATCGGGCAGCGTCAGGCTGGTGGACCAGTTACCGGCGGCGTCGGTGGGCAGCGAGGCCGCCAGCGAGCCATCCACATAGAGGTCCACGGTGACGCCCACCTGCGCCTGACCGGACACATTCACCGTTTCCGTGCAGGTGGTGCCAGCCAGCGGGCTGGTGAGCAGCGGCGGCAGGATGGGCACGCTCACCGAAGCCGTGCTGCTGTTATTGCTGTTGTTGCCGTCATTGTCGCTGCTGATTTTTGCCTCGTTGGTCAGCACGGTGCCGGGCGTAGTGGTCCACGGCACGGTGGTGCGGATGATCACGATGCCGGAGCCGCCCGCCGCCAGCGTACCCACGTTGTAATCCAGCGTGTTGCCGCTCTGCGTGTGCGGAACCAGCGGAATCGAGTGCTCGGCCAGCAGCGTTTGCGGCGGGGCATAGGTATCCACCACGTGGACGTTGTTGGCCGGCGCCGGACCGGCATTGGCATAGTTGATGATCCAGCCGATGATCCAGCGGCGCTGGTTGGCAGCCGGGTCATAATCGGGCCAGATTTCGCCGTGCTTTTCAACCGATGGATCGGCCTGCTCCTGCTGTGACGGCGCCGGCAGCAGATAATCCTCAGTTTCGCCAAAGCGGAACGGGTCATCGTAGCCGCGGCCGTCGCCGTAGTTGCTGTGGCCGGGGCCGCTGGCGCTCAACGGCTTGTTGGATGGGCGCTCGCTCAGCGTAAGGCGCAGCCAGGCGCGCTGGTTGATGCTGGTTGGATAATGCACGGGGCTGGTGGTCACCACGGTCAGATCATGCACACCCGCGCCCAGCGCCGCCACATCCACAATGTGATCGATCACAATGTGTTCCAGCGCGGTTTTGAACACTGTGCCGGCAACCTGCGGACAATCCAGCTCGTCGGCCCAGTCGCCATCGCGATTGCTGTCTACCCACACGTTCAGGTAGCCCTTGTTCTGGCCAAAGAAGGCCACCGCCGCCGGCGAAATGGAGACGCGGATCTTCATGGTGTTGATCTGGCAGTGGGCGAAGCTGCTGGGGGCCAGCAAACCGTCGTCGCGCTTGTCCAGATTGGGTGTGTTGGCCGCCGGGCGGATGTTATTGACGCCATCCTGATCAAAGCCCAGGTCGGCTTCAGCCTCCGCCGTTACGCCTTTGCCCAGATGGAACGGGCGCGGCAGCAGATGCTTGGGGCCGCGTTCAGGCGCCGCCACATTGAAGACGGTGGGGTATCTGGCGCCCGTGGCGGGGTAGGCCAACATGGCCGCACCGGCGTGATTGGTGCTGTCGGGAGCGTCGCCCAGATCGCTGCACGCCAGCCAGAGCACCACCTCGTTGCTCAGGCCGCTGTGCTGCCGCGTGATCCATTTGGCCACGTTGATCAGCCGCTGATCACACTCGATCTTGGCGGTCAACTTGATGCGGATGCGAATTTCCACCGGACTGTTGGCCGGACCCACGTCGCCGTTCCACTGGACGGCCTGGCCGTTGGCCACAATGCTGGCCACGCCGGAGGAAGCGTTGACGCTAACCGCCATAATGCCCGCGGGCAGCGTGTCGCTGACCATAACCGTGTGCGAAACGCCATCGGTGCTGCTCAGGCGCAACACGTAGCCCAGCACGTTGTTCCCCACAATCGGGCTGCTGACCACTTCGCTGATGGTCTGGCCGTCGCGGATAATGATGTGCTTTTGCAGCTCCACGCCAGGGGTGGTGATGGCGCATTCCACCTTTACGTCGGCAGTGGCTTTGATCTCGGAGCCATCGACTTGGTGGGCTACGGCGATGTTCTGAATTACGCCATTGGGCGGACAGTAGCGCACGCGCACTTTGAAATCAATGCGAATGGCCGCACCCGGCGAAAGCGATCCGCTCCACTCCACAGCGCCATTGGGGCCGCTGCCGGGGTTGAAGCTGGCCACCAGCGGCGCCGCACTGGGCGTCAACTCGGTCACCACGGGTGGGCTGGCCAATACAACTTCGGCGGGCAGTTGGTCCACCATGCTGGTGCTGGCGGGGGCCGTACCGCCGCCGTGGTTCAAGTAAACGCTGTATTCGATAATGTCGCCCACGTTGACCGGCGACGTGCTGGTCTGCGCGGTCTTGTCGATGCTGATCTGGCCCGGTTCGCCCTGCGGTTTGCCGGGGCGCAGATAGTCTTCGGTTTCACCCGTGCGGAACGTGGCGGGCTGCTGCGGGCCGCGGCCGTCGGGCAGACCAGTTGTCGGCTGTACCGCTGGCTGCTCGCTCAGCGTAAAGCGCATCCAGGCCGCGGCGTCGGGCTTGGCGTTGTAGACCAGCCGCGTTGGCACTTTGATGTCGATAAAGCCACCGGCCGGAATCGTGTTGGGGTCGATGGTCCAGTTTTGCACAATCCATTCAAACGACTGGGCTTTACGCTGATTGTCAAAGATACACTCGCCGGTGTCCTGCCAGTCGCCATCGCGATTGCCGTCGAACCAGACGTTGAGATAGAGCTTCCCATTCAGCGTGGCAAAGGCGGCCCGCAAGCGCGCACGGCCAATGTAGCCTCGCGGCAGTCGTCCAGCGGCGCATCCGGGTTGAGCCAGCCGTCATCGGCGCGGTCATTATCGGCCACGTCGGCGGCGCCATTGTCCAGGATGTTGGTGCGGGTCGGCATCGGGCGTCATGTCCGCGTCTTTTCCGCCGTGGCGCGATTGCCCAGCCAGTAGAGATCGGCGCGGCTGTGTAGCGGGCCGCTGGGCTCGGTGGGCGGCGTCGTGTTCCAAACCGTGGGGAAGCGGCCCAGCACGCTGGGATAGGCCGTGTTATCCATGCCATAGTGGTTGGATTTGCTGTGCGGCGCATCGCCCAAGTCGGGATAATCGGTCTGCGGGTCGCACTCAACATGCACCAGCACACCCTCCGACGGAATCTGGGGGCCATTGGCGGCCTGCACAATAGCCACATTTTTGATGATGGCGCCGCACTCATTGTCGCGGTTCACCTGCACTTTGAATGTGATGACGACGCTGCCGCCCGCCGGAATGGAACCGGTCCATTCGATCTGTTGCAGCGAACTGTTGTAGCTCACACCGGCTGGTGTGGAGGTCGCGCTGCCGGTTACGTATGTAGTGCCGGCGGGGATGGGGTCAACGATGGTGACGCCGGCAGCCGCCGTCGTACCGGTATTTTGCACCACAATGGTGTACTCGATCATGTCGCCCACCAGCGCGCTGCTCACGTCGGCCTTTTTGCGAATTTCCAGCTTGGGCTCGCCTTGTATTTCGCGGCGCTGGAGGTAATCCTCGGTTTCGCCAAAACGGAAGCGGGCCGGGAAATCGAGACCGCGGCCATCGGGCAGGCCACCGCTGGCGGGTTTAACCGCGGGCTGTTCGCTCAAGGTAAAGCGCAGCCAGGCGGCCTGATCCTGAATGTTGGTGGGCAGTTGATTGTAGATAAGCTCAGTCGGCACATCAATATCTAAAAAGCCGCCCGCCGGCACCGCCGCGGCGTTAACCACAAAGTCTTGCACGATCCATTCATAGGAGGGCGCGGCAACGCCCGCAGACGAGGGACACTGGCCGGTATCATTCCAATCGCCGTCGCGGTTGCCATCGAACCAGACGTTGAGATAGGCCTGCTGTAAATTAATCGCCGCCGCTGCCTTGGAGATGCGCACTTTCAGCTTGACCTGCTGACAGTTGTCCAGCGCCACGTTGGGATTGAGCCAGCCGTCATCGGCGCGATCTTTGTTGGCTACATCGGCGGCGCCGTTGTCGAGGATGTTGGTAAAGCCGTCGCCATCGGGCAGCAGGTCGGCATCTTTTTCGCGCGTTTCCTGGTCACCCAGCCAGAGCCAATAGAGAATCTGGTGGGCTGGGCCGCTGGGTGGGGCGCCTTCCCAGACGGTGGGATAGCGGCCCAGCGTGCCGGGTACAGCATAGGCCGTGTTGGCCAGACCAAAGTGATTGGTGCTATCCGGGGCGTCGCCCAGGTCCATCAAAATGTCCTGCGGCGGGCACTCGACATGCACTTCGGCCACGGCTTGCTGAATCACCGACAGATCGGGGCGCACAATGGCGGCGCGGTTGCGAATGATCGATTGGCACTCGACGTCTTCCGACACTTTAACTTTAAACTTGATGGTGACGCTGCCAGGGCCGGGTATGTCGCCGCCCCACTTGCCCCAATTGTTGATGGCATCATGGGCCACGGCACCGGTGGTAGCGCTGGCCGAGCCAAGCACGTAACTGGTGCCGGCCGGAATGGGGTCGATCATGGTGATGCCGGTAGCGGTTGCCGAACCGCCGTTGGAGATGAGGATGGTGTATTCGATTTCCCCTCCGGGCAGCACGCTGGTGACATTGGCCGTCTTTTCAATCTTTAGCTGCGGAGTCGCGGGCTCAATGAGATAGTCCTCGGTCTCGCCCAGCCGGTACATATCATTAATGGACGCGGGGGGGCCGCGGCCATCAGGTACGGGCGCATCCCAGCTTTCCACCGGGCGCTCGCTCAGCGTCAGGCGCAACCAGGCCGCGTCATCTTCTTTGGGATTGTAGACCAGCACGGTGCCCAGATCGACATCGATAAACGAGGAGGTGCCAAAGCTGGGGTTGTTCAAGGTGGCGTTTTGGATGATCCACTCCGACGATTTGCCGTTGGGGCATTCACCCTGGTCATCCCAATCGCCATCACCCAGACCATCGTACCAGGCGTTGATGTAGAGCAGATCCAGATCGCGCACCGGGCCGCTCCAGGAGATGCGTACTTTGAGCCGCGTCTCGGTACAATTTTTGAACGTCGCATCACGATTGAGCCAGCCATCGTCGGCGCGATCGCGGTCGGCCACATCGGCGGCGCCGTTGTCCAAAATGTTGGTTTCGCCATCGGCATCGGGGAGCCGGTCGGCCTCAATCTCGGGCGTGACGCGGTCACCCAGCCAGAAGAGCGTAATGTCTTTGTGCAACGGGCCGCTGGGCGGATTGCCTTCCCACACGGTGGGGAAGCGGCCCGGCACGCCGGGATAAGCCAGATTCTCCAGGCCGTGATGGTTGGTGTTGTCTGGCGCATCGCCCAGATCGTGCGATTGATCCACGGGGATGGGCTCAGTCACCTGGGCCTGAGCGCGGCCAAAGGCACCGCTGCTGATGGCGATGCTCAACAATAGCACAAGCGCAAGCATGAGCCAGCGCCGTGTGCCTCTAGAGTGTTGATTACGCAAAGGGTTGAAAAAACTAAACGGGGACGAATCGGAATCTGTATGCATTTTTCCCTCCTAGCATCAGTGAAACAGAAAAACCAAAGAAATGCACCGGGGCGGCGCCTCTCTTTTACGAGAGCAGCCCGCGAGCGATGAGTGGTATATTGACGGGTGTTGTGGGGTGCTCAGGAGCCAGTTTATAAAACGTGGGGATGTCTTACAATAGTTTGGTGTACGGTGAAGGTGTGCGCTAGCGCACAGATGACAAGTATTACATATTTCTCACGGTCGATAAAAATTGTCAGCCCTTGGATTAGGCCTGACCATTTTTATCGACCGTGGCTACGTTACCACTGGGCGGGCGGCCACTCCCGAGGCTGGCCATTTTCATCCACAAAGAGCGCTCTGGTTCCCACTGGCAAAATTTGCAGCGATTTCAAGAATTCGATGACGCTTTTCTGATCATATTCGCTCAAGGCTTCAAAGGCAGCGCGGGAGGCTTCGGCTTCGCCAGCGTGGGCCAGAGTGGCGTCGCGCAGCGTAGTATAGAGGCCGTGGTGGAAGTAGGGCGGCTGGTTGGCGGCGCCCCACAGTGGCCGCGTAAAGAAATGGCTGTTGCCCGCCGTGAATCCAGGCGTGCCGGCAGCGGCGTGCATATCCAGCGATTCGCGATTGGGGTCATTGGGGCCGCTGGTAATGTCGTGTACTTTGAAATCGGTGTAGGCCGCCACATATACAGCGTCGCCCTGCGGCTTAAGGCGTGGGCCGGGCAGAGCGTCGTTGCTCAGGTCGATTTTGAGCGTGGGCGCTTGACCCACTTGCAGGTTGCCGGCCGGGTTGTACGGATTGGGCTCACTATAGATCCAACCGTTGTCATCCAGTGGAATCTGCGCCACATGGCACGAGGTGCAGCCAATTTCGGCAAACTTCTTTTCGCCATTCCAAACGGCCTGCTCAATAACCGGGTCATTGGGGATAATGCGGCCCGGCACGGCCATGGTGGCCTGGTAGACCGTCACCGCTGTCATGTCGGCACGCGTCATTTCATTGACAAAACCGTCGCCGTCGGCGTCTACGCCCACACCAAAGCGCTCCTCGGTCTGGATACCGTGGTGATGGTTAAACGCGTTGTTGGTAAATTGGCGCAATGAGACGACTGCAGCGGCCTGGTGGAAGGGACGGATGACGAGATTGGGTGAATTGTTGGGGCCATCGAGCGTCAGGCACGAGGAGGGCAGCCCCTCAACGCCGTCCATATTCCACGCGCCATCCGCCGCTCTGGATAACGTGCCAAACGAAATGCCTTTGGAAATCAAGGCTTTCGATTGGCCAGGCTGCACGGTGTCGCGAATCGCCTGCAGATCTGCCGTCATCTGGCGCGCCAACATCTCAATATAGCCGGAGCCAAACATGCCGACGGTGGCGCGCAAATTGGCAATGGATTGAAGCGTGGTCGCCGCCCCGTTTTCATCCATTTCACCTTTGGTAGGCGTCATGTCAGTCTGATCAAAGGTTACAAAGTCAAAGCGCTGACCCAGAACAAAGACACTGCTCACAAAGTCGCCGCCGCCGCCGGGGATGCCAAAAGGCGCATTGTGACAGCCTGCGCACGAGTTGGAGTCTGGCCCCGAGATGCGGTTCATGTTGCGGGGAAAGGTGAGCGGATCGCTTTGATCGGCCAGCGGTGCGCCCGTGCCTTTGGTCAGCGGACGACCACCGCCTTCTTGCGCTGTCCAATTGGCGCTGAAAAGTTTTTCACCGTGCGCCAATAATGCCGCCAATGTCTGCGTATATTCTTCGCCATCGGCAAAGTGCTGTGAAACAGAGATTTCGCGCCCCAATTGAGCCAACCTCTCTGCATCGGGAATAGTCCCGCCGCCGCCACCCGTATTCGCCATCTGCCCCAATTTGGGCGAGACAGGCAGAAAAGTTGAACAGCATGTACCAGCTGTGTTGGTCGCAATCTGGCGCAAATTATGCCAACCGGCGCTAACACTTTGTAGCTGGAAGAACAGTCCAATCACCAGAAAAAATAGTATCACGAGAAGCGATGGGCTTTTTTTCATCCTTCTAAACATCTGTAAGTTCCCTTTTTGAACAACTAACTGACGTCATGTCGAATCAAACTGAGCCAATTCTACCTGGAAAACTTCAAATTGGCTAAAGTTATGTAGGGAATTATACAGACAGATTGTAGGAATTGCTATCCGCCAAAAGTATCAAATTGCTATTAAATTCCCACGCAGAGCGTACTGTACGAGAATTGGACTCCGAAAAATCTATACAAACAGAGTAAATTTTGTCAACACGGCTAGGGGGAACACAGATGAAAAGACAAGTAACATCCGTGTTTCCCCTAGCCGTGTTGACAAGTTGTCGCGCCTTAATGACCGACAACCTTTAGGCGGCAGCTTCGCTGGGTGCTTACATATGTTTTTGTAAAAACGCCGCCATTTTGGTAAAACTATCTACACGGTTGGCCAATTTGCTAAAGCGATGACCTTCATCGGCATAATGGATAAACTCGACCACGCCACCCCCTGCACGCACCTTTTCCACGATCTGCTCAGATTCGAAGAGCGGCACGCGCGGGTCATTGTCACCCGCCAGCACCAGCAGCGGCGCGGCAATGCGCTCGGCTTTGTGAATGGGTGAAATGCGCGCCAGCAGATCGCGCTGCTGCTCCAGGCTGCCATATTCGCGCTCGCGGTGGGCGCGCCGCCAGGGGCTGGTGCGCTCCATAAAGCTGACCCAGTTGGCAATGCCCACCACGTCGATGCCGGCGGCAAAGAGTTCCGGGTATTCGGTCAGCGCGGCCAGCACCATATAGCCGCCGTAGCTGCGTCCGTAAATGGCAATGGCGTCACTGTTGATTTCATCACGCTCATGCAGCCAGGCCACCGCGTATTTCAGATCCGCCACGCTTTCCATGCGCAATTCCAAATCGTCCAACATCATGTAGCGGCGACCATAACCGGTGCTGCCGCGCACATTGGTCACCAGCAGCGCGTAGCCCTGGTTGAGAAAATATTGGAAGCGCACGTCAAAATCGGGGCGCTGCTGACCGGCCGGCCCGCCGTGCACATAGAGAATGCACGGATAGCCCCCGGCAGGCGGCGCGCTCTGCGGCAGATAGTAAAAGGCCGGAATCTCCAGCTCATCGTGGGTGGTAAAGTGGATCAGTTCCGGCCCCACAAAGGTGCGGCTGTCTACGCCAGCGCGGTTGCTAAAGGTCAACTGTTGGGTTTGTCCCGTGGCCACGTCAACCGACCACACATTCTGGTTTTGCGTCGGCGTCTGAAAATCACAGAGAAGTTGCGCGCCATCCGGGCTGAATTTAAGGCTGCCAATCACGCCCGGCGCCATGCCTTCAACCCGCTCTGCGCCGCCGCTGGCCAGATCGATCCAATAGAGATGATCGTAGCCTTCCACATTAAGGATGAGCGCCGCCCGGCTGCCATCGGGTGCAATGGCCAGCGCCTCCAATTCGCCCTGCTGGCCCGGATAAGCGGCCAGCAGATCATCGGCGCGTACCAGTTCGTTGAGCGCGGCGCTTTCCAGATCCAGCTTGCACAGCGCAAAGCGGTCGCAAGTGCGGTCGCTCACCGTGAAGACGCCCTGGTCCGTCCATTTAATCTCCATGTAACGCGCATTGGGCTGGCCGCTGGTGACATGGCGTTCCTGGCCGCTCTCCAAGTCGAGCAGATACAGTTCAAGCTGCTCGGTGGCCACGGCATCCAGCATAAGCGCAAAGCGGCCATCGGGCGACCAGGCGACCAGCGCCCGGTTGCCGCTGGTTTCCAGCAGCCGCGTGCTTTCACCGCTGGCCACATCCAGGCGATAGAGATCAAAATCCACATTGTTGCGGGCGTTACTGGTGTAGAGAATCTGTGCGCCGTCTTTGCTCCAGGCGCCAAAGCGGTGAATGGCGGCATCGTTGTCGGTTAAGCGGCGCACGTCGTGATTTTGCTCGCCTGTCTCATACACGCCAAAGTTGCTGATCAGGTAAAATTGCTGGCGCTCGTTGCCTCCCACATCGCTGACCGCTATGAGCTGATCGGCAGCGGGGGAGGCGTGCAATTCCCACACTTTGTCGGCAAAAAAGGTAAGCTGCACGGGCCAACTGTCGGCTGCGTCTCCCTGTAAACCAATGCTCCAAACCTGAAAATTGCCTGTAATATCGCTGAGAAACGCCAGCCGGTTACCGCTACGCGACAAGGCGGGTGAATGGGCGGCGCGGATATTGAGATAGCGGGCAAAATCGTACATGGTTGTCTCCTTGTAGGACAAGTTGGGAAACTTGTCCACATTATGGCGGGGACAAGTTGGGAAACTTGTCCTACAATTTGTTAAACAGCGCAGCAATCACAAAATCGGGGTCAGTGGGATCGGGGGCCAGCGTATAGCCCAGCCGCTTGTGCAGCGTTTGCGAGCGTATGTTTTTGGCCAGCGCACCGCCCACCAGCCGCGGCAGCTTGAGCTCTTTGAACGCGTACTCGATCATGGGCAGACAGGCTTCATATGCATAGCCCTGGCCCCAATAATCCTTGCCAAAGGCAAAGGCCAATTCCACTTCGATAATGCCGTACGGAGTGGGCTGCACTTCTGGAACCACTGCCGCCACCGCTTCCGTGGGCAGCACGTGCGGCTCCAGATGCACCTGCGCAATGACGCGGCCCGTGGCCTTCAACTCGACCGCCCGAAAGCCAAACTCGGCGCTCTCCGGCTGATAGACGCGGTTCAAAAAGCGACGGCGAATCTCGTCCGGCTTGTCGCCGATGCCGCTGTACATGCCCCACACGTCGCGGTCGGCATACACATGGGCCAGAATATCGTCATAGTCATCCTCGCGAAACTCGCGCAGGAGCAGGCGGGGGGTTTCCATGGTGTGCATGGGAAAGTCCTTTTTTGGTGATTTGGTGATTGGGTGATTGGGGTCTCACAAGATGCCCAATCACCCAATCACCAAATAACTCAATCAACCCTTCTCCACAAACCGCGCGATCCGCTCCATAGCCGGCTCCAATACACTCATATCCGGCGCGTAGCAGATGAGGAAGGCGCCCTCGCCGCCGTTGCCAAAGGCGACGCCGGGGGCCACGGCCACTTTTTCGGCTTTGAGCAATGCCAATGCAAAGGCAAACGAGTCGTCCAATCCCTCGATGCGGGGGAAGAGGTAAAAGGCGCCTTCGGGCTTGGGAATGGTGATGGACGGCACTGAGGAGAGCGCTTCATAACAGTAGACCATGCGCTCGCGGAAGAGTGATGTGCGCTCGCGCACTTCATCGTCGCCGCGGCTGAGCGCGGCTTCCCCAGCCCGCTGCACAAAGGTGGCGGCGTGCGACACCACAAACTCGTTGAGCTGCGCCGCCTTTTGGATCATGTCGGCGCGGCCCACCAGCCAGCCCAGCCGCCAGCCCGTCATGCAGTAGCTTTTGGAAAAGGATTGGGCCACAAAGACGGCATCATCACGCGTGCAAAGACGCAAAATTGAGGGCGCGACTTCAGTGTCAGTCCCATAGTACAGCCGCTCGTAAACCTCATCGGCCAGCAGCCACAGCTTGTGGCGGCGGCAAAAATCGAGCAGCGCTTGCTGATCATCCACAGTGGCCACCCAGCCCAGCGGATTGGAGGGCGACGTGTAGACCAGCAGCCGCGTGCGATCCGTCACCGCGGCTTCCAGGCCGGCAAAGTCGATCTGAAAGCGCTCGACGCCGCGCGCGTCCGCACCGGTGACCAGCGGAATCTCCACCGGCCGCGCGCCAAACATGCGCACGATCTCGGTCGAGTTGGGCCAGTTGGGGCTGAGGATCAGCGCCTCATCGCCCGGCTCGATGACGCAGCGGATGCCCACGTTGAGCGCCTGCACGCCCGACGCCGTGACCATCACTTCGCGCATGGGGTCGAGCTGCACATTTTGAAGCTGGGCGTATTTGGCTGCAATCGCCGCCCGCAAGCTGGGCAGACCGGCGTTTTCCGAATAAAAAGTCTGGTCTTCGGCAATGGCCCGCACCACGGCGTCCTTAATATATTGGGGCGTGGGCATGGTCGATTCACCAAATTGCAGGCGCAGCACTCCTTCCATGCCAAAGGCGGCGTTGGCCAGTTCACGAATGCGCGAGGGTTGGATTTGGTCCAGGCTGGGGGCCAGTGGAATTTCAGCAATCATTTGACATACTTACTTTCTATTTGAGTATGGGGTAATATTGGACTGACGCTTTACTTTCATCGTATGTGGTGCTATAGTGGTGCAATGAACGTTCAGCTGGGAATCCAATCTAAAATGCGTGTCGTGTTAGACACCAATGTTTTGTTCGAAGGGTTGACCAAACAAGGCAGTGCAGCTGGCGTCATTATGGATGCCTGGATTTACAGTCTGTTTAGAGTATGTGTCACCGATGCCTTGATATATGAATATTCGGATGTACTTTCACGAAAATTATCTCCTGCCCGACTGGTAGAGGCAAATCAAACCTTGTCTGTTTTATTGAGCATGACTGAGTTTGTTGCGATTCATTACCGATGGCGGCCCAGTTCACCAGACCCAGGCGATGAATTTCTCATTGATTGTGCAATGAATGCCAATGCATTGCTGGTTACATCAAATGTACGAGATTTCAGACAGGCGCAACAATTATTGGGGTTGAATGTGTTTACTCCGAAGCGATTCTTAGAGTTCCTAATTTAGACAGCTTTGAGGAGGATAAATAATGGGACGCTTCACAGTTCGATTACCTGACTCACTTCATCACGACCTAGAGGAGCGGGCGCGCATAGAAGGAGTGTCTTTAAATCAATACGTCGTGTATGCCTTGACCCAAAAGGTTGTTCCCTCCTACACTATCCAGGTGGTGTCGGATGACGAAATTGAACAGCAGCGTACAAGATTTGAAGCATTGTTAAAGCGGCTTGGTCCGCCTGACCGTGACGTGGCAAATAAATTTCTGTCTCAACGAGAGACGCAGCTACCAGATGACGCAGAGGAGGCTGATCTTGTCGCGCGTGTAAAAGCGCGCATAAATGCCGAGACACAACCAATAAGATGATGTTATTGCATCCTCAAGCGTTGAAAATAGAACAGCCACAAAAACACAAAAAACACAAAATTTTCGATTGCCCCTTTGTGAATTATGTGTCTTTTGTGGCTATTTTGCAATGTCGTAACTTTAATCAGCTATCACCAAATCGCGATTGATCTCCACGCCCAGCCCTGGCCCTTGCGGCACGGCCACAAAACCTTCGCTGTCCACCACCGGCGGTTCGGCCAGAATCGAGAAGCCCACCGTGTATTCACCGTAGGGCGGATCGTGCAGCATCTCCAGGAAGTGGGCGTGTGGCCATGAAGCAACCAGGTGCAGATGGGCAATGGTGCCCAAGTTGCGCCCGCCGTGGTGCGGGCAGATCTCTTTGCCATAGAGTTCGGCCAGCACGCCCAGCTTGCGCAGATTGGTAATGCCGTCCAGCACCATGCTTTCCGGTTGCAGCACGTCGTACACGTTTTTCTCGATCATCTGCGTAAAATCGGAGAGCAGCGGGTTGTTCTCGCCACCGGCCAGCGGCATATCCACCTCGTTGTTGATGCGGGCAAGCTGGTCAAAGGCGTAGCGGGGCAGCGGCTCCTCGAACCAATAGACGCCCAGTTCACTCAACGCCCGCGCCGTCTCCAGCGCCCGCCGGTAATCCCACAAAATGCCCGGCTGCCACGTCCCATTGGATTGAGCCTGGTTGGCGTCCACCATAATCTTCATGCGGTTGCCCACGGCCATCACCACCCTTTCCACCAACTCCACGTCCTCCTCAAAAGTGGCATAATGGATGCGCAACTTCATGGCCTGCCAGCCCTCATCGGCCAGGCGCACGGCCAGGTCGGCGCGCTCGTCCGGCGTGGAGAGGCGCACCATGCTGGCGTAGCCGGCCACTTTGTCCTTGCCGCCGCCCCACAACTTATAGAGTGGCTGCCCGCACGCCTTGCCGATAATGTCCCACAGCGCAATGTCGATGCCGGCGCAGCCGCGATAGGGCAGCCCGCGCACATAATAGCGCATGGCGGCCAAATGTTTTTCGGTGTCAAATGGGTCCTGACCAATCAGCAATTCCTTGAGCCGCGGCAGAAACTGCGGGTCCACCGCCGGGCCAATCCCCGTGATGCCGGCGCTGGTGTGGATCTCCACGACGGCGCCGCCGCCAATCTGAAAATTCATGCGCCCGCCCAGATCCCAGGCCGGCTCAATATCGCCCAGCTCCTCAATGACGCGCAGGCGTAGGAGTTTGATGTCGGTGATGCTCATGCGTTCGTGGGGTTGGTTCATGGGTTCCTCCGTGTTTTTTTGACAAGATGACAGGATGACAAGGTGAAAGGGTGACAGGGAGACTTCGATAATCTCGTAGGTCACTCTGAAAGAGTGACAGCGCTCGACCGCTGATGCCTCTTACTGACCAGGCTTGTCACACAACATGTGTGACCTACGAATTAACTCACTAAGCAACAAGAAACTCAACCAATCCCCCTCCTCTCCACGTGTGGAGAGGAGGAACCAGGGAGGAGGCGACCCGCCCTCAATCTGCTGGAATAGTCCGCCATTGGCTGCTCCTCTTCCGGTTCCCTCTCCCACCAACGCCCGCACGCTCACATCATAAAAAATGGCGCCGACTGTCTGTCTCATTCGGCGGCGTGACTTGATTGATGTTACGCCCGTCGCCGCTCAGCTTATTCCACCAAACGCCGGGAGCCAGCACCGCCCGGCGCAATATCACATTGACACGCGCGGTCAGGGTGACGCTGCCCAACGCGTTCCAGACGCGCACGGGTTGGCCGCTTGCAATGTGGCGGGCGGCGGCGTCTTGCGGATGCAGCCAGAGCAGCGGCTCTTTTTCGCGCTGCTGGAAGCGCGATAAATTGACAAAAGTGGAGTTGAGAAATGAGTGGGCGGGCGGCAGAAATGCAGGCCAGTTGGTCGGAATCGGCATCTGCGTCAATCATTTCAAGTTGGACGCACCGCTTTGGCCTCACCCGCAAGAGGGGCGGCGTGTAGGTGGGCAGCGGATCGTAGCCGTCTTTGGCCATGCGCTGGCTGTAAATTCGCACTTGCCGCTGGGCGTGGGGAAATTGCCCTCAGCAAAGGGCAGATAGGGCTGGGGCAGGTTGAGGCGGGCAAAGCCCTGTTCCAGCAGCTTGTCCCAGGTAACGGTTTCAAAGATGGCGTTGCGCTGGCTCTCGACCAGCTTGCGCAGTATCTCTTCATCCGTCTCTTGAAAGCATTCCTCGCGATAGCCCAGCGCTGCGGCCAGCCGCCGGAAAATTTCGCTGTTGGGCAGGCTCTGGCCCACCGGCGCAATGGCGGGCCGGTTGAGCATCAAATAGTAGTGGCCGTATGACTTGAGCAGGTCCCAATGCTCCAGTTGGGTGGTGGCGGGCAGAACGTAATCGGCATAATCGGCGGTGTCGGTCTGAAAATGCTCCATGACCACTGTGAACAGCTCGTGCGGCGCAGCTGGCCAGCACCGCACTCTGATCCGGAGCAGACAACAAGCGGGTTGCTGTGTAAACAATCAGCGCTTTGACCGGCATAGGCATCCGCCGCCGTGGGTACGGGATCAACTGGGCGCGGGTGATGAGCGCCACGCCCGTTGCGTCAGGTCAAACTCAGCGCATCGCCGGATCATGTTGATGGCGCGTGTGTGGGTTGGGAATCTGGCCTAGTCGGAGGAGCGCCGACATTCATGTGGCGAAAGCCGCCGCTGGTGCTGAGCTGGATGCCGCCGCCGTAATGCACGCCGAAGGCGCCCGCAATTCGGGCAGGCACGCAATGGTGCGCACGGCCATGCCGCCGCCAGCGTGACGCTGCAAACCATAGTTGATGCGAATGGCCGCCGGGCGCGTCGTCGCGTAGTCGCGCGCCAGTTCGATAATGCGTTGGGCGGGGATGCCCGTGATCTGCGCGGCGCGCTGCGGCGTCCATTCCTGCACGCGTTCACTCAATTCGGCAAAGCCCACCGTGTATTGGGCCACATAGTCGGCATCGTGCAGCTTTTCGTTGATGACCACGTGCATCATGGCCAAGGCCAGCGCCGCATCCGTGCCGGGGTGGATGGCGATCCACTCGTCGGCGGCGCGGGCGGTGCGCGTGCGCGCCGGGTCGATGACGATGGCGCAGGCGCCCGCAACGCGCCTGCTGGATAAAGGGCCACAGGTGCATGTTGCTGGTCAGCGTGTTGCTGCCCAAATCAGGATCAGCCGGGCGTGGGCGTACGATTCGGGCTCCATGCCCACCGTGGGCGCCCAGCGTGTAGCTGTAGCCGTGAAAGCCGGCCTCGGCGCAGATGAATGCGCCAGATGGCTGGCCATCACAGTTGAAAAAGCGCGTGGCCATGCCCTCGCCTTGCAAATAGCCCAGCGTGCCCGAATAGGAATAGGGCAGCACCGCCTCGGCGCCATATTCATCGATGACCTGCCGTAACCGCTGGCTGATCTCTGTTAGCGCTTCATCCCACGAAATGGGGACAAATTGGCTGCCCGGTCCTTTTTCCCCAATACGTTTCAGCGGCGTGAGCAGCCGTTCCGCGTGATACATTCGCGCTCCAGATAGCGATCCACCTTGCCGCACAGTCCACCCTGCGTAATCGGGTGATCGGCGTGGCCCCAGATGTCCACGGCGCGGCTGCTGGCTTTGTCCACCGCCACCTGCCAACTGCACGCATCTGGGCAGTCGTGCGGGCAGAAGCCGTTGATCTGGAAGGCGGGGTCGGATTGATATTGGGCAACTCTGAACATGATGGGCCTCCGAAGGGTGAACCGCAGATTACAAAGGTTTCAACGAAATTAATAAAGATCAACAGATTGCACAGATTTAACAGATTATGCAGAGAAATCTTTTTCATCTGTGCAATCTGTTGATCAAATATTTTACTACAGCGGTGCATTCCCGCCTGTGTTTACTTCGCTATGATCGGCAAATAGGTCTCCTTTGACGAAGGCTCTATTCCCTGCGGCGTCACTTCGAAGACGGCGGCGTCGAATGCGCTCATTGCAGGTGATTGGTTGCGCACGGCCACCGGCGGTTTGGCCATCGGCCAGCCGCATAACACGCTGAGCTGCACTTTGACCTGCGTGGCGTTGACGAATTGGGTAGCCAGCGGTTCGCCGTTCCAGAGCACTTGCGCATCGGAGGCGCAAAGTTGGCGCCGTTGACAGTGAGCGTGGCAGCCGGACTGCCCGCGCCGATGCTGGCGGGCGACAGGCTGGTGATGGTCGGGCGCCAGCGCTTCGACAGCAAAGAGACGGCGCGTTGGATTCGAAATTGCCCGGCGGCTCTTGACTTGCGCCTGGCCCGCGGTGGCCCAGTGGCCCGCGCTGACCTGGGCGGTCAGATGCTCACCGTCCACAAAAGTGGTGGGCAGCACGTGCCATTCAAACCACCGACGTGCCGCTGATAAAGCCGCTGCCTTCCACGGCCAGCCGCTAAAGGCGGCGCTGTTGACCGTGGCCGTGAAGGGGTCGAGCGCGGTGATCAGCGGTTGACTGCCCAATGCGCTGGCGGCCCAGCTATCCGGGTGGTTGTAGACCGACGCATAGGGCCAGACGTAATCATCGCCCTGGAAGTTGAACCAGTAGTGGCCAAAGTTCAGCCCCACCAGATGGTCCCAGCCATTGAAGTTGGCTTTGTCGATACGCAGTTCGGCGCTCAGCTATTGAGCGCCGATGTTAATCTGACCCGCCAGCCCGCCGGGGCGGCTTCGCTAAAGCCGCCGATACCGTTACCCGCCAGGCTGAAAACATCACCATCTTCGCCCACGAAGCCGTAATCGTCGCCTTGGGCGTTGGAGTTGCGGCTGTTGTCCACATCCGCGCAGACCGGCAAGGCGCCGGGATACCGCGCCTTTTCTGCATGCTCGAGAAGCAGGCCCACAGATAATCGGCGCTGCGCAAAATGCGCACGGTGGCCTGGCTGCCATCTGCATACGGCTTCAGGCTGATGAGCTGGCCGCTGGCGTATGCGCCGTCGTCGCAGCCGCCATCCAAGGTGGGCAGCGTGGTGGAAATGGGCACGCTCAGCGGCGCAATGGCAAAGTTGACGCTGGCCGTAGCGCTATTGCTGACCGAGTCGGTGGCGGTCAACATGGCTATGTGCGCACCGGGCGCGAGGCCGGGGACGCTCGTGTCCGTACCCGCGCCGGCGGCATTGCCATCGACCGCCCACGTCAGTGCGTTGCCGCTCAGCCCACCATCATCGGGGTCGGTGGCAACTCCGCTCAGCGGGATCGCAAGGCCAGCGGCAAAGGTCTGCTCTGCCACGGGGACGAGGATGGCCGGTTCGGGCTGGCGATTGCTGACGGTGAAGGGCTGCGACGTGGCAATCGTGGTGTGATAGCCGTCGCTGGCCAGCACGCGGATCAGCGCCTGGTTGGGCGCGCTGCCCTGTAGACCGCCCAGATCGTCCAGCGTTAGCGTGTAGCTTTTGGCGGGCGTGCTGGGGAAGTTGAGGGCAATGGTGTGCCATTTGGCGCCGTTGTCGTGGCTATACTGCACGGTGAAGAGCAGTTCATCGTTGGCGTCGGCATCATCAGCCGTCCAGGCGATGGTCATGCTGTCGTTCACAGTGCTGCCGCCGGTGGGCTGCGAAATGTTGACGGTAGGGGCAGCGGCGCCGGGGGTAATTTCATCGATGACCGTGTTGTCGGCCAGCAGTTGTACTTTGGCCACCTGGCCGCTGGGCTGGTCAAAGAGATCGCTAAAGAGCGCCGAGGCCGCACCGGCGGCGTGGTTGTCCATTTCGGTCAGCGTGAGCGTGCGTTCGATGAGCACCGTCCCCACGGCGTCCAGCAGGCGCAACTTGAAGACGGCGTGCGTGGCGGCATCGTGGGCGGCGATGCTGGTTTGCATGGCCAGGCTGCGCACGGTGGCCAGCGGCACGGATGATGTGGGCAACACGAGAACCGTGGAGATTTCCCCCAGATTGTTTTCGGTGTCCACCAGGCCGCTGACAAAGACGCTGTTGCCGGCGCCGGGGGCGGCAGTGGCCCCGGTCACGTTGGCGGCGGCAAAGCTGTTGAGTAGCGCGCGCCAGGTGTAATCGCTGACCCAACTGGGGTCGCGATAGGACATAAAATCGGCAGCGCCATCGGGGCGGATGGGCTGGCGCGTGGTGACGTCAAAGCCGTAATAGCTGTCGGCGCCCACGTTGGCAATTTGGCAGGGTGGATAGGGATAGCCCGTGTCAATGTTGTCGGGGCCGCCACAGTTGACGTGTTTGCGGCCATCGTTGTGGGCCAGTTCTTGTGACATGACTTTGCCGGCGCGCAGCTTGTCCCAGCCCGCCGGAATGGGATTGGGCGTGTGTGGCGGCAGTTGTACCCACGATTGATTGCTAATGGTGCTGGCATAGCCGGAGGCGCCGCCGTTGTTGGCATTGGGGTGGACCATGCCCATAAAGTGTACCGGCGCGCTGATGTCGTCGCAAGCGTCGGGGTTAAAGGAGAGCAGCGCCCGCCCCCACAGCGAGATGATGACTTTGTCACGGTCGGGCGGGCCGTTGGTAATGCTCCAGCCGTCCTCCAATTCATAGGGGCCGTGGCAGGGATAGGGGAAAGGCCCGGCCCAGCAGACTTGCAACTCCTCCACCGGATCGGTATCGCGGAAGATCCAGGTGTCCGGCACGGGCCAGCGGCGATTAAAGTGGCTGACCATGCCCCAGAAGTTGGGGTCGGTGGTGGAGGGCAGCGGCGTGTGGGTGCGCACGGGTACGGTCCATACGCAGACGGGCGGCTGATTTTGGAAAGTGACCGTCTGCGAGCGTTCGTTGTTGGCGCGGTTGGGGTCGTTGTGAATTTGGCGGCCATCGACCTCCACTTTAAGCGTGATCTGCCCGGCGCCGATCCAGCTGCCCGGCAACTGGAAATACCAGCCGTCGTTGAGGCGGGCGCGGTCAAAGCCGCCGCCGGTGGTCAGCGCACGGGCGCCGTTGATGGGTTGCAGCGGCGAACCGGGCAGCGGCTCACCATTTTTGGTCCCCACCAGCCGCGCCTCCACATTGGGCGCGCTGGGGCCGGCGAGCTGTTTGCCGTAGGCGCGCACGAAGGTGCTCTTGTTGGCGACCAGCGGCGCGCTGTTGGCCAGATTTTGAATGGCCTGGGTCACTTCCAGCGCGCTGGCTTCAAAGTCGCGCGTAATGGCGGTGGCGGTGAGGGAGAGGCTGTAGATGCCGGTGTTGCGGCGGGCAAAGAAGAGCAGATCGCTATCTGTGTAGAGGCGACCGTCGATATTAGCCTGGTTGGTGGCAATGGTGTCGGCCGGGTCGGCTTGGGCGGCGGTGATGGCTTTGCGCTTGACGTCGCCCGTATTGTTGGTCACCGTGCTGATGTCGCGCTCAGTCCAGTAGAGATTGCCGTTGACCAAAATGGGGGCGCCAATAAACCAGTTGGCGGTGGCGGTGTAAAATGTGCCCAGCGAATCAGGCGCGGCCGTTGCATCCTGCCCCAGCGGCTTGACTACCGGATCTTGACAGGGCGAGATGAGGCTCACCGAGCAAAAGCGGATGGTGTAGGTGGCGGGCGATGTCGTATTGCGCTCCACCCAGTAGAGAAAGTAGGGGCGGTCGGCAATGGGTCCGCTGTTATTGGGGGGGCGATAGACCAGCCCAGAGCCGCGTGTGGTGGCGCTGAATGGCTTGAGCGTGCCGCCGGTCCCCGTGCAGGGCAAAGCCGTGCAATTGATCGAAATGTCTTTGACGCCGCCATCATCGATCCAATAGACGAGGTTGCCCACCACCATAATGTCGGCAATCAGCGAATCGCTGGTGGTCACGGTTTCGATGGGGCCGCTGCCATCTTTGAGCGTGCGCAGAATCTGCTTGAAGCCGATCCAGTAGAGATAGCCATTGGCTTCCTCCGGCGGGCTGCTGAAGCCCAGGCTTTGGTCGCCGCTGACCGGTTTGACCTCTTGCGGCGTATACGGTTCCCCCAGCGGCATACGCTCAATGCGCCCTTCCGAATCGTCCAGATAATAGAGCCCGTCGGACGAAGAGAGCGGATTGCGATAGGTGTTGCATTTGGCGAAGTCATCGATGGATTCGAGGACGCGCTGAATGCTGCCGTTGACCGGCTTGCGTTTGAGGGCGGCGGTGGAGACAAATTCATCGGCAAAGCAATTATAGGCCCAGTAGATCAGGCCGTTGCCCACGCTCCATTCTTCGACCGCATCGGTCACAACGGGCGTAGGTGTGTCGGTGGGGGCGTTGGGTTCGGCGTACAGGTTGGGTGCGGAGGCGGCGATGAGGACGGCGAGGATTCCACAGAGAGTAACGAGACGCGTGAGGATTGAAACGACTCGCGACATATATGCTCCTTGTTAGGGTAATAGAACGGGAAATTGGGTACTATTCAGCCGTTGCCTGCGACAAGCTCAGGCAACGGCTGAATAGTAGCGGAATTTGTAAATACAGCGGATGTCGTTGACTGACCGTCAAAGCTCATAATCGCCACAAAAGCATAAAAGAGAAAATTTTGTGGGTTTTGTGTTTTTGTGGCGACTCCTTAAATTTGACCGTCAATCAAGCGAACGTTGATCAAGTTGGTTGGGGTGTTAAGGGGGTGGCCTCCATTTGCAAAACAGGAACGGATGAACAGCACACTGGATCGTATCACATCTGGCTTTGGCTGCGCTAGTCGGACGCTGAGTGATTTGCATGGCTACAAGGATGCAACAGAACGTCAAAATCTTTCATGGTTCAACCGGTTCTTATGTTGACACCGCCGAATAAATTCGGCGTCTGCTAAAACAAACCGGCTTAAGCCGGTTTTCCGTATCAGCCACCGGTTTTAACCGATGGTGGGGCTACATGAAATCCCAAAGAGACTAAGTCCCTAAAAATCTTTCCGATGGTCGCGTTGCACTGTGATATAATCTATAAAACCCATACGATGAGATTTTACGCAAGGCTTGCGTAAGTCCTGAATAAATGTCGTTGACTCCCCGCCATTCGCACCATTAATGCAAAATCCACAGGGCAGGCTCATCGCTTGTCTCACCACAAAGGACCACCCATTATGGACTTCACCATAGATCCTGCAATCGAAGAACTACGCGCCAAAATCCTCAACTTTTTGGAGACCAAAATCTATCCCCATGAGAACCGCTGGTTTCGCCTGGAGGAGGAGATCTACCCGGCCTGCGTGGAGGACGGCGACGAGATACGCGCGTTGCAGGCCGCGGCCCAGGAGATGGGCATTTGGGCCGGCCATTTACCGGCTGAAGCCGGCGGCATGGGGCTGACCGTCACCGAGTATGGGTTGCTCAATGAGATCATTGGCCGCTCGTATTTTGCGCCGCGCGTCTTTGGCTCCAATGCGCCGGACAGCGGCAACGCCGAAATCCTGTGGCACTATGGCACAGACGCACAAAAAGAGCGCTTCTTCTGGCCGCTGCAGCGGGCGGAGGTGCGCTCCTTCTTTGCCATGACCGAGCCGGACGTGAGCGGTTCTGACCCTACCGGCCTGCAGACAACAGCCGTCCAGCAGGGCGACGAGTGGCTGATCAACGGGCGCAAGTGGTACAGCACCAATGCCAATGGCGCCGCCTTCTGCATCCTCATGGCGCTGACCGACCCCGATGCCGGCCGCCACCGGCGCTTTAGCCAGATCATCATCCCCGCCGATACGCCCGGTCTCAAGCTGGTGCGCCCCATTCCGGTCATGGGTCACACCGCCGGCACGGGCCATTGGGAAGTGGCCTTTGAAAACGTGCGCGTACCCATGAGCAACACGCTGGGCGAACGGGGTGATGGCTTTGCCATTGCCCAGACCCGGCTAGGCCCCGGACGCATTCACCACTGTATGCGCTGGCTGGGGCAGGCGCAGCGCGGCTTCGACCTGATGTGCAGCTATAGCAAGCAGCGCCAGCTCTTTGGCAGCGCCCTGGCCGACAAGCAGACCGTGCAAAACTGGATCGCCGAAAGCGCGGCCGAAATCCAGGCCGCCCGCCTGATGACGCTGCACGCCGCCTGGAAGATCGACAACCTGGGGGCCAAAGGCGCCCGCGTCGACATTTCGCTGATCAAGTTTTTTGTGGCCAAGGTCATGATGGACGTGCTGGATCGCGCTATCCAGGTCCACGGCGGGCTGGGCATGTCCGACGATACGCCGCTGGCCTTTATGTGGCGCCAGGGCCGCGCATCGCGCATTTACGACGGGCCGGATGAGGTGCACAAAATGGTGGTGGCGCGGCAGGTTTTGAAGCAGTATGCGTAAAAGAGTGTGACAAGATGGAGGGATGACAGGATGACAAGATGACTGGGCCTGTCGAAGTCATCTTGTCATTCTGTCATTAACTAAGCTGTCCGGCGCCACTCTTCTAAATATTCGCCGACGATCTCAATGTCGTGGCGCTTGGGCGGCGGGGCGGCGGTCTGCCAAATGGTGCGGTAGGCCAGGGCGATGATGGCGCGCAGCTCGGCGTCGCTGAATGGGTAGTTGCCGCCGTCGAACTGCGTGCAGTCGATCTCTGGGCTGGTGAGCAGGTGTTCGAACGCCAGTTTCAGATAGCCCAGCTCGCCGTTGAGCGTGGCGTGTTGGCGCATGATCTCAAAGAGCGGCAGATAATCGATGACATTATCCGGCGGTAGCGCGCGGCCGCGGCCAAACCAGAGCACCGTAACGTAATCCAAATATTCGCCAATGGTGATGGCGCTGATTTTTGTGTTCATGCGGTTGCCGTGATGCCCAATTTTTTGTTGGCGTCGGGGTAGTGCTGGTCAATCTCCCATTGACGCGATTCGGGATTCCAGCGCAGAGTGGTGGTGGTTTGGGCGATGCCCGCCAGTCGCGCATATTGGCCATACACTTTGACCGGTTGACCACCCACCATTCGCGTCGACGGCTGACCCTGCCCCACAAAGCCATCGCCAATGTGGCGGCCATGCGCCAGCGTAATTTTGCGCTGATCGGGCTGGCCGGGCCGCGGCAGCTGGCTCAGATCGATGCCATCCAAATGGGCCTGTCGTTGCAACTCGTGCAAAGCCGCTTGCCGCGTCGAAAGCCAGTTGTCGTATGACGAAAAGCGCGTGGCCGCCCGCACCGGGCGGATGGCCCCATCGGGCGCCACGCCGCTTTGCAACTGGCGGATCAACGCCTGGTCCGCGAGCTCCGGGCCGTGCTGCGCCAGCGTACCGCTTGGATCAAGCTGGTGAAAAGGGTGGGGCGGCTTCGCTGTCTCGGATGGTTGCGGCATAGATTCAGGCGTGGAAATGGCCAGATCTGGCGCTGAATTTTGTACCTGTGTAGGTTGGCCCATACTATTATTGGCATTGCGCATGGCGAGCCCCGGCCTTAAATTGCGCAAACTGATGAGCACCAGGCCGACAAGAATCAGCGCTCCGGCCCCGCCAATTAGCCAGGGCGGAATGCCCAATGCGCGCAAGCTGTTGGCGCCAAAGAAGCTCGTCACTCGGCCCGTCCCCGCCACTCTATCGCCAGCAGTTGCCCCAGCAGACGGATCGCCGTTGCCGACCACAACTTGTCCCATTGCGATGACATTGGCCGTCCGCTCCGGCAGAAACGCCGCCGCCATCACATCGCTTTCAGCCAGCGCGAAGAGCAGATGCTTTTCGCCGCTCACAATATTGATCACATAAATCCCCTCGGCCAGCGCCCGATAGAGCACATAGCGGCCATCGGGGGACCAAAGCAGCGGCGTGATCGGTGAGGCGTGGGCGTTGCCAGTCAAGTTAATGGACCCCAGCCCACTTGCACGCGCTACGTGCAAACTGTTGGTCAGCGAAGCAAAGGCAATCTGCATGCCCGCTGGCGACCAGAGCGGCGCCCCCTGGATATTGGCCGTGACCACTTTGCGCGCGTCCCCTTCGGTCATGGTGTGGATAAACAGATGCGAGGCATGACAAAGGCGATCTGCGTTCCATTGGGCGACCACTCGGCCAGCGCCGGGGCGGCGCTAAGCTTGGTGGTTTCAGTCGAGAGCAGATCGCCCACATAGGCGCGCTGTTGGCGGTCCCGGCTGGCAAATTGTAGAGGATTTGGCTGCTGTTGGGGGAGAGCCGCAGCCGATAGCCGCCGGGCAATAGCGGTTCCAGCTCCGTCCCGTCGCTGTGGATTGCAGCGGCGGTAAATACACCAGCAATTTGCTGATCGAAAAATATCTGTCCATCTAGCGGCGTCCACCACGGATTTTCGGCCCGGTTAACGGCCAAACCCCCATTGTGCGTAACCTGATGCGGTTCGGTACCGTCCAAGTTTGTAACGTACAGATCGGCATATGCCCCACTATCCAGGCTAAAGACAACCTGCTTGCCGTCGGGCGAAATCGCCACACCCGCAGGCGAGACCACTCCATCCACCCCCGGCCAAAGTCCCCCCAATTGCACAGACTCAATGAGCCCATCTAACGCGCGCCCTGGTTCACCATTTTCCAACCGCGTTTTCAAATCGCCATCGGAAGGCGGCTGAATCTGAAACGTGACAAACACGCGCCCATCGGTCGACTTGACAAAGGTGAGCCCCAGTATGAATTGCTCGAAAGAGTTATACAGTCGCTGGGAGCGCACGGGGTGACGCGCCAAAAGCAGTGGAATGAGCGCAATGCACAGGATGAGCGCAAATTTAAGGCGGAAAGGCCGCAGCCTCTTGATATAGACCATTGACTCCCTTTCGACTCAGGTGCAACCGGAACACATGTGGTTAACATCGCCGAATAAATTCGGCGCCTGCCAAAGCAAACCGGCTTAAGCCGGTTTCCTATATCAGCCGCCGGTTTCAACCGGGGGTGTACGTGTCAACCACAGGAATTCCCGAAGAACCTAAAGTTTTTGCAGGGAGTGCAGGAGGGGTGATCGGGGGTAATTCTACCTGATCGCTTTACGCCTGCCAAAACGGGCAGATATTCACTCGATAGTTCTTGCGCGGAACTACGCACCTGCTCCCTGAGCTTGTCGAAGGGAGCAGGTGCATAGTTCCGTAATATTATGAAAACTCAATGCCTCCCGTGCGTGGACTATCCACATCCAGCGCAGCCGGGTTCAATATTTCGTTTGTGGGCAAATTGCCCTGCAACCAGGCCGCCAGCTGCTCGGCCGCAATCTCCACAAATTCATGCAGCACCGCACGCACTTTCCAGCCCACATGGGGCGTCAGCAGCACATTGGGCAGCGTGCGTAAGGGGCTGGATACCGGCAACGGCTCGACGGCAAAAACGTCGAGTCCGGCGCCCGCCAATCTGCCATCTTGCAGCGCCTCGATCAGCGCCGCCTCATCCACAATCGCTCCGCGGAGGTGTTGATTAAGAAGGCGCCCTTCTTCATTTGGCCCAGCCGTTCACGATTGATCAGCCCCGCGATTCATCCGACAATCGCAGATGAATCGACACAATATCGGCCTGCGCCAGCAGGTCGTCCAGCGGCAGATACTCGACGCCAAACTCGTCTATGCCCACCGGTGCGCAGCGCTTCCACGCCATCACCTTCATGCCAAATGCTTCGGCCAGCCGTGCGACCGGGCGGCCATGGCGGCCATACCCTAGGATGCCCAATGTGCGACCGGTCAAAGAGCCGCCGATTGATGACGGCCAGCCACCGTGCTGCATCTCGGCGTGCAGCGGATAAATCTGCCGCACCAGCCCCAGCATCAACCCCATAACCAGCTCTGGCACGACCACCGGCGGCATGGTGACCCGCCGCCCCAGCGCCACAACAATGCCGCGCTGGGTGGCCGTTGCTTGATCCAAATGATAGGCGTGGCCGCCCGTCTGCAAAATCAGCTCTAAATTGGGGCAGCGGGCGAAAAGTTGGCTATCAATGGTGGTTCTCTGCGCAGGGCCAGCAGAACATGTGCGCTGTTTAAATGTCCTTCATCCTCCGCACCCAGCGGACGATTGAGAATGGTCACATTAAGGCCTCGCGCAGACGCCATAGCGGGCGCCTGCGCTAATTCGCCCTCATAATCATCCAAAATGACAAGATTGATGTGATTCACCATCAGCCTCTCAAAGCGTTGGAATGCTGCGTCAAGAAAGCGGCTACTTCCGCACCCGTGGGAATGCCCACGCGGCCGCCCACTTTGGTGCAGCACAGCGCGCCCACGGCGCTGGCATAGCGCAAAAGTTCCGCCCACGCCATGCCCTGGGCCAAACCGGCCGCAAAGGCGCCATGAAACGCATCGTCGGCGCCGGTCGTATCGACCGCGTTGATCGGAAAGGCAGCCAGGCGGCCGCGCTTCATCCCCGTTGCCAGATCAAACCGCGGTCGCCCAATGTCACCACCACATTGGGCGCAACTCGGGCCAGCTTGGCCAACCCGGCTTCGGCATCGCCCTCACCGCTATAATCCTGGGCAAAATGCTCCGACGCCACCACGTAATCGACCAGTTGCACCAACTCGGCAATGGGGGACGCAGCGCATCGGCGTCAATCACAATGGGCGCGCGGTTGGCGCGGGCATATTGTGCCAGTTCCTTGGCCAGTTCAAACTGATGTCCGTCGATCAGAATGCTTTTGGCGTGCAATTGGGTCAGATCAAAGCGGCCGGCGCAGGCCCCTTCGCTGTGGCCGCGATAGTTGACAATGGTGCGCTGCCCATCTGGCTTGATGATGATGGCGGAAAGGGGCGTGGGCTCCGCCCCGCGCACCACCCAATCGGTGATCACGCCATCGGCGTGAAATTCGGCCATGTGCAGATCGCCATACACATCCGCCCCCACATAGCCCACAAAGGCCGTGCGGCAACCCAGCCGCGCCGCCGTCACCGCAGCGTTGGAAGCCAAGCCGCCGCCGCAATTGAGCAGCGCTGTGGCGCGCGCTTTTTCATCGGGGCCGGGATGCCGTGGCACGTCAAAGACGAGATCGTGGCAGGCAAAGCCAGCGCAAAGGACGTCGACATGGAGGGGCGGGAATGGAGTTGCGGCAGATGAAGCAGGGGTTGACGATACGGACATGGAACTACGCTTTCGTTGTATTCGTGAGAATCTGATCCATAAGCGGCAGATCAATCATCATGCCGCTGTGAGCTTGCAGGGCGGAAAGGGCATTTTCAGTGAGGCCAGCCCGCGCAAAAATGGCATAGTGCAGTTGCCATTGAGGGCCATTCTCCTCTAGGATCGCGCGCAATGCCGGTCCTTTGCGCTGGACGAGATCATCCACCACGGCGCGCTCAACGGGGCGATCTCCCCATTTACATTCGCCCAAAAGCACGTCGTGCGTGTGCCAGTTGATGGCGACCACATCGATCTGCGCGGTGCTCCCCCAATGGGCGCCGATGGCTTCCGGCACAAACGGCAGTTTGCCGGCGCGCGCTTGCGCGGCAACCCACTGCTGGGCAAGCTGCTCGAAGCCCAACCCCACAAAAGCGCGTAGCTCGTTTTGAATGTGAATCAGCGTCTCCTGTTGGGGCATAAAGGCATTTTGGTGGGGAGCCAGAAAGCGAAAATAGAAACGGAAGAAAGGGTCGGCCAGATGATAACGGCCTTGACGCGATTTCTTCTGCGCGGCCTTGTTGAGCGTCACCGGCAGACGACGCTCGATCAGTTGCAATTCCTGCAGGCGTTGTAAGAAGCGGGGCAGCCCCGTGCGTTCAACTAACGCGGCCTGACTAATGGCGCTGAGGGTATGGTTGCCATTGCTGATAGCCTGCAAAATTGAAAGATAGGTCTGCGGGTCGCGCAATTCATCGTAGAGTAAAAATTGCGGTTCTGCCATAAACATACTGCCGGGCGCCAGCATAATATCGCGGATATTCTCCACCAGCCCCACGGCTGGATCCAACCATTCCAGATAGGCCGGAATACCGCCGATGACCGCGTAAAGCGCTACCCGTTCATCCGTTTGCCAGCCCACAAAGAATTCGCGCAGCGCCGCAAAGGGCAGCGGCTCCAGTTTCCACTGACCGGTAAAGCGGCCAAAGAGTGGTGACTGGTGCTTCATCATCGATTCCATGGCGTTGACTTGCGAACCGCAAAGCACCATCACTAGGTTTGAATCTTTTAATTGCTGATCCCACGCATGTTGTAGTGCGGACAGGACTGCCTGATCGGCTTCGGCCGCATACGACAGCTCATCAATAATGAGAATTTTGCGCGCCGATTCCTGTGCCAGGCGCGGGGCCAGCCAGCGCCAGAGCACCGGCCAGCTATCGAACATGGGAGCGCTTTCTTCGGGTGTGTTGAGTATAGCCGCGGCAAAACTACGCCGCTGTAGCGCGGCTGATTCTTTGTCTGCCACCCAATAGGTGTATGGCAAGTCACTCTGCGCCACCCAGTGGCTGAGCAGCGCCGTCTTGCCCACACGCCGCCGTCCATAGAGCAGCACGAGTTGCGCGGGTCCGGGGCGTGCGCGCGTGAGGAGGTTATTGAAGAAAGTTAATTCGTTGTGGCGGTCGACAAAGGTGGACATGCGTCACGTTAGGCTATGCTGAAGCAATCAATTTCCACTGTATGCACAAGAACATAATATTGCATAGCATACAAAATGTAAAATTGCGCTTCATATAGAACCTAAGCGCCAGTTTAGTGACCGTTACGCCACCCAACGGACACTCATCATCAAAGTTCTTGCTAACAGATCATGCCTTCTTTGGCCGCAGGGCCATGCGCAATCGGCTCCTCGCCGATCCAGCGCTCATCGACAGGGTCGCTGGCCAGTTGATAGCGGGTGTCGCTGGTGAGGCGGATGCGGTCGCTCGTGTTGTCGAGGCTACAGTGGACGAGATAGACTGAAAAGAGCAGTACATCGCCCAGTTGGTAATCGGCCGTGAGCCAGCGCCCGCCGAGCCGTTTGCGCAGCGTCACCGGGTCGCGCGAGAGCCAGCCGCCGGGCGTGATGTTGCCGCCGCCGCCCATTTTGGTGTAGCCGGAGCCGACGCGGTTTTCACAATATTTGTCCACATCTTTGGCGCCATAGCCGTTGACCAGCCGCTGATTTTGATGCGACTGTTCGAGCACCATCAGGCCACCCATTGTGCGCGGCACGTCGCCGTAGGGCGTCCACGCCGTGTAGAGCTGCTTGGTCCCGCGCCCCATGTAGACAATATCCATATGGGGTGGGGTGGCGATGCCGGGCGCCACCGCGCGAATCCAGGTGAAATCAAAGTGACGCACCGCGCCGCCGAGCAGTTGCGCAAAGATGGCCATCAGCGGCCCGTCGTAGACCACCTTGTGTATTAGCGGATTCTTGACCGCCAGCTCCGGTTTGAAGGCAATGCGCGTCTCCGGCGCGGCTTTGCCCTCCATGAGCGGATGCGAGAGGTCAACGTGTCCTTCGGCAGCCAACTTTTCGAGCATGGACCGCCGCGCCGCCAGCAGATCGTCGCGATTCAAAACCCCGCGCAGATAGAGATACCCTTCCTCGGTCATGTGGCGCCGCAGCGCTGTGCTATCGTTTAGCAGCGGTGTGCAATCATGCAATTCGCCAAAGGTAGAGGATGTCATCTCCAGCGCTTTGTGGGCGGAAGTAAGCGGGGCGAGAATCGTTGCTGTACGCATAATTTTTCCTTTACAAGGCCACTATAATGTCTTCAAAGTTGTGATAAATTAGAACGGAGCGAACGGCGGTTGAGTAGTGCGGGCTGTATCCGCACGTATCGAAACCAGAGTGAGCGACCCGCTTGGTTTCGATACGGTTGCCAACAGCCGCAACCTACTCAACCGGCGCTAATCTCTCAATACTTGCAGGACACTGTACTACTCGTTCCACGCTCCGCGTGGAATGCTCGGTTAGACGCTCCGCGTCCACTCCAGACGCGAAGCGTCCGCTTCGGGATTCCACGCTCCGCGTGGAACCAGATTTGTATCTTTAAATCACCGCAGCCAGCGGTCGAGCCAATCGAAGGCCATTGTACCATGCCACACATGACCGCCATCAAAGTAGTCGATGGCCAGGCGGTCGGCGACGCCGAGCAGGTCGTAGGCGCGTTGGGTAATGGCAACTTGCTCCTCCACGTTGACAATACCGCGCGGACCGTTGAGGCCATCCTGGCGCGCCGCTTCGATCAAGAGCGGACAGGGCGCAATCAACGCCCCAACATCACCCATATCCGCCGCTTCCCACATGTGCGGAATATAGTTGCAATCACAGTTGTTGGAAAGGTGGAGCAACGAATCGGCTACGCCATAAAAGTAGCCGCTAATCACGGCACAGGCCAGCCGTTCATCGAGCGCAGCCAGCCACAACGTCTGCAAACCGCCGCCGGACAGACCAATCGAGGCCAACTTCTGCCCTTGCACTTCGGGTCGGGTTTGCACGTAATCGAGCAGGCGCATGAGGTCCCACGTCCACATGCCGGCGACAGTCAAGCCCAGGGGCAACGCCATATGGGCCAGTTGATGGCACGAAGAGTTGAGAATTTGATGCGGCTCCTGCGCAAAGGATTCGCGGCGTTCGCCAAAGCCGCGTGCATCGGGACAAAAGACCACGTACCCGCGCCGCACCGCCTGCACGCCGTAGTCATAGTTGTGCTGGTTGATGGTCTGGTCGAGGCCCGGATCGAGGCCGCGGATGCCGGCCACCGCATACTTGCCGCCACTGGCATGGCCGTGCAGCGCCAGCACGCCCGGCGCGGCGCCTTGGAGTTGGTCGGGAATCAATACATAAAAGGGCATCGTTACCCCTGGCTCGGTGTCGATCTCGACGCGCTGGCGCCGATAGCCGTCACATTGGACCGTTTCCGTGATGCGTGGGTTCGGCACGGTCGGGACAAGGCGATGCAAGCCCTGCCATTCACGGATGCGGCTGCGCAGGGTCTGCCGCCACAGTTGCCATTCCCCATGCGTTTGGGCCTGAAAGCGCAGCCCGCGCCCGACCGTCTGATAGCGTTGCCGAAAGTACATTTCCGTTTGGAAAAGCGATGTCATAGCGTTCCTTTTATTAGTGCACCGCAACGGTGTTGGCGAAACAAGCGTCGGTCTCGATTGGTGAATCCGGCCCTATCCCTTGCTGTTGTGATCTACCGATTATTTGCCGCCATAATAGACCAGCCGCCCCGACACCCGAAACATGAGCGCGGTGAAGAGGATCACGATCAAGAAGAGCACCCACGCTTGGGCCGAGGCGTAACCGATTTTGAAGAATTGAAAGGCGCTTTGATAGAGATAGATCGACATCATCAACGTCGAGTCCGCCGGCGAACCGGTGCCGCCGGTCATGACGTGGACTTCGGTGAAATATTGAAAGGCGCCGATCAGACCGGTAATCACGTTGAAGAAGATGACGGGGCTGATCATCGGCAAGGTAACCGAGCGGATCTTCTGCACCAGGTTGGCGCCATCCAACTCGGCGGCCTCCAACAGTTCACGCGGCACATCTTGCAGGGCGGCCAGATAGATCACCACGGCGCCGCCGACGCTCCACATGGCCATGATGATCAGCGCCGGTTTGGACCATTGCGGGCTGCCCATCCAGCCCGGCCCGTGAATCCCAACCTGCGCCAATAGATAGTTCACCACGCCGTTGATCGGGTCAAACATCCAGAGCCAGACAATCGCCGAAGCGACCACTGGTGTAATGCTCGGTAAGAAGTAGATGGTGCGAAAGAAAGAGAGTCCGCGCACATTGGTGTTGAGCAACATGGCCAACAGAATCCCCACAATGGCGGCCAGCGGCACCGCGCCCAGCGCATAATAAGTCGTGTTGTAGAGCGACGTGAGAAAGCGCGAATCACCAAAGAGATCGATGTAATTGCTCAGCCCGACCCACTTGGGGCGATCCAGAATCGGGTAGAAGGTAAAGCTGTAGTAGAGCGACGCAAAGAAGGGATAGACGCGGAACGCCAGAAAACCGACGATCCACGGCGAAATAAAGAGCAGGCCATTGCGCAGGCCCTGCCATTCTTTGCGGGTTAAACGGCGAAAACGCGGCATAACGGTTATCCCTTTAGCCCGGTCAGCGCAATGCCTTCAATAAAGGTGCGCTGGGCAAAGAAGAAGAGAATAATGATCGGCAATACGCTCATACAGGTGGCGGCCATGATCCAGGCAAAGTTGGAAAAGCCATAGCTTGCCCGCATGTTGGCAATGCCCAGCGAGATGGTATAGAGCGCTTTGTCGTTGAGATAGATCAGCGGACCAAAGTAGTCGTTCCAACTGCCGATAAATTGAAAGAGCGCCACTGTGGCCAACGCTGGTCGCGCCAAAGGCAACACGATGGTGGAGAAGATGCGAAACTCGGAGGCGCCATCGACCCGCGCCGCGTCGGAGAGCTCTTCCGGCAGTGACATAAAAAACTGCCGCAACAGGAAGACAAAGAAGGGGTTGGCCAGAAAGGTCGGCACCACCAGCGGTAGATATGAGTTGATCCAATTTAGCTCTTTAAAGATGAGATAAAGCGGAATAAAGGTGACAAAGCCGGGCAGGATCAGCGTCGCCAGCACCATGCCAAAGACAAAGTCCCGTCCCGGCCAGCGAATCCGCGCAAAGCCATAAGCGACAAGCGCATTGGAGAGCAGCGCCCCCATCACCGAAGGCACGGTCACCAACATCGTGTTAAGCAAAAAGCGCGGAAACTCGGCGCGGCGAAAGGCTTCCAGGTAGTTGTCCCAGCGGATCGGGTCCGGAATCCAGATAATCGGGTAGACGGCCAGCTCCTCGGGGTTTTTTAGCGAGGTCGAAATCATCCACACCCAAGGCAGCAGAAAGAAGCCGGCGATCACGATTAGCAACAGATATTTGATAAGTTGGGCCGCCCACCGCGCGTTAGGCGCCCCGTTGCGCCCCATCGGTTGCGGCGTGGCGAGCTGCTCCTGGGTTACTGCCACGGTGGTATCCTCGGTGGTATCGGTTTTGCGTGCGTTGATTCGCCTAGCCTATATCGGCACAGTTACATAAGTAGATCAGTGAGACAGTAAGACAGTGGGACAGTAAGACGGTGGGACAGTAGACGGTGGACGTACGGACCAACTGTCCCACTGTTCTACTGTCTTACTGACCCACTGTTCCACGTCCCACTGTAACACCGTGTACTAGCTCTGATTCTGCTCCAGCCATGTATCCAGCTCTTTTTGCGCCTGGTCTTGCACCAGGTTGAGCGCAGACTCGACATCCTTTTCGCCGAGCCACACCTTCTGCGCCTCGGAACTGAGCAAGGATGCATAGGAATCGCTGGTTGGAATCTTGGGTGGATAGAGATAGTAGTCGGAATCAAAGAGGTCGGTGAGGAAGACCTCTTGATAGCCTGGACACTCACCCATTACTTCGGTCTGGAAGGCGGGATACTCTTCCATCGATCTGGAGACCGGGCCGTTGACACATTGCCAGGTGGTAAAGAGGCTGGTATAGACATCGCGGTTGCCGGTGGCGCCGGTCATGGTGCTGATAATCTCCCACGCCGCCGTGGGGCTCTGCGAGCCAACCGGGATGATCCAGCCGTCGCCATAGGTGTACATGCCCTTGGTCGTCTGCCCTTCCGGGCCGGGCAGCGGCCAAACCGTCTATTCGAAATCAGCCGGCGCAAAGTTCTTGATCGTGTTGAAGTGCCAGGGGCCGGTGACGTTGGTGGCGCGCAGCCCAGAGAGCCACGGATCCAGCCCGGCGGAGCGCTCGCCACGCCCTTGCAGCGAGGCATTCCAATCTTGCATCTTCTGTACCCCGATACGCGCCCAGCGGTCGGCGATCCATTGGATCGCACGCATATTGTTCTCATCATTGGCCGTGACCGTCGCGCCATCTTCGGCCAGATAGCGCCCGAGGAAGCGCCCCATCACCATAGAGAGCCAGGTGAAATCGCCGCCCAGCACATCGATATTGCCGTTGGCGTCGTAAGTGGTCAACTCATCCCAGACGGCGTCCAGCTCTTGCAGCGTCTGCGGCGGTGAATCGGGATCAACACCTCGCTCCGCGCACATCTTGGTGTTGACAAAGATACCCATGCACTGATTCCACATGCTGGCGTAATAGAACTTACCGTCATAGAGGCCGAGATCCCAGATCGCCGGGTCCATCCAGCCCTTGAGCGTCTCCACCTGTTCAGGATTGCCCACATCGTCGAGCGCCATTAACCCCTTTTGGGCCGCCAGTTGGTAGGCAATACTGGCGCCAAAGACGACCGCCGTGGCCGGCGGGTTGCCGGCCGAGACCGCGGCCAGCAGCTTCTGGGTCATCGAATCGGGCACGACAACATGTTTGGCCACCACGTCACCCTGCGAATCGTTGTAGCCGGCGAGGATCTTTTCAATATTGGTGGCGGCATCCTCCGTCCAACCGGTCCACACGTCGATTTCGACCGGCCCCGCGGCGGGCGCGCCGCTGGCGCCCGTTGTGGCGTCGCTGCCGGGCGCGGACGGCGGCATACAGGCCGTCAGCGCGGCCACGCCCACCAGCGCACCGCTCACGCGCAAAAAATCACGACGACTCAACCCATGAGTTTGTCTGCGTTCTTCCATACGAGATCTCCTTGTCTTTTACAATGTATTCCAAGAACTCTCTGTTTTTGAACAACAACCAAATAGTGGGACGGATTCGTACAGCCTTATATTGTTAAGTAGTGTGGGAATAACGAGGGGGACATCAATTATTGAGCCAACTGTGGGCAGTGTAGCACGGTTGTTGATGCAGGTCAAACGAGTGAAAAAGGCCCTGGTGACGCAAGTTGCGGGGGAATGGAGTCGGTTGTGCAGAAGAAAGCACATATTCATTTATAGAAATATCCCCTTGCCCGGTGCAAATGAGGGCATGATCGATACAAATCACCCCTTGCCCGATGCAAATGAGGGCGCGACCGATGCAAATCACCCCTTGCCCGATGCAAATAAGCACGTGCCCCATAGCTGAAAGACCATGCCCGATGCCAATAAGTGCATGATCGATAGCTGGATGGCCTTGCCCGATGCCAATGAGTGCATGATCGATACAAATAACCCTTGCCCGATACAAATAAGTGCGTGCCCGATAGCTGAAAGGCCTTGCCCGATGCAAATGAGCACGTGCCCGATAGCGGAAAGGCCATGCCCGATGGCAAAGATCATATTAATTTATAGATAGCAGACCTTGCGCTATCGCTAGCACACGGTGATAGACCAGAAGTCCGACTTTTTCAAAAAGTCGGACTTCTTCACCTTTGCACTCCTACAACTCGCCCCGAAACGCCTTATCCAATATCGCCGGTAGCAACGCATTCTGTGCGACCTACTGATAATCGAGGCGATAGACAAGCAGCCTGATAGCACCAGAATCGCGCTGGCCAATAACTATTACCTTGCACACCCCGCCAACGTGCGCTATCCTAAACGGACATCTGAACTCCGGCTGATCCGGGTAATAGGATTCGTCCGGGGGCGAATGCCCCCTTTTCTAAATACGAATTCTCGTCACCACCGGTAACGCAACCCGTGCCCGCATTATTTCATAGAGATTGACAGTGGCGTGCTCCTCAAACTCCAATGTGACCACTACTGCATAATTCTGTGTGGTATATTCTTGCGCTGCCCACCGTCCTTCTGCCCAGACGACGAGATAAAATGGACTATCATAGGCGAGTGCGCGGCTACTTTTGATCTCTAACATTCCCTTTTGCACTGTACCTGAATGCCGCGTCTCATAGTTAGGCCAAAGTGTGTTCGTTGTCGCGCCCGCAGAGAATTGATTACCTTTTTCGCTTAGCTCGTGGTAGTTTGCAACGATTTCGTCGGCAGTTTTGCCACGGATCAGCTTGAAGCTCATGCGATTGCCGATATAATCACGTCGTGTGCGCCGGATAGGTGGATCAAAGGCCAGTGTGGCGGAGATGCGGCGAACCCCTTTAAGTTGCTTGAACTCATCAGGGATGGGAATTTCGTAGAGATGAAAGTGATCGATTTCCAGCGTTTCTTCGCGGAAGAGGACGACGCGGTTAGAAGAGGAAAAGAGTGCATGCTCCAAGTCTGCCTTGCCGTAACCACAGATTTGTAGAAGACGTTGTTTTTCGTCACTGCTTTGAAAACCGAGACATTCTTTCACTTCAGTCGGAATCTCAGCCGAGGCAACAAGCAGCGCCCGCACCAGATTGGCAGAAGCCTGCGGATATTGGCCCAACACCCTGGCAGCTTGATGGGCCACACGTGGCGCAGCATAGCTACTGCCGGCATCAAACGTAAACAAACGACCCTGGCCAAATTCATGGTGAGCCGAAACAACCCCTGCTCCAGGGTCGCGGATAATGCGCTGCATTCGACCATCATAGACCAGATTGCCACCATAATCACAGAGATCTGGCTTTATGGCGCTTTCAACACCAGGGCCTCGGCGCGTAAAGGGCGATGGTTGATTGGTTTGGGCAATCGGCAAATAGGCTGGATCGTTGGGCTGTCGTTCCACAAAGTAAGTGGCATGGCTGTGGGCAAGCGATCCCACTGTCAGTACATTGACGGCCATTGCCGGATCGGCCAAACAGGCAGCCGCATCAAAGAGATAAGAGGGATAGCTCCGTATAAGCGCATCGGGGTCTTTTTCATCGACAGGGGGATAATAGTTACCAGTCGAAACGACAATGATAATATCCTTTTCACGCGCTAACTCATCGAGGATCGTAGCCCAGTGGGTGGGATAACTGTTTTCGGTGAAGATGGTTGTCGGATCGCCGAGGGATAGGTTAAAGACGCGGCAACTGTAGCCTTCATGCATCTGCTCAACAGCCTCGCGAATCTGGTTGACAAGCAGCGTTTCATCATCAAATTGGCCGTCGTCGTTTGTGACACGGACGCTAAAGAGCATGAGTTCCGGATTGAAACGGCCGCTTTGGATACCTTCAGCCATATCGCCATACAACGCAACACCAGCTACACGCGTGCCATGACCGGCGCGATCCAGCGAAGTGCCGATAGAAGCGGGAACGGCGCTCGTATCACCCACTGCTGGGCCCAACATGGGGTGACCTCGTTCTAAACCGCTGTCGATGACACAAAGCCGTGGTGCATTGGCAGGCGGGCTGGAAATGGGAGCAAAATCATCCAGTTCTTTCTGGAAAACTGAGGTTACCGAAAGGTCAGCCTGGGGCGGCAAATCGATGGTGGCGACAATGTCAACTTGTAGCAACTGCTCTACCACAGCCCCAGTAACGCGCACCCGGGCGAGGCAGAGCGAACTGCCCAGGTACTCATCCAGATACTGTTGATTGGCGCCGCGCATAAATTGCTTCAACTCATCGAGTCGCTGTCGGCATGCCTCCCGGCTATCAAAGTACCATAATTCGACATCAACGGTGTAAAGGCCGGCGGGTTCAATCGATGTTGCCCGTAACTTGTGGCCGATGCGGTGTTCACGTCCCCACAGTTCCAGAGTGTCAATCGCGCCCAACCATTTATAAGATGGATGCTTCTGTCCGGCAGGAATGTCACCACCGTAACGCACAATGCGCTGTTGAAATTCTTGCAGTTGTTCATCGTCGGCAAAGAGGATCGTCGCTTTGTTAGGCTCGGTACTGAGCACCGTCAACCCTGCGCCGCGCCAATCGGCTTCGGTAACGATATCCGCCAGATTCGCTCGAAAGATCAAGGCCGGATCGAAGGCAGTAGGGCGTTGTCGATCGGCAACCGCAAACGCTTCGACTAGATCCTGGGTCGCCTGCGTTAACGTCGGTGCGTGTGTGGTGTGGTCTCGTTTGGATGCACCACCGCCGCCACTGCGTTTGCGGCGCGGCTGGCTGGTTTGGATGCGGGTTAAGGTGAGGTGTTGATAGCGGGACGGGGGCATGATGATGGCTCAGATTAGCTGGGATAAATGTTGGTTGTATTGGCAATGAGCGCCTGCCGCCGTTGCTCTTGGGTCAATGCAGCAAGAAATTCCTGGTTGGTTAGCTCGGTTTGGCCGTTGAGCAAGGCTTCTTTGATCGCATCAAAGCAGACCCGTTCAATATCGGCATGGGAAAAGCCGACCATTTGGTCGAGAAGGGAGTCGGTCAATTTCCAAACCTTTGTGGCGAAAGGCGCTCAATTTGCGCTTGACCAACGCCGGGATCTGCTCGCGTGGGACGGTCAAAGCGGATGATTTCGTCAAAGCGCCGCCAAAGCGCCTGATCGAGCAGCCCTTCATGAGCCAGGCTGCAATGATGAGGCTGGGTGCGTTGAAGTTGTCGAGGAGTTGCAAAAAGCTGTTGACCACCCGCTTGAGTTCGCCATGTTCGCTCACGCTGTCGCGCTCTTGCCGATAGCGTCAAACTCATCAAAGAAGAGCACCTGCATCGCCCTTCGGATGCATACTTCAAAGATATTGCGCAGGTGAGCGGCAGTCTGGCCCAAATAGAAGCAGATGACGGCATCGAAGCGGGTGTAGAGTAGCGGTAGCCCCAACTCGCCGGGCCAATACTTCGGCGGTAAGGGTTTTGCCACAGCCGGGGACCGATAAAAAGAGCAGCCGCTGCTTGGGGCGCATGCCGTGCGTTTCAAGCAATTCACTGCGGCGCACCTTTCGGTGACTACCCGCTCCAATAGCACCTGCGTTTCCGGGCTAACGATTAGATCGGGCCAACAGCGGTCCGATTGGCGATCTCCAGCAGACCGCTCTCTTCTTCGCTGTTGCGGGGCAGTGGGTGGAAGCGCCCATTCTGCCAGCCCCTACACCAGCCAACGGGGAATGGGGCGCGCGGCCATTGGCCAGGATCCGCTGCAGATCGCTCGCTAGCACATGGTGATTCTTTTGGCGCTTCTCGGCAATGATCTGTTGCGCCACGGCCGAAGCCAGGCGTATTGTGATCGGCATAGTTGCGAAAGAGCTGTTTGAGTAGATCGCCGCTGGCCATAGGGTTTGCGCCTCGCTGGGCAGACAGGAACATCGACGGTTGGGACGGGTTTGGTACGGTTGGGGATATCGTAGCATGGGCGCGCGGTTGTCAATTGGGTACTGTCAATTCGTCAATTTTCCTCTGTAATTTCGGTAATACTTCTCGGCCACTTCTCAGGAATCTTGGCAATTTCACCACCAAAGTGTCTGGCGGCGCGGCCGTTATGATGCGCTACCAGTGCTTTGTAACTGGATGCGCAATCAAATCCGCTAATTGCAGGCCGAAAGAAAACGAACGATTAACAAAATCATTCTTGCTTAAGTTGATTACGAAACGGGAATTACCCAATTGCCCTTAGATAACAGGACCTGTCGGTTAAGCAAAAATGGTCGAAGACTACAGAACAGCTTTCTACACTGATTTACAGTTTATAGGGCTTCAGATAGAATGCCAATGACTTAAGCGCGATTTGCAGCATGGTCCCCATTGATTTTCAATCAAGCTGGATATAGAAAATGGCAAAGAAATTCGCCGCAACCGGTGCTACGGAAAGTACTCTTCAAGCGCGATACAAACCGGAACTAAATTTTATAACCTTCTGTATCCCGTTGCAGCACAATTTTCCAACATGAACACCGGGAGACAAACAATTTATCAGTCTCTCTATTTGATTATGAACGTCGATGCACGTTAAGTATTCATCACAACAATTTCTATTACGACTGGGATTATGGCGAACTAGCCATTATTTAGACAACATCCGTGAGGCAGTTAACAATCTCGACGTCGTTTCAGCTAAAGGGCTTTACGCGATTTGGACTACGACAACAATTCTTGATTCCAACTCAGATGGAATTTTGCAGAAATCAATAATATACTCACGTTAAATTCTTGTCTCAAAATGAACAATTGCGAAGTTTACCTTTCTGTTTTCGAGATATGTCGTACGTAGCCGTTGGGACAGATGATGACTTGGGGGTTCGACTGTTGCTAGGGCCCATGCATAAAGCTGAGATCCCAGAGCATTCAGCTCAATCAAAAACATCATTTCCCACCCAATCGACTTGATGATTATGTTGCTGTTCTCCATAGTTATCCAGAGGTCACAGTGTTTATTGACATGGATATATCGAAAACGGAACAGCTAATTGATCCAGCAGAATCACTTTACTTTATCGATAGAGCCAAAGCCAAATTGACGAAAAATTACGACTCTGCGAGATTATATTTTTAATCGACAGGTGGAAACATGATGGATACAACAATAGTCATTGATAGCCAAATTACGTCAACCAATGGTTCAGGTACTGCTGATCGTCAGCAAGCCACGACAAAGGCTCGGTTACCGACACTTCCTTTTCTGATAAAACCCATGCTCAGAAAGCAATACTCCTGAACCATTTGTATGTTACCTCTGCCGAAGATGACAGCAATGTTGGGGAAATCAGTGATCGAACGTACAATCTTCTGCAGAATGGCGTCCATACATCTGGTAGCGCTTCATCCAGAGCATTGCTATATCACCGCTCAATGTATTACAAGCTAGCGAAGCCCATATTGAGATCATACGTGTTCACTATATCAACGATCTTGTACATGCTCTGTTAAGTGCAACCTCATGCCTGTACGCCTGGTGCGGCGTCTATATCACCAAATCCGTTCGTACACCATTCGGAGTTTGAAGAGAAGTCTCCCAACGATCCAATATTGAAATCTTTATTTGGGCTCTATATGATGCAATTTTGCCTTCGATGGTTTGTGGGCCACCCATGTTGTAGATGGTCAATACCGAATCGCTGAACGGGCAAGCGACACGTGCTTAATCGGCCTATAAATAAATAATAAAGTCGAGAAGGCAATTGCAGATCTTAGTGATGCCGGCTTCGATACCATGCCTTTATGTTTTCATTAGACGATGCGGACGAAGATTGATTTGCACGCTTGTGAAACTCACTTTCTGAGACATGTCTATAATGCGCTTGATTGACAATCGCACACCGATCAAAAGCATAATCGGTATGTTCCAGACGCATATTACGTATAAGCCCCAAGCGTAATCACCGCATCACCGATATTTCCGCACATACGACAACTGCAAGCCTTTTCTCCGTCCACCACAATCTTCTTCAAGTTATCACTGATTTGGACAAATCCTGGTGTTTTTGGACTTGGGATTTGGCAATGATTCAGCTAATTTATTTGTTCAACTTCGTTCCGAAAGCGATTTAGTAAAAAATTATCAATCTGACAGTGACTGCGGCAGTGGGTTACATTGTCAAATTTAGTGATAAATTCTCGCAATTGTTCACTAAGCGATTGGTCATCAATTTAGAAGTAACAATAGAGATTTGAGCGTACAGCGAGCCATATTGACGCCAATATTTACAAATTTTCGACGCAGGTCAGCATCGATTCGCTTAATCAAAGATCCCATCCGCCGCAAAGCCTTTGCTTTCTCGCGGACTGTATTCGTAAATCATGGGTGCTGATCATTTGACTAACTAATCCAACCACGCCTTTACCCCACGGTTGCTAAATCTGTTACGCCAAAGTGCCAAAGCATCATCTATACCCTCTATACTAGGCATGTCAAGTACAAAATAAAATTTGACCATTTGCACGATGCAACTGCGTCTTATTTCCATCTCCACGTACTTTGAACATAAACATTTCCATCAGCAACTCATTATTGAGGTACCTCTTATATGCGTTTGTGCCCAATAACATCAACTGCGCGATTGAACTGTCAACGAAATATTTATTCATGCTGTTGTAACATCTTCCCAACGATGGCCAATATGATTGCAAAATAAGATCATAGATTTGACAGCCACTCCTACAACTCCCCGAAACGCCTTATCCAATATCGCCGACAACAGTGCATCCAGTTCACTAGCAACTATTGCAACGATCTTATGGACAAACCTCTAAACATGGCACAAATGGCCTCGGAATGAAAACCTGCATTTGTGCCATATTTAAGGGTGATCTCTATTAGTAGCGCATAGATAGCACTACTATTTCGTATTCCGTTACAAAATAGTCAGTTTTTCGTCTAATAGTTTAAGATGATTAGGAGTAGTACGCTACATTTGACTATATAACAGCTTTTACATCTTTGCAAAGCACAAATAGACCTACCTTGGGAAGTTGCACACGACCTACGATTTGAAGTTTTCAACCAAGCATGAAGCCACATTTACAAAGAAACATGATTCCAGCATTATCGATTCTCCTCGCTTCTTTAGTGTGGGCTGTACTAGCATTTAGAGGATTGTCAGATTCACAGGGATTTCAAAAATAATTCTATCCTCTTAAACCTAACTTCTCGCAAGTAGCCAAGTAGCATTACTGGGGTTAGGCTTGATTGCGATTTTTGGGTATACATACAGCGGGAGTACAACTAAAAAAGTTGGTTGATGACTTCTATGCTAATAGTGCATCAGAACTTATCAGCATTGCGGGTGACTGTCTTAATTGCTGATAGGCTCAATCAATTTCGTCAAAAAAAAGCAAGATAAGGAAAATATAATCAATCAAATGGGCAGTCATAGTAATGAGTTTGCATTGTAGTCGTTAGCTTGGCAAGACTACATGGTTGGTTAACTGATGGATCCCTGCGAGGTCGAGTATTCATCAACGCACCAAGCAGATCTAAGCGGTACAGATTTGGTAAGGCAGAACTACACGGTGCCAACTTAGAAGAAACCAATCTTTTGGCGAATCTGGAAGGAGCGGGCTGTTTTGCCATAACATTTCGTGGGTGTAATCTGAATCATACAGTACTTGTGATGCGAACTTTAAGGGGGCAAATTTTGAGAGAATACGCAATTTTGGAAAAGTGATTTAAATAGAGCGAAAATTACAGCAGCCAATTTTGCTAATGCAGATTTATGAGGAGCCAATTTACAAAGCGTTGATATGAGTGACCTAAGCCCAACAGTTTTTTCTAATGGAATAATCGGGCAAGTGCGGGGTGAACCCAAGTTCACGAATGCCAACATGACATTTTCACTATCTGGCCTGGATGGGATTAGAGCTCTAGAAGAACTCGTGCAGAATTCAGTGAACCGCCGCCAAAAGAGTGGAAATAATACAGATTTTATAGCAGGTTTATCCGAAGCAATAAGCGATATGAGTGGATTTGCGGTGACTCTACAACTCCCCCGAAACGCCTTGTCTAATATGGCTGGCAGCAGCGCATCTAGTTCGGCTTGGGTAGAACTTGATGGCGGCGCACTTGTGCCATCTTGGCGTGCAAGTCATCGATATATTTTACAATACGAGATGTTGTTCATCAAATGAGGGAAGTGGTACAGGCACACTGCAAGTCATTCATGTTAACCTGCAAGCCGGAATCCTACTTTTTCACGTTGCCAATCTCCACGTCTGCGGCTACGCAATTGATACTGCCTCAGGCACCACGCAAATAGGCATAAAGATATTCAGGCAATACAAGTTTAGAGTTCGCTCGTGCAATCGCCACGTGGGTGTCGGTCGAGGCGACTTGATCAACAACGTCAAACTGTGCAACGCGCCCTAAACAGCCAGCAGCAGAACAGGCAATCAGGACATCACCATACCTCAACGTACGCATCATCCTTGACTTTGGCAACAACATCAGCATCAAGGGTCATATCGGATTGAACATATTCACCCATTTGGACATGGCGGGTTTTTGATCAAAAAATGATCGGATTCACCCCGTTTTGACTGTCGCCCTCTTGCAAGATAGAGGTGACATCAACAAGCTTTAGTGCATCATCGAGCATCTCTTCCGACCATACCCTCATCTCTTCGGTAGCAACCAATGCCTCCACTGTCCCAATCGCCCTGCTCCGCAACCGCTGCGCCTCCGCCACGCGACCGGCCAGCGCCTCGATCCGGGCCACGATGCGCACCAAATCATCGAAAGGGGTGCTGGCAGCGGCATTTGCCCATTGTTCGTAATTCACCCGCTCATGTTCAGCTTCGGATAGAAACATGCCCAATCTCTGTTGCATCTCTAGCGGCATATGCGGAACTGCCAGCCGATGTAGTTCTTGTTTGCTCAAGTTCATAAACGTGCTACCGTGGGGCTTGACTGGCAAGCGCATCCCGTTTGTCACGAAGAATATGATAGATATATTGAGTGTCACCGCGCTTCGGTTTGCCACGGATGGCACAAAGGCCACGACCAATTGCATAAGTTTGGTCAGCCCAATTGGTCCTACCGCTCGTAGCGCCACGAACACAAAAAAGAAGATCGTCAGGTTCTGCCTATTTGCGGCGGCTCAGTCGTCTATTGCACTGGTGTGGGATGTACATCAACAAACTCTGTAGGGCCGTTAGTTAATGGCGCACTCGGCATACTTCTGAACAAGCACCGCCTTTAGGGCTTATCCCATATTGATGGTAGCGATTTGCTCTTAGCGCTATGGTTTCGTTCGCTGCATTCAGCGCCATTTGAAAAAACAAGCCGTCTTTGGCAGCCCGCAATAACGGCGGCATGTACATAACGCTGTTTGGATTATCAACAGTACTCATATTGTTTCTGTAACTGCTTCGTTTCTCAACAGGTCTTGAACTTTGTATCAGCACCAAGATACGTTGTTCTTTTGAGAGGATGTCCGCCACCAACTCTCCGGCGGCATGTGCTCAAACTTCGCCCGCATTCGGATTCTTCACATCCGGGCCTATGCCAGCCAGATTTCGGCGTCATCATAGGTCAACACCTCGTCCACCGCCACGCGCCACGCCTGTGCGTTCTCTTTCCCGCTCTCCCACCATGCCCGCAACGGGGCAAACTCCTCGACGGCATCATTGGCTGTGTCTTGGTGTAGCTCTTGCGCCCTTCGGGCAGCGGCTGTTCATAATACCAGATGTGACGGGTGGGGCCGCCGCGGTCAAAGAAGAGCAGATTGGTGGGGATGCTGGTGTAGGGGGCAAAGACGCCGTTGGGCAGCCGCACAATGGTATGCAGGTTGAACTCCTTGAGCAGCTCCTCCTTGATGCGGGCGGCCACGCCATCGGCAAAGAGCGTGCCGTTGGGCACAACCACCGCGGCCCGCCCGCCCTGCACGGCGGATTTGCCCGACCCGCGCCCCGCCCGCCGCAGCTTGCGCATGATCAGTTGCAAAAAGAGCAGCGTGGTCTCGGCGGTCTGCTTGTCCTCGGGGAAGTTGCCCAGGATGCCCCGCTCCTCCTCGCCGCCAAAGGGGGGATTGGTCAGGATTACGTCGACGCGCTCGCTGTCGCCGATCTCGCGCAGCGGTTTGATCAGGCTGTTGCCGTAGACAATGTCCGGCGCTTCCAGCCCGTGCAGCAGCAGATTCATCTGCGCCAACAGATAGGGCAGCGGTTTGGCCTCGCCGCCCTGGATCGAACCCTGTTGCAGCGTGCGCCGGTCGGCCACGGTGTGGCACTGCTTTTCCAGATGGCTGTACGCCTCCACCAGAAAGCCGCCGGTGCCGCAGGCTGGGTCCAGCACCGTTTCGCCCAGGCGCGGGTCGGTCACCGCCACCATCAATTGCACCACCGGGCGCGGCGTGTAAAATTCGCCCGAATCGCCGGCGGCGTCGCGCATCTCGCGCAGCAGCGTCTCGTAGAGGTGGCCCAGCGTGTGGATCTCCGCGGACGAGTTAAAGTGGATGCCATTGACCAGGTTGAGCACATCGCGCAGCAGATAGCCGTTGATCATGCGGTTGATGACGCCGCGGAAGACGTTGGCCACCACGGTGCGGCGGCTGTCGCCACTGTCGGCGGGCAGGTTGCGCAGATAGCCAAAGAGACCGGAGCCGCGGGCGCCATCACTGCGCACGGCTTCGTCGTTGTTGATAAAGGCAATCAGGTCGTCGCCGGTCATGCCGCCTACCGCCGCCCAGTCGCGCCAGCGGTAGGGCGCGTCCAGCAGCGGGCGATAGGGCTCGCCGCTGAGCAGCGCTTCGGTCTCGCGCAATTGCTCCATGTCGTCCAGAAACTTGAGAAACATGACCCATGTCAGCATGGGCAGCCGATCCAGGTCGCCGTTGAGCCCCTTGTCCTTGCGCATAATGTCGCGGGCCGATTTGATGGCGCCGCGCAGTTGGGTGGCGCTGGTTGGGGTGGGGGTGGTCGATTTTGTCGCCAAGAGGGAATTCTCCTGTGTATATAAGAAGAAGTCCGACTTCTATCAGAAGTCGGACTTCTGGGTCGGCTGCAACTATACCATGCCGCTCCATTAGGCACAAGGTAACGTGCTTAATCACCAGTTTTCCCGGCGTGGATGCCCCAGAGCGTGTTTTCTTCCAATGGTTATCTCCTGCATGTGAAGAAGTCGTATGTGAAGAAGTCGGACTTCTGGCAGAAGTCCGACTTCTGAATGCGCCTTACGCTGCGTAGAGCAGCGCCTGCAATTCTTCTACGGCGCTGCGCAACTGTTGCGGTCCGCCAAAGTGCTGGGCAATCTCCATGACGTTGCCATAGTCGGCAATGGGCGCCACTTTGAGGATGTCGGGGAAGGCAAATTGGGTCAGACCGTAGTCGGTGTATTTTTCCAGCATGGCGGACAGAATAGCCCGCGCTTCGGGGCCATATTGGTCAAAGAAATCCTGGCGGTTGCGCTGCAGCCGCTGGGCCCGTTCACGGCGCGTGTAGAGCGGGGCGTTAAAGGCCAGGTGGCAAAGCAGGTCAAACGGGTCGGCAGCGGGCTGCTGGGCAATGCGCCGCAGCTCGTTCAGCTCAATGCCGCGCGCCCGCAGTTCGCTCAAGACCTGCCGGCGCTGCAGCGGATTGACCCACTGCTGATGCAGATGTTCATGGTTGGTGTACAGCGTGCGCACAATGTTGCCCGCGTGTTCGGTGTATTGCACCGTGCGCAAGCGACGACCCTGACCATCCAACTCATATACAATTTCGCCAATGATCTCGACGTAGCCTTCATCCACATAATATTTCTGATACAAGCCGCTTTGGTCGCCGCCCGTCGGTGGACCATCACCACCATGTCCATAATCATAACCATCTTCACGCAGCGCCGTATCGGGTGCTTCGTCATTTGGCGCGTAGTCGATGATCTGTCCGGTCAAATCAATCGATTCGGCGGTTTCCACTTCGGGCAGACCGTCAAATTCGGGGTCGGCAAACAGGCGCGTGGCCGACCCCGTATAGTCCAGAATGTTGAAGAAGAGCTTGCCATAATCTTCGCGCACCCGCGTGCCGCGGCCAATAATCTGCTTAAACTCGGTTATCGAGTTGATCACCTGGGCAATGACCACATTTTTGCAGGTGGGCGCATCGACGCCGGTGGTGAGCAATTTAGAGGTGGTCAGAATCACCGGCGTGGTGGTTTCCAGATCTTGAAAACGACTCAAGTGGCCGCGGCCAATGTCTCCCTCGTCCGATGTAACGCGGCAAACATAGTCTGGAAATTGCCGGACCAGATCGCGGTTAAGATTGGTAAGCGCCCGCCGCATTTCGTCGGCGTGATCCTGATCCACGCAGAAGACAATCGTTTTATCAAAGCGGTCGGTGCGTGTCAAGAAGTCAGTCAGGTGGCGGGCAAAGGCATCCGTACGCGCCCGCAGCGCCACCACCCGTTCAAAATCTTTGGTGTGATACTCTTCATCGGGAATCAGTCGCCCGTGGCGGTCGGTCTGTCCGGCGTAGGGGCGCCAGCCGGCAGCATCCGGCTCGCTCAGAATGCGGCGCACGCGATAAGGCGCCAGAAAACCATCCTCAATGCCCTGGGCCAAGCTATAGGTATAGAGCGGGTGGCCAAAGTAAGCGTAGGTGTTGCGGTTGTCGGCGCGCAGGGGCGTGGCGGTCATGCCCAGTTGATAGGCGGGTGCAAAGTAGTCCAGAATTTCGCGCCAGTTGCTGTCGTCGCGGGCGCTGCCGCGATGGCACTCATCCACAATAATCAGGTCAAAGAAGTCGGGCTCAACTTCGCGATAAAGACCTGGTCGCCGCTCATCTTTGGCCAGCGCTTGATAGATGGCGAAATAGATCTCGCGGCTCTTGACGATCTGTCCGCCTTCAATCTTGTGGCGGGCGTCGCCAAAGTCCACAAACATCTTGTCTTTGGGGTCATCCACCAGCACGTTGCGGTCGGCCAAAAAGAGAATGCGCCGCCGGTACTCGCCCTGCATATTCCAGCGCATCTGCCACAGCCGCCAACAGAGCTGGAAGGCCACAAAGGTCTTGCCGGTGCCGGTGGCCAGCGTCAGCAGATTGCGCTTGCGTCCGTTCAAAATAGCCTGAAAGGCGCGGTTGATTGCAATCTCTTGATAGTAGCGCGGCTGTTTGTCCTGGCTGACGTGATAGGGGTTAACAAATGGGCCGTGATGGTGGGGTCGCCCGCTTGACCATGCAGGCGCTCCCATAATTCTTGGGGTGTGGGAAAGCGTTCCAGCAACTGCTCTTGCCCCGTGAGGTAGTCAAACTCTACAATGCCGTGACCATTGGTGGCATAGGCAAAGTTGAGTCCCAACATCTCAGCATACTGGCGCGCCTGCTGCAAGCCGGCGCCCGGCGTCTTGCCAGCGCGCTTGGCCTCCACCACGGCCAACGTCTGATGGCTGGCATAGCGCAACAGATAATCCGGCCTTTTGCGCGGCAGCCGTTGGGCCGTCTGCCCCACGGCCACAATACGCCCATCTGTAATCGGCTGTTGTTCGGCAATCGAATGGGGCGTTCGGTCCCAGCCCGCCTGCTGAAGTTTCGGCAAAACGTATTCACGGCAGGTGTCTGCCTCATTCATGTGCCGGTCCATCCCACGCTCCGCTTATGGGGAAATCAAAGTTGCGACTGTAAAACTTTATAGCATAATTCTGAAACGTCCAATATTACAACTACTTTACAATTTTTCGACAGGCTGGGTTGCGGGTAGGAACAGCCATTAGAATTGGTTCATTACCGCGATGGTATGTGCTATAATATGAGTCTGATTCAACCAACCACAGCTTGAGCTTGGCAAAAGAGCTGCGGCTGATTGTACCGGCGCGCAGTTTTAATGTTGATTTGGTCAGGAGGTTCTATGAATTGGCGAGACTACATCCACACCGATCCCAATATCTTGGTAGGGAAACCGGTAGTCAAAGGAACTCGACTTTCCGTCGACTTTATCCTGCGCCTCTTTGGCAACGGCTGGACTGCCGAGCAAGTATTTGATAGCTATCCCCAGCTCACGCCAGCGGCGTTGCAGGCGGTTTTTGCTTTCGCCGCTGAATCGCTGAGTCAAGAAACCATTTATGCCATGCCGGTAGAGCTTGCCTAATGCGTTTTCTGGCTAATGAGAATTTTCCGCTGCCCAGTGTGCATCTATTACGGCGCGCTGGACATGATGTGGTTTCGATTACGGAAGAATCGCCCGGCATTGCCGACGATGAAATTTTACGGCGCGCAATCGGTGAAGTGCGTGTCATTCTGACCTTTGATCGCGACTACGGTGAGCTGATTTATCGCATAGGTATGCCGGCAGCCGCCGTACTTTATCTGCGTTACGACCCCAATTCGCCGCAAGAACCGGCGCTCCATATTCTGCGGCTGCTCCAAATTGCTGATTTAGACCTTACCCATCGTTTCACTGTTGCTGATCGCGAGCGAATACGGCAGCGTCCCTTGCCATAATCATGGTTTGGAAACGTCATGCCTGCAACTCAGCTAACCGCTGCCTCTCGTGCGCGACGAGCCGCTCCTGTTCATCGACAGGACAGCTTGGCAGATACGGCGCACCGACAACGTCCAGATCATATTTGGGAAAAACGGTGTGAAAGTACCAGTCCGCCCGCTCGACATGAAAATCCGAGGTCACAACCAGCAGCCGGCGGGCGCCATGCGCTTCGACAATAGGCCGCGCCAGCCGCGCATCTTCGCCGGTGTGGCGGCTGAGGACAAAGGGGAGGATTGCGTCGGCCGGAACGCCGTGGGCGCGCAGCCACTGTTGCAGGTAGTGGGCATGGGGCCAGGCGGTACGATTGAAATGGTCGCCAAAGCCGCCGGTCAGGAGCAGTGGCCACTTTCGCTCCCGGTGATGTGCATAGCCCAGCGCCACCCGCCCCAATGCCATGGCGGAGAGTTGACCGGCGTCATCATTGGGCGCCCCCAAAATCACGATCAGGCCGTCATTTGCGGTCATTTGACCTATAGAAACAATTTTCTCAACCGGTACACGCAATACGCAATAACCGGCCCAATTAATTTCTGCAATGGCCATCACTTCCTGGTTGACTGATAAATCTGGTTCTTTCGGATCTCATGTGGTTGACCCGCTTTGTTTCGATACGGCTGGAAACTGCCCAGCCTACTCAACCGCCGCTTCCTCTTGTCAACCACATGAGATCCTGTTGAATCATAAATCTAATTCTACCGCGGTTCGCGAAGAATCGCGAAGAATCTATTCGAGCACCCTTGCGCATCTTCGCGCCCTTCGCGTAGAAAGATTAAATATGTCGGTCAATCAGTCTTCACTTCTCTATCGCAACTTCCCCGCCCCAAAATCGGCCACACCGCCTCGACCAGGCCGTCGCGAATGCCGTACAAATTGTCGTGCAAAAGACGGTGGCGTCGCCATAGCCGACTAGGAAGTCGAGCAGGTCGCCCACTTGCACATTTGTATTCGGTGCTTCCAGCGTGATGACGCCGTGCTCGGCGGAGGGGCGGTGGCTTTTGACGGCGGGCAGGCTGGCGCATTCCGGCGTGCGATTGCTGGCGGGCAGCGTTTTGTAACCGGCATCGATGATGATGCGCTCGGGCGTGGGGCGGCTGGTGACGATGGTGCGCACATAGAGGGCGGGCTCCAGCGCATCCCACCAGTTGCGATAGCTCACGTCGCCAAAGACGGCGCCGCCCGCCTGGATTTCGGTGATGACGCCCAGCCCCGGCGTAATGGTGGCCGTGCCGCTGCCGCCGCCGCTGACAATCTCAATGGGCAGATCGGCGGCGCGACAGGCCTCCACCGTGCTGCGATAGAGGTCCATCGATTTTTCGATGGCCGCCCGCTTTTCCGCCGGCGTGGGCGCCGAGAGGGTGTGGCCCTCCCACGTCATCAACCCGGCCAGGCGCACGCCCGGCGTATCGTGCACCAGCCCGGCCAGCTCCACGGTGGCTTGGCCCGGTTCCGTCCCGGCGCGGTTCATGCCGGTGTTCACCTCGACCAGCAGCCCCACTTCCGCCCCGCGTTCGGCGGCGGCGGCGCCAATTTGGGCCACGACGGCAGCGTTGTCCACGGCGGCTTTGACGTCGGCCTGGTGTTGCAAATGCACCAGCCGCGTAATCTTGTGCGGCCCCACAATCTGGTTGGCAATCAGAATGTCGCGGATGCCGGCGGCGGCCATCACTTCGGCCTCGCCCAGCTTGGCGCAGGTGACGCCAATGGCGCCGGCAGCCAGCGCTTTGTAGGCAATGGCGGGGATCTTCATGCCCTTGGTGTGCGGTCGCCAGTTGATGCCGGCGGCGCTAAAATGGGCGGCGATCATGCGGATGTTGCGCTCCAGGCGCTCCAGGTCGGTCCACAAAATGGGGGTGTCCAGTTGGTCAATGTGTTGGCCAATTTCAGTCATGAGATTTTTCCTTATAAGAGATCAACAGATTTCACAGATTTTGCAGATTTTTTTCTAGAAGGATGTACGCTGTCATTGTATAGAGTTGCATTCAAAGAGATTTTTCAATGGGGTGAATAAAGTTGATCAACAGGTTACGCAGATTGCCCAGATTATAAATCTTTAAAATCTGCGTAATCTGTTGATCAAACTCTTCATAAAACTGCTGACCCGGCTTCGGCGGCTTTGACTTGGCCGTAGGGGCCGGTGTGAACATCCAAGATAAATTGAGCGGCGGGGGAGAGGCGGGCCAGGGTTTCGGGGAGCACCCAGTGGCGCTGGTCGGTCTGTTGGGGGTGATGGCGGCGGCAGTAATAGGAGTGGATGGCGCGGCGATAGTCGTTGGTGCGGTTGAGCGTGCCGCCGTGCCAGGTGTGCGAGTTGAAGATGACCACCGTACCCGCCGGCGCGGTCAGCAACACTTCATCGGGATGCGGTTCGCGGGGATCGCTCATGGCTTCGGCGGGCGTTTGGCCGCTGCGCTGGGAACCGGGGACGACGCGGGTGGCGCCGTTTTCGGTTGTAAAATCATCCAGCAGCCAGATGGAGTTGCAGACCTGATAATCGCCCGGCGCCACCGCCCCGCGCCAGTCGGCGTGCAGCGCTTGCAGACCGTGGCCCGGCTCGGCAAAGCGCCCGTTGAGCGACGAGAGCTTCATATCATTGTTGAGCACGTGCGCAATAGCGGCCAACACGCGCGGATGCGTGTAGCAGATTGCAAACTGCGGCCCCTTGTTGACCAAATTGGCAAAGCGGATGGTCCCCGGCTCCTGGTGAAATTCTGTGCCGGTTTTATCGCCTTCCTCGGCAATGATTTGCTCCATACGGGCGCGCATGGCCTGGATCTGCGCCGCCGACAAAATGTTGGGCAGCGGCAGATAACCTTTTTCGTCGAGAAACTGCTTCTCATCAGCGCTCAATGTATCATCGCGCACGCCCAACGCGTAGAGGGCGTCTTGTACATTCATATCGATGTTCCTTCTTCATATGATTGCATGATTTCTACAGACATAATCATCACAATAAGGGCGTCCCAGCGGGATGGGTGAGCTTCGCGCCAGAAAATTGTAATTAATTGGGCCGTCCCGTAGGGACGCATGAATTTAGAAATCCGCCAATCCTAAATTCATGCGTCCCTACGGGACACAACTTCCTCGCGGCTATGAATGACAAGGTGATCGGGAAGCGTCACCCTGTCACCCCTTCACCCTTTCACCCTGTCATTGCTACACCGCCAGCTTAACGGCGCCGTTCACATCCATGCGGTTGACCACCTCCAGCATGGCCGCCATGTAGCCGATGGCATAGGCGGCCGCGGTGGCCCCATTGAGTGTCCTCGACCATCGCGGGCACGTGATCGGTGATCATAAAGCCGTCGAAGCCCACCTCTTTGAGCGTCTTCATCACGATGAGCGGATCCACGTTGCCTTCGTTGATAAAGCATTCGTTGAAGCAGGGCACGGTCCCCTGCACGTCGCGGAAGTGGACGTAAATGATTTGGCCGCGGCTGCCAAAGTGGCGCACGGCGTTGATCACATAGTCCATGCCGGCCATTTCGGACCAGCAGCCCATGCAGAAATCGAGACCGTGATAGGGGCTGTCAAAGGTGTCCATGGCGCGTTTGAAGCCTTCAAAATTGCGGAAGAGCCGCGCCACCCCGCCCAGCGACTCGACCGGCGGATCGTCGGGGTGCAGCGCCAGCTTGACGCCCGCTTCTTCGGCCACGGGCAGAATACGCTCCAGATAATATTCATAGTTGGCCCACATTTCCTCTTCGCCAAAGACACGGCCGTGGGTGAGCTGTTTGGGGTCGTGCTCAGCCAGATTGAAGCGGGTGCCGCGAGCGCCGCCGCGCAGCACGGCCGGCTCTTGTGTGCGCCAGACGCTGTTGGGCATCCAGTGATAACCCAAAATGGGGATGCCGGCGCGGCCCATGTTGCGGATGGTAGTCTGCATGTGGGCGATCTGTTCATCGCGGCCGGGCAGCCCCAACATGGCTTTGTCGTAAAAGGCGACCGGTACGTTTTCTAATGCCATCAGGCGCAGATCGGCTGCGTCCGCACGCTGACGGAGCGCCAGCAGATCTTCATATTCCCACTGTTTGTCGCCGGGCAGCCGCGGCGTGTTCATCAAAAAGTCGTCGGCGCCAAGCTGTTTGATAAAGGCTAGTTTTTCGTCGGTCAGCTCGTTGAATTGACCGAGACCAATGCGCATGGGGAGCGTCATGGTGGTTCCTCCTGTGGATGGTGTGTTGAATATTGCGTATTACGTATTGCGTGAACTGGTTTGTGGAGAATGTTGTACGGCTGGTGTTATGTTGCTTAGCTGTTAATTATACCCCGCTAGATGGTGCGACTGCAACGTGCGACTGACTTCTGGGGACGCCTCGGTTGGGGGTGAGATGGCTGGCGGTCTGACCAGAGCTGTCAGGTTCGGGTCAACCGGTACAGCCACATGCACCGCACACACCGACTATACCCAATAGCCCCAAACCTGACAGCTCTCACGAATACAAGTATCATCGTTCGCCCCTAAAGTTGGGTACACCTCCTGACTCCTTGATGGCAAGGTGAGAACTTTCTGGCGTGGTGCATGGAAGTCCCGCTATGGGAATGGTCTTGGCCTTAGATCATCTTCAAGAAATAACGATGCCAAAAGCGAACAAATCCCTCAACCGGTACACGCAATACGCAACAACAGCCTTATCGACTAACGAGCAGTCGCACCAGCCAAGGCACAATGATGAACAACAGAACCACGCGCGTAAAGTGAATCAGCGTGACGCGGGCGGCGTCGGCGCCTTCTTCACCGGCGATAATGCTCATGTTGGTGAAGCCGCCGGGCGAAAAGCCAAAGAGCCCGGTGGCAAAGGGGATGTGGCCCAGTCGGTTGGAGATGGTGGCCAATATAAACCCCAGCAGCAGATAGCAGAGCGCGCCAATCAGCGCCCAGGCAAAGATGGCGAAGCCGTTGTGGAACAATTCGCGATTGGCGGTGGAACCGACGGTGACGCCTACGGCGATCTGGGCGGCCAGGCTAAACCAGGTGGGGACATGCGCCGGTTGCGTCTGCACAATGTTGTAGATCATGCAGGCGGCCATGGCGCCCACAGCGGCGCCCCCCGGCACGCGCAGCCGCCACGCCAGCAGCCCGCCGACAATGCCCCAAAAGATGCTGATAAGCAGTGAAAGCATAGAGTGGTCCTCGATTCGAATGGTGTAGGGTTTTGTAAATATCCCGCTAAGCTGCGCCTTTAATGGTCAAGTGTGGCGGGTAGCGGGTGGCGGGTGGCGAGTCATAGGTCGGCAAAATTTGTTCTATCGATAAAGATTTCGGTTCAACTGGAACTCATGTGGTTGACACCGCCGAATGAATTCGGCGTCTGCTAGAGCAAACCGGCTTAAGCCGGTTTCCTGTATCAGCGCCGGTTTTAACCGGTGGCGTGCTTGTCAACTCATCAGCCGTTGATACAGCGCCCCATACGCCTCAATAAACTGCTGCTGCGAAAAATCGCGTTGACCAACGGTGCGCGCCGCCGCGGCCAACCCTCATACTGCCCCGCCCACTGCTCTATCGCCGCCAGCACGCTGGCCGCCGTCACCGCTTCGGCTACGACACCGCAACCGGTTTCCTCAACATAATCGGCCATAGGAATGGCGCTGTTCACTAGCACCGGCTTGCCGGCGGCCAGCGCATCCAGCAGCGAATGGGGATACGCCTTCATAATGCCTGGCTGGCTGGCCAATGCCACCGCGCCGTGCATGTCTGCCAGCACCGCGTTTACATCCACGCGCTGGTTGATCACCGTGACCCGCTCCTGCAAATTCAGCCGTCGCACCCGCGCCCGCATCGCCTCTTCCAGTACGCCGCCACAAAAGGTGAGGTGTAAGTGCGGCTGCTGCACGGCGGCCTCCAGCAGCGCGTCGATACCTTTGCTGGCAAACTGCGCCTCCGTCCACGGCGCTGAAGCCATGAGCAGCCGAATGTCGCCGGTCAGCGGCTGCGGGTGATGGCGGAAGCGAGCGGTGTCGATGCCGGGGCGCATCTGCACGCCAGTGGTCACGCCGCGGGCGGCCAGCCGATGCAGGCTGCGCGCATCCGGCACGGCCACGGCGGCCAGCCGGTTGAAAAAGGCCGCGTTAATGCGTCCGCTCCCCACGCCGCCGCTGACGGCATAGATGATCGGCTTTTTGAGCCAGCGCAGAAACGGAAACGCAAACGCATCGGGGTTGTAAAAATGGTGCAGATCAATGTGGGCTTCCGCCCGGCGCAATTTACCCAAAAGCGGTAAGCCAAAGAGCAGGCGCGGCAAATAAACAGGCGAATGCTGGTTGGGGTTAATGTACCACAACTCACCGCCAAAGCGGCCGCGCAGCATGTTGATCTCCTGCAACTCGGCCACCGCCTCCGGCATCTGGGGCGGCATCACGGTGAAATGGTAAAGAGGCGGCATGGGGATTTACGATTTTGGATTTACGATTTACGATGGTGAAGGGACGCGAGGAACTCTAGGGGTAATCGCGTGCAGGGGCCGCTCCTCCCCCTCCTCTCCACAAGTGGAGAGGAGGGGGCCAGGGGGAGGAGCGGCAGCGCCTACGTTCGCCGCTTCTTCGGCAGCTTCATGGGCAACCGATGCCGCCGCTCTTGGTCAAACTGATAGAGCGCATTGGCCACCGCACCGGCTGTGGGCACCAGCCCAATTTCGCCCACGCCTTTCAGCCCGTACGCGCCGTGGGGGTCCGGCACTTCCACGCCGATGACCTCCATCTCGGGCATCTCTTTGGCGCGCAGGATGCCGCACTTGCGCAGCATGGTGCTCTTGGGGCGGCCGTCTGCGTAGGGCAGCTCCTCGCTAATGGCGTAGCCCAGCCCCATGTGGATCGAGCCTTCGATCTGCCCCTCAAAGAGGGTGGGGTTGATAATGCGCCCGGCGTCGTGGGCCGCGGTCACCTTTTGCACCTGGCCGTCTTCGTCCAGCACCACGAGCTGCGTGGCGTAAGAGTACGAATAGTGAGTGATATCTTCGCCGGCGTCGTTTTGATAGCCCGGCTTGGTGGTCCAATCCACCACCCATTCGCCCATGTAGACGTTGCCCGCCAGTTCGGGCAGGCTCTTGTCAGCCAAGTCGGCGCGCAGTTTGGCGGCGGCGTCGATAATGGCGTTGCCCAGCAGCGACGTGGCGCGCGAGGCGGTGGTCATGCCGGTGAAGGTGGCGGCGTCGGTGTCGATGCGCACCTCAATGGCGTCGGGGCCAATGCCGGTCTCTTCGCACAACATCTGCACGGCCATGGTGTTGATGCCCTGACCCATCTCGGTCCAGCCATGTTCGATCACCACTTTCACATCCTGCTGATCAGAATCAACGCCTTCATGGCCTGCCGCCACCACAGAGATGCGCACGCTGGAGGCATCGGGCATGCCGTTGCCAATGCCGGTGTTTTTGATGCCGCAGGCCAGCCCAGCAAATTGGGCGCGATAAAATTCGTCTTTCACCGCTTCCAACGTGGCGCGCACACCCACGCCGCCTTTGAGCACCTGGCCGGTTGAGGTGGTCGTCCCCTCCACCAGCGCATTGTCATAGCGGAACTGCCAGCGGTCAAAGCCGCCCTTTTGGCACAATTCATCCATGCAGCTTTCCAGCGCAAAAGTGGCCTGGTTGACGCCAAAGCCGCGCATAGCCCCATTGGGAATATTGTTGGTGTAGACCGCCGTGCTCTCCACATCCACAATTGGCACATAGTACGCGCCGGTGGCGTGCCCGGCGGTGCTCCAGCACTTTCATGCCCACCGAAGCATAGGCGCCGCTGTCGCCAATAATGCGCCCTTTGACCGCGGTCAGCTTGCCGTGGGCGTCGCAGCCCAGCGCGCATTCCATCCAGAGCGGATGGCGCTTGGGGTGCATGTTGATCGATTCGTCGCGGGTCAACGCCACGCGCACCGGGCGCTGCAAATGATAGGCATAGAGGGCGGCGTGGCCCTGCACGGACAGATCTTCCTTGCCGCCAAAGCCGCCGCCGTTGGGGACGAGCTGCACGCGCACTTTCTCCAGCGGCAGCGCCAGGATTTTGGCAATCTGCTTTTGATCTTCATAAATGCCCTGGCCCTGGGAGAATACTTCCCACCCCGGCGGCCTGCTCACCCGCTACAAGCGGACGCGCCACACAGCACTCGGGCTCCATAAAGCCGTGCTCAATGGTCTGCGTTTGATAGACCCCTCGGCCACAAAGGCGGACGCGGCCAGCGCAGCATCGGCATCACCGCGCTTGATCTCCATGTGCGAAAGCACGTTATTGCCGAGCGTCTGATGTACTAGCGGGCTATCGGCTGCCAGCGCCGCATGGGCATCCACCACCGGCGCCAGCACTTCATATTCGACCACAATCTGCGCCACGGCCTGCCGCGCAATCGACTCGCTCTCCGCCACCACGCCGGCCAACACGTCGCCAATGTAATTGGTCACCTCGCCTTCACCAATCATCAGCGGCCAGTCCTGCTTGATCAGCCCGATGACCTTGTCGCCGGGGATATCGGCCGCGGTGAAGATGCGCACCACGCCGGGGAGACTGGCGGCGGCGCTGGCGTCGATACGCCGCACGCGCCCGCGGATGGTCGCTAAACTTGAGCGCGCCATAAAGCATCCCGTCCAGCTTCATATCGGCCACATACGGGCGCTGGCCCAGCACGGTGCGGCGGGCGTCATAGCGCGGCTGGCGGGAGCCGACTTTGCCGTCGCCGCTGGGCGTGGGAATCTCCTCCTCTTGCGGATGGCGTCAGCGGCCAGCATGACGGCATCCACGATTTTTTTGTAGCCGGTGCAGCGGCAGAGGTGGGGCGTCAGCGCCTTTTCCACATCGGCGCGCGACGGCTCCGGGTTTTTGTCCAGCAGCACTTTGGACTGCATGACAATACCCGGAATGCAGAAGCCGCACTGGACGCCGCCCTTTTCCACAAACGCATTGGCAAAGATATTCTGCAGATAATCGCCCATGCCCTCGGTGGTGACCACGTTGCTGCCGGCCACCTTTTTCATGGGTGTGACGCAGGAGAGCAACGCCTTATCATCGATCTGCACGGCGCAACAGCCGCAGGCAGCCTGGGGCGCACAGCCATCCTTGGGCGAAATAATGCCCTCATGCTCGCGTAAATAAGTGAGCAGCGGCAGTTCGGGGTCGCCGGTATATTCACGTTCCTCGCCATTGAGTTTGAAGTTCATAGGTGTGATCCTTGCAGTATATCTGGAAATCCAAGAGGAAAAAATAAAAAGACAGCCAAGGGGAGATCTTGCTCCCACGGTCCCCAAAAGTTAGACCTCTTAGCTGTGTCTATATTCTATCATATTGCCTTTGTTTGCAAATTATCCGACATGGTTGAATTGTGGGTGCGGCATCCCTGCCCATAGGCATCAAGTGAAGGATAGAGGCTAGTGCCGGTCGAGTAGGGGCGGCAGTTTGCCCCGTATCGAGACCAAACGGGTCACACACGCTCACTTTGGTTTCGATACGGCTGCATACTGCCGCAGCCTACTCAACCGCCGTTCGCTCCCCGGTACGCTAGCCCCCAAACGGCTTAACTTGATGCCTGTGAGCAGGAATGCCGCACCTACGTTTCATTTATTCCTCCGCCTCGGCCAAATTAACCGGCGGCATGGGAGCCTCTTGCCCCAACAGCGCCAACGTGGCTTCCAGCACGCGCCGCTGCTGGGCGGCATCATGCGGGCGGCCCAGGGTGGCGCCGCGTTTGAGGCGGGTAAAGGTGGCGCGCGGCGGCGCGGTGACGCGGGCGCGGCCACCGTTCCAGGTGGTCAAAGCAGCGGGGATGCCGGCCTGTTCGAGTGCTCTTGAAATCAGTCCCACGGACTGGGTGCAGAGCGGTCAGGCCGGCACTAGCAGCGCGGCCTGGGCGTGCATTTCTTTGGCCGCCGCCACAATGGTCGGGATGGTCTCATCCACCACGCGTCATGGTCCGGCTGATAGCCCATAAAGCTGATTACGTCCGGCGCCAGTTCGCCAATGACGCCTTCATTGACCAGATCCGCCAAATGGCCCAGCGGCAGCAGCACTTGCGGATCAGCCTCCACGGCGGCATGGTCATAGTGGGTGTGGGTATAGCCGATCTGGTCGAACGGCGTATTGATCGAATAGCGCCGAATGGAATAATCGCCCAGATCGTTCTCCGCATCATAGGGCGGCTGGCTGGCCGGCAAATAGCTGCCCGCCGACGAAATGAAAACCAGCCGGCTCTGGCTCAGATCAATGGCCGGTCCGGCGGGCGCGGTCTTGTTGCCGGGTAATTTGTACAGATCCCATTTGGTTTCGCCCGTCTCGTGATAGTGGGCAAGCCAGCCCGCTTGATAAGCGGCCAACCACTCCTCTCGGTTTTCAAGTATCTCCATTTTGGTCTCCTGATTTTTGGGGGATCAACAGATTACACAGATTATAAAGATTAAGAAATTTGGGTTCAACCAGATCTCGTGAGTAACCCGCTTTGGTTTCGATATGCCCCCAAACTGATGGGGCTACTCAACCGCCGCTAGCCCTGTCAAAACTTGAAAGTCCAAAGCCCCAAAATCTTTTAAATCTGTGCAATCTGTTGATCCATTCTTTTTACGCGCCGATGCGCGGCATGCGGGTGGGTTCGCGCTGGAGTTCGGCGTTGAGGAAGCGGTGCATGACCTGGGCTTTGACCGCGGCGTAGGCCGGATCGTCCCAGCGGTTGCGCACTTCGTGAGGGTCTTCCTGCAGGTCGAACAGTTCGCCGTACGCATGATCGCGGTAAATCGTCAGTTTGTAGCGGTCATCCACATAGGTGCGCAGGTGGACTGCGCTGGGCTGATGCCGATTCTCCACCAGCACGTGATCGCGTGCCTGCGCGGCTTCCCGGTCCACACCGGCAACTGGTTGACGCCCTGCATGAGGCCGGGGACTTCGATATCCGCTGCGCTCAAAAAGGTGGGGGCCAGGTCGATGAGCGCTTGCAGGGCATGGCTTTCAGCGCGCGGGCACGTGGCCGGGATAGCGCACAATAAAGGGCAGCCGCAGCATATCCTCATAGTGAAACGGCCCTTTGGCAATGAGCCCATGTTGCCCGATAAAGTGGCCGTGGTCTGTGCTGAAAACTACAATGGTGTTGTCGGCAATGCCCAATTCATCCAGCTTGTCCAGAATGCGCCCGATCGCTGGTCCATAAAGCTGATCATGCCGTAATAGACGGCAATGTCCTGGCGCAGTTTGGCTTCGTCGTGCAAATGCGAGTGGAAGCCGTGGTTGCCGTATGGCGTTTATCGCGATAACGCAAAGTCGGGGTCAGCTTTTTGCGTTTCTTGAAAATGATGGGGCAGATGGGCGAGTTCGTTGGATCCAATCGCCCCGGCCCATGTCGGCCGGATCGTACATGGAGGCCCACGGTTCGGAGACCAGATAGGGCGGATGCGGGTCGTGGAAGCTGGACCAGAGAAAGAAGGGCTTGTCGGCCTGCACGCTCTGCTCAATATTGGCGATGGTGCGTTCGGCGGTCCAGGTGGTGTAGTGCAGCTCGGGCGGCAGATCCCACGCATGTTCGCGCTTGGGGGCATTGGGATTGGGCGGCCATTCCACAAAGTAATCGCGCAATTGGACAAGCCTCTCTTCCATCCAGATGGCGTAGTGCTGACCGGCGTGGCTCTCATCGGCGTGGTTGCGCCCACCTCTACGTGGTCAAAGCCATACCACGGCCCCTGAAAATCGCGCCAGAAATCAAGGTCGCGCAGAATGGGCTGGCACTCCAGCGATTCAGAACCGGGCTGCGAGGCCAGCGGCTGAAAGTGGGCCTTGCCGATCAGCGTGGTGTCGTAGCCGTGCCGGCTAAAAATTTCGCCCACCGTCGGCACATCTTCGGGCAGCTTGACGCCAATGGTCCAGCAGTGGTGCCAGGCCGGATAGAGCCCGGTGATGATGGTCGAGCGCGAGGGCGAACAGACCGGATTGTTGCAATAGGCGCGGGAAAGCGCGTCCCCTCGCGGCAGAGCCGGTCCAACGCCGGCGTCTGGATACGCGGGTTGGTCACGCCCAGCGTGTCCCAATGCTGCTGGTCGCTGGTGATGAGGAGAATGTTGGGTTTGGGCATGATTGGTCTCTTTCTGTTGGTGGGGATTGTGTAGAACCGCCGGAGCATAATTTCATCGGCGATATTATTTATTCGTCAACACTCCTTGGAATAAATTCCAGGCTGACAGCGCAAGTCGTCTGAAGACGACTACACTCGACGACCTCGTGGGTTCTCCCGGCTAGTCCACTTCAGTGGACTTTTGTTGTTAGCCGGGAATTTATTCCCCGGCGGTTGCGCGGCGAGCCTGCTGCACAAGATGCACCACCGGTCCCCGATGATAGACAAGCCACTCTAGCATGAGTAAGGCCAAGGCGGCAAACGCCAGCCCACGCCACCATTCGCGGCGGGCCTGGGTGGTTTCAAATGGTTGATCGGCGCTGCTATTGGCGTCGGCAGATGGGGAGACGGGCGCGGCGGCGGGCCGTACATTCGACTCTTGTGGGGCGTATAGGTTGAGAGCGGCGCGGCTTTGCGTTTTGCCATCCCAGGCCAGTGCATAAATGCCCGGCTGATTGGCCGTCAATTGAATTGTGTGCTGCGCGCCGGGCAACAATTGCGCGCTGGAACCATCGGGGTGAATCAATGTAGCTTCCGTCATGGCGGGCGGCAGTGGAACGGTGAGGGGCGTCTCCGGCGGCAAAACGGCGGGCAAAACGCCGGCGCCGCCGGTGGTGAGCCAGTCGGTCAGGTTGACCAGCAGCAGGGGGAAGGAGACTTGCAGCGGCAGGTCCGAGTTGCGCAGGTCAAAGGCGAGCACGGCCACGCGGCGCTCGTCCGGTTGACCGAGAAAGAGCAGCGGTGATTTGTTTTCATCGCCAGTTTCGCTCCCATCCACAATGAGCGGACGCGCCCAATCGGGCCGCGGAATGCGAGCCGCTTCCAATACATTTGTGTCGGCCAGATTCACATAGCGCAGCAGCGGATCATTCGCATCGACAACTTGAACCTGCGGTTGCGCCAATGTTCCCGTAATCGAAAAAAGTTGGGTGCTGGCGGGCGGCGCAACAAAGAGCAGATTGCCCGCCGGCAGCGTGGCCGTAATCGGTATAAAGCTGTCTAAAATCGTCAACTGCGGCGGCTCTGATGGGATGCTGCTCTTTTCAAAATCGGCCGGTTTGATGGTGGTCACGGCCAGATTGGGCAGGAGGGCCAGGGCGGTTTCCAGAAAGCGGTTGCCGTCGGTAATCAGCGTAATGTTGGCCGCGCCCGCGGTGGCTACGGCCCAAGCGGTATCATCCAGCGGCAGCACATCGGCGGCTGTGTCCAATTGGGCCTGCACGTGGGTCACATTGGCGGGCAGATCGTCGGCCACAATGGTCTGTTCACCGTTTGGCGCCAGGGTCAGATCGTAAGCGTTATAAAGCTGCAAGGGGTCGCTGTCCTCCACGCCGACGGCAATGGTGAGCCGACGTTGGGCCGGACGCGAGCTGTAATTGGTCACCTGGGCAAAGAGCGTTTGGGTGGCTTATTGGCCGCGGTCTGAGCGTTAAGGCGCTGATGGCCTGATTGTTGTCGCTAGCTCCCAGTGGGAAAAATTGAGCTGAGGCGCCGTTGGTTGGGGTCAACGTTTCGACGCCGGCAAAATCGGAAAAGAGGCCAATGACGGCGTCGGGGCGGCGGGCAGCCACGGCGGAGGCTAATTCCAGGGCGGCGGGTAAATCGCTGCCGCCCAGCGTGGGTTGCAATGCATCCAACGCCGCATAAAGCTGCCGCCGATCCTGGCTGGCGGCGGCCACAATTTGCGGACGCTGGGCCGCCGCAATCAGCGTGACGGCGGCGTCGGCGGGCAAGCCGTCGATCCATTGGCGCATTTGGGTTTTGGCGGCGTTGAGGCGCGTGGTGGTTGGGTTTGCGCTTGTTGCATCCTGCGCCGCCATGCTGGCCGACACATCCACCACCAATACGGCGGTGCGTCCGGCGGGCTTGTCGGTCCACGTAAACGGGCGGGTGAGGGCCAGGATCAGCAGCGCCAAAAAGAGCAATTGCAGCAGCAGGAGCAGGTTGCGGCGCAGCTTTTGCCACGGCGCATTGGCCTCCACATCGCGCACCATGCGCCGCCATAAAAAGGTGCTGGAGACGATCTGCTCTGTGCGCTGGAGCCGCAGCAGATACATGGCCACAATCAGCGGCAGCAGCAGTGCTAGCGTAAAAGCGACGGGCGAGAGGAAATTCATAGCGGGCTCCGTGTCTGGAGTCCAAAGTCCAGAGCCCGAAGTCCAGAGTCGCCACAACAGGCCGCCGACTTTGGACTTTGGACCACTTGACTTTGGACTATCTTCATACCAGCACCCCGCGGCGACGCAAAATGGCAAAGAGCAATTCCTCAAACGGAATCGACGTTTGGACGGGGATGTAGTGCATGGCGCGGGCGGCGCAGAAGCGGCCCACTTCGGCCTGCCAATCGCGCAGGTTTTGGCCATAGCGTTCCAGCAGATCAAAGTCGGCGGTGATCTCGACGGCGGCGGCGGTCTCGGCATCCAGCAGTTTTAGATCACCCGCCAATTGCGGATTCACCTCCTGAGGCGCCAGCAGATGCAGCACCGTCACCTCAAAGCCTTTGGCCGCCAGCGCGTTGAGCCCCGCGGCCCAGCCATCGTCCATCAGGTCGGAGAGCAGCAGCAGCGGACCGGGCCGACGGGCAGCCGCGGCATATGCACGCAAATTGGCCGCCAAATCGGTGGCGCCTGCGGGGGCAATCGCTTGCAAAAAGTTGAAAAGCGGCCACGCCTGCTGCTTGCCCCGGCGGGGCGAAAGCTGCGCATCATTGCGGCCTAGCGCAGTCACCGTGACCCGATCCAGCCCAGCCAGGGCGATATAGCCCAACGCGCCGGCCACGCGCACGGCGTATTGCAGCTTGTTGGGCTCGCCCCAATCCATAGATTGGCTGGCGTCCAGCAGCAGGTGGACGGTCAGGTCTTCCTCTTCCACAAAGAGCTTAATAAAAAAGCGCTCCAGGCGGGCGTAGGCGTTCCAGTCAATGCGGCGGAAGTCATCGCCCGGCGCGTAGGGGCGAAAGTCGGCAAATTCGACCGATTGACCGCGCTTGGGGCTGCGCCGTTCGCCCTGAAGCTGGCCGGCCAGGGCCCGCCGCGAGAGGATGGCTAGGCGATCCAGCTTGCGCAGGAAGGGTTCGGTGAAGAGGGGAGTGATTGGATGACCGGATGATTGGCTGACTGGAGGTGATGACATGATTTGGATTCTGTTGACATTCGAATAAATGTCAACTATAATAGCGCTATGTTCACCCGAAGGGTGAACATAGCATCTGATTTTCTCACCTTTGGAGCGACAATGTGCGTTTTATATTCAAGAATAGAGACATAGAACTGCTATATACTGAACGTAAAAATGCACATCGGTATCCAGCCGAAGCGATCAAAGGCTTCTTCAAGGTAATATCTATTATCAAAAATGCCCGTGACGAGCGTGATTTGATGGCACTCCGCAGCTTGAATTATGAAGCGCTAAAAGGAAATCGCGGCCATCAAAACTCGTTGCGCTTAAACCGACAGTGGCGTTTGATTGTAGAACGACAGGTAGACGATGAAGGTCGCCTGCTTTGGATAATCGATATTGAGGATTATCATTAATTTATGAGGCTCCTATGATTTTGGGAAACGATCTAACTCCTGCATATACGCCGTCACCTGGTGAAATTCTAAGTATGGAACTCGAGGCGCGCGGCTGGTCGCAACGTCAGTTTGCACGTATTATTGATAAACCACCCCAGTCAGTTAACGAAATCATTTTGGCCAAAAAGCAGATCACCCCAGAGACTGCCTTGCGCATCGCTGCTGCGTTGGATACATCGGCGCAGTTGTGGATCAACCTGGAAGCCGATTATCGTTTATCGCTTGCTCGCCAACAAATGCCAGCGCAGCTTCTGCGTGATATTGCTGCCCGGGGAGCACAGTCTCTTGCCGTAAATTAATACTCAGTAGATCGCAACGCGAAGAGATAGGGCTGGATTCACCATTCGAGACCGATGCCTATATCGTCAACACCGTTGCGGTGTACTGATACTGATGAGAATTATAGCTCTGTCGGTATCCCTCTCAACAACTCCTCAATCACCGCATCCGCGCTCACGCCCTCGGCCTGCGCGTCAAAATTGAGTATGAGCCGGTGGCGCAGAGCGGGCGCGGCGGCCTGGCGAATGTCGTCAAAGGCGGCGTTGTAACGGCCATCCAATAGGGCAAAAATTTTGGCGGCCAGAATCATGGCCTGCATGCCGCGCGGGCTGGCGCCGTAGCGCACGTAGCGGCGCACGGCATCGGGTGCATCAGCGTCGTCGGGGTGGGTGGCGCGCAGCAGGCGGGCGGCATAGGCGGCCACGTGGCTGGCAATGGGGACGCCGCGCGCTAGCTCTTGCATGGCGACGATCTGCTGGCTATGGGCGGCGGGCTGCACCTGGGCCGATGCGCGGCCAGTGGTGCGATTGGCAATTTCGACCAGCTCGGCCACAGTGGGGAAGAGCACGTCTATTTTAAAGAAAAAGCGGTCGAGCTGCGCCTCGGGCAGGGGATAGGTGCCTTCCATCTCCAGCGGGTTTTGAGTGGCCAGCACAAAAAAAGGCTGCGGCAGCGGACGCGTGGCTTTGGCCACGGTGACGCTCTTTTCCTGCATGGCCTCCAGCATGGCGGACTGGGTTTTGGGCGTGGCGCGGTTGATCTCGTCGGCCAGCACCAGATTGGCAAAGATGGGGCCGGGCTCAAATTGGAATTGGCGGCGTCCCCCTTCATCTTCGGCAATCAGATTGGTGCCGGTAATGTCGCTGGGCATCAGATCGGGCGTAAACTGGATGCGGGCGAAGGTGCAGTCGATGCTCTGGGCCAGCGTACGCACCAGCATGGTCTTGCCCAGGCCGGGTACGCCTTCCAGCAGCGCGTTGCCGCCCGCCAGCAGCGTGACCAGCGTCTGGCGGATCAGCGCTTTTTGGCCCACGATCACGCGGCCCACCTGTTCTTCAATGGCGGCGGCAAGGGCGCGGAACTCTTCGGGCGGCATGGGAACGTCACTCATGGAGGGTTTCCTCATATTGTCAAACCAGAATGGTAAATGGTGAACTGCGAATGGTGAATGAGGGGGAGCGAGTAGCCGGCTCCATTCACCATCTACCATTCACCATTCGCAATTTCCGGCCATTATTTCTGCGCCACATCTGCAACCTGACCGCCGGTCATTTGCACGAGTTCCTGTGGCGTCAACTGGAAGAGCGCATTGGGATGGCCGGCGGCGGCCCAGATTTGGGTATGCGCCAGCAGCGTCTCGTCAATATAGGTGGCCAGGGGTTGGCTGTGGCCCAGGGGCGGCACGCCGCCAATGACGTAGCCGGTCTGCTCGCGCACAAAGTCGGCGTCGGGCTTGGAGAGCTTTTCGCCGATGACTTGGGTGAGCTTTTTTTCGTCGACGCGATGGGCGCCGCTGGCAATGACCAAAATGGCGCGGTTGCTCTGTTTGCCGCGAAAGATGAGCGATTTGGCGATCTGGCCCACTTGGCAGCCCACGGCCACGGCGGCCTCGGCGGAACTGCGGGTTGAATCGGCCAATTCGATGACTGTATTGGAAAATCCTTGGGCGCTGATGGCGTCTTGGACTTTTTGAGCACTAGGTTTAAGTGGGGTACTCATTTTATGCATCCACAGGCTGAAAGAGGGAGCTATTCGTAAAATTCTGATAATCTTTGGGCCATCCACACGCTGTCCGCCTGTGACAGGGCAGGCGGGGGCGGTTCGGCGGCGTACTCAATGGATAGATCATAGGCAGCGCGGTCGTATATGGCGCTGAAAGCTTCTTCCAGATTGAGTAGAATGTCATCATCCGGCGGACGTAATGGCACGGGGATAGCTGGTAAGGCATCCTGCAACCCTAGCGCCCATATATCTGCATGACTTGCCCCGGCCCGAATGAGCGAAACGCGGTAGAGCGACGAGGAGAGCCGGGGATGTATGGCCACCCGCTGACCGCGCCGCAGTAGATCAATCTCAATTAAATGCACGTGGGCAGCACGCAAGCGGCGGCGTTTTTCCACATATTTTGATAGGCCTGGCTCGCGTTTATTCACGGGTGACAGGATTTCAATACTGGTCACCAATTGATTTTGAGCGGCATCGCGAATTTCCACCGTAGCCACACGTACCTCAAATTCGAGCAGCGGAACGGAGGCAGTGGCCGGCGTCAATTCCAATAGGGCAGTCCCGGCATGACTCCCGCTTTGCACCGGCGGAGTAGACGTGCGCACAATTTCCACGTCAGGATACATAATGCCGACTTCACCTTCGGGGGATTCATCGGTCACAACCTGAATCTCAATGCGCGCTACATATTTAGGACGCAGCCGCGGCGTCAACTGGTCGCTAATTTGGGTGGCCAGCCGATGATGCACATCCGGCCATAAATAGCCTTCTAAATAGGGATCCATACCGGGAAAAGGGGATGGCATTTGTATATCTCCGTATCGCCACTGCATAGAGCCAAACTCACAAGAGTATTGTCATTATATCACATGCCTACCGATGAAGATGTATAAGGTGCGGTGCTACACAGCCGTCCCGCTGAGATCTGAATTCCCTCTATTTGTGACGAAATCGGCAGTAAAAATTTTGGTAGTTGACAATCGCCGCTTCGTCCGTTATACTTTATTTAAGTTTCGCAAATTCGCCAAAGGATGCAACCGTGGAATCAATCTTCTCCAGCCCACATTTTGTGAGCGCCGCCATTAACGTGGCCAGCCTGGTCCTTATTAGCATTATTGTGCTTCTGGTAGTAGTAGAGAACCAGAGGCTAATACTCGTTGGAGAAGAGGCACAGCGCTAGGCGATTGCATAAGGTCAACACAGACCCTTCCCAACTGGGAAGGGTCTTTTTTGTTGGATCAAGAGATTGCACAGATTTTAAAGATTTTGGTTTTGTGGTATTTGTTCTCAATTTCGCGAAGAGTTTTCTACTTGTTCGTGGAGATGTGCTGAGAGATTGTTCACTTTCTAAAATTGTAATCTGAGAAATCTGAGAAATCTGTTGATCCCTCTTCCAAATCCTTTGAAACTACTCTGATATGAAATTTTGTGGTAAAAATGATTGGCCCATTTATTATTCACACAAGGAGTGTTCGACATGGATCATTCTAATCAAAACGGCGCCGCACCCGAGACGCCGATCCGCATGACGGGAGCCCAGATGATCTGGGAGGCGATGGTGCGCGAAGGAGTGCATACGGTCTTTGGCCACCCCGGTGGCGCCATTTTGCCGGCCTATGACGCGCTGACCCAATATGAGCTGGATGGCAAGATTCATCATGTGCTGGTGCGCCATGAGCAGTGCGCCGGCCACATGGCGGATGGCTATGCCCGTGTTACCGGCCGCGTGGGCGTCTGCGTGGCCACCAGCGGACCCGGCGCCACCAATTTGGTCACCGGGCTGGCCACGGCGCAGATGGACAGCGTGCCCGTGGTGGCCATCACCGGCCAGGTGCCGACCAATCTGCTGGGAACCGACGCCTTTCAGGAATCGGACGTGGTCGGGGTGACGCAGCCGGTTTGCAAACACAACTATCTGGTCACCGATGTCAACGAATTGCCGCTGATTATGAAAGAGGCGTTTTACATTGCGCGTGAAGGTCGTCCTGGTGTGGTGCTGGTGGACATTTGCAAAGATGTGCAGAATGCCGTGGGCGAGTTCCGCTATGACATGGAGATCGATCTGCCCGGCTTTGAACCGTGGCCGGGCATTAGCCTGGAAGACATTGCCGACGCCGCCGAGCTGATCAACCAGTCCGACCGTCCGCTGATTCTGGCCGGCCACGGCATTCATCTCTCCGGCATGAGCGAAAAGCTGCTGGAGCTGGTCGAAAGGGCCGGCATCCCCGTGGTGACCACGTTGCTGGGCGCCGGCAACATCCCCGAAAGTCACCCTCTGAGCCTGGGCATGGGCGGTATGCACGGCGAGGCGTACGCCAACAAAGCCATTCAAAAAAGTGACGTGCTGATCGCCATGGGCATGCGTTTTGATGACCGCATTACCGGACGGCTGGACCGTTTTGCCAAGCAAGCCAAGGTGATCCACTTTGAGCTAGACAAGGCTGAAATCGGCAAAAACGTGGTGCCGGATGTGGCCGTGGTCGGCGATTTGGCCAAGACGCTGCCGGCGCTGCTGCCGTTGATCCAGTCGCGCCGCCACGCCGCCTGGATCGAAACGATCACCGAATGGCGCACTGACTCACAAGAAACCGACATCCTCAACTATGAGGTGGACGAGCTGATTCCGCCCTTTGTGATTCATCAACTGTGGGAAAGCACCAAAAACACGCCCGAACCGGCCATTGTAGTGACCGATGTGGGCCAGCATCAAATGTGGGAGAGCCAATATTACACCCACAATTATGCTGGTCAATTGCTCACCAGCGGCGGTTTAGGCACCATGGGTTATGCGTTGCCAGCGGCCATCGGCGCGCAGATGGCGCAGCCCAACCGGCTGGTGTGGGCGGTGGCCGGCGACGGCGGCTTTCAGATGACGCTGCAAGAGCTGGCCGTGCTGGTGCAGGAGGGCGGCTTGCCGGTCAAAATCGCCATTATCAACAATGGCTTTTTGGGCATGGTGCGCCAGTGGCAGCAGATCTTTTATGATAAGCGCTATACCGGCACGCCCATTGTCTCTCCCAATTATGTAAAACTGGCCGACGCCTACGGCATTCCGGCGCTGGCCGTCAAGAAACCTGACGAGGTGATCCCGGCCATTGAGCAGGCCAACAGCACGCCCGGCCCCTTCCTCATCGATTTCCGCGTCAAAGAAGAAGTCAACGTCTATCCCATGGTGCCCCCCGGCGCGGCCGTGGACGACCTGATCCGCCGCCCCAAAAAGCCCATTGTGCAGGGCTATAGCGGCGTGCAGCCGGAGTGGTGATTGTTGGCATAGTAAGACCATAGCAGGAAAATAGTTATGCGTGTTGCGTATTGCGTGTAGCGGTCGCGAAGTTTGCTCTATCTGGCCCAGTTATTTCTTGAAGATGCTCCAAAAAGGCAGCCAGAAATACTCAATACTCAATACTCGATAAAAAGCGGAGAGACAATCATGAAATACACATTAGTGGCGTGGATGCGCGACAGGCCCGGCGTCCTGAACCGGGTGTCCGGCATGTTGCGGCGGCGCAATTTTAACATTGACAGTTTGCAGGTGGGGCACAGCGAAACGCCCGGCATCAGCCGCATGACCTTTGTGGTCGATGGCGATGAGCGCATGGTGGATCAGGTGATCAAGCAGTTGCGCAAGGTGGTGGACGTGACGCGCATTGAAGATATGACCGAAAAGAAAATTGTGGCGCGCGAGATGGCGCTGATCCGCGTGCGGGCTACGGGCGAAACGCGTTCCGAAATCGTGCAGATTACCGATATATATCGGGGCGAAATTGTGGATGTGGCGCCCGAAAGCATGGTGGTGCAGATTGTGGCGTCCGAAGAAAAGGTAGATGCGCTGATCGATCTGCTGGCCGATTTCCACATTATTGAGATGGTGCGCACCGGCAAAGTGGCGTTGGTGCGCGGCAACCAGGAACTCAGGAACCGCCGCGGCACCACCGTGTGGCGGGCCAGCGCTAATGGCGCCCCAGAGGCGGAAAAGACCGGGCGGTTTGCGACAGGTGGCGTGTAGCCGTGATACAATAAGGCTCTTGGTAGTAATCCAGCGAAGCTTTGCGTTAAGCAGTCAAGTTGTAAACACGGATAGGGGGAATACGGATAAAAAGCTGTTCAAATCCGCGTTTTCCCATCCGTGTTTACAAAATTAGCTCTGGTTGTCAGTAATTTTGTTAATTGATAATCAATTTACATTACCCAATTAAATCCCGAAAACAGGGAACGAAAAAATGAAGGAATGAAAAATGAATTTAGATTTTAATAGTGAAATTTTCACCAAAGAAAAAATCCAAATTGGGGATACCGTAGAGTATGTTGTACGCGGCGGTCGCCATCTTTTTCCGCTGCTGCCTAAGGCATTTGCCGGCATCAAGCAGATCGGCGTGATTGGTTGGTCGTCGCAGGGGCCGGCGCAGGCGCAGAATCTGCGCGATTCGCTGGAGGGGACCGATATCCGCGTCAAGATCGGTCTGCGCGCGAATTCCTCTTCGATGGCTGACGCCGAAGCCGCCGGTTTTACCGAAGCCAATGGCACACTGGGCGAAATGTACCAGGTGATTGGCGAATCGGACCTGGTGCTGCTGCTGATTGCCGATGCGGCGACGGCATCGCTGCACAAAGAGATCTTTGCCGCCATCCGCCCCGGCGCCACGCTCGGTTTGTCGCACGGCTTTTTGCTGGGCCACTTGCAGAGCATCGGCGAATCTTTCCCCGACAACATTAATGTGATTGCGGTTTGCCCCAAGGGCATGGGACCGTCGGTGCGCCGTCTTTATGAGCAGGGCAAAGAGGTCAACGGCGCCGGTATCAACTCCAGTTTTGCCATCCACCAGGATATTGACGGTCGAGCTACCGATATTGCGCTGGGCTGGTCGGTGGCGTTGGGTTCGCCGTGGACCTTTATGACCACTTTGGAATCCGAATACAAATCGGATATTTTTGGCGAACGCGGCATTCTGCTCGGTGCGGTTCACGGCATTGTGGAAAGCCTGTATCGCTGGTTCATCGCCCACGGCCAATCGCACGAAGAGGCCTTCCGCAACGCCACCGAGTCGGTCACCGGCCCGATTAGCAAGAAAATTTCCAAGGATGGCATTCTGTCGGTTTATGAAGCGCTGGATGAGCAGGACAAAGATCTGTTCCGCCGCGCCTACTCGGCTGCCTATCACCCTGCCTACGAAATCCTCATGGAGATCTATGACGAAGTGGCCTCCGGCAACGAAATCCGCAGCGTGATTCAAGCCAATGATCGCTTCAAACGCTATCCCATGGGCACCATCGACGCCACCGAAATGTGGCAGACCGGCATTGACGTGCGCGCCCAACGCAACCCGGACGCGATTCCGATTCACCCGGTCACGGCCGGCGTCTATGTGGCCACCATGATGGCGCAGGTGGACCTGCTGAAGGAAAAGGGCCACCCCTATTCCGAGATTGCCAACGAGTCGATTATCGAAGCCGTCGATTCGCTCAATCCCTATATGCACTACAAGGGCGTTTCCTACATGGTCGACAACTGTTCCACCACGGCCCGCCTGGGTACGCGCAAATGGGGTCCGCGCTTTGATTACATCCTCATGCAGCAGACCTACACGCGCTGGATCAGGGCAATCAGGTCGACGAAGAGCTGTTCGACGACTTTATACACAACGACATTCACGAGGTGCTGGCCGTCTGCGCCGAAATGCGCCCCTCGGTGGATATTGCATTGGTGGGATAGGTGGTTGGGGATCAGGGATTTGGGACTGGGGATCAGGGATTGGGGACTGGGGATCAGGGATCGGCAACCAGTTCCCAATCCCCGATCCCCAATCCCCAGCCCTCTCCCCCCTCGAAAGGAGGTGATGGGTGATGGACGATGGCCTTTGTGGGCTTACATTTGCAGAGAGCTTGTTTGATAAAGAGCACGTTTGGCGACAAACTATTTTGTCCAATTCCTATTTCACTTCTAGCGAGGGATTATCATGACTGATTCATATAGTAATGGCAATGGCCGGGCGGATGCGTCCGACGATGGCGACGGCGCTGACGTACGGGCAGCGCAGGATCTGAGCGATGTTGATGTAACCCAGTTTGCGATTGACGACATGCGCGCCTATGCGCGCGAAATTGCCCGCGGCAACACAGTGGTTGTCTTCGACACCACCCTGCGCGATGGCGAGCAAAGCCCCGGCGCCACGCTCAACATCCAGGAAAAACAGGAGATCGCGTGGCAGCTTGCGCGCCTGGGCGTCGATATTATGGAGGCCGGTTTTCCGGCGGCCAGTCCGGGCGATTTGGCCGCGGTCAAGCAGATTGCCGAAACGGTGGGCCGCACGCCCCGCGTCGACAAAAATGGCGCGCTGACGGCGCCGCCCATTATCAACGGGCTGGCGCGCGCCAACAAAAACGATATTGACAAGGCGTGGGAAGCCGTACAGCCAGCCGTGCGCCCACGCATCCACGTTTTCCTGGCCACCAGCGATATCCACATGGAGCACAAGCTGCGCATGAGCCGCGATGAAGTGCTGGAGACCGTGGGCGACATGGTGCAATACGCGGCGTCCATGTGCCGGGATGTGGAGTTTAGCCCCGAAGACGCCGGTCGCAGCGACCCCGATTTTCTGGTCAAAGTGCTGGAAATCGCCATCAAAGCCGGCGCCACTACGCTCAACATTCCCGATACGGTCGGTTACACCACGCCCGAAGAATATGGCCAGCTGATCCGCCATCTGCGCGAAAACGTGCCGGGCGGCAAGGATGTGATCTTCAGCGTGCATTGTCACAACGACCTGGGGCTGGCCACCGCCAATTCGCTGGCCGGCGTGGCCAATGGCGCCCGCCAAATTGAGGTGACCATCAACGGTATCGGCGAGCGAGCTGGCAACACTAGCCTGGAAGAGACGGTCATGGCGCTCTATACGCGGCAGTCGGTCTTTGGGCTGGAGACCAATATTGTGACCAGCGAAATTCACCGCACCAGCGACATGGTCAGCCGCTACACCGGCATGGTGATCCAGCCCAACAAGGCCATTGTGGGCGCCAATGCCTTTGCCCACGAAGCGGGCATTCATCAGGATGGCATGCTCAAAAATAAGCGCACCTATGAAATTATGGATGCCTCCACCATCGGCCTCAACCAGAGCCGCCTGGTGTTGGGCAAGCATTCGGGGCGCCATGCGCTGCGCCGCCGGTTGGAGCAGATGGGCTATCACTTTTCCGACGAAGAGCTGTCGGACGTCTTCAAGCGCTTTAAGGATTTGGCCGACAAAAAGAAGACCGTCACCGACGCCGACCTGGAAGCTATGGTCAGCGACGAGCTCTATCAGCCCAAAGAGACGTGGGAACTGGCCGCGCTGCAAGTCCACTGCGGCACCGGCGTCATTCCACCGGTGGCGGTGGTCTCGCTGCGCAACACCGAAACGGGCGAACAGTTCACAGAATCCGGCTTTGGCACCGGACCGGTGGATGCAGTCTACCAGGGCATCAATAAGATTATTAAGTTGGAAAACAACCTGACCGAATTCCTGGTGCAGGCGGTGACGGAAGGCATTGACGCCACGGGCGACGTGACCGTGCGTGTGGAACCCATTGACAGCCGCGGCTACACCGAAACCGCGCAGGGCCGCCCGCGCCGCCGCCTCTTTAGCGGCCGCGGCGTAGATACCGACATCATCGTGGCCAGCGCCAAATCCTACATGCAGGCGCTCAACAAAATGCTGGCCGCGGCGGCGGATGATACCGGCAGTGCGACGGTGACGATTGCGGCGGATGCGCCGGTCGGCGTGTGAAGATTTGAAGGGGAGAAAGGGAGAAAGGGTGAAAGGGGGCCATGACTGCTCCCTTTCACCCTTTCTCCCCTTCCCCCCTTCTCGAACTGCACAAACGACATGGACTTAACAAACGACAGTGGAGGACAAATTGGCTGGGACAACTCTATTTGAAAAAGTGTGGAATGCGCACGTGGTGGCGCAGGATGAAGGGGCGCCGGCGGTGCTCTATATTGATGCGCATCTGATCCACGAGGTGACGTCGCCGCAGGCTTTTTCCATGCTGCGCGAGCGCAATCTGCCGGTGCGTCGGCCGGACAAAACCTTTGCCACCATGGATCACGCCATCCCGGCGCGGCGGGGGTGGATATTTCTCTGTGGCCGGCGGATGCCGCTACCCAAGTGCGCACGCTGCGCGAAAATTGTGAGGATTTTGGCGTGACGCTGTGGGACATTGACGGTGACGTGCAGGGCATTGTGCACGTGGTGGGGCCGGAGATGGGCGTGACCCAGCCGGGCATGACCATTGTGTGCGGCGACAGCCACACCAGCACCCACGGCGCTTTTGGCGCGCTGGCCTTTGGCATCGGCACCAGCGAGGTGGGTCACGTGCTGGCCACCCAGTGCCTCATGCAGCGCAAGCCCAAAACCTTTGCCATCACCGTCGAGGGTGAGCTGGGCAAAGGCGTCACGGCCAAAGACATTATCTTGGCCATTATTGCCAAAAATGGCGCCGGCGGTGGCGCCGGTCACGTCTTCGAATACCGCGGCAGCGCCATCCGCAAGCTGAGTATGGCCAACCGCATGACTATTTGCAACATGAGCATCGAAGGCGGCGCCCGCGCCGGTCTGATTGCGCCGGACGACACCACTTTTGAGTACATCAAAGGTCGCCCCTTTGCGCCCCAAGGCGAAGCATGGGAGCGCGCCGTGGCCTACTGGCGCACGCTGCGCACCGATGATGATGCCGCGTTTGACCGCGAACTGACGCTGGACGCCAACGCCCTGCAACCCATGGTCACCTATGGCACCAATCCGGGCCAGGGCGCGCCGGTCACCGGCCACATTCCCACGCCGGAAGAGCTGGAGGATGCGGGCGAGCGGCGCAGCCTGCTCAGCGCCATGGAATATATGGGGCTCACGCCGGGCCAGCCCATTGCGGGCCAACCGGTGGACATCGTCTTTATCGGCTCCTGCACCAACAGCCGCATTGAGGATCTGCGCGAGGCCGCCGCCATTGCCAAAGGCAAAAAAGTGGCCGATTCGGTGCAGGCGCTGGTGGTGCCCGGCTCCAAAGCGATCAAGGCGCAGGCCGAGGCCGAAGGGCTGGACCGCATCTTCAGCGAGGCCGGTTTTGAATGGCGCGGCGCCGGTTGCAGCATGTGCCTGGCCATGAATGACGACAAAGCGGGCGCCGGCAAATACGTGGCCAGCACCAGCAACCGCAACTTCCGCGGTCGTCAGGGTCCCGGCTCGCGCAGCTTGCTCATGAGCCCGATTATGGCGGCGGCGGCGGCGGTCAATGGGCGCGTGGTGGATGTGCGCGAGATGTTGTGATAGCGTTAGCGTTTTGAAGAGAACGTAATGTGTCTCAGCGCGATATACATCAAATAAGAATCGCTTGATTGCAAAGAATACCGAGTATGCCGCAGTTCGATTTATATCACCAACATGTCCGCACAGCACTGGTCAAGGATGGATGGGAGATTGCACACGATCCATAGGTTCTTGAATTTAAAGGAAGGCGCGTATATGCCGACCTGGGTGCGGAGAAACCAATTGCGGCTGAGAAAGATAATCAGAAAATCGTCGTTGAAATCAAGGTGTTTGGTACACCCTCGCCGATGACAGAACTTGAAAAAGCCTTGGGTCAGTATGGAATCTATCGAACGTTTCTGAGTCGGACAAGTCTGGAACGCAGTTTGTATTTGGCGATACCCCTCGACATCTATCGAAGCTTCTTTCAAGAGGCAGCCATAAAAGAGATTGTTGCTGACTATCAATTGAACCTACTCGTCTTCGAGCCTGAAGCGGAAGAGGTTATAGAATGGATAATAAATTAGCTAAGTATCGTAGCATCATTAAGCGGATCGTACTCCAACATGCAGAATATACACCGAGTCATGGCGATATTGAGGTGCGGCCAATTTTTGATGAAGTACGCGACAGTTATCTGTTGGTGGATGCAGGGTGGGATAAAACGGGCCGCGTCTATGCCGCGCTGCTTGATTTACATGTTAAAGACGGAAAAATCTGGATTGAGACAGATGGGACCGAACGAGGTGTTGCGTATGATTTGTTGGATGCCGGTGTGCCGAAAGGCGATATTGTGTTAGGCTTTCTGCATCCCAAACGACGGAAGATTGTGGAATTTGAGCCTGTCTATTAAGTGCTTTCATATGTAACTAGCTTTAAGTAGTAAATACATAGGTGTAAACTTAAGAGACAGGATCAGTGCCGGTTGAGTAGGCCACGGCAGTTTGTGGCCGTATCGAAACCCAACGGGTCGACCCGCTCACTCTGGTTTCGATACGGCTGGGAACTGCACCAGCCTACTCAACCGCCGTTCGCTTCCCCTTAAGTTTACACTTATGATTCCTAGCCTATCCTACGCCGCCATACAATCGAGAAGCAGGCTACAGAAACGTATGCAACGCACTATTCAAAATGAGACACCAAAATGCGTGAAATAACCTTTGACCCCAAACCAGCAGCGGCCCCAAACCGGCGCTGGCTTACCTATTTTCTGCAAGCCATGATTTTGCTACCCGCCGTGGCCGGCATTTTTGCCTATCGCGTCTGGATTGCACAGCCCAGCGCCGACGGCCAAGCGCAACCGGCCAATACAGTGATTTCAGCGGAAACGCTGGAAGAGCGCTTTGGCGTGCGCATCCGCCTCATCGCCGTGACCGCCGGCGGCGGCATGATCGACTTTCGCTATAAAGTGATCGACCCCGATAAGGCCGAGTTTCTGGTGGGCGAAACCACCAACCCACCGGCCTTAATCGTGGAAGAGAGCGGCGAAACGCTCTACACCTCCAACGGCATGAAGCATAACACCCGCTTAGACAAAGACAGCATCCACTTTCTCTTCTTTGCCAATGCAGACAATGCCGTCAAATCGGGCAGCACCGTTTCGGTTGTTTTTGGCTCTGTGCAGCTCGAGCCAATGACAGTTCAATAGGCTAAAAATGCAGAACATATTCCACCGCTGTAAATACCAAGGCATGAGACCCCCTCCCAGCCTCCCCCTTGAGGGGGAGGAACTGCAATTCCCTCCCCTCAAGGGGAGGGCTAGGGAGGGGTTAGTAGTTACCCTCCGTTTTTCAATCATCATTCTCTTACTCGCCGTCAGCATCTGCGTGTTCTACAGACCCGCGCAGGCCGACGCCATCATCACCGTCACCACCACCGCCGACGCCATCGCCGACGATGCCCACTGTTCGCTACGCGAAGCGGTAATCGCCGCCAATACGGACGCGCCATACGGTGGCTGCCCTGCTGGTAGTGGCGTCGATACGATTCATTTTGCCCCCGCCCTGCCCAAACCGGCCACCATTGTTTTGACCCAAACCGGCGCCAACGAAGATGCTGCGCAGAGCGGCGATCTCGACATTTTGGATGGCTTAATGATCAGCGGCGGCAATGGCGACTCAATCCAAATTGCCATTGACGGCAACGAAACCGACCGCGTCTTTCATCTCCACCGCGGCGTGCAAATGTCTCTGGAAAATGTCATCATCCGCCACGGCAACCCCGGCAGTGGAGCCAACGGCGGCGCCATCCTCACCGAGCTGAGCGCCCGCCTGACCATTACCAACAGCCAGTTCATCAGCAACAGCGCACTCAGCGGCGGCGCCATCTATGGCGTGGGCCGCGTTACCCTCAACAACAGCCTGGTGGAAGATAACGCCGGCGGCGGGCTGACCAACGATGGCGGTCTATTGACGCTGAATGACGTGATCGTACGCAACAACCGCGGCGGCTACGGCGTGCGCAATCAAGAGATCGGCGCCCTCTTTTTTAACGGCGGCCTGGTGGAAAATAACCAGAGCGGCGGCATCTATAATGGTCGCTCCAGCGCCAATATCAATCACGCAACCATCATCGGCAACGGCGGCAGCGGCGTCTACAGCAGCGGCGAAATATTGACGCGCTTGACCATTAGCCAGAGCCAGATTTTAAGCAACATCGCGACCAGCGGCGCCGGTATATTCAGCCAGGGCGTAGGCGCCCGCGCCACAATTATGGACACGCAGATTAGCGGCAACGTGGCCACCAACGCCGGCGGCGGCATCTTCAACAACGGCATTATGGAGATCAGCGGCAGCACGCTGGATCACAATGGCGCCACATCCGGCGGCGGCATCCACCATTTCGGCGGCGCGCTGGCGCTGACCAACAGCACGGTGAGCCAAAATTCAGCCAGCGACAACGGCGGCGGTCTCTACAACGGCGCCTCCGCCACCATCAACAGCAGCACCATTTATGCCAACACCGCCGAAGGCAGCGGCAGCGCCATTTTTGTCGATGAATCGGAGCTGATCGTTGGCGCCACCATTGTGGCGCGGCCCGGTATGGGGGCCAATTGCGCCAACAGCAACGGCTTTATCAACTCGGCGGGCTACAATTTGGAGAGCAGCAGCAGTTGCGGTTTGGGCGCGACGGGCGACCAGGCCAACGCCGACCCCAAGCTCACGGCACTGGGCCGATAATGGCGGCCCCACGTTCACCCACGCCCTCTTCTCCGACAGCCCGGCCATTGATCAGGGACTGATCACAAACTGCCCAACGGCGATCAGCGTGGATTGCGCCGCAAGGCGTCCGTTGCGACATTGGCGCCTTTGAGCTTCATGATCATGCCGACTTGAGTTTGGCAATGAGTGCATCGGTGAACACAACGTGCGTTGGCAAGCCGATTTCTTATCAGCTTGTGCTCACAATGTGGGACCGAGCAGCGCCGCGCCCGGTAACGCTCACGACTCATCTGCCCGCCGCTGTCAGCCTGATCTCCACCACGGTGACGGGGACTGTCTCTGTCGGCCATCTCGACCACGTTGGTCAGCGACGGCGACTGTGCTCCCCGGATGGCTGCGTGCGCTGGACGCTGCCCCACATGGTGGCGGGCGACCGCCTCACGGCCACCATTGCCATTACGACGCCCAATACAGCGGGTGTGCTGATCAACACAGCGCGCGTTGCCAGCATTACGCCTGATTCGAACGTCGCCAATAATGAACGCACCGTTATCACAAAGATCCAATCCGCGCCGACACGACGCCGCCCGGCCCGGTGGGCAACCTGACGACCGCCGATCTGACGGGCCACCGGCGTCACATTGAACTGGGCGCCCGCCACAGACAACGTGGGCGTCACCAATATCACATTTGGGTGCAAAAGATGGCCCCAACGCAACACCTCAAGCAGACTGGCGCCACCGGCGCTCAGCTTCACCGTGGATGCGCTCGAACCCGGTACGGGTTACCGGCTGTGGGTGGCGGCGTTTGATGCTGCTGGGAACGAATCTGCGCTATCCGAACTGACGCCGGTACATGTGACCACGTTGGCCGCGCTGGGCGTCATCCGCATTGTGTTCGAGCCGCCGGCACCCACCACTGGCGACGCCGTTTCAATCACGGTTTCCAGCATCCACCGCGACAGTTGCATCCCCCACTACGATTCGCATCAAGTTGTGGGTCACGAAATCGGCATTTTGAGCGCGCCGTCGGGCGAACTCTTCTGCACGCCGGCCGAGATTCCGTGGGACTACAGCATCAACGTGGGGCCGCTGGCCGCCGGTCCGTACACGGTTACGCACACGCTGGAGCAGCAGCAAAAGCGCGCCTATTTTGAGGTGAGCGCGCCGGCTGCGGTTACACCCACGCCGACACCTACCAGCGAACTCAAGCCCACGGCCACCGCCGAACCCACGGCGCCAGCGACTCCTGTTCCGGCGCCGCCACAAATTGTGGACCCACAGGAACAATCGCCCAAAGAGGCCACCGTCGGTCAGCTTTTTCAATACACGCTGCAGGCCGATGGCTTCCCGCCGCCCACCTTTACGCTGGTGCGCGGCCCCGATGGCATGACGGTCAGCAGCCCCTCGGCGCGGGCGGCCAACCGTGATGCGCAGGGTTCGGTCAGCACCGCCACCGGCCTGGTTGAGTGGACGCCAACAGACGCCGAAGTGGGCGCGATCACGGTGACCGTGCGCGCCAGCAACAACTTAGGCAGCAATGACTATTCATTTACGATCAACGTACGCGCGGCCCGCACCGGAGATCAGAGCGGGCCGCAAAGCTATTTGCCGATCGTGCAAAAGTAGCTATCTAGGTTAGGCAAGGAATGAATTCCCAGCCTGACACAGCAAACGTGCTAAAGCACGTTAGGGTACTAGCGCCCAACCGATTTTAACCGGTTTCCCGTGCCGGCCACAGAATTCATTCTGTGGTGCTCCCTGAGCAGGAACAAAAGTAAAACAACCATGCGTAAATCAAAAACTACTTTATTCCCCCTAAAATTTCACACTTTAAGCGCCATTTTCTGTCTCATCCTGCTCTTTGGGCTGACCAGCCAATCGGCGCAGGCCCACGCCGACATTATCCGCGCCGAGCCCATCGACGGTGAAGTGCTGGAAACGGCGCCCGCCGAGCTGCGCTTCTGGTTCAACGAACCGATTCTGCCCCAATTCAGCCTGGTGCAGTTGGTGGATGCGGCCAACCAGCCCATAGCCAATGTACAGGTGCAGCCCGAACTTTCGCCAGAAGGCGCGCTGGTGGTGACGTTGCCGGAATTGGAGCCCGGCGCTTACACCGTTATGTGGCGCGTGCTGTCCGATGTGGATGGCCACTTGAGCCAGGGCTTTACGCTCTTTAGCACCGATCCAGCGCTGGCGCCGGCAGCGGCTTCGCAAAGTATCAATGCCGCCGCCTCGACGCTGCCCACGTGGGTGGAAGCCAGCCTGCGTTGGAGTAACTATCTGCTGTTGGCCGCCTTGGTCGGCGCACTGGCAGTAATCTGGCTGGTGCTGACGCCCGCCGACGCGCAGCCAGATGCACAGGCTGCCGCCCAGCAGATACGACTCTATCAACGCATAATGCGTTGGGCGGCCACCTGCGCCGCTGGCGCTTTTTTGGTGGGGTTTGGGCTGCTGTTCTGGCAAGTTGCCGGCTTTCAAATGTTGGCGACTACGGACGCCGGGTGGCTGGCACAGGCGCAAACGGTGTTGTTGGAAACGCAGTGGGGCGCTTTATGGTTGGTGCGCCAAGGACTGCTCCTCTTCTTGGGCGGCGGTCTTTGGTTGCTGTTGTCTCTTGCCCCTGCCGCTCGTTCCAGTTGGTGGCAACTGCTGGTTTTTGGCCGCGCCATCGATCTGATGATCGTGCAGGCGCTGGCGGGCCACGCCACGGCCGAGAGCCACAACTGGCTGCTGGCATTGGCCAGCGCCACGCTGCATCTGCTGGCGGCGGGGGTCTGGATTGGCGGGCTGGTTGCGCTGGTGGTGATTGTGTTGCCCATGCAGGTGCGGCAGAAATTGGTTGCGCCAGCGTGGCAGCCGGTGCGTTGGGGGGCGTTTAGCCTGTTGGCCGCGCTCAGCGTGGCGCTCCTTTTTGCCACCGGTCTCTTTAATATGGGCCGTCAGGTCGCTTCCATCGACGCACTGATTGGCAGCAATTACGGACGCTTCCTGCTGGTCAAAATTGAACTCGTGCTCTTTGTCGGTCTGTGCGGGCTGATTAACACACTGTTGCTGCATCCCAAACTGGCGCGCGGTCTCGGGCGCTTGTTGGGATGGCCGGTGGACCGGCAACCGGCCTGGCTCAAATTGCGTCCGGCGCGGGTGATGGCGCTGGAAGCGGCGCTTGGTGTGCTGCTCTTTGGCCTCACCGGTTTTATGACGGCCACGCCGCCCCCGCGCGATACAGCCTATGCAATCGACCCGGCGCAGATCCCAAAGTCGCTGACCCAACGCGTGGACGATCTGCTGATCACGCTGGAGGTGACGCCCAACCGGCTGGGCCAGAATCTGATCAACGTGCGCGGTCAATCGGCGCGCCCCATGTCGGCCGAGATCTTGCAGCTTTATGTGCAACTGGGCCGAGCAAACCAAACGGCGGAACCGGTCACAATAATATGGCGAGAAGATTTCGACCAGTTCCAGGTGATTGGCAATCATTTGACGCTGGCCGGGCCTTGGCGCATTGGTGTTGTAGTCCAGCGCTATAACAGGCCCGATGAGATTGCCCAGTTCGCGTGGGTCGATACCGCCTGCGGGTGGTGCAACCGGTGCGCGTCTCGAAGGGCGCCGCTGGCGCCCGCTGCTCAATCGATTGGCGCTGGCGCTTCTGCTGGGGCTGGCGTTAATCGGCGGCGTCTGGCGTTGGTTGGCGCAGCGGCGTAATCAATCGCAGGCGGCGTAACAGATGCCGTGAGTCGATGGCTGGCGCCAACCATTGCTGACCCGGGGCCAATGTCAGCCAACTGATTCAAATGATTAGGGGATGGGCTATGATTTTGTCTTTTTGGGTGGGGAGCGGGAAATGACAACGAACGTTCGCCATACAGAATCATAGCCCTCACAAAATCATTAAAATCATCGAGGACACAAACATAGTTTCTGTTTTAGCAGGTTAGGATTTAAAGATGTATTCGACAAAGAAACCAAAACTTTCGACCCATTCCCGATTGTTTCTGTTCCTCACTGTCATACTCCTGTTGCTTTCGCATATCGCGGTGCAAAGCGATCCGCTAGCGGCGGCGGCCAGGCACGTAAAGGCCGCGACAAATTGGCGACAAGCTCATGGCCGTCATGCAAAGCGGCGGCCGACGAAATGATCAGCGTGATTGTAGAGCTGCGCGAAAAGGAAAGCCTGAGCGATCTCAGAGAGCGCCTGCGCAAAAATCAGATCAAAAAGATTATTCAACGCCTACAGCAAAAGGCCCTAAAAACCCAGAAGAAGGTCATTGAACTGGTGGAAAGCCGCATTGCCGACGGCACGGCGGCGAGCTATACCTCCTTCTGGATGATCAATGGCGTGGAAGTGACGGCCACCTCCGCCGTGATTATGGAGCTGGCCAAACTTAGAATTGTTGAAGAAATCGTGCTCAATGTGCCGGTGGCGGCGCCCGCCGCGCCCCCGGCTGAATTTATGCAGGCGCCCGCTGCCCTGCAAAACGGCGCGCCCGAGCCCAACATTGCGCTGGTCAATGCGCCGGCGCTCTGGAGCCAGGGCTATCTGGGCCGGGTATTGTGGTGGCCAACATGGACACCGGCGTCGGCTTATGAGTCACCCGGACCTGTCCGCCAAATGGCGCAGCGGCGTAATGGCTGGTTCGATCCCGCCGGCCCGGCACGCCACGCCGACCGATTAATACAGCGCCATACCGGTCATGGCACCTGGACCATGGGCATTATGGTGGGCGGCGATGCCGGACGGCACCACCGTGAAGCGCCAGCCCAACGCCCAATGGATTGCCACCAAAATCTTTAACGACCAGGGCTCTGGTACGGTGGCGGGTATTCACTTGCCGCCTTCCAGTGGCTGCTGGACCAGATGGCAACCCCAAATACCGCCGATACGCCGCACGTGATTAACGGTTTCGTGGGGCTTCCAAAGCGTAGGCTGCAACCTGGAATTTGAAAACGACATGCCGCACGTGCTGCGCGCCGCCAAGTGCTGCCGTCGTACTTTCACCGGCAACGGCGGTCCCAACGCCAACACAAGCTACAGCCCAGCCAACAATCCCAGCGCCTTTTGCCGTAGGCGCGGTCGACAACAACGGCCAGATGTACGCCGACGCTTTGACAAACGGCCCCGCCACCTGCGGCAGCCCCACCACCACCTTTCCGCATATGACAGCGCCCGGCGTAAACGTCAAGACCACCGTCCTGGTCTCTATTTTGGCCGACCGGCACCTCGCTAGCGCGCCCGTATCGGTAGCCCTGGCGCTGCTGCTCACCGCCTATCCATCGGCCACTGCCGCCCAGCAGCAAGCCGCGCTGCTCGCGGCAGCGTGGACTTGGGCGCGGCCGGCATCGATAACGACTCTGGTCACGGCCGGCTGGACGTACTGGCCGCTTACAACTGGCTGGTCAACAATGGCAGCAATCAAGACCCCACCGTAAGCGCCGGCGCCGACGTGACCGTCACGCTGGCGTCAGGCGTCAATCTGCTCGGCACAGCCAGTGATGACGGCTTGCCCGCACCGGCCAATCTGGTCACCACGTGGACGTTGCAGAGTGGGCCGGGCGCGGTCACTTTTGGCAATGCCAATGCGCCGCAAACCAGCGCTGCTTTCGCGGTGGATGGGCTCTACACGCTGCGCTTGACGGCTGACGATGGTCAACTTTCCGTCAGCGACACCGTGCTGGTCACCGTGCAGCCCGATACACCGGCCAACCAGGCGCCCACCGTCAACGCCGGGCCAGACATGGCCATCACGCTGCCGGACGGCGCCCTACTCAGCGGCAGCGCCAGCGATGACGGTTTGCCATCTGCTACGCTGATCAGCACCTGGAGCGTGGTCAGCGGTCCCGGCACAGTCGCTTTCGACAATCCCAATGCGCTCAACGCCATCGCCAGCTTTGGCGCCGATGGCGTTTACACCCTGCGCCTGACCGCCGATGACGGCGCCTTGAGCAGCAGCGACGATCTGGTGGTCACGGTGAGCCCGGCGACGGCCCTTAACGACCTGATCTATCTCAGTTCCAGCAGCAGCGGCAACGTGGGCGGCGTCTCCTTTGCCGACGAGGATATTCTGGCTTACGACCCGGCAACGGATAGTTGGGCGCTGGTCTTTGACGGCTCGGATGTGGAGGTGGGCGGCGTGGATGTCAACGCCTTTGTCATCCTGAGCGATGGCAGCCTGCTTTTGAGCACCGACAATCCGGTCACCATCAGCGGCATCGGCGCCGTCGACGATTCGGATATTCTGCACTTTATCCCGACATCGCTGGGCGCCAACACCGCCGGCAGCTATGAACTCTACTTCCGCGGCGCCGATGTGGGGCTGACCACCAGCGGCGAAGACATTGTGGCCATCGACTTTGCGCCGGACGGACGGCTGCTGATCAGCACGCTGAACGGCGTGAGCGTGCCCGGCGTCTCGGGCGCCGATGAAGATCTGTTGGCGTTTGCCCCCACTTCGCTGGGCGATCCCACTAGCGGAAGCTGGTCGCTCTACTTTGACGGTTCGACGGCGGAATTGGTTGATACGACAGAAGAAATTTGGGGTCTTTCCCTGGACGCCAGCGGCAAATTATATCTCTCGACCAAAGATATTTTCAGCGTCACCGGCGTCAGCGGCACGGCGGCGGACATCTTTACCTGCACGCCCATTTCGTTGGGCCCCAACAACACAAGCTGCACCTATGCATCCTACTGGCTGGGCGCCGATCATGGCTTCGGTTCCGAAGTCATCGACGGCATGGACATCGGCGGCAACCTGAGCGTGGGCGGCGGCCTATGACTTCCGGGCGCCCACGGCAATGCGGGCGCCGACCAGACCATCACGCTGCCCGCCGATGCCACACTCCGGCGGCGCAGTCGCGACGATGGACTGCCATCCGCCACGCTGGCCACCGCTTGGAACGTGGTCAGCGGACCGGAGCAGCGTCACCTTTGGCGATGCCGCTGCTCAACACCAGCGCCAGCTTCAGCGTGGACGGCGTTTACACGCTGCGCCTCACCGCCGACGATGGCGCTGACCGCCACCGATGATGTGATCGTCACCGTGGACCCGGCGCCGCCGACCAATCAAGCGCCCGGCCAACGCCGGCGCCGACCAGACCATCACCTTGCCCGCCGATGCCACGCTCAGCGGCACGGCCAGCGACGATGGACTGCCATCCGCCACGCTGGCCACCACTTGGACGTGGTCAGCGGACCGGGCAGCGTCACCTTTGGCGATGCCGCTTTGCTCAACACCAGCGCCAGCTTCAGCGTGGACGGTGTTTACACACTACCTCGCCGCCGACGACGGCGTCATCGTCAACGCTGACCGCCACCGATGATGTGATCATCACCGTGGACCCGGCGCCGCCAACCAATCAAGCGCCCACGGCCAATGCGGGTGCGGATCAGACCATCACCCTGCCCGCTGATGCCAATCAGGCGGCAGCCAGCAGATGATGGACTGCCATCCACTACGCTGGCTACAACGTGGAGCGTGGTCAGCGGACCGGGCGCGGTCACCTTTGGCGGCACGACGGTGCTCAACACCGCCAGCTTCAGCGTGGACGGCGTTTACACGCTGCGCCTCACCGCCGACGACGGCGCGCTGACCGCCACCGATGATGTGATCATCACTGTGGACCCAGCGCCGCCGACTAATCAAGCGCCCACGGCCAATGCCGGCAGCGATCAAAACGTTACGCTGCCCTCCATTGCCATTCTGAGTGGCACGGCCAGCGATGATGAAGCGCCATCCGCCATGCTGGCCACCGCTTGGGCGTGGTCAGCGGACCGGGCAGCGTCACCTTTGGCGACGCTGCTTGCTTAGCACCACCGCCAGCTTCAGCGTGGACGGCGTTTACACGTTGCGCCTCACCGCCGACGACGGCGCGCTGACCGCCACCGATGATGTGATCATCACTGTGGACCCGGCCGCGAGCGGCAGCGATGTGATTTATCTGAGTTCCAGTTCCAATGGCAATGTGGGCGGCGTGGCTTTCCGCGATGAAGATATTGTGGCCTACGACCCCAATACGGATAGTTGGTCGCTGCTCTTCGATGGTTCGGACGTGGAGTTGGGTGGCGTGGATATCAATGCATTTGTGTTCCTGAGCGACGGCAGGTTTGCTCCTGAGCACCGACAATCCGGTCACGATCAGCGGCATCGGCACGGTCGACGATTCGGACATTCTGCACTTTACTCCGACGGCGCTGGGCGCCAACACCGCCGGCAGCTATGAACTCTACTTCCGCGGCGCCGATGTGGGATTAACCACCAGTGGCGAGGACATTGTGGCCATCGACTTTGCGCCGGACGGACGGCTGCTGATCAGCACGCTGAACAGCGCCAGCGTACCGGGTGTTACGGCCAGAGATGAAGACCTGCTGGCATTTACGCCCACGGCGCTGGGCAGCCCAACCAGCGGAACCTGGTCGCTCTATTTTGACGGTTCGACGGCGGAATTGAGCGACTCTACCGAAGAAATATGGGGGCTCACCGTTGACGCCGCCGGTGACATATTCCTGTCGACCAAGGATATATTCAGCGTGAGCGGCGCCAGCGGCGTCGTCGGATATCTTTATTTGCACGCCGCTTTCACTGGGTGAAAACAATACGAGCTGCGCCTACAGCCTCTACTGGAACGGGGCCGATCACGGCTTTGGCGGGGAGGTGATTGACGGCATGAATATTGGGGGAGCCCCATTCGGCGCCGGCGTCAGCGCGGCATCGATCATGGCCGATGCGGAGCAATCCGCCGAGGCGAGTGGCGCCGATGACCCCACCAATGGCGATTGGGATGAGGCCACCGGCATCCCCGATGCCGGGACAGTTGTTGGCCCGCGCCTCTATTTGCCCATTGTGGAGGTGCAACCGTAACGGCATTTGGCCGATGTAAAGCATAAAGTACGCCAGCAAACGTCCCCGGCGCGTTATTTCGTTTACCGAGTCACCGCGTCGAAAGTGCTGGGGACATGGCAGATCCATTTTCGTACAAGGCAGGAAAGAACTACTCACCGCTAGCTCTCTTTTAGCCTCACCTTTGGGCGGCCAGAATCTCGGGCGTTCAGGGTTTTTGCGGCCCGGGTCCTCTTGACCGTCAAGGGGTAGAAAGGGAGGAGTAGTTTCTCTAAATTTGAGGCACGTCGATCCTCACAACTTCATAGAGAAAGGAACGCATTTCATGCTAAACCGTCGGGAATTCATCAAGCTGAGCACCGCAGCCGGGATAGCCCTGGCCGTGCCGTGGCATTCCAGCGGTCGTACTGCTCTAGCGCAGACGCCTAGGCTGCTAAATGCCACCATCCATCCCAAGTTTTTTAAAGCCTTACCGATTCCACCCGTCAAGGATATGACAACCGCCGGCGCCAAATCCGATCTAGAAATGGTCCAAGAAGTAGTATCGCTCGGGCTCAGAAGGCCCAACGGGCAAGATTTGGAGACCCCCGTATGGACTTTCAATGGCAACTATCCTGGCGCCACCATTGTTGCCCATCGCGATCGCCCCATTCAAATCACGTGGCGCAACAGGCTCCCCAACCGACACCTCTTGTCGATTGATACAACGGTCCACTGGGCCAAACCCAACCGCGGCATTCCGGTGGTCACGCATCTGCACGGCGGTCACACAGACCCCGACAGCGATGGCGACCCGGATGCCTGGTTTGCCGAAACTGGCGTGAGACCGGCCCCAATTTTGTCCAGCGCGCTTATAATTACGATAACTCCCAGGAGGCCGCCACACTCTGGTATCACGACCACGCGTTGGGCATTACGCGCTTGAACGTGTATGCGGGGCTGGCGGGGTTCTATCTGCTGCGGGATGATAACGAAGAGAATCTGATCGCTAACAACGTCCTGCCCAGCGGTCCCTATGAAATCGGCATGGCCATTCAGGATCGCATGTTCCGGGCCAATGGGCGGCTGTTCCGCCCACGACGGATGAGGAACTGCCCGCCGGTGCGCCCGATCCAGCATTCTGGCCGAGTTCTTTGGCGACTTCATCCTGGTCAACGGCATGGCCTGGCCCTTCCTCGATGTGGAGCCGCGCAAATATCGCTTCCGCCTGCTCAATGGCTCCGATTCGCGTTTCTACATCCTGAAACTGAGCAACGGCCATCCCTTTATGGTGATTGGCACGGAGGGCGGCTTCCTACCGCAGCCGTCAGTGTATCTGAATTCTGGCTCATGCCGGGCGAGCGCATCGACCTGGTCATCGATTTCTCGACGCTCAATGGGCAAGAGATAATCCTCCAAAATTTTGGACCGGATTCACCGTTCAAAGGCTTTGGCATCGATCCACCTGCCGACCCGGACACAACGGGGCAGATCATGCAATTCCGCGTCAACCTGCCGCTGGGCGCAGTGGTCCCCAACGCCACGGTCGGCGCCACAACTGCGCTGCGCACCGAGCCCATCCCCACATTGACGCCCACGGCGGCGCGTGGCGTAGTCCTCTTTGAGGGCATGGATGCATATGGCCGTCTGCGCCCACTGGTGGGCATGTATCATCCCGATTCGGCGCTGAATCAGGGCTCGCTGGCGTTTACCGACCCGGTTACGGAAACACCGGCGCTCAACACAAGTGAAGTGTGGGAAATTTACAACACCACCGAAGATGCGCATCCGGTCCATCTGCATTTGGTGCAATTTCAGGTGGTAAACCGCCAAGATTTTGAATTTACGCTGGATGTAGATCCGGCCGGCGACGGCACGGGCGGCACCAAATTCCGCCTGGCAAACCCGGTGTTGACGGGCAGCCCGGAACTGCCGGGGCCAATCGAGAGCGGGCGCAAGGATATGGTGCTGGCGCTGCCGGGGCAGGTGACGCGCATCAAGGCGCACTTTGACCGTCCAGGGCGCTACATGTGGCACTGCCACATTCTGTCCCACGAGGATCACGATATGATGCGCTTCTTTGAGGTGATGGACACCGGCGTGACGGCAGCCTCTGTGGACGATGCGGAGGAAACGAATGGGTCTGTATTAGACAAAAACGTGTATATACCAATTGTGGCGCGCTAAAGAAGGATTGTTTTTGAACATATGAATAGGCTCCCAATTCAAATGAGGGGTGTGCATCTTAAAGCGCACCCCTCATTTATTTATGCTCACAAGGACATGACGGCGCAAATAGACCAATGGTTGAAGCGGCATAGAAACGGAGTTTCTGGCAGAAACTCCGTTTCTCAAAGACTTGATTGTACAGGCGAAGTTTGACGGCGTTTCGTCAAGTGCGGGCTGTGGGCGCGGCGATTTTGGGGATGCCATGTTGCATCTATCCCTCCAGCAGCAGCGCCTCCGGATCCTCGATCAACGCCTTCACTTTGACCAAAAACTGGACCGCCTCGCGGCCATCCACCATGCGGTGATCGTAGCTGAGCGCTACGTACATCATGGGGCGGATGGCGATCTCTTTGGCGCCGTCTTTGGCCACCACCACCGGGCGCTCTTCAATTTTGTGCAGCCCCAAAATGCCCACCTGCGGCGGATTGAGAATGGGCGTGCTGAGCAGCGAACCAAAGACGCCGCCGTTGGTGATGGTAAAAGTGCCGCCGCGCAAATCCTCGATCGAAAGCGCGCCGCCGCGCGATTTCTGCACAAAATCCTTGACCTGCTGCTCAATCTGGGCAAAGGTGAGTCGGTCGGCGTTGCGCAGCACGGGCACCACCAGCCCCTCTTCGGCGCCCACGGCAATCCCGATATCATAATAGCGCTTGAGCACAATGTCATTGCCCTGGATTTCGCCGTTGATAGGCGGGAAGGCCTTGAGCGCGCCAATGGCGGCTTTGACAAAGAAAGAGGTAAAACCTAAACTGACGCCGTGCTGTTCGGCAAAGGACTCTTTGCGCCGTTGGCGGATTGCCATGACGGCGGTCATGTCGATTTCGTTAAAGGTGGTGAGCATAGCTGCGGTCTGCTGGGCTTCCACCAGGCGCTGGGCAATAGTGCGCCGCCGCCGCGACATGGGAATGCGCTCTTCGCCGCGTTGATCGGCGGTGCGAGCCGCCGGCGCCGGCGATGGTTGCGCGGCCGGGGTCGTTTCCTTTTGCTGCACAAAACGTTCCACATCCTCTCTGGTGACGCGGCCACCCGGCCCGCTGCCGCTGACGTTGCGCAGATCGACATTGGAATCCGCCGCCATGCGTTTGGCCACCGGCGTGGCCTCCCCTTTGTGGTCATCGGCGGCTGGCGTGGGCGCCGGTTCGAGCGCCGGCTTGGCTTCAGCGGCGGCTTTATCGGCAGCAGGCGCTTCCGGCTCTGGGGCCGTTTTTGTTGCTGATGATGCGGGGGCCGCCCCGGCGGAAGTATCCAACACGCCCAGCACATCGCCAATCTGCACATCTTCACCGGCCTGCCGCGTAATCTTGGTAAGCACGCCGTCACTTTCGGCGGGTACTTCTAAATCAACCTTGTCTGTTTCCAACTCGACCAAGGCGTCACCGCTGTGCACGGCGTCGCCTTCCTTTTTCAGCCAGCGCGCAACGGTAGCTTCCACCACCGATTCCCCCAGTGCGGGTACAACAATGTTTGTGGCCATGTATGTCTTCCTCTATTTGAATAGGTCAATATTTTTCCAACGTTTGCGCCCCTTGCGCCGTTAGCATCTTTTGCGTTCAAAATTCCCGCTTCTAGCGCATCATAATTCGTAAACGAGTGGACGGCAGGTAAGGATACCCGCCCTACATTGGACATTCTCACACCGCGGGAAGGGCGCCCCTTCTCCCTTTCCCCCTTCTCCGGTTCCTGAGCCTGTCGCAGGACTTCTCCTCCCCTCCTCTACTCCTCCACTCCTCTATTCTCCCCCCCCAAACGCCTCCTCCACAATCTCCTCCTGCTCCGCCCTGTGCCAGGAGACCGAGCCTTCGGCGGGGCTGGCGCGGCGGGGGCGACCGACGTAGCGCAGCGGATAGCGCTCCTGGGTGATGAAGTTGAGTTGCGGTTTGACGGCGCTCCAAGCGCCCATGTTGCGCGGCTCTTCCTGCACCCAGACTAACTCCTGCAAGTTGGGATAACTTTTGAAGAGCGGCTCCAGATCGTAGGCCGGGAAAGGATAAAGCTGCTCGACGCGCGCGACGGCGGTTTCGACAGCGGCAGCGCGCGCCTCGCTGGAGACCAGGTCCACATAAATTTTGCCGCTGCACAGGAGCAGACGCCGGATGTCGGCGCGTGAACGTTGGCCGCCGACCACCTCGGGGTCGTCGATAACGGGCTGCCAGCGGCTCTCGGCCAGGTGGCGCGGGGGGGAGGCGGCCAGCGGATGGCGCAGCAGGCTCTTGGGCGTCATGACGACGAGCGGCAACGGATCGGTGACAAGCAGCGCGGCCTGGCGCCGCAGCAGATGAAAATATTGGGCCGCCGTGGTCGGATAGGCAATGCGCATATTGATCTCGGCCGCGCTTTGCAAAAAGCGCTCCAGCCGGGCGCTGGAGTGATCCGGCCCCTGGCCTTCGTAGCCGTGGGGCAGCAAAAGGACCAGCGAAGGCGTTTGGTCCCACTTGGCAAAGCCGGAAGTGACGAACTCGTCGATGACGGCCTGGGCCGTGTTGATAAAGTCGCCGTATTGGGCCTCCCAGATCACCAAGCGCTCGGGGCGCTCGATGTTGTAGCCATATTCAAAGCCAATGGCGGCGGCTTCGCTCAGCGGGCTGTTGTGGATCTCGAAGGCGGCTTTGGCCTGGGGCAGATGGTGCAGCGGCACATATTCGGCGCCGCTTTCGGCATCAAAGAGCGCGGCATGGCGGTGGCTAAAGGTGCCGCGCTTGACGTCTTCGCCGGTCATGCGGATGGCAATACCGTCGGCCAGAATGGAGGCCAACGCCAATTGTTCGGCCATGCCCCAATCGACCGTGGCTTCGTCGACATTTTCCAGCGCGTTTGCGCTGCGTCTGCGCACGCGCTGCAGCCGCGGGTGCGCTTGAAAGCCAGCCGGAACGATGAGCATATCTTGATGCAGCTTGCGCAATGCGGTCAGCGGCACGGCGGTTTCCACTTTGCGGGCGGCGCCGGGCGGCGGCGGCTTGATCTCCGGCGCGGGGGTCACGTCGGTGGGCAGGCTGGCCAGGGCTTGCTGCAAGCGCGCGGTCTGTTCGTTGAGAAGCTGTTCGGGTTCATCGGCATCCACTTGACCTTGCGCGATCAATTGCTGGGCCAGGTGTTGGCGCACGGTTGGGTGGGCGTCGATGATGGCGTACATTTTGGGCTGGGTGAAGCGCGGTTCATCGCCTTCGTTATGCCCATAGCGCCGATAGCCGATCAGATCAATAAAGAAATCGCGCTTGAAGTGGTTGCGATAGCCGATGGCCAGCCGGGCGGCGCGGATGCACGCAATGGGATCGTCGGCGTTGACGTGCACAATGGGAATCTTAAAGCCTTTGGCCAGATCGCTGGCGTAGAGGGTGCTGCGCGTTTGGTTGGGCCCGGTGGTAAAGCCGACCTGATTGTTGGCAATAATGTGGATGGCGCCGCCGGTGCTGTAGCCGGTTAGCCGCGTAAAATTGAGCGTTTCGGCCACAATGCCCTGGCCGGAAAAAGCGGCGTCGCCGTGAATCTGAATGGGCAGCGACACAAATTGATCCTGCCGCGGCGGGCCGGGCTGATCCACAAAGGCGCCGGCGGCGCGGGCCATGCCTTCCACCACCGGGTTCACGTGCTCCAGGTGGCTGGGGTTGGGCGCCATGCGCACGGTGAGATCGAGCATGTCGCTGCCGGGCAACATGCGGCTGGCTCCGGCGTGATATTTGACATCGCCGGTCCAGCCGAGCTGGCTCAGCCGCGTTTGCGAGGCGCTGTTGACCGGGTCTTTGAATTCGAGCAGCAGAGCTTCATAGGGCTTTCCCAAAATGTGGGCCAGCACGTTGAGCCGTCCGCGGTGCGCCATGCCGATGAGCACTTCGCGGATGCCGCTTTGGCACGCTTTGGCCAGAATAGCATCCAACATGGGGACCAGCATGTCCAGCCCCTCGATAGAAAAGCGCGTTTTGCCGGGGAAATTGGCTGCAGAAACTGTTCGAAACTTTCCACCCCGTCAGCCGGGTCCAGCAGTTCCACTTCATCAATGGGCATCTGCACCGGGCCAAACCAGTCCGCTTCAGCCGCGCTGCGCAGCCAGGTGCGCACTTCGGGAATGCGCAGATGGTCGTAATCATAGCCGATACGGCCCGAATAGATGGCGCGCAATTCGGCAATGGCCTCCCACGCCGTTGCGGTGCGTTCGCCCACCGGGCCGCCCACCAGCGAGGCGGGCAGAGGCGCAGCTCGGCGTCGCTTAAATCATGATAGTCGAGATGCAGCGCTGGGTCGCCGGGCGGTGAGCTGCCCAGCGGGTCAAGCTGGGCAGCGAGATAGCCGTATTCGCGGATGGATTGGGCCAGATTGGCCACGGCCACGGCTTTGTGCAGATCTGTCGTGGCGGCCACCGGGGTTATTGTGGCCGCGGCGCCATTTGTGTGGGTGGGTGGCCGTGATGGGGGTGGCGTCCAATTTTCAAAAAAGGCGCGGGTGGCGGCGTCCACGATAACGGGGTCTTTTTGGAAACGGTCGTATAATTCCAGCACGTAGCCAGCATTAGGACCATAAAAGTTGGCGAGAGCGGATGGAGTTGATGTGGTCATAGTGATTTTTGTCAATCATAGAGCAAATTATCGATTATATGTATCTGTTCCAACAGTTGTTGTATGTCTGTTTGCCTTTTGAGTATACCAAACATAGTGCAGGCTGACCATGCGGCATACAGATTATGACATATTAACGCTTGGTTCAGCGTCTATGATAAGTGGCCCCCTCGATATCTGTCGCTTGGCAAGGTTGACGCTTGCTTCTATACTTGGCTCTGTCACAGATGAAAATCGACTACTCGACTAAAATCATGCGGGTTCCTTTTCATCTATGCCAACCGTGAGTATATACTTGACCGTATCCTAGCGTAACGCCTCTCGGAGAACGTAATGATCAACTGTTCCCTGAGCTTTTCGAAGACCAGTGCTCCCTTCGGCAAGCTCGGGAACAGTTGAATAGGCGCCGGAGAGCAAACAAATATTACACGATGCTATCGGAACGTATATAATCAGAAATTATCCGATGCTCCCACAGATTTCTAACGCCCTGTAGCGCTTTACCGACACCCTACAACGACCTCATGGCGCCAGATATTTTGAAAACCAAGCTGAATCCTCGGTCGCTGCGCTCCAGCCACATCCATCGACCGCGCCTTATAAAAAGCTTGGATCACAATTTGGATCGCAAGCTCACGCTGCTCTGTGCGCCGGCGGGCTTTGGCAAAAGCGCCCTTTTGAGCGAGTGGATCTCGCTGAACAACCTGCACTTTGCCTGGCTTTCCCTGGACCAAAATGATAATGACCCCCTCACTTTTCTGGAATATCTCTTTGCGGCCTGCCAGGTTGCCTGGGACCGCGTGGCGTATACGGAGTCTGTCTCTCAGCCCGGCACCATGCCCGCCGCGCTGCAAGCCGCCATTGTCACGCTGACCAATACAATCGCTGCGCATGAGCATCAGATTATCCTGATTTTGGATAATTATCATGTGATCAGCAATACGCTGATCCATCGGATGATTGTGCAGTTGCTGGATAACCTTTCCGCACAATTGCATTTGGTGATTGCCGCGCGCACCGTGCCGCCCCTCTCTTTGGCCCGGCTGCGGGCGCGCGGGCAGATGAGCGAATTACGCACCGATGATTTGCGCTTTACCCAGGTTGAAACAACCGAATTTTTTCAACATGGCAGCAGATGTGAATTGACCGATGCGCAAATTGTGGAACTCCACACGCGGGCGGAAGGTTGGGTGGAGGGATTGCATATCGCTACGCTATTGCTGCATGAGCTAAACGCCGAGCAGCGCGCGCGTTTTGTGGGCGAGTTTAGCGGCGGCAACCGCTATGTGGCCGATTATCTATTCGAAGAAGTGTTTGCGCCGCAGAGTGGGGAGCTACAGACGTTCCTGCTGCAAACGTCGCTGCTGGATCGGCTCAATGGCCTGTTGTGCAGTTTTGTCACCGGGCAAGGGCATGGGCAAGAGCATTTGGAATTCTTAGAGGAAGGCAACTTGTTCATTGTGCCTTTGGATGAGCAGCGCAACTGGTATCGGTACCACCTGCTTTTTGGTGAATTTCTGCGCCATCGACTGCACCAGAGCTATCCGGATCAGATTCCGCTCTTACACAGCCGCGCCAGCCAATGGTACGAACAAAATGGCTTGCTCCCAGAAGCGATTCAACATGCCCTGGCTGGCCAGGAATGGGATCGAGCCATGTACTTGATTGACCAGATTGCAGACTCTACGCTCATGCGCGATCGGTTTGCGGTTATTAACGGCAAGGAGCCAAGGCTGTCGACAGCAACCAATGAGCTTTATGCCGCAGACCCGCCAGAGGCAGTGGATTCATTGACAAATCCGCGCCTGTTGCGGTCTGATGTCTTCACAGAACAAACGCACGCCAATGCGCTGGCGCTGGGCAGAGCCCACTTGCGTCTAGGGCAAGTCCACAAAGCCGAACAGTTTTTGTCCGCCGTAAATCTGGCCGCACCCCAATTTCAGGGAGCAACGGCCCAACTGGCCTTGGTCAGCACGTTGAGTGAGTGCCGGCTCATCCAGGGACGGCTCCATTTGGCGCTGGCCACCTGTGAGCCGTTGTTGGCGCTGGCATCCGCGCAAACGAGACAACCGTACCTATTCAATTTCTATTGCAATTTGCACCATATCCACTACGAGTGGAATCAGTTACAGGTGGCCCGCCAATATCTTGAACGGTGTTTGGCGGAGATGGAACGCAATGAAAGTGCGCCCTCCTGGGCCCTGGAGGCATATCTCGCGCAGGTCTGGCTGAATTGGGCCGAGGGCAAGGACGCGGCGGCGGGTGCGGCCATGCATAAGGCTGAACAAGTGGCGCCGACACTAGCTGACGCTGAATCTGTGCGCAAAGTAAAGGCGCACCGCGCCCGCTTTGATTTGCGACGCGGGGCAGCCCAAAGCGCGGCGCGTTGGGCTCAAGAGGCTGGTCTGAAGCTGCAAAATGCCGGGGATTATGGCGCCCAGTTCGAATATCTCACATTGGCGCGGGTCATGCTGGCGCAAAAAGAGGCCGCCAGCGCCTTGCATCTGCTAGACCAGCTCCAGTCGTCTGCGGTTGAAGCCGGTCGCGGGAAAGATGTTATCGAAATCATGGTGTTAAGAGCCCTGGGCCACAAGTTGGGCAACGAACCCAACGCTGCATTTGCGGCGCTGGCGCAGGCCGTTTGTGAAGCCGAGCAAGAAGGATACGTGCGCGCCTTCATTGATGAAGGCCCCCTTCTGCACGCGCTTCTGCAGCAGGTCGCGGCCAGCGGCATCACTCGGCTATACGTGCAAAAATTGCTGGACTCATTTCCACAAACGTCCACCGCTACCAAATCCACCATCAAACCTGCGACTCCGACGGAACCCGCGGTTTCGCTGGTAGAACCACTGAGCCCGCGCGAACTCGAGGTGCTGCGTCTGGTGGCGGCCGGCCAGGCCAATCGCGAGATTGCCCAAACGCTCCACGTGGCCACCAGTACTGTGAAGAAACATGTGGGCAATATTCTGGCCAAGCTGGGGGTCAGGAATCGCACGCGGGCGGCGGCCAAAGCGCGCGAGCTGCGTTTGATATAGCGCAAAAATGCTCTATCGCCAGTAACTACTGAATGTCGTTAAGTTAACAGTCATCAGTACTCAGTTTTCAGTGGTCAGCCAAGGAATTCAGACTGAAAACTGAGTACTGAAAACTGGCTTCTTGGACATGAAATCGCTTAACTGAATGACATTGAGTAGCTATCCCCGAACATAAAGGCGTCAATGCTACCAAGGGGGCAAAGCGGTTTCTGGCGCCAGCTAGACACAGATACTCCATTGTGGGGCTGACAAGCTACTTGTGAACTGGTATACTTTCTGCAAACCCAGTCCCACAATTTTCCCATAACCCAATCGGAGAACAGAGATGGCTACTTCCCCCAACGACATCTATGCCGAATGGCGCGCGGCCTATGAACTTTTGCAAACCGGTGAATATGAAAGAGCGACCGAGCTGCTGCGCACGGTACAGATGACCCACACACAAAGCGGTAACCTTCTGGCCGCCACCACCGCCGGCGCGGCCCGCCAGATCTGCCTGGCGCTACTAGCGTACCAAAATGAAATTGAATGGCACCACCTGGCCCGCGGCAATGCTGAATTGCGCGAGCGCACGCTGAACCAACATGCGCTCTCTATGATGGCGCTGGTGGGTGAGCAGGTAGCGGGCGCTTTTACACCGCCTCCACCGCGTCAACGGCCCGTTTCCCCTCCCCATACGCCTGCAGAACCAGAAAAACAGATGAGCCTGTGGCAGCGGTTTCAGAATTTGTTTGAGCGGCTGCGGCAAGCGGAGCCGGCGCTGGAAGAACAAACATTGCGCACAGAATCGCAAGATCTGCTTTGGCCAATGGAAGAAGTGCAACCACCCGTTGATCACGTTGAGGAAGAAATCGCCACTGAACCTCCTCCCCGTAACGAACCGGTTGAACAGCCCGCACCTGAAACGCCGGAGCCGGTAGACGAAGCACCCCTGCCGCCACCGCCGGCCGAGATAGTTCAATCCGATGAGGTAATCCAATCCGCGTTAGTTGTGCAGCCAGAGGAATCAGAGTTGTCACCTGAAGGTGCTGAAGCTGATCAAGAGCCCCCTGCTCTCACAATATACTGTCTGGGGCCATTCCGCGTTTTTCAAAATGGAGAGCTGCTCGAAGATTGGAATGGGCAAAAAGGCGTATCGATTCTCAAATATCTGATTGCGCACCATGAAACATCCATTTCTAAAGATGTATTGATGGATGTCTTTTGGCCCGATGCGGATCCGGAAGCCGCCCGCCGCAATTTGCACCAGGCGATTTACTCCTTGCGCCAGACGTTGCGCCGCCGCGATCCGGGCTTGCAGCACATCCGCTTTGAAAACAATCAATATTTGCTCAATCCGGAATTAGATATTTGGCTGGATGTTGAGGAATTTGAAGAATACATGCAACGGGGCCGGCGGCTGGAAAACGCAGAGCAAATGGCGCAAGCAATGACTGAGTATAGCGTCGCCGACAGCCTGTACCAGGGCGATTTCCTAGCCGAAGACCTTTTTGAGGACTGGTCACACGCGCAACGTGCGCAGCTTCGCATGGCCTATTTGGAAATGGCCGACCGCCTGGGTGAATATTATCTGCAACAAAATGAATATTCCGCTGCGATTGCTTTGTGCCAAAAAATCCTAACTCTTGAAAACTGTGACGAAGAAGCTCATCGTCGGCTCATGCGCTGCTATCTGGCGCAGGGTCAGCGTCACCTGGCCATTCGGCAGTATCATGCTTGTGTGCAGACGCTGCAGGATGAACTGGAAGTGCCGCCCTCAGCAGAAACCTCCGCGCTCTATGAGCAGATAACCTCTGCGGGTTAATAGCGTAAAGACCAACCCTTCGCATCCAAATTGCATGGCAATCTCACAGCACAAATTAATCACCCCGGAACATTTATCCATTCTGGGGCGGTTTTGATTGGAGACATGCAGAACTGAGCGATTGCACGCTCAGTTCTGCATGTCTCCAATTGAGTGACTCAATTCGACCCATATTCCACACTTTTCAGGTCCTCATTTGCATTGAGAATACCTCTGCTTAGGCCCTTAGCCCCTGCAACGCGCGTTGAGCGCGCTCAATCTCCTCGAGTGAATCAAACTTTCACAATCTCAAAAATATTTAGCTGCACAATTGAGCAAAATCTGAGTCTCAATTGAGAGGCGGAGCGTACGATGTGGGCGGAATTCCAGTAGTACAAAGCGCTTAGTCAAAGTTGTTCTGACAAATACCATCAATGCAAGGAGAACGTAACAATGGCTACTATGGAAAGTGAACTGGTCGTTTCGAGTAGTGGAGGCACAGTACGAGAAGCCGCCATTGCAGCAGCTAAACAATGTGGTGAAGATCAGATTGACGAACAAGCTTCAATGATTGCCGAAGCCTGGGGTGAGAAAGTCGAAAAACTTACCGCCGAGTATGAAGCGGAAATGCAGGAAGAAGGTGTTGCGGAAGCCGTAGCTGGACCTACCACACGTGTGCGTGGTCACCGGCCCTATATGTGGTGGAATATTGTGGTTGCAGGTCCCTTCCAGCGTGCGCGCAGAAATGGACCGTTTCTACCCGCCAAGATTTTCCAAAACAGCGAACCAGCCTTTATTGTTGGCGGCATTTGGATGAATCGAAATCCCATCAATTGGGCGCCCACAGGACCCTCTGCTGCAAGCATCATGGCCGCATTCAACATGAGAATTCGCTTTGAGACCATGAATCTTACGACCGTGACAGATGGGCCTGATCCTGCACCTGTTGATATGAACCCCATCCACGCTGCTCCGGGTCGCTCTTACTTCAAGACCTTCTATCGCCAAATCGGCCGCGGTCACTTCCCCGCGCCGCCGAATGGTCATCCCAATTTATATGAACTGAATGTGACGGCGGATATTACTGAAACCGCACCACAAGAGTTCGCTGGGTTTTCTACGTGGGTTTACGATCCAGATTTGGAACCACCGTTCTATGCACCACCGTTTGGCCGCTTTGGTTTACGGGTACCAGGAGGGCGCAGACCCGCCGTGCATCCGGGTTGGCAGTACGACGTTCCAATGCGGTTTATGGTTTATACAGCATAACATGGGTTGTCAAGTCAAGTTGTATTCGTAATGCTATCGGCCCTAATAATCTAGCTGAATCGCTAGATAATGCGGGCCGATAGTTTCAATCTTGAGTTGCACATTGCACTCTACTTCAGTTGCGCAGTGATACTCTTGTAAGTTGCCTGGTCAAGGAGAATCGAATGAATACCAACAAGAGAACCGGAAACTCCCATGACAATCTACAAGGTGTTCCAGGAATTGGGGAAGTCTATAAAGATGCTCTGCGCGCTTGTGGCGTAAATAGTTTGGCTGATCTGGTACGATTCCAGCCCCCTGAGCTGGTACAGTTACTTCTTGAGCGGGCTGAAAAGAAGGTAAGCTTAAAGCTCGTTCAAAAGTGGATTGAGGAAGCTCGCACAAAACTTGGCACTCTATCTAGCGAATCCAGGGAACAGTCCACTATAGTGGCTGCACAAGAACCTGCGACTATTGTTATAAGAAAGGGAAACCCCGTGTCGAAAATCACAATACAAATAGGCGGTCGGGATGTAACCTTTGCAAAAGTGCCGGATCTGTTTGCTATGCGTCGTAAACCCGGCAGCGCCGCGCCGCGTGAACTGACCGAGTCATCACACGTCGATTCAATCGGTCCAGAGCGCATGGAATTGTTTCGGGTTGCTGACGCGGCGCGCATGGAATCACTGGTCGATGACTTACGCGAATCGCCATCTTCTACGGTGGTTACGCATGTATATACCCAAGACAATACGCCGGGGGGCGAAGTCGTACCCACGGGTACGATGACAATTCAATTTGCCGACAATGTGTCAAAGCCGCAGCAAGAAGAGATATTGGGAAGATTCGGCCTTGAGATCATCGAATCTCTATATTACATGCCAAACGCCTTTACTGTTCACCTGACTCCTGCTTCACGCGAGAACCCACTGAAAATCGCCGCGCAACTTCAACAGATGCCGGAAATCAAAATAGCCGAGCCCGATATCAGCGTCCGCGTCGAGTTGCAGTACGCGCCGAACGACGATCTCTATCCGCAGCAATGGCATCTGAATAATCAGGGGGGTGAAGTGGGGTTGAAAGCGGGAGCGGATGTAAAAGCCGAAGCCGCTTGGGACATGACCCGTGGTAAGCGAGACATAAGGATATGCATCATTGACGACGGTTTTGATTTAACACATCCTGAGTTTGACCATCCTGGAAAAATTGTAGCGCCGCGCGATTTTGGAGAAGATGACTTTGATCCTAACCCAGTCTTTGGCGACGATAATCATGGCACGGCCTGCGCCGGGGTGGCCTTGGCGGAGGAGGATGGCCAAGGGGTTGTCGGGTTGGCGCCGCAATGTGCCTTTATGCCCGTACGCATGTCGAATTGGTTTTCAGCGGACACTATAGCCAGCTATTTTCAATATGCCATCGAGAATGACGCCGATGTAATCAGTTGCAGTTGGCATGCCTCGGCTTGGTATTATCCCTTGCCGCAAAAAGTAGATGCCATCATCCGCTATGCCGCAACCCAGGGTCGACAGAATAAAAAAGGTTGCGTCATTCTATTTGCGGCCGGAAATCAAGGCCGTCCATTAGATGGCGAGCAGGACGGCACTCCTTCCGTACAAGGCTTTGCTCTACATCCAAACGTCATAGCGGTGGGCGCATCGACCAGCATGGATTTGCACGCCCCCTACAGCAACCATGGCCCTGAGCTTGCACTATGCGCACCATCTAGCAGCGAAGGAACGGTTGGCTGGAGTATTGTCACCACCGACAGACGCGGCATTCGCGGGTATACAGCCGGCGACTATACGCGTGGCTTTGGCGGCACATCTAGCGCCACACCGTTGGCAGCCGGTTTGGCCGCGCTGATTCTGTCCGTCAATCCGGAACTCACGTCAGCTGAAGTGAAAAGCATCATGATGGATACGGCAGACAAAATCGATCCTGCCAACGGCCACTACGATGGAAATGGCCATTCACGACTCTTTGGACATGGACGCATAAATGCATGGAAAGCCGTGCAACGGGCGTTAGAAGTGGCTGGGCATCAACTCCCAACAAACGATGAGCACGAAGAATCAGCATTTGCAGTGGAGATTTCCAACTTCGCTCTTTCTCAAATCGTTCCTGAATCCGGCTCGACACCTAGAAGGCTATTGGCCCAGATCCAGTTTGCGATTTCTAGCGACGAATCCAGTACCTCAATGCCGCCGGGAGTATATGCAAGCGAACTCATCCTCATCAATGATCACACCGGCAGTTCCGATATTGTGGCCTCGGAAACGAAATCGCTTCATCCCACGCAATCTGCGTACGCAAGCGAGTTCGAATTTCAAATTCCGGCTATGGGTCGCTATCAAACCGAGGGTCGGGTAACAATAATCTTGGACACAGGCAAGAGGATCGCGACGAAACTTGCAGGACAATCGCTCAGAGTGCTGTAAAAATCCATATTTTGCCGACATGTTGGGGAATTTTATACCAGTTTTCACACAATGCGTGCAAAGCCACCAAGAGGAGTATCGAACATGGCTCAATGGACTTCTCACGCTGAATTCATGCTCGTCTTCGAAAATATGGTGGGCGATCAGGACAATCAGATATGGCAAACGCGCGTTTGGAGCCTACGAGTTGGCGAAAACGAATGCGACAAAGAAATTGTCTTTGCGGGCCTCGAACCAGGCCCGTGGATCCAATGGATATGGTCGCACGCGCAGCTAACGAAAGGGTCTGTACCAGTCGAACTGGAAACGTCAAGCTCGCCTATTCATACAGATTCCAACATCACCAGCATAGAAATAACTGAAGTGCAAGTCAGCGAAGATGATTCACCGGCAGAATCGCATGATAAATATCTCACGGTTGTCGTTCACTTCCGCATTTCTGGGGAGGATGCAACGATGATCACTGACAGAGCGGCTGCTTACCAGGTTGATATATTCACAATCAGTCAATCGGCGCATACCGCCATATCAGCGGGTTCGGTTCAAGGACACTTTCAACCACGTGTATACGAATACACCAGCCGTCACAACTTTCCTGTTCCCAACGTGGGAAAATATGCGCTGGAATGCATTGTAGTGGTATCCCCCCCCTATGCAATCAAGACCACCCACCGAGGTCCATCCATTAAAGTCATTCCCTAAGAATGGCTTTATACGCTGGTTTCGCCTGAAGCCTGTTGGCTAAAAACTTTCATCGCCTTTTCACGTACCTCAGCACGTATTCTCACGTCTTGTTTATTAGACCATTTGGCTCTGTAAAAGCCATGAATGGTTGCGTCTTTCTCAGAGTAAGATTGTCAATGACTCATAGCTTTTACAACCGTAGTTGGTATGACAAGGCACATACAATGCACCAATTCACCAACTCCACGCCGCATGAGCTGAATAAGTGTTCTTCACCAGATCATAATCTGTACTTCACATATCGGAGTCAAACCCATGAACCCCCAAAATACCGACTTCTGGACCACCGCGTCCCAAGCCCGCGACGAATTAGAAGAACAACTATCCGCTCACGCCGATGTCCGCTTTGTAGACATCGGCTATCCGCAAGACAGCGACACGGCCGACGCCGAAATTTCCCTGCGCGTCCACGTCTGTGATGATTCGGCCAATGACCTCGCCGCTGTGTTACCAGCAGAAGTGGCTGGCGTACCTGTGGTGATTTCCCGATGATCCGGTTATACACTCTACGCCTAAAGTATACCTGCCTCTAGCCAATTGATCTTTACAATTGCGGGCAGGTATACCAAAGTTTACCTCGTAGCACCTCGCTCATTCTCCGCAAAATTGCTCCTTCATGTTATTCAAACACATTTCCATCTTGCATGAAATATATCCCGCCCCCACGTCGTCCCTATTAGCGTGCACCGTATTAAGCCCTGGGCTTGAATCAACAGAGGGAGGCTTACGGGTCCCCCGCCATCTATCAATCAGGAGAATGATGTCATGTCTACCCCCGAAGTCAATGGCAGCAATGGCTTTCCGCCGCTGCCGCCAACCATCAGCAACACCGTGATAGACGCACCCGCCGCCGTCGCAGAAGTTGAAAATATGCTCATGCGCGATGTCCCCATTGGAGGGCAACCGCCGATCGGCCTTCCGCATCTGCCGGAAATTGATCCCAATGTGCTCATCCCACGCTTCCGCATGCTCAGCCACGGCTGCTATCTGCTGCACTTTCAGCCCACGGCCAGCTCGTTTTTCAGCTACTACGGCACTATGCGCGTGGAGCGCAACGGCTTCAACACCACCGCCAGCGGCGATCTCTATCAACACAACAATTTCACCTTTATTTTCCGACCGTTTCCCAATTTTGGGATTATACGCGTCCCCAATCCGGGGCCTAATCCGGCCAATGGCATTCCC
>JAWKON010000015.1:0-150406 GCA_041391125.1 Caldilineaceae bacterium
ACTTTTAATCGGCGGACTGTTGTGCAATCGTTCGACCGAGCGTTCGACTGAGCTCACGCCGAAGTCTCACGTTGAGGTATTCATAATCTGCGGTTCATATACAAATATCGACTTTGCCGCGCCTTATGGTACAATAACCTCTGTTCGTCGATTCCGCAATGGAATGTAGAATTTTCCTCTGGTATTAAAAAAAGTAATCGAAAATATATACGTTAAGGAGTTTTGCATGATCCTAATATATTGGTTGATCGCCGGCGCGCTTATCGGCTGGCTGGGCAGCATGTTGACCGGCCGAGGGGAACGCATTGGCTGTCTCAGCAACATGGTTGTGGGCGAGATCGGCGCCGTGTTGGGTGGGCTGATCGGTTTGGCTTTGGGCAGCTCCGTGCTGATGGCGTTTGTAGGCGCCATTGCCGTTATGGGCATATACGGCCGCGTATTTAACGCCCAGCCGACATAAGCTCGGTGATATTCCACCGTTTGCTATTCAACTGAATACGTAGGTCAGTGGTGACAGCCGCTTTAACCTTGGAATGCATATTTGTTTTGGCCAATGGTTGGAGTGGCTGTTGTTTTTGTCTTCACACATACTTGAAAACCTTATGACGCTCATTGGATCTCTGATAGCCCTATTGGCTGGCTTAACGGTCATTGCGCTTGCCGCCCGCCAGATGGGCGATATTTTTGCCCGTTTTAATCTACCTCTGATCAGCGGTTTCCTATTCACCGGCATTATCGCTGGACCGTTTGTGCTCGATTTTGTCCATGTTGAAAATATTCCTCAATTCTTTCTGCTGGATCAGCTGGCCCTGGCCTTTATCGCCTTTGCCGCCGGCGCCGAGCTGGAACTACGGGTCATCCTGGGCTATTTGCGCAGTATCATTTTGCTGATTGGCGGCCAGGTAATCGCGGTGCTGGCCATTGGCATCACTGCCTTTTTCTTCATCAAAGAGTTGATTCCCTTTATGGCGACGCTGCCGCAAAAGGAGGTATTGGCCATTGCGCTGCTCAGCGCCACGATTATGATCGCACGCTCGCCCTCATCAGCGTTGGCCATTATCAAGGAACTGCGCGCACGCGGGCCGTTTACGCACAAGGTGCTGGGGGCCACGGTGTTGATGGACGCCGTGGTGATTGTGATTTTTGCCGCCGCGGTTTCGGTATCTGTGGTGCTGGTGGAAGGCGCCGATTTTGATATGGCGCTGCTCTTTTTTGTGCTGTTTGAGATTCTGCTCGATATTGGTCTCGGTGTGCTCCTCGGGCTGCTGCTGAGCGCCATTATGCGATTGCCTTGGCCGCCGCTCAAGAGCGGGCTGATTCTGCTGGTGGGTCTGGGCGTCTTCTGGCTTTCGACCGAACTGCGCGACTTTCACCTGTTTGCGTTGCCGATTGGCCTCTTTTCTGAACCGTTGCTCATCTGCATGACGGCAGGTTTTTATGTGACCAATTATGCACGCGTGGCGACCGATTTCCAACACACGCTGGAGGCCATGGCGCCCGGTGTGTTTCTGCTCTTTTTTACCTTGGTTGGCGTTGAACTTGAACTCGATGCGGATTTGGCCAGACGTGGGGCATTATGCTCATTATTGTGGTGCAGTGGCTCGCAGGCATATTGATGGGCAGCTTTATGGGGACCGCCATGGCGCGCGATCGCGCGCCGGGCAATGCATTACTGGGGCTGGGGTTTATCACGCAGGCGGGCGTTAGTGTGGGGTTGGCCAAGGAAGTGGGCGTTGAATTTGTGCATTGGGGTCCCCAACTGGCCACGCTGACCATCGGCGTCATTGTGCTCAACCAGATTGTCGGGCCGCCGCTGCTCAAGTGGGCCATCAACCGCGTGGGTGAAGCGCACACTCGCGCCGATAGCCCCGAATTTGCCGGCGTGCGCAATGTGATTATTTTCGGGCTGGAGAATCAGTCGCTGGCATTGGCCCGTCAGCTCGCCAATCACCAATGGAATGTGGTCTTGGTCACGCGTCGGCAGGAAGCATTGGGCAATGCGGCAAACGGTTCGCCGCGCATTGCAGTGATGCCGGAAATTTCGGCGGCCACGCTGCGCAATCTGCAAATGGAGCGCACAGACAGCGTAGTGCTCATGCTTTCGGATGAGGAAAATTATGCCGTCTGTGAACTAATTTATGAGGAATTTGGTGTGGAAAACGTAATTGTCCGCCTGCAGGACCGCACCAACTTTGAGAAATTCCTCGAATTGGGCGCCCTGGTGGTGGAGCCAGGCACCGCCATGGTCAGCCTGCTGGATCAATTTGTGCGGTCGCCGTTTGCCGCCTCTTTGCTCCTGGGCATGGACCCCGACGAGGAGTTTATGGAAATCGAGATGAACAACCCGGACCTGCACGGCAAAGCCATTCGCGACATGCATTTCCCCCACGACGTGCTGATCCTCTCCATCTCGCGCAAAGGCAACCGCATCATCTCGCACGGCTACACCCGCTTGGAAATGGGCGATCACATTACGGTGGTCGGTTCGCCCGACAGCCTGGCTGAATTACAGGTCAAGTTTGAGGTGTAAAAAACACCGTAGGTCACTCTTGTGGAGTGACAACCATCAATACGCGCGGACATTCTGGCTTGACCACGCTTGTCACACAACATGTGTGACCTACTACGGCAGCACAGCCGCATCACCCGTGGGCTGGCCATTGATGGAGGTGGGCAGGCGCGGACCGTTGGGCGGCACATAGAGCCCCATCCGCCATTGGAGCAGCTGCCCGTCTAAGGTCATCGCGCCGGTGGCGGGGTTGAGCGCAAAGTTCGCCTGCACCGTTGGCGGCAACGTGATGATGTGGAGGGTGGTCAAATACTCATCGGTGCGCCATGAGCCGGTGGGCGCGCTTTCCGTGCCGCCGTCGGACAGCACATTGCGCGGCGGGCCGTCACTCTGCGCCACGATTTGCCCCGTTTCATTTTCCAAATGTACAAAAATATTATGCGCCGGCAGCAGCGGTTGCAGCGCTCGCCAATAGAGCCGCAGCTCAATTTGGCCCTCGCTCGATGGTGGCGTCAGCTCATAACCAATCAGCTGGGCGTGAGCGCCAAACTGCACCGGCGCCTCCAGCGCGTGCGCCATTGCCGGCGGCTCAAAACGAGCGGCGCGCTGCCGAACCTGCACCGAGCCCAGCGCCACCGGTGTGCTCTTTGCCCCTGTGGCCGGATCCAGCAGCCCGGTAATCACGCGATACGCACCGCTCTCCAGCGTGGCGGGCAGCGCAAAATCAACCGGTAATTGGGCCAGTACACCCGTCCCCCATTGTTCCAGCGGATACGCGGGCAATGGCCAGCCTTCCCAGCCGGCCACCCCGGCCCCAGAGCCATCGAGAAAACTCACATATAAGTTGCGCGCAGGGGGCGGCGCGGCGAGTCGATTCTGCAAAAAGAGCATGGCCGTAAAATCCGCACCGGCCAGCACGCTGTCGCTCGCATCAAAGCCGGCATAGCCCAGGAAGGCCATGCCCTCGCGTTCAGTCACCGGTTCCAATTCATGCTGAATGGGCAGCCGAAACGCCGGCAGCGGCGCCGCCGGCGCATCAATCTGCACCGCGCCGATCTGTACAAATGGCGTCTCTTGGCCGGTGGGCAAAAGCGGCGCAATGTCCAATTCCTCGGTAGGCTGAACCGTCCCCTGGCTCTCGCTCACCCCTATCACAACGTGATATTCCCCAGGCGGCAGCCCCGCCGGGATCAGCAGGCCAGTCAGGATTTCAAACTCGGCGGGCGCGGTTTGCGGCGAAAATTGGGCGCCGCCCGGCATGACCAGTTCATCCTGGCGCATGATGGGCAGATCGCGGCTGACCCACACGCGGCCGCTTGAGTCCTGCACGCGCAGCGACATCTGATAGCTATGGCCAATGGCGTCGGTCGCCACCTGCCATTGCAAACGGGCGGCCAGCGGGCGATTGGCGCTCTCGACGCGTTCCGGTTCAATGCCGGCCGCGCGCAACGTCAGCGGCCCCCACTGCACGTCGCGCGGCTGGAGCGGTGGCAGGGGCAGCCAATGCCAGGCTGTAACGCGCGTGGTGGGGTTGGCCCAGCCGTTGGCCAAATTGATGTTGCGAATGGCGCCGTCAGGCGTGACGCCTTGAATTTGATGCCACAAATACATCTCAATTTGCAGCGGCAAGTCGCTGCCCAACGACAGCGGCTCGGGAAACCAGAGCGCGCCCTGGCTCAGCGCTTCCTGCATCTGCGCCACGACCTGCTCATCCCACTCGACGGCGCGCTGGCTAATGAGCAGCGGCTTTGGCCCCGGCGGCGTGGCGGCGCCGGGTGCGCCAAAAATGCGCAACGGGTGCGCCGTGTACGCCCGCCAGTATCCCACCTGCCAGGGAAAAAGGGCCAGCATTGAATCATCGTCCGCGCCCTGTTGCAGCATCTGCCCCACCACGGGGCGATAGTCGCGCTCGGCGTAGCGCGGCAGTGTGTAAAAAGTGAAGACGCCCGTCGCCGCGCTTACGGTCAAGAGCAGCAGCGCCGGCTTCCCAATCCGCCAGTGCCAATTGTGCGCAATGCCCAGCGCCAGCAGCAGTAAAAAATAGGGCAGCACAAAGAGCAGCAACCGTTCGCCGCCTTCTGGCGCAAAGGGCAAAAACAGATTGATCACAAAGCTGATGGCGCTGGGGATCAGCAGAAAGCTGAAGAGCGCGCCTAGCGCGGCATCGTGGAGCAGGGCTGGCTCATCGTCAACTGCTTTCGAATCGTGCGCGGGCCGCCACCATTTCAGCAATGACCCCGCCACCAGCATGGCCAAGCCAACCAGCCCGGCGTAGCGCAGCCACATCAACACCATTTCACTGCTCGCCAGATGGCCGCCGGTAAAAGCCACCAGGTGTTGCCACAGGTAGGCGTCCAACCCAGTGGCGGCATCGTTGTCTGCCGCCACCTTGTCGCTCACATAGCTTTGCAACTGGGTGGCTGTATAGGTCACCCAGGGCAGATAGAGCAGCCCCGCCAGCAGCAGCGCCGTGATCAGCGGCCAACAGGCGGTGATGCGCTTGCGAAAATGCCAGATCGCCCACAGCAGATGCGCGGCAAATAGAAAAGCCGTGTAATAAAGCGTGTGGAGCGCCAGGGTGGTAAAGAGGAGATAGCCGATCCAATAGCGGGCTGTGCGGATGCGGGCTGATTCGTGTAGCGACGGTTGGTCAGCGGCGCTGGTGGTTGCCATTTGCGCCTGGAGCATTAACCAAAAGCAGGCGGTGGCCGCCATGCCCAGCAGCATGGCCAGCCCATACATGCGCACTTCCTGGCTGTAAAAAATATGAATGGGGCTAACGAGCAGTAAAATCAGGGCGAGCCTGGCTATGCGCGGCGGCTTGGGGAAAAATGTGGCGGCCAGCCAATAAAAAGTGGGCAGCGCCAGAAAGCCAATCAACACGGAAAAGGTGCGCAATACGCGCGGTTCGGGGCCGCCAAAGAGGGCAATCCAGCCGTGTAGCAGCGCATAATAGAGCGGCGGGTGAATATCGTGCGCCGTCAGCCAGAGCATGTTGGGCAGCGTTTCAGTGGCAAAATAGACGCTGTAGCCTTCGTCCCACCAGAGCGGCTGCCACAAAAGCCGCCCGCTGCGCAGCAGCAGCCCGCCCAGCACCAGCGCAACCAGCGCTAACCCGGCGGCCCTAGCGCTTTTCGTAGCGGACGTAAAGCTCTTGATTCTGCTCATTCCCATTCAGCTCAAAGGTGGCTGCTGGCCCCACGGCTGCGCCGCTGCTGTCGATGAGTTGCACTTCCCACACGCCGCCAGGACGCTGGCCGGGGAACTCAATTTTCAGATTTTGGAAACGCTGTCTGGCTTCGGCCACGGGCCAGGTGAAGCCGGCTTGCGGGCCAAACGAGAGCCCATCAGCGGGCAGCGCCGCGCCATCTTTGGTCACGCGCAGCCCGTAGCCCTCCAGCGCCTGCCCTTCCTTGCTAAAAACGTAGAGGAAGACGCGCACCACGTTGGTTTCGGGGAATTGCTCCTGCAACTTTAGGTCAAAGCTGAAATCGTCGGGGGCGGGGGCGGCGGGCGCCGATACCTCGGGCGCTGACGTGGCGGTGGGCAAAACGGCTGGCGGCTGATTGACGGTGGCGGTTGGTTCGACCGTAGGCGGGACCGCTGTGGGGGCCGCTGGGGCAGGCGGCGGCACAACGGCCACATTGCCGTCGCCAATGGTGTCCACAAATTCATCAATGAGCCAGAAGGGCTTGTCGTTGATGCAACAAACATTCCACCACTCGCCCGATTCGCTGGCGCCGATCACGTTGAACTCCTGGCCGCGCTCGACAATTTCCACAATGGGATAGTCGATGCCGGGGCCTTCGCGGCCATTGACCAGCGGCGTGTTGACCACGACTTTGGTGATGCCATTGACCGCGTTGCCGGCGGGCGCGGCGGCGGCAGGAGCAGATTGAGCCAGTGGGGCAGCGGCGGTGGGCTGCGCCACATCTGCCACGGGGGTGGTGGCTGGGTTATTGACCGCCGGCTGGTTTTGCGGTGCATTTTGCCCGGGCGCTGGAAACGTGGGGGTAAAGGTGGGGTGTACGTCTCGAATTACCAGCGGGCCGTTTGAAGCATCGGCCTGAGCGCCGCCGCACGCAACCAGCAGCAATGTAGACAGGAGAAGGGTGAAGTGCAGATAGCGATTTTTCATAGGTTCTGCATTATATAACATGTTGAACGGCGTGGGCTAGATTGACCGGGTGTAGGACAAGCTTCCTAGCTTGTCCCATCTGTGGGGACAAGCTTCCTAGCTTGTCCTATATCAGCGGGTTTTAATCCAGTGGATCCAGATTTCGCGCCGCGGATTGGCCGGAGTAGTGTCGAAGGTCATTTTCTGGGTCACAATGTTGCCTTGTTCATCCTCCAGCCAATAGGTCCACTTGCCTGTGCCAATGCCAACGCCTAGGGCGTCAAATGTGGCCGTAGGCGTGGGAAAAGGCGGCGGCGTTATGGTAGTTACCAGAGGCGGCACCGGTTTGTATTCATATTTCAGATTATATTGACGGGCATTTTCGGCTTGCGGGAACCAGTTCCATTCCAATTCAGCTTTGCTGGGGACATCGCCCAGCGTGTTGGGGCGCGCAAAGACCTCCAGCGAATTCGTCGTCTGAAACTCGGCCCGCACTATGTAGCCCGCCACCGGCGGCCCATCATATGTGCCTTCGGTGATCTGAATCCAGATGGTGATGAACTTATTATCGGTGGGCGAATATTCCGGTCCGCGCCAGATTAATAGCGGTGGCGGCGTGGGCGTGGGCGTGCCGGACGCCGTGGGCGTCATGGTGGGCGTCCCCGTGTCTGTGGGCGTGGGCGCTGGCCCTGTGACGGCCAGCGGAGCCGTGTGTGGATTGTTCTGCACTAACACGCTGCCCGCGGCAATCCAGACGGCCTGCCCGTCCACACAGCAGATCTGATACCAGCTTCCGGTCGGGTCTTGGCCCGTAATGGCCACGGGAACGCTAGGCCCAAGCTGGGCTACGAGCGGATATTCGACGCCAGGGCCGGCGCGCAGGCTAACCAGCCCATTTTCCACCATAATAAAGGGGGTGGGCGTGCCGGTGTTGGTGCCGGTGGGCGTGGGTGTGGCGGTAAAAGTGGGCGTACCCGTGGGTGTATCCGTACTCGTAGGCGTGGGCGTGCCGGTTGCCGTTGGTGAGCCCGGCGTGGGCGTGACCGTATCGGTGGCGGTGCCGGTATCGGTGGCGGTGGGGGTAAAGGGCAGCACCGATTCAGGATTGACGCCAGGTTGGACAATGATGACGCCAGGCGTGCTATCCTGCGGCGGTGTGACAATGACAACCTGTTGCAGCACCGTCGCCGTGGCTGTAAATGTGGGCAGCAACACGCGCGTGGGCAGCGGCGTAGGCGTAGCCCGCGTCACCAAACTAGACGCGGAGCAACCGAGCGTCAACACAAAAAAGCCGACCAGCGGCAACAAGCGCACCCATATTCTTTTCAGTCGCTCAGTTGTCGTTGTCTTTCGTTGCATGTTGATCTTACAAAATCGCGGGGCTACTTTCGTGCAGTGAAAAGGTGCCCGGGTGGCAAGGTGTGCTATGTACCCGTCACCTTGTCACCCGGTCACCCTTTCACCTTGTCAGCTTTACCCCGTGCGCACCCAATGGATCCACAACTCCCGATGGGGGTTGCGCGGCTCGGTGGTAAAAATGGCAGGCGGTGAAATCTGGTTGCCCGCGCCATCCACAACGTAAATGGTCCAAGTGCCGGTTCCTAACGACTCCAATCGATCCGGCCCGCCCTCATTGCTGAGGTCTTGCGAATGGAACTCATATTTCAGGTTAAATTCGCGCGGCGTGCCGGCCCCCGGCAAGCGGTTCAGCGCATAAGTATCGCCGCTGCGCACCGGTCCCAGGTAGTTGGGACGCTCGATGCCCTCAAAAAATACTTTGACAAAGTACCCCTCGGCGGGTGGACCGTCGGGCCGGCTAATGGACAGCTTGATCCAGATAGTCAGGAATTGGTTGGACGTAGGCCGAAATTCGATGTCGCCAGCCTGATAGCCAAACGGATATGGCGTGGGCGATGGCGTTGATGTCGGCGTGCCGGTGGGCGTGGGGAAGGGCGTGGGCGTGGGCGGCGGCGGCGGTTGCGCCTGCACCACCGGCACCTCGGCAATGCTGTTGACCAGCGCCACGCTGTTGGTCGCAATCCACACCGGCGCGCCGCTGACGCAGCAAATCTGCAGCCACGTATTGGGGTCATTGCGCCCCACCACCGTAATTGGCAGATCCGGCCCCAATTGCGCCACTAGCGGATAGTCCACGCCGGGTCCCGTGCGCAGCCCCACCAGCCCGGACTGCACCACAATAAACGGCGTGGGCGTAATGGTGGGCGTGGGCGTGTCGGTGGGCAACGGCGTATTGGTCTCCGTCGGTGTAAAGGTGGGCGACGGGATGGGCGTCTCCGTGGGCGTGTCGGTCGGGCCGGGCGTGGGCGTAATGGTGGGCGTGTCGGTTTGGGTGGGCGTGGCGCTGGGCGGCGGCACGGGCGTATGGGTTGCACTCGGCGGCGGCGGGATCAGCGTGCGGGCGTCGGCGCCGGCGGGGACGATGATAACGCCCGGCCGTTCGTTGCTGGGCGGCGTGACCACAATAAGCGGCGGCAAAAAATTAGGTGTAGGCGTAAAGGTCGGCGCAATCGCCCGCGTGGGGACCGGTGTGGCGGGAGTCCGACCTAACAGACTGGCGGACGAACAAGCGGTAATCCAGATAATCGTTGCGATGAATAGCAGCACCCATCGGTACGGGTGGTGGGTGCGGGTAGCGCTCTCGGGCAATTGTGGCAGCTTTTTTCTGATTTGTAAAAACCGCACGGTGATCTTCATTGCGCGAGCACATCTTGATTAAAACGTGTGTGGTGGGGCCGCTCCTCCCCCTTTCCTTCTCCTCTCCACTTGCGGAGAGGAGAGGGAAAGACGCACGAAGTGCGTCAAGGGGGAGGAGCGGCCCCGCGTATATGCCGAGTTGAATTGGGCCGGAATCGGCGTGAGTATAGCACGAAATAAAAGAAGTTACCAAAGCGGGAAGCGACCACCAAAAAATATTTTATAAATGAGGGCGCGTTCCGGCGTCTGCCGCGCTTCAAAATCCTGAAAGAGGGGCGCATCGTCATAGGGCGCGGCTTTGTGGCTAATGGTATAGTTGGCGCCTTGGATGGTTACGATGGTGTAGCGGGCGAGAGCTTCGGTGTGGCAACCGAGGGAGCCGGGGTTGATATAGCGGGATTTGCCCTGTACATCGGCAAAGGGGTGATGGTGACCGTAAAAAACCAGGTCGCTGTGGTGCTGTTCAAACATGTCGTCTAGCTGCGCAACGCTGGGTTGGGGGATAATGGGGACAAAGTCACGACCCGTGCGCGTGAGGCCGTAATGGGTGAAAGCCAGCGATACCTCCTCCAGATGCGTAGCGAGCCAATAAGGCCACTGGGCCACGATAGCTTGATAGGACGCATCCACCCATTGGCGTAGCCAACGGTGATGCGCCACTTCGCCGTCGCTCATCCACGGCGGCTGGGGGGTGGGCAACCCGTGCGCAAACCAGGCATCGTGATTGCCCATCAGGCAGTGCAGATTGGGGGTGTCCAGCAGCAGCGCCAGACATTCCGGCGAATTAGGGCCAATGGCCACCGCATCACCGGTATGCACAATCAGATCAACCCCCTCGGCATGGATGGCGTTCAGCGCCACCTGCAAATCGGGGAGATTGGCGTGCGTGTCGGTGAATACGGCTAATTTAATCATAGGAGCCGCAGGGAATCTGCTTCTGCACCAGGTCGAGCAGCGCATCAACTGTGTACGGTTTGCGTAAAAAGAATACGTTCCCGGTGGATAGGGAACCGCTTTCCCATAAATCGCGCGCCTCTGTTTCGCCATAGCCGGAGGAGAGAACAATGGGAATGCTGGCGTCCAAATCGCGCAGGTGGCGGTACGTTTCTTCGCCGCTCATAACGGGCATCTGCATATCCAGCAGGATCATATTGATTTTGCCCTGCCAATGCGTAAATAGTTCGATACCCTCCTTGCCATTGGCGGCCGCGATCACGCTGACATCGATCAAATCTAAAATGTCCTCAATGGCTTCGCGAATAGCAAGTTCATCGTCAATGACTAGGACGCTTGCCGGGGTAGGGGTGTCGGTCTGGGTATGTGTAACATTGTGATTTAGGTCTGTCACGTTTGCACTCCGTCTCTTAAAGCAGCGCCGTTCGTTAACCGTAAGTTTCTAATTATAAAGTCAATGTCACTAAGTTAAGCGGTTTCGTATCAAAGTAAACAGTTTTCAGTACTCAGTTCTCAGTGTTGCTGTGCCACTGATCACTGCAAACTGAGTACTGATGACTGCTAACTTACTGCCATTGATTATAAGGTAACTTGGTTGACTAGGTTCTTACAAATTGGCGTTACGCGTGGTGATAGCGTATAATGCATCAGTTGGCCGAGACAAATTGGGTCACGAAAAGATATGTTTTACAAACATGGTTCTTCTTTGTCTGTAACTGCAGCGAGAATAACCATGTTTTTATGCAAAATGAATTTTGGCGGCAAATTTCGTGAAGCCGAAAACGGACGCCAATAATATATAAACCACAACCGAGGGCGAACATGCACGAGCACAACCGGCAACCTGGCGAAAATCCACTGGAAGACTTGGCCGATGAGTTGAGTCGAGTATTGGGCGACAATCAGAAGGAACTCAATGCTGAGTCGGCGCAACATGTGCAAGCCGGGCAGGTATGGATGCGCAATTCGGCCGCCCGCACGGTTGATGCTCATGCCGTGCACAGCGAAGATTCGGCTTTGGGATTGGTACGCGCCAATACGGTTGACGTAAATAAGAGCGCCTCGGGTTTCATCGTGGCCCAAGATGTTCACTTGGACGACTCTACCAATACGGTAACGATTGCGAAAACAGCCAAAGTACAAAATTCCACAAGCGTACTGCTCATTGCGGGGCGCATTGAGGGTGATGTAAAGAGCGTACTGACGCCTTGGTCTGCATTTGCAGTAGGGGCAGGGATTGGTGTAGTAATTTATCTATTAAAAAACATTCTCTTTAAAATAAGCAAATCTGTCACACGTTAAGAATATTTGGGAGTAAATAGAATGTCAAAATTAACCATTGAAGCCGCGCCGCGCACCGCCTTGGGCGGCAAAGTGAAGGCGCTGCGCCGAGAAGGGTGGGTTCCCGTTGTTGTCTATGGCAACGTAGATGCGCCGGTTAACCTGCAAGTGAATCACCGGGCGTTGGAACGCATGCTGCACGGTGGCGGCTCGTCACAGCTTGTGGAGGTTACGGTACAGGGTGGCGGCAGCCACAACGTGCTCATTCGCGATATCCAGCGGCACCCCGTGCGCCGCACCGTGATTCATGCCGATTTTTACGCCATCAACCTGTCGGAAAAGCAACAGGTTAGCATTCCTGTGGTGGCTGTAAATGAACCAGATGCTCTGAGTGCAGGTCTCATGATGCTGCAAGCGCTGGATGAGATCGAAATTGAGGCGCTGCCGCCGACATTCCGCTAGCATCGAAGTCGATGTCACCAAACTCGATCTGGATAGCCCAATCATGGTCAAAGATTTGCCCACCCTGTCGGGCGTTGTGTATCTGGCCGATGCAGAAGAAGTGGTGTTCAATATGCTGGTTACGCGCGCCGCGGCTGCCGAAGAGGAAGAAGCGCTCGATGGCGAAGAAGTTTCCGCCGAGCCAGAGGTGGTTGGCAGGGGCAAACAAGAAGAAGACGAAGAGTAGCAATTGGTGTTCTGCAAAAAAGCGCCGACCACACTGGGGTCGGCGCTTTTGATTGCAGCGGGCCTCTCTCCCCACTCGGGGGAGAGACCGCCTACATAGTTTCCGAATAGATCTGACTCACCAATGCCTTGACGCGTTTCCCCCGTTTTGAATGATGGGCGGACCGTGTCCAAAGGCCATTACTTCAAAATCATCACCGTGCTTTTTGGCCAGCTTCCAGATGCTGCGCATGGCGTTGTTTTGGTCGGGCGTGTACATCCAGATGGGGCTGCGCAGCTTATTGCCCCGATTGGAAAGCGCATCGCCTGTGATCAAGAAGCGTCGCTCCTTGTGCAGCAGCGAGATGTGACCCGGCGTGTGGCCCGGCGTGTGGATCACCATAAAGCCTTCGGGCAGCATTTGGCCATCCACCAAAAGCTCATCCGGCACAACCGGACGCAGCGCATAGCCCGGCACAAACGAAGTGACAGCCCAATAAACGGGCCGCATAAAAAGCGCTGCCGGCTGCCGCAAACGCGGATTTTCCAGATAAACCTTCTCCACCGCATGGCACGCAATTGATGCCCGCGTGACGCGCTTCAGGGCGGCCAATCCGCCAGTATGATCTAGATCGGCGTGCGTAACGATGATGCGCTTGACCGTGTGCAGCGGAATGCCATGCCGCGTAAGCGCCTTGATGATGGTGCGCCCATCTTTGGGAAGGCCAGCGTCGATCAGCGTAAAACCTTCCTTCCATTCCCACGCATAACAGTGGACGGCGTCGCCAATCTCATCGATTTCCCACAAGTTTGGAATAATTTGTTTCATGTGAAGGTTGCAAGGTTGCAGGGGGCACGGTGGCAGGTTGCAAGGTGGCAGAGGTAAGGTGCTTTGCATCTCTGCCACCTTGCAACCTGCCACCTTACAACCTTTATCGATTGATGGTGAAATATTCGGGGCGGCTGGCATCGCGGCGCGAAACGCCGAGATGGCGCAGGCGGGCGTGGGGATGATCGATGGCCTGCTCTAATTCGCGCACGGTTAAGCCGGTGGCTTCGGCCAGGTCCATCACCGTGCGGAAGGACTCTTCGGAGAGCCGATGGGCGCGGTTGCGTTCGTCTTCCGAGAGCTTATATCCCATCCACATGCGGCTCGGTTCGGCCAACAGCGCTTCCCGACACTCATAGCAGCGCCAAGCGTGTCCGGCCACCAGGGCAAAATCTCGAATTCGCTCTTGCATCAATAAGCTCCCTTGTCTGTCGCGCCCTTGTCCGCCACTGTGGCGCCGGCGGTTCCCAAGAACCCTTGTACAATGCTAATGCCGGCGCTGGCGCCGATGCGGGTGGCGCCGGCCGCAATCATACTGCGGGCATCTTCCGCTGTACGAATGCCGCCCGCCGCTTTGACGCCCATTTCGGGACCGACCACCTGGCGCATAAGCGCTACATCGGCCACGGTGGCGCCGCCGCCCTGAAATCCAGTGGCGGTTTTGACATAATCGATGCCGGCCCATTTGCAGATCAAGCAGCCGGCAATCTTTTCTGCCGGCGTCAGCAGCCCCGTTTCTAAAATCACTTTGGCCAGCGCGCCGCCAGCATGAGCCGCATGGGCCACACCAGCTACATCTGCGTACACAACCTCATAATCTTTATCTTTCAAGCGCCCCACGTTGATTACCGTGTCAACCTCCTGCGCGCCTTGTGCAACAGCCAACGCGGTTTCATGGGCTTTGGCCGCACCGAGCATGGCCCCCATGGGAAAGCCAGTGACAACACAACATTTGACTGCGCTGCCCCCCAAAAGCGTTTGGCAAAGCGCCAACCAGGTTGAATTTACGCAAACGCTGGCAAATTGATATTCCAGTGCATCGGCGCAAAGCTGCCGAACTTGGGCCGATGTGGCATCGGGCTTGAGCAGCGTGTGGTCGATCAGCTTGGCCACGGCGGCAGCATCCAAGTGCGCAATCTCCAACGTTGCGGGGGGCAGTAATCTGGTTTCGGTAAATTCGATGTGGGCCAACGCAGCAGAAACTTCTGCGGATACGCGTTCAATGAGTTCTTGCATAAGGTGTCGATCCTATTGGCTGCTGGCCGCCGGTTGGCCAGGAATCAGGTCATAATGGTGGATCAGTCCCCATTTATCAAATGGCCAGACGCGCAGCCAGGCCTGCCCCACCACTAGCTCTTCCGAAAGTTGTCCAAATCGCCGGCTGTCGCTCGAATTGGGGCGATTGTCGCCCATGACAAACAGGTGATCGGGTTCGATAATTATGGGACCCATCTGCTCGCCGGGGCGGATCAAGTTTTGGATATAAGGCTCATCCAGCATTTGGTCGTTAATATAGACGTGCTGATCGTGAATTGAGAACGAATCCCCTGGCAGCCCGATAATGCGCTTGATGTAGTCTTCATCATGGTTGCCCGGATTGTGAAAGACCAGCACATCACCCCGCTCTGGCTGGCCCAGCACATAGGCCAACTTGTTCACCAGGATAAACTGGCCTTCGGTAAAATTCGGCTCCATGGAGTGGCTCTCAATGCGGTAATTCTGCACCACTTGGCGCATGAGCAGAAAGATGATCAGAGAAAGCACAATCGTCTCGGTGAGCTCGCGCAGAATTACCCACCCCACCGAAGGTTCGTTGGCATCTTCTTCCTCTTCAAGGGGCAAAACGTCGGCGATAAGCTGTTCCGGTATATCGAGCACGCGCCCGTTGTCTAACGCCGCTTCCATCGAGGAATTCAACGAATTGGCAGAATGCGCCGCCGATGCAGAATGCACCGCCGACATAGCAAGTTCATCATGAGACGCCTGTTGTGAATTTGACATGTGGTATAATCCAAACAATCCCAAAAAATATCCCAATAACCCAAATAATAACCCAATTATCCCAAATTTATTCCAAAATCATCCCGTTTATCCCCAATAACCCAATTGGGTTATTGGGGATAAGCTACTTCAAAATATAGCGCGTCCCCCGCTTGTCGCCAATTTTGAGCAAAATGCCGCGATTGACCAGGTCAACCAGATCCAGGCGCAAAGTTTCGGCGCCCACATGGGGACAAAGCTCGCGGTAGTCGCTGTTAGTGATGCTCTTGTGCTGCTCCAAATATTGCATGGCTTTGAGCTGTCGCTCATTCATGCTGTTTTCCCACTCGGGGACCGCACGCGTGGCGTCACGCTTGTTGTTTAGAATTACAGTAAAACGGTGGCTCTTGGCTTCAAACGTAGGCGGCGCGTGACCACGCGCCGCCATATCTTCAATCATCCGGTCCACACCGAGCCCCAATTCTTCAATATAGCCCCATTGATAGAGACCATTGACTAAACGCGGGTTGCGGCTATAATGTTCCTCCACTATGTTGTCCAGCGTAATGTGAGCGGGCAGACCGCCGGGGCTCGTCACCTCAAGCCGGTCGGTGTACATACGAATTTCGATGCTGCGGCCGGTCATGCGATAGTCGCGATGAGCCACCGCATTGACCAGCGCCTCGCGCACCGCCGACTCCGGGTACTCAGTCTCCTCGTAGCGCTGCAACCCGCGCACCACCGACTGCTTACCCATCTCCTCCCACACCACGCGCCACGAGCGCTCCACAATGCGCGCCAGCGGCCCGGTGATCTCTTCGCGGCGACCATAGCCAAAGGCGCCTTCGGGGCCGCGCGGCTGCACATCGGCAAATTTTACAAAAACGGCGCGGCTTTGGGGCAAAAAGAGCTGCGGCTCCTTACCAAAGAGCAAAATGCCGCTAATGGTCGGCTCCAGCGCCTCGGTTAGCGCGCCGATCTGTTGCAGCAGTTTGTCTTTGCTCACAATGGACGAGCGCGGATTGCGCTTTTGGCGCTTCTCTAAATACTCGTCAATAACATTGTCATCCAAATCATCGCGCCCGGCGCCCGGCACCACCTGCATCTCAAAATCGCCGGTGGGGCGATTGGCCAGCATTTGCTCGATCATCCCACTGTCGCTGGGGGCGTTTTGTGTACCGCGGCGCACCAGAATGCGCCCATCTTCCAAGCTGTGAAGTTGCCCGCTGCGCTCCACGCGCAAGAGCACCACCACGCCGCCGGCCACCTCTTCGGCGTACCAGTCTGTATGCACCGGCGGCTTGCACAAACGCAGCGCCGATTGTAGCGCATCCGAAGCATCTTCCTCGACAAAAATCGTCCCCAAATGGCCATCCGCCGCCACGCCCAATACCAATGCGCCGCCCTCGCTATTGGCAAAGGCGGTTAGCGTTTCGGCGATCAATTGGGGGTCGGGGTCCGGCAAAAATTCCAGCAGTTGCCCCGGCTTTTGGCGGAGGATGGATTTACTGAAGTTCATGTTTTGAATTGGATCAAAAGATTGCGCAGATTATAAAGATTTCTTTTGATCGGAATCGAAAGGGTAACTTTCATTTGAACCCCCTCCCAACCTCCCGCTAGCGGGGGAGGATTATTAAGCGCCGCCGCAGGCGGCATAGTTCCCCCTAGGGCAGCGGCCAGGGGAGGGCTAGGGAGAGGTAAATAGTTACTTGAATATGACAAAAGATTGTAACTTCATATTTACGCATACTTGAAAGCGGCGGCGCAGTGCTTATTCATCCAAAGCCGCCAATTCTGCTTCGGAATCTTCTGTCGCCTCATCGGCTTCATCGTCGGCTTTCGCTTCGTATTCATCCGTGTATTCATCATCATATTCGTCAATTACAGGGACTCTCTTTTGCGCGCGCGGCGCCATGTCGTCTCCAGATTCAACTGCATCTTCGGCGCCCTCAACTTTGCGCTCCAGGTCATCGCGGCCCAGCACGGCCAGCGCAGCCACGCTGTCGCCCTCCTGCAGATTGACAATGCGCACGCCGCGCGTGCTGCGCCCCATGCGGCTGACGCCCGCCACCGGCGTGCGCATCACAATGCCGCTGCTGGTGATCACGGTGATTTGGTCATCTCTATGCACCACGCGCGCCGAGACAATGGGCCCCAGTTCCTCCAGCCGCCGGTAATCGGTGGTCCAGATGCCCTGGTTGTAGCGGCCTTTGCGCGCATACTCGTGCAGCGGCACCCGTTTGCCATAACCCCCGCTGTGCAATACGAGCAGGTCGGCATCCGCTTTCACCACGTCCATGCTGATCACTTCATCGTTGTCCAGCAGCCGGATGGCCATGACGCCCGCCGCCGTGCGCCCCATGGGGCGGACCGCATCTTCGTGGAAGCGCAGCGATTTGCCCCCCTGCGTTACGATAATAAAGTCTTCGTCGCCATTGGTCAAGCGCGCCCAATCCAGCGAATCGGCCGGATCCAGGTTCATGGCAATCAGCCCGCTGGTGCGAATGTTGCTGAACGCGCTCAACTCCATGCGCTTGATGCGCCCTTTGCGCGTCAGCAGCGTCACATAATCGGCCTGCTCAAAATCGGGGATGATCAGCATGGTGCTGACCGTCTCGTCAGGCAACAGGCTCAGCACGTTGGCAATGTGCGCGCCGCGGGCGGTGCGGCTGCCTTCGGGCAGTTCATAGACGCGGCTGCTGTAGACGCGGCCTTTGTTGGTGAAAAAGAGAATGTCATCCAGCGTGCGTGCAAAGAGCAGATCGATGACCTCATCTTCCTGCCGCGTAGACATGCCTTTGATGCCGCGGCCGCCGCGGCCCTGCGCCCGGAACTCGGAAGCGGGCATGCGCTTGATATACGAGCCGGCGCTAAAGCTGATCAGCACATTTTCTTGGGCGATCAGATCTTCTTCGTTAAATTCGCCGCCGGCGCCGGCGGCGATGGCGGTGCGGCGGTCGTCGCCAAAGCGCTCTTTCAGATCCAAAATATCGGTGCGCACCAGATCGCGAATCTTTTCGGGATGCGCCAGCAGATCTTCCAGATAGGAGATGCGCGTCATGATCTCCTGATATTCATCCTCAATGCGCTGCCGTTCCAAGGCGGCCAAACGCCGCAACTGCATGTCCAAAATGGCTTGCGCCTGCACTTGCGAAAGGCCAAAGCGCGCCATGAGTTGCTCGCGGGCGTGGTCGGCGCTGTCGCTGCGGCGGATGGTCTGGATCACTTCGTCCAGGAATTCCAGCGCAATGCGCAACCCTTCTAAAATGTGGGCGCGCTCACGCGCCTTGCCAAGCTGAAACTGGGTGCGCCGCGTCAACACTTCGACGCGATGCTCGATGTAGACCACCAGCGCCTTGCGCAGGCTCAGCGTTTGCGGCTCGCCATCCACCAGCGCCAACATGTTGACGCCAAAGGAGGTTTGTAGTTGCGTATATTTAAAGAGCTGATTGGCCACCTTTTTGGGCGCCGCCCCGCGCTTGAGTTCGATCACAATGCGCATGCCGGTGCGGTCGCTCTCATCGCGCAGATCGCTGATCTGATCCAGCCGGCCCATGCGCACCAGCTCGGCGGTGCGCTCGATTAGGGTGGATTTGTTGACCTGATAGGGAATTTCGGTGACGATAATGCGGAAGCGATTGTTGGCAGTCTCTTCGATTTCGGTTTGCGCCCGCACAATGACTTTGCCGCGACCGGTAGCAAACGCTTGCGCAATGCCCTCCGAGCCCAGAATAATGCCGCCGGTGGGGAAGTCTGGCCCTTTGACAAAAGTCATTAGCTCTTCGAGACCAATGTCGTTGCGGCGCTCCCAATTTTCCAATATGAAGACGACGGCGTCGGCAATTTCCGACAGGTTGTGCGGGGGAATATTGGTGGCCATGCCCACGGCAATGCCGCTGGTGCCGTTGACCAGCAAATTGGGCAACATGCCGGGCAAAACGTCGGGCTCTTCCAGGCTGTCGTCAAAGTTGAGCCCCCAGTTTACCGTATCCATCTCAATATCTTGCAGCATGGACACGGCAATGCGGGCCAAGCGCGCTTCCGTATAGCGCATGGCGGCGGGGCTGTCGCCATCGACCGAGCCAAAGTTGCCCTGGCCATCCACCAGCGGATAGCGCAGGCTGAAATCCTGCGCCATGCGCGCCATGGCGTCATACACGGCGCTGTCGCCGTGGGGGTGATATTTACCGAGCACTTCACCCACAATACGAGCGCTCTTTTTATAGGATGTGTTGGGCTGCAAGCCCATGTCGTGCATGGCATACAAAATACGGCGATGCACCGGCTTCAAACCATCGCGGGCGTCGGGCAGCGCACGCGCCACAATCACGCTCATGGCGTATTCGAGATAGCTGGCGCGCATTTCGTCTTCGATGGAGATGATGCGCACATCGCCCGCATTGGCGCCATGTCCATTGACATTCGTTATGCCATTTGAGCCACCGCTGGCATCGATCATGGCAATATCGCCAATGCTGGCGCCCTCACCACCGTGCGCCGACGACTCATTCCCATTTTCATCCTGCGGCAGTTCGTTATCAATTCCGTTCTGATCTTGCATTCAACAGACTCCTGCAACTGCATAACAAGGGGACTTCGCGAAACAAGGAATCCCTCTATCATTCACATATTCAGCTTCGTTATCAATAAAAAATCCATCCCCTCATTATAGCGCATTTTGGCCATTTTCCCTAAACAGTACCCGTTCCGCGGGAACGCAAGGAGATTGGGCGTAGGGGATCAGGATCGGGAGCGGCGCCCTACTGCCTCTCCATGTCATTGTAGCTGAACAGATTTCAGTGGTCAGTTCCCAGTCGCTGGCACACACTGGGAACTGACCACTGGACTCTGGACACGAATGCGCTTAACTTATTGACCCCGATCCCTAATCCCTACTCCCAATCTCCCCGCTTGTGAATTATTTCGCAGATGCCTGTCAAATTGCCTGCGCGGATTCAGTGTGGTAAACTGCGGACTAATTGTTTATTAACCAGAATCATGGACGCGGAGGATTGGATGAACCTTCTGTTACGGAGTCGCCTGACCTGGCTCTTGACAGCATTGATACTAATAGCGGTTTTGGCGGGGTGCTCGCCGAATGCAAATGCCGAAATTATCTCGCCGCAATTAGGCGCCATCGAGGTGGCCAAAGCCGCTGGCGCCCAGGTCTCGGCCGCCGCTACCGAAGCGCCGCCCACATTGGCGGAAATGACGGATGAACAAATTTACGCCGGCTTGCCCGATGCGGTGGCGGCTGATATTGCCAATGCCGATCCGGCACATGCCCAACAGTTGGCCTTAACCAATGGTTGTGGCGGTTGCCACTCGCTGGATCCCACCGTACAGCAGCCGGGGCCATCCTGGGCCGGTGTGGGCGACCGTGCAGTTATTCGTGCGCAGGCGGCAGGGGATGCCGGCCCAGCGGCCTATATCTATCAGAGCATTACGGCGCCCAATGCCTTTGTTGTGCCTAACTATGCCAGCGGGATTATGCCCCAAACCTTTGGCCAACAGTTAAGTGACCAGGATATTGCCGACTTAATTGTTTATTTGCTTTCGCAACGCGGGCAATAAGATTTCAAAAAGTGGATAAAAGAATATAAAGCGGCTGGTCTGCACGTACAAAGACCAGCCGCTTTTATTTTGGCCTCGCACACTATCGCCATTTTGTTTTATTTCCAACATGCGCACCCGCGCCACTTCATGCTATAATCTGCCTATGGCGCAGGAACAACTTCCCCAAATAGCAATCGAGCGGCGCTGCCCCAACTGTGGAACGCGGGTGGCGCGCGATGCCGAAAGCTGTTTTATGTGCGGCTACGACCTCCGTATCCGGCCCAGACGCAAGCAGCGCGTCTCGTGGATAGATACGTTGCTGGTTGTGGCCGTGTTAGGTGTACTCGGGCTGTGGTGGCAAATTGGGGCGCAGCAGGCCACCAGCGAGGCAACCAGCGGTGGAGATGTCATTGCGGCTGGCGATGTTCCCGTGTTGGGTCCCACGGCGGAACCAACCGCCACGCTGGAACCGACCGTCACCCCCACACCCTTGCCCCCGGAACGAGTGCTGGTGACCCACGAAGTGCGCCCCGGCGAAAATCTGCTGGCTATTGCGGGCTTCTATGGCGTTACGGTGGCAGAGATTCAGGCCGCCAACAATTTGGACAGCGAACTGATTCGCGTCGGTGACCGACTCAATATTCCCGTTGAGCGCACACCGCAAAATCCGCTGGCGCCGGCGCAGGGCAATGCCTCCTTTAACTATGTGGTGCAGGAAAAGGACACCATTGTTTCCATTTCCATCCTGTTTGGCAGCAGCGTCAACGATATTTTGGCCGCCAATAACCTGGCCGCCAACGACATCATCCGCCCCGGCCAGGTGCTGGTGGTGCCGGTGCGCAACGTGCCGGATGAAGTGGTGGAAAACGCTACGGCCAATCAGGATGCCGGCGCCGTGACGGCGCCCCAGCCCAATGATGACGCCAACCGCATCTATATTGAACCGCGTTTGACCGGCCCCCCGGACGACGCTGTTTTGTCACGCGAGGAGGCCGTGCTGCTGCGCTGGCTCAGCGTCGATATTCTGGCGCCCAACGAATGGTACGTTTTGCAGATCATATCGGCTGACGGCAACGCGCCCAACATCCCCCCCGTTTGGACCAAAACGACCAGCTACCGCCTGCCCGTAGAATTGGCGCCCGCCGCTGGCGAATCCGCCACCTATGATTGGCAGGTCTCGGTGATCCGCGTCAAGTCCAGCGCCAACCAGACGCCCGAACTGGAAGCCACTAGCCCCCCTAGCCAGCCGCGCACGTTTACGTGGCAGTGAGGGATGACAAGATGACAAGGTGACCGGATGACATGGTGACTTCGACAGGCTCAGTCACCATGTCACCCGGTCACCTTGTCACCGGGTCACCTTGTCAACAAAGACGATAAGACGCCAATATGCAAAATGAAGCTCACCTTCCCCACAACCCCCCCACCCTCGCGCTGGTAACAAATGCGCGGCCCACGTTTGATGTGCCATTGGCCCAGTCGGTGGCGGATGAGGCTTTACGCCAATTGACTGCCGCCGGCTTCCTTGTGGTGGGAACGGGGGCTGAACTGCTGATGGATGAGGCCGGTGGGCATAGAGCCGCAGCCGCACTGGCGCAGACGCAGTTTGATCTGCTGATCCTGCTGCAGGCCAGCTTTGCCGACAGCTCTATGGCGGTGCAGATTGCGCAGGCGCTGCAAGCCACAGGCGCACTCATTTTGCTGTGGGCCGTACCCGACGAACGCAGCGGTGGGCGTTTGCGTTTAAACAGTTTGTGTGGCATAAATTTGGCAGGTCACGCCCTCACCCAGCGCCAGATTCCCTATGAATATCTGTTTGCCCCGGCCGCCGACCCCCAAGCCATGCGTAAAATTAGCGTGCTCTTGCGGGCTGCCCGTGCGCAACGCGCTTTGCAGCAGGTTCGCCTGGGGCTGGTGGGTCAACATCCGGCCGGCTTCGACACATGCGCATACAATGCGCAAAATCTGGCCGAACTTTTTGGTGTACATGTTGAACCGCTTTCTTTAGAACAGACGCTGCAAGCGGCGCGCGATGCCCGCCCGGCCGAGCGGGCGGAGTTTTTGGTCAAAGCAGGCGCGGGCAGCTAATTTGGATGCATTGGATCAAACGGCCTTGGCAGGAACGGCAGGCGTATACAGCGCTCTGCGCCAGGCTGCAACCGAGCATCGGCTGGATGGCGTGGCGGTGCGCTGCTGGCCCGAATTTTTCACTGAACTGGGCTGTGCAGCTTGCGGCGCCATGAGCATGTTGAGCAACGAGCAGGTGGCCACAAGCTGCGAGGCCGACATCAACGGCACGCTGACGTTGGTGCTGCTGCAAAATTTGAGCGAGCAGCCGGCCTTTATCACCGATCTGGTTTCGATTGAGGCGGAGAGCGATACGGGCGTGCTCTGGCACTGTGGGTTGGCGCCCTTTAGCATGGCCGATCCGGAAGGCGAGATTGAGGGCGCACTGCACTCCAACCGCAAATTGCCGCTGCTTTTTGAATTTGCGCTCAAGCCCGGCCGTATTACCATTGCGCGCCTCAATCGTACCGCCCAGGCCGACGGGTCCGAACAGTACCGGCTGGTGATTGGCGGCGGCGAAATGCAGCGGGCGCCCAAAAGTTTTGGCGGCGCCAGCGGCGTGGTGCGCTTTGATCAGCCCGCCCTCACCGTGCTGGATCGGGTCATGCAGCACGGGCTGGAGCATCATTTCTGCATTGTGTATGGGGACTATCGGGATGAGCTGCGCACGTTTGCCCGTCTGGTGGGGCTGCCCGTGCTGGAGCTTTGTTAACACTGTCGCAAATATCTATGTCGGAACAACTGCCAACCAATCCACTGCTGGCGCGCCTGGGCTATGATGCCGATGCACGTCTCGTTATCTTTCATGCCGATGATGTGGGCATGTGCCACGGCAGCAACCAGGCTTTTGTCGAGCTGAGTCAATTTGCCATCATCCAGACCGGTTCGATTATGGTCCCCTGCCCCTGGGCGTCGGAGATATTGCGCATCTGCCGCGATAACCCGGCGCTGGATGTGGGCGTGCATTTGACCTTGACCAGCGAATGGGACAGCTACCGTTGGGGGCCGCTCAGCACACGCGCAGCCAAGAGTGGATTGCTGGATGCGGAGGGCTATTTTTGGCCCAGCGTCGAGGAAGTCGCCGCCCATGCCGATGCCGCCGCCGCTGTGGCGGAGATGCGCGCCCAGATTGAATTTGTGCGGGCGTGGGGCGTCGATTTTACCCATATTGACACGCATATGGGAACCGCCATTGCGCCAAACCTGATTCAGCATTATGTGCAGCTTGGCCTAGAATATCAAACGCCCGTGCTGCTGAGCCGCTATTTGGACAAACATACCGACGGGCTGGAAATCGATTCGTTGGGAGCGGCGCAGTGGCGGGAGCTGATCCAATGGGCGGAAGGGCAGGGCATGTTGCTGCCCGACTGGTTTCGCATTACGCCGCGCTACAGCACGGAGATGGATCAGCCCAATCGAGCCGATGTGTATGAGGAGATCTTGCAGGCGCTACCGCCGGGCGTCACCTATTTTAGCCTGCATCCCAATCAGCCCGCTGATATTGCCATGATTGCACCCGATCACGCGGAGACGCGGGCTTTTGAATATCAATACTTCCAATCGGCGCGGCTGCAAGCGTTCCTGGCCGCCGAAAACATTGTGCCAATTGGGTATCGCCAGATTCGCGATTTGATGCGTGAGTCATAGCAAAACGAAAATTTTATGCAATCCGAGTAGGTTTTGTAAACACGGATGGGAAGATCACGGATTAAAATTTTTGCATATCCGTGTTCCCCCTATCCGTGTTTACAACTTGTTAAATTCCAAACAGTTTAAGGAGAGAATCTATGCAACACAAACCAATGAGTCGACGCCAATTTCTGGCCCTGAGCGGCACGGCCAGCGCCGCCATGATGCTGCTGGCCGCTTGTCCGGCGCCATCCCCCGCCCCGCAAGCCGGTGGGGAAGCCGCCGGCGCGGCCCCGTCCGCTGAGGGGACGACCGTCACGCTGGTGGCTTTTGGCGAAAGCGACAAAAATGCCTTTGCCGCCGTGGCCGATGCCTATATGGAAAATGCGGACGTGACGGTGGAGACCAACTTCCTGCCCAACGACGAGAGCTATTACGCCACGTTGCAGACCCAATATGCTGGCGGCAGCAACCCGCACATCGCCTCCATGCAGTGTTGGGCCTATCAGCTTTGCCGACAATGACGTGATTGTGGGCGTAAACAATCTGCGCGAGCGCGACGATTTCAACTACGCCTGGGCCGATAGCGAAGCCGTGCGCCAATATACCGAGCGCAAAGGCGACACTTACCTGATCCCCACGCAGATGGCCACCATGTTGATGTTCTACGCCAAAGCGCCTTTTGACGAGGCCGGCATCCCTTATCCCACCGATGATTGGACTTTTGAAGATTTTGTGGACATTGCCCAAAAGCTGACCAAGACCGATGGCGACAAGAAACAGTGGGGCTATCAGGCCAACGGCAACTGGTTCCGCGACATCCACTGGATGCGCGGCACGGGCGAGCAAGAATTTGATACGCTGATCGATCCCCACACGTCGCAATTTAACCAGCCGGGACTTGTGGAGACTGTCCAAATGATCGCCAGCGACTTCTACTATTCCATGGGCATCAGCCCCAAACCGGCGGACTTGAGTACCGGTTCGGGCGGCATTGAAGCCGGCCAATCGGCCATGAAGTACGAAGGCCCGTGGTGGTTCCCGCAGATGGTGACGGCGGAGAAGCGCGACCAGGGCGCGGCCGTCGACTTTGACGTGGTGCTCATGCCGCAGCAGGCTGATGGCAGCCGTCCCCACCGCGGCTGGGCCGAGGGCATCTCCATCTTCGCCAACGCGCCAATCGATGCGGCATGGGATTTCTCCAAGTTTGTGTGCGGCGAAGAGGGCCAAAAGCTCTTCTCGGAAACCACCGGCCGCGTCCCCAACAACTTTGATCTGGTGGAAAGTTTCTGGGCGCCCCTTGTGCAGGAAAACCACGGTCTGACCAATACGCAGGCATTCATCACCGCCTTCAGCAAGGGTGAAGCCGACATCATCAGCGGCCTGCCCCGATCGCAATATTGGAACGAAGTGGTCAAGCCCGTGGGCTGGGACCCGCTGATCGCCGGCACCGCCACCGCCGCCGAGGTGCTGCCGCTGGTGGATGAAGGCGTGCAGGCGCTCTTCGATGATTACTGGGCGAACAACGCGTAAAATTGATGTGTAGTATAACATGACCGGCATTTTCCAAGATGCCGGTCATGTTAAATATCTGGCCATCGATGCAATATGAAAATGAACAATCGCAAAAGTACCGAAGGAACGCATAGCTATCAAGATCCGCTGATAGTCTATGCGTCGCGGCCAATTCACAATGAGGCGCAATATGATGTTGCTGTTGCCCAAATGAACGAGCTGATCGATCAAGAAGACTTGACCGAATCTGAACACGATTTGCTCACGCTAATTGGTACTCTGATCATGGCCTATGAGGATAAGCATTATCCTGATGACCAATTTGAATTGAGATGAATATGAGCACTCTGACCGCCCGCCGCGGCTCGGCCTTTCGCCGCCGCGAAATTTTAGAAGGCTATCTTTTTGCGGCGCCCTTTATTATTGGATTTCTGGTCTTTATAGCCTTTCCCATGGGTTGGGCGCTGCTGCTCAATTTTCAAAAGTATAATCTGCTTTCGCCGCCGCGTTGGGTGGGCATGGCAAACATGCAAGCGCTGTGGAATGACCCCAAAGTGAGCCTGTCGCTCTGGAACACGGCGGTCTACGCCTTTGTGAGCGTGCCGCTGCAACTGGCGCTGGCCTTTGGCTGCGCGGTGCTGCTCAACCAGCCCATTGGCGGGCGCAACTTTTATCGCACCGCGCTCTACATGCCGGTGATTGTGCCCATTGTGGTCAGCGCCTTTATTTGGCAGCGGGCCTATCACCCCGAGTTTGGCATTATCAACGATGTGATTAGTCGGCTGGGTTTTGCGCCGCGGGCCTGGCTTTTTGAACCGGCGCTGGCCAAACCGGCCTTTATCTTTATGCGCATTTGGGTCATGGGGACGCAGATGGTCATCTTTCTGGCCGGTCTGCAAAATGTGCCGCCGGCGCTGCTGGAAGCCGCCGCCCTGGATGGCGCCGGCGCCTGGCGCAAGTTTCTCAACGTCACCGTGCCGATTATGACGCCGGTCATCTTTTTCAACCTGATCGTGGGCATTATCGGCAACTTTCAAGTCTTTGCCCCGGCGCTGATCATGACCCAAGGCGGACCGCAAGACGCCACGCTCTTTATGGTGCTCTATATTTATCGCAACGCCTTTGAATATAGCAAACTGGGTTATGCAGCCGCGGTTTCGTGGGTGCTCTTCGCCGTGATCATTGTGCTGACGATTGTGCAGTTTCGGTTGTCGGGTCGCTGGGTGTACTACGAAGGAGATTAAACTTTGCTCACAATTTGCCAACTGCTCCCAGTGCCGTTTTAATGGTTGTGAGTGAAAGAAGTAAGGAAAGGGGAGAATCTAGCAGCGGCAGCGCGCCATAGCCAGCATACCAACCGGCTACAGCTTCATTTTTGGCGTCAATCAAAAGCGCTATTCCACCTACTTCCTGAGAAGCACGCAAGCAACGTCGACCAGCCGCCAGCAGAAGTTGACCACCCAAGCCTCGTCTCTGTACCGAGACATCCACAGCCAATCGCCCAAGGCGAAAGACAGGTACATCATGACGAGCCAATCCACGTTTGATAATGTCCGGAACTTGGGTAAATTTCACGGAGGCAGGGCTAAGCGAATAGAAACCAAGAATTTTTGTGGAGTCGTCATCCTGCACGGCAACAAAGGTTTTGGCGCCTCCCTGTTCGTGGGTTTGACGAGCATACCGGCGCAAAAACTCATTTAACGCAGCATCACCGCAATCAAATGCCTGTCGGTTGTGCTGCCTGGTTATAGGTTCTTCATGCCAGGAAGGAATGGTCATTGTTGCGTCGGCAAATTTTGGGCAGCAGCCAACAAGCGGGCATTGGGAGCAGGTGGATTCTCCAGCATGTCCAAGACACGCAAGCTGTCGCGCTCAGAAAGCTGTATTTGTTCCGCCTCCGCAATCACGGTTTTGGCGGCTTGCACAGCATTGCGCAACACAAATTCAGTAAGATCGGATTGAGTGTATGCCACGGCGCGCAGTAAAAGCGCTTTGTCTTCCGGCCGAATACGCAGCGAAAGTCGGCTGTTATTTTGAACGGCAACTTGAGGCATAGTAAATCTCTCCATAAAAGATAGAACACAGATTTCTTACAGTTTTATTGTACACAAATCCAAGCCCCATGTCAACATGTACGCTTTCAATGCGTACAGAACCCAGATTTATCAAAGAGCAGAAAAATTCCTAATGGAAACAACAATCGGTCCAATGCAACAGGCAAATGCAGCAGCGGCAGCCGCACAGAAGCGACGCCGTCAACAAGGGGAATGGGTGAGCCGGCTGGGCGTGCACGCGGTGCTGCTGCTGCTCTCGATTATGGCGCTGGTGCCGGTGCTGTGGATGATCTCGTCATCGCTCAAGGCGTCCACCGAGATTTTTGTGACGCCCATCGAGTGGCTGCCGCGCACGCCGCGCTGGGAGAATTACGTCACGGCCTTCAGTCGGGCGCCGATTATGCTCTATTTTTGGAACACCATGATCGTGTGCGTGCTTTCGGTGCTGGGGATTCTAATCTCTTCTGCGCTGGTGGCGTTTAGCTTTAGCCGCTTGCAATGGCCGGGGCGTGGCTTTTTCTTTGGTCTGCTGTTGGCCACCATGATGCTGCCGGGGATTATTCTGATTGTGCCGCGCTTCCTGATGTTTAGCTATGTGTTCCGCTGGCCGGCGCCCTGGGTGGGTACATTTTTGCCGCTGGTCGTACCCACCTATTTTGCCACGCACGGCCTCTACGTTTTCTTGATCCGCCAGTTTTTTATGGGCATTCCCGTGGAGCTAGACGACGCGGCCCGCATTGATGGGGCCAGCAGCCTGCGCATCCTGTGGCAAATCTTTATGCCGCTCAGCAAGCCGGTGCTGATTACGGTGATCATTCTTTCGTTTATGCAGGTTTACAACGACTTTTTGGAGCCGCTCGTCTATCTGAAACCGGCCACATGGACGCTGGCCGTGGGCATCCGCGCCATGAACGACTCGGCCTACGCCACCTCGTGGGAGCTGGTCTTTGCCACCGGCACCTTTATGCTGGCGCCCATGGTGATCATCTTCTTTGCGGCGCAGCGCTATTTTGTGGAAGGGGTGACGTTGAGTGGGTTTGGTGGGCGGTAAAATAGCCCTACACTTCCCAAATAATGTTCTCTTTTTTCACAGAGGCGTACAGCGGCCCACCTTTCTTGTCTCTCATCTTTATAGTTGCTTCAATAGGATTCCCAATCGCGATAGCTTTCTCTACCGCCGACCACTCTAAATCTTTCAGGTGGACTTTCACGCGCCCAAAGCCATCCCACACGCCACCCTTGCGTTCACCCCAACACAGATAAATGAAGCGCTCTTTGGGCGCACCTTGGGCATATGGCCCCAAAAAGTTCGGCATTCCCGTCGCTGCATTTCTCTCCACGCGGAAAGAACAGGAAAATGCTATCTCATCCCCTTCGGCCAAGACATCGTCAATCACTTCCTTGCCCTTTTGGAGGCCGAGTCTGACTGCGTTTCTGTCAGCAATTGCGCGGCCGGGCAGCTCTATACAGCGCAGGCGAATCTTTACTTCTTGGTGATTATTTGTACCCATTATTGTATCTCTTTCCCTTGCGAAACGCGCACATTAACCGGCGAGCCGATAGAGCCGGTAGCCCACCAACAAGAGCCAGATTGTGGCAAAAATAGCGTTTAGAATAACGGCAATGCTCCAGCCGGCCACCGCCACAATGCCCAGAATGCCCGTGATTATACCCACATAAGCGGTGATCTTGTTAAACAGCCCCTTCAACATCACATAACCAATGATGAGAAATCCGAAAGATAGAGTACCGATAGCATAGATCAGCGCCAGCGGTGAGGCCAGCACGGCGGATGGATAGCTGGCCGCCGCAATGTAGACGGCCCGTTGAGCATCATTGGCCGCGGCGGCATAGTCAACACTGAGCATAACCAGCGCCGCATAACTCGACCAGTTCACGGCCAGTTCCAGGACAACAAACAACCCGACGAAGCCGACCGCGATCAGCATGGCGTTGCGGTTTACCTGTTTCAACGCCGCAAAGAGCGCCAACGCTACAGGAACGAAAAGAAAATTCGTCAGGATCGAAATGTCAATGATCGCCCACCAAAGAGTTGTCTTCCCGGCCAGATAGTCGAGCCACGCCTGGCCCCCAATGGGGGGCGCGCCGACTTGAGCGTACAGCGCAATAATAACCATGTACGCAACCCCAATCGCCAGCGCAGACAAACCGCCGACTCGAAACAGCCATCTCCCATCTGCATCCATTGCATGAACCGGTATCTGAACTGTACTCATTGATGTTCCTTTAGCGCCGAAGTAAGTTGTAAATCACGGCCCAACGGGAAATTGCGCACCGCCATTCACCGTCCCATTTTCGCTGTGCGCAATACCGCTATCGACCAGCACATTTCCATACAGATCGGTGACGCGAAATTGATACGGGCCAGGCCCCATGCCCGGCTCGGTCTGCACAAAATAGTTGTAATCGGTGCGCGCCACAGCCACCCATTGGGCGCCGTCATTGTACTCCAATTTGGCAATCGGATTGCGGTGGTTGCGCACCTGCACCGCCGTCCACCATTGGTTGCTGCCATCCTTGAAGTGGTACGCAATAGGACCGTCGATTGGCGGGCTGACCACCTGCCAAGTGATCGCCACGCGCCCTTGGACGGGATCGGCAATCTGGGCAAAGGCTTCCTGGCTCAAGTCGAGATGGCCCGCCGTGCATTCGGGGCAGAGGTCCACAATGCGCACAGTGACGACGCCCTTGGGGCCATTCACGCGTACAAAGGCGCCGCAGACGGCCGCATTGTCATATTCATCCGCATTCATGGCGGCGACCATCAGATCATCCGGCGTGGCGTCGAATAAGCAGGCGCCCGCCCCTGTGGCGCCGTAAAATGTGGCGATGCCATTGTGGATAGGACTGGCTGTGACGCCGGCAGTGGCGATGACGGGTAGCCAAATAGTCTGTCCAGCCGGGGTTTGTGCATATACAGGGACGCCGGACATGGGTGTCATCCCGATCAAACAAACAAAAAGCAATGGGATGCGTAAATGAGCAAATATTTTCATAATCATCCTGCAAACTAACCTGCAACCAGATCCCTGTCACCCGCTTGGCTGCGGTAGAGGGCGGTGCGCACCTTGGCCGGTAATGGATGTTTGGCCTGCGGATTCTGCCAGACGACCGGCGATTCCGCCGTAGAGAGGGCTGATCCGCGCACGAGGATTTCGCTGAGGCGCTGAAAGTGGCGGAAAAAGTCAGCGCGATCGCGCAGGCGATGGCGCCGCAAGAATGTGATGTCGTCGCCCTCGGCGCGCTGCTGGATGTGCAGCAGGATGGCGCGCAATTCATCTGGGGTTGGGGTCAATGTCTCCGCGTAAACAAGCAGCACGTTGCTGCCCTGCGGCAGCAGTTGGACCAGTTTCCCGCAAATTGCATCGGCCAGCCGCAGCTCTGCGCGCGGCAGGGAGGCTCCATCCAGCACGGCATCCGTCTCTGCCAACGTCTCAGATTCAGATTGGGCCAAACCGGCGCAACCGGGTTACCTCGCACATAAACGTCAGGCTGGTGGTATAGGTAACGGCAAAATCGGGGAACGCCCCTGCGCAGATGGCAGGGGTTCATAGACAAGGCTGAGGCGCGCTCTTTGCAGCAGCGGATACGCCGTTCCAACTCGAGCTGCACATCGAGAAGACCTTGCTCATCCGGCGTTGAGCGCAGCTTTTTGCGAATTTTATCGCGGAAGGCAGCCACGAAATCCCGATAGCGCCGCGAAGAGGTGAGCCAATCGGTGACAGGTTCCGCTAGAAGATGTGGCTGCCCATCGAAAATATAGGCCACAAGTATCGGTTAACATGACAATTGTTTTAATTCCAAAACTGTTCAGGGGCACACACCACGCTACACGGCGATTACCCACCTGCAAATTTGAGATTCTGAAGCCATGCGTTGCAGTCTGCGCTATTTATGGTCTTGGTTCTAATCCTGCTTCCAGCTCTGCCGTACAGGCGGACCCTCTTCCTGGTACACATTGGAAAAGGCGCCCTCCACGGACAGCTCAAAGAGGATGTAGCGGGCGGCTGGTTCATAGCTGGCGGATTGGATGGCTACGGCTCGCGTCTCCGCATCCTCAATAAAAGTGGCCCGCCCGGTGACCCAAAACTCGCCGCTGCCGCCGCCGCTGTTCTCCACGCTGGCGTGTAGCGCATAGCGCCCATCGCGGCGCAGATCGTGTCCCTTGGGCGACGTGGGCTCCATAAAGAGAAAGAGCCGACCCGCGCCCACAATGGGCGTCACCGGGTGGACGCGCGGCGAGCCATCCTTGCGCACCGTGGCCAGATAGGCCACCTGGCTGCTATAGCGCGCCAGGCCAAAGGCGGCCAGTTCCGGGTTTCCGTTTTCGAGTGCTTGCCAGCTCATACTGCCTCCTAATATTGTACGCCCAACTCGGCCAGCCATGCATCCAACGTTTTCATATTGCCCAGCGTGTCGTCCCAAGACATGGCCGGGGCTTGACGGTCGGCAATGTGCGCGCCCACCATATCGGCTTCATAGCTAAAGAGGTCGCGGTCCGCTTCGATGGTGATCTCCTCGGGGTCCGCGCCGCGCTTGTGCAGCAGCAGTTTGGCGGACGGGAATGGGGTGTCCATTGGCAACGCTTCGCGGGCGCTGCGGCACGGGCTGGAGGGCAGCCACGGATTAGGCACGGACAGGATGCCGGACGAGCCGTAGATCACCGTGTCCGGAGGCAGATTGCAGGCCACCGCCGTGGCGATTTCGGCCACCACATCGTTTTCAAATTTCAGCGTGGCCGTGGTGTAGTGATCTACGCCGGTGGGGCCGACCACGCCGGTGGCTTTGAACTGGATGGGATCGAGGAACAGTTTGCCGGCCGCCGCCCCCGCCACCAACCGCGCCATCGACGCCGGATAGCAGCCCACATCCAATATGCCGCCGCCGCCCAATTCGCGATTGTAGGCGCGCGAATCAGGATTGAACCCGGCGTGATAACCAAAAGTCGAGCGCACCACCAGCACGTCGCCAATGGCGCCGTCCTGAATCAGCTCCACCATCCGTGCAATTTGCGGGTGGCAGCGATACATAAAGGCTTCCATGAGAAAGACATTGTTTGCCCGCGCGGCGTCGATCATTTGGGCGGTTTCACCTGCATTCATGGCAATGGGCTTTTCGACCAGAATATGCTTGCCCGCCTGGGCCGCCATGACCACCGGCTCCAAATGTGCCGGGTGGATCGTCGAAATGTAGACGGCATCGATGGCGCTGTCGGCCAAAATATCTTCATAGCTATCGTAACGTTTGGCCACGTCAAAGAGATCGGCCAGCGGTCCGCTTTGCCGGCGGTGCGGCTGGCAATGGCTTCCAAGCGACCGGTTTAGCAAAGCGCCATTTGGCAAACACTCTGGCAATGCTGCCTGCGCCGATGTCCCCAGTTGATCATGTGTATCTCCTCATGTAAACTTCGCGGAGAAAAGATAGTATAACTTTGCCGAACATAAAGCTGCATTTTTTCGCAGGGCTTTTTGCGGCTATCTCTGCGCTGCGGCTATAGTATAAATGGCCCCTTTCTGCGACATGTGAATAGTACATCAATAGATCGATGCGTCAAGCAAATATTGATAGTAAATAGACAATGGTAACATTCACAAATGAATCGTAAAGCTGCTCTGCAAAGTGTCTCAAATTTGTGAACGATTGGCGCAGGTTGAGCCGCAAGGAAATTCCATGTAATCCCACTCCGCTTATATCTGTTTGGCAGTCTACTAACGGACAAACCCAATCCAGTGATATGATCTGTTGCAATATGCCGATAATCCAAACATACCAGTTGAGCAGATTACGTGGGCCATGAGTCAGGGCGAACCGTTGCCTCATCAGCAGGCTTTTACCTATCTACGCAATCGGATGAAAAATGAGTTCGATTTGAAGAGATGGCTCCTGATACAAGCATGGAGCATTGGCTTTCTCGACATATGTTTTCCGCCAGACACCCGTACGATTGGTATGGGCGTAGCCTGACTTAGATTGGCAAAGCGCGGTGGCTGAAATTGCCCATAATCCTATTTCATGGGATCCCCATTTGGAACAGCAAAATAAAAGTACGCAGGAATCATAAAAAAGATCATGCGGGAAGAAGGGGAGAAAGCGGCGGCCAGGTGGATGAGTGAACAGCGGGGGCCGTTCGATGAACTCCATCAATGACCTCGTTCAATTTCTGATCAACGCGCTCAGCCTGGGCAGCCTTTATGCGCTAATGGCGCTGGGGCTGGCCATTGTGTATGGCATTATGCGGCTAGTCAACTTTGCCTATGGCGAGCTGGTGATGGTGGGCGGCTACACGCTGCTGGTGGTGGGCGCCGGACCGCTGCCCTGGCTGCTGGTGGGCATTGTGGCCGTGCTGGCCGCTATTGGCGCCAGCCTGCTGCTGGAGCGCATTGCCTTTCGCCCGGTGCGCCGCGCCTCGCCCAACACCATGCTGATCACTTCGTTTGCCGTCAGCGCATTGCTGCAAAACTTTGCGCTGCTCTTTGTGTCGGCACGGCCCAAGGCGGTGCGGCTGCCCGCCATCTTCAACGAAAATTTTCAGATCGGCGATCTGCTCATTTCCAAAACCGATGTGATTACGCTCATTGTCTGCCTGGGGCTGCTGCTGGCGCTGACGCTCTTTCTGCGCCGCACGCTGCTGGGCATTGCGCTGCGCGCCGCCGCCGATGACTTTATGATGACGCGGCTGCTCGGCATTCGCGCCAATTGGGTCATTGCAACCGCTTTTGCCATTAGCGGCTGTTTGGCCGGCGTGGTCTCGCTCTTTTGGATCGGGCGGCTGGGCTCGGTCACGCCGACCATTGGGCTGACGCCGATTTTGGTGGCTTTTGTGGCCACGGTGATTGGCGGCATGGAGAGTCTGTTGGGCGCGGTGGTGGGCGGCTTTGCGCTGGGCTTTTTGACCGTGGGCTTGCAGATGGTGTTGCCACAGAGCATGCTCGATTTTCGGCAGGCTTTTGTTTTTTTGATTGTGGTGCTGGTGCTGCTCTTCCGTCCGCAGGGGTTGATCGGCGGTCGGGGGGATGAGCGGGTTTGAATTGATGATTTAATAATTTTTGTAAACACGGATGGGGAAAATACGGATATTTTGGATCACTATCCGTGTTCCTCCCATCCGTGTTTACAAGAAACGCTACTGAAGGTTCAATAATGCTCCAACGTTTTTGGCCTGCCATCGTTCTGATTATCCCCTTATTGCTGATCGCCATCCTGGTTCATTTCCTGGGCGGCGTGGTGTTGCAGCGCATTGTCACGGTCATGTTTATCAACCTGATCCTGGTGCTGGGGTTGCAGATGTTCAGCGGCAATTCGGGCGTGCTCTCTTTTGGCCATATTGCCTTTATGGGGATGGGCGCCTATGGTTCCATTCTCTTTTCCATGTCGCCCCAGGCCAAGGGGATGGCGCTGCGCCAGCTTTATGAACCGCTGACGCAGGTGCACCTGCCCTTTTTGCCCGCCCTGCTGATCGGCGCGCTGATTGCCACGGTGGTGGCGGCGCTGGTGGGCGTTCCGCTTATGCGGCTCTCGGGCCCGGCGTCGGTGATTGCCACCTTTGCGCTGCTGGTGATTACCCACGTGGTCTTTATCAACTGGGAAGAAGTGACCAACGGCGCCCGCACCATTTTTGGTGTGGATTCCCACACCACGCTCTGGCAGGCGGCGGCGTGGGCGCTCCTATTTGTCATCGTGGCCTACGCGTTCAAAGAGACGGCGCTGGGGCTCAAGCTGCGCGCCGCGCGCGAGGATGAAAAGGCGGCGGCGGCCATCGGCATCGACATTGTGCAGGTGCGTTGGGCAGCCTTTGTGCTGAGCGCCTTTGTAACGGCGGTGGCGGGCGCGCTGTGGGCGCACTTTATCACGTCGTTTTCGCCGGTGGCTTTTTACTTGAGCCAAACCTTTCTGATTGTGGCCATGCTGATTATCGGCGGCTCGGGCAGCGTGGCCGGCGCCGTGATCGGTACGGTGGCGGTGACCATCATCTTCGAGGGGATGCGCGGGGTGGAGAATGCCGTCAATATGGCGCAGTTGCTGCCCTTCTCGCTTTCGGGGCTGACGCAGCTTGTGCTGTCGGTGGCGATGATACTTATTCTGATTTTTCGGCCAGCGGGAATTATGCGTGGGCGGGAGATTGGGTGGTTGAGAGGGAATATATGACCACCTTCATCGAATACGAAACTTGGCGCATCGCCGCCGGCAACGAAGAAGCGCACCACGAAATCATCCGTCAATGGTTCGACTTTGTGCGCACCCATCACGCCGATCTCTTTGCCGAGTGGAAGTCGGCGCGCTATTTCCGGCAGACCGACCGCGACGGCAACCCCACCGGCGTCTACATTATGCTTTTTGAGTTTCACTCGCTAGAGGGGCATCATGCCTACAAGGAACGACGCAAAGACTGGTCCGGGCCATACGCAGCGTATAAAAAGGTGGACCCGTATGAGCTGTTCGAGCCAGGCACAGTGACCACCGAGTATTGGCAGCCGTTGGAGACCGAACGTTGGTTTTCGTTTGCGGAAGACAATGCCTAAATAGCCATCAAAATTCGGCCAAAATGCAATTGGATTGCATTTTGGCCGAATTTTGATGGGTTGAAAATCTATTTTGTTCTTTGGAGCCCGCCCATGCCGCTCACAAATGACCAACTCCTCGAAATGGACGATGGCCTGATCGCCAACGCGCTCAAGCTGCGCTTCTTCCCCATGAGCGTGGCGCGCGGGGAGGGTTGCCGTCTCTTTGACCTGGACGGCAAATCGTACCTGGATTTTACGGCCGGTTGGGCGCTGGCCAACACGGGCTACAACCATCCGCTGGTTAAGCAGGCCGTGCAGGAACAGCTTGCGCGCACCACCTTTGCCAGCCTGATTTCCGGCATGCACGAGCCGGCCGTGCGGCTGGCCGAAAAGCTCGTGGAGTTGACACCCGGCGACTTTGCCAAAAAGGTCTGGTTCGGCCTCAGCGGGTCGGACGCCAGCGAGACCGTCTCGCGACTGCTGCCCCAGGCCACGGGCAAACGGCGCTTTGTCACCTTTGTGGGCAGCTATCACGGCTCCACGGCAGCGGGCGTCAGCCTCTCCGCCCACATTGCCATGAGCGACTATTTGGGCAGCGGCAACGTGATCAAGGTGCCCTATCCACATCCGTATCGCCCCCCATTTGGCGAATCGCCCGCCGAATGCGCCGATAAGGCCATCCGCTTTTTGGAAGAGTACATTTTCAAGACCATCTGCCCGCCGCACGATGTGGCCGGCATCTTTGTGGAAGCCATCCAGAGCGATGGCGGCATTGTGGCGCCGCCCGCCGATTTCCTGCCCAAGCTGGAGGCGCTTTGCCGCCGCCACGATATATTGCTGGTGCTGGATGAGGTCAAAGTGGGCATGGGGCGCACCGGGCAGATGTTTGCCTTTGAGCACGCGGGCATTACGCCAGACGTGGTGATCCTGGGCAAGGCGCTGGGTGGCGGGCTCCCTCTCAGCGCCGTGGTGGCGCGGCGGGAGCTGCTGGACACCGGTTTTGCGCTCTTTACGGCCACCGGCAACGGGCTGAGCTGCGCGGCAGGTGAAGGCGTGCTGGCCGCGCTGGCGCAGGACAAACTGGTGGAAAACGCGGCCCGCATGGGCGCGCATCTGCGTCACGGGCTGCACCAATTGCAGGCCAAGCACACCCACATCGGCGACATTCGCGGCCAGGGATTAATCCAGGGCGTGGAGCTGGTGCAGGACCGCCAGACCAAAGAGCCGGCCAAGGCCATCACCGCCAAAGTGGTCTATCGGGCCTATGAATTGGGGCTGCTCGTCTTTTATGTGGGCATGTTCTCCAACGTGCTGGAGCTGACGCCGCCGTTGCTCATCACCCCCGCCGAGGTGGATGAAGGGCTGGCCATTCTGGATAAAGCGTTGACCGATGTGACGGCGGGCAAGGTGAGCGATGCGGCGGTGGCGCGTTTTGCGGGGTGGTAGAGGAGTAGAGGAGAAGGAGAAAGGGGGAAAGGGAGCATGCTCTGCCACCTTGCCACCTTGCCACTCGTGCATTTTGAATCATTAGCCAAGAAAGAGAGACCAATATGATCATTATCGGTGGTGATATGAAAGTGAAGCCCGAATTTCGGGCAGAGGCGGTGCGGGCGTTTGTGAAGATGGCCAAGGCGTCGCAGGCGGAAGAGGGCTGCATTACCTATGAATTTTCCGCCGATCTGGAGGCGGAAGACACATTCCATCTTTTTGAGGTGTGGGAAAATGCAGAGACGCTGGCCGCCCACGGTCAGACTGCCCACATGGCCGAATTCCGCGCCGAGATTGGCAACTATCGGACGGAATCGAATATTAAGCGCTATCAGGCGGAGGCGGCGTAGGAAGGCGTGAAAGGGGGAAGGGGAGAAAGGGTGCAGGGGGAATGCAATCACCCTTCCCCCTTTCCCCCTTTCATCACCAGCAGAATAAAGGCTCATGCCAATGCAGGCAACATCACTAATGAATCACCTCACCCCCCGCCTGGACCAGTACCTGGCCGATTTGCGCGCGCTAACTGCAATTGACTCCGGCAGCGAGTACAAGGCGGGCGTTGACGCCGTGCAGGATTGGCTGGCGGCGCGCTTAAGCCGCCTGGGGTGTGCGGTGGATCGGCATCTTGAAACCCGCTATGGCGACCATCTGCTGGCCACATTGACCGGCGTGGGCGCGGGCAAAATTGTGCTGCTGGGCCACAGCGATACGGTTTACCCGCTGGGGACGGCGGCGCAACGGCCCATGCAGATTGTGGGCGATATTGTGCGTGGGCCGGGCACGTGCGATATGAAGGCCGGGCTACTCAGCGGCATCTACGCGATGGAGGCGCTGCTGGCGCTGGGCTGGCGCGATTTTGGCCAGATCGTCTTTCTCAGCGTGTCGGATGAAGAGACGGGTGAACGCTGCTCGCCGCCGTTGATCCGAGCGGTGAGCGAGGGAGCGGATGCCGTGTTGACGCTAGAGGCGGCGCGCGCAAATGGCGACATTGTGACCGCACGCAAAGCCATCGCCTGGTACACCATCACCGCGCGCGGTCGCTCGGCTCATGCGGGCGTGGAGCCCGAAAAAGGACGCAACGCCATTATGGCGCTGGCCGGGCTGTTGCTGGAAATCAACCGGCTCAACAACCTGCGCCCCGGCATCACCATCAACGTGGGCGTTATTGAAGGTGGCTCGCGGCCCAGTGTGGTGCCCGATTTTGCGCGGGCCCAGCTCGATTTACGCGCGTGGACGCAAGCTGATATGGATGCCGCGTCCACCGCCATTGCCGCGTGTGTGGCCAATGCGCAAGAGGACGGCATCACCTTCGAACTGGCATTGCAGCCGGATTCGACCGCGCCGCCGCTGGAATATACGCCCGGCGTGCAGCGGCTGGAAGCGCTCACCCAGGCGGTGGCGGCGGAATTGGGATTCACCGTTCATGGCGCCCGCACCGGCGGCAGTTCGGATATCTGCTTTGCCGCCCAAACCGGCGCGCCCGGCCTGGATGGATTGGGACCGGTCGGTGGGCTGGATCATGGGCCGGATGAGTATATTGAGTTGCGCAGCATTGTGCCGCGGATAGCGCTGCTGGTGGGGGTGATGTTGAAGGTAGTAGGTTGAAGGTGGTGGTCGGAGGTAACGGGTATGGTGGAGTGGAAGAGTTATGAGGAGTGGTTGGAGCGGGCGCCTTTGTCGATTCGTAAAGATCCACTTTGGGAGTTTGAGACCTACCGGTGGGCGCTTTTTCTTTCAGACCTTGCTTGGCTGGATAGTGAAAAACTTCTGCAAGATTTTAGGTCAAAGGCGTATGTTTGGCAGCTTTTGGATAGCGCTGGTTCTGTTCCCGCAAATATTGAGGAAGGCTATGGACGTGGTTTTGGTAAAGACTATGCACGCTTCCTGCGCATTGCGAACGGTTCAGCCAGGGAATGTCGGGGCTGGTATTATCGCTGCCGCCACGGACTTGAACCATCAGTTGTTGAACATCGTCTTTCACTGCTGGACAAAATTATCGCCAATCTAACCATCACCGCCAATCAGCAACGGAATCGGTAAGTGGAAAGTGGCAGGTGGAAAGTGGCAAGTGGCAGGTGGAAAGTGGCAGGTGGAAAGTGGCAGGTGGAAAGTGGAGGAAAGTGGAAAGTGGCAGGTGAAAGTGGCAGGTGGAAAGTGGCAGGTTGAAAGTGGAAAGTGGCAGGTTGAAAGTGGCAGGTAGGTTGAAAGTGGAAAGTGGCAGGTTGAAAGTGGAAAGTGGCAGGTTGAAAGTGGAAAGTGGCAGGTGGAAAGTGGCAGGTTGAAAGTGGAAAGTGGCAGGTTGAAAGTGGAAAGTGGCAGGTTGAAAGTGGAAAGTGGCAGGTTGAAAGTGGAAAGTGAGAGGTACGACTTACCACATTCGACTTGCCACCTTCAACCTACCACCTTCAACAAATCAGGAGAAAAGATGTGAATACAGAACAATTGCTTCAACGCTTAGAAGAAGACGGCATCGACCACTTGTGGCCGGTCTATCACGATTATAATGGACGCGCCTGCGCCAAGACGGTGCCGCGGGTGCGTTTTGCCAGCACCGTGGAAAAGGGCATTGTCTTTGCGCGCGCTAATCTCAATTTTACGGTGGAGGATCATCAGGCCCACGGCGCCCGTTTTCTGGCCGACTCGGGCGACTTTATGGCCGTGCCCGACCCCAACAGCTACGTGATCCTGCCCTTTCGCCCGCGCACGGCGCAGGCCCACGTCTTTATGCGCCAGGATGACGGCTCGCCGTGGGAGGGCTGTCCGCGCACGCGGTTGCAGCGCATGGTGGCGCGGCTGGCGGAAGCGGGATACAGCGCGCAGGTGGCGCTGGAGCCCGAATTCACCCTCTTTTACGCCGACGGCAGCGGTGAATACGTGCCGGTGGACCACGACGGCATGTTTACCGTGGATGGGCTGGACCGCAATTACGATTTTTTGCAGGAGCTGGTGGAAACGCTGGACGCCATGGGCATCCAGATGGATCAACTAGGCAAGGAGTATGGACCCGGCCAGTATGAAGGCAGCACCCATCACGGCGACCCCATCCGCGCCGTGGACCAATATCTGCTTTATAAGCAGGTGGTGCGGGCGCTGGCGCGCGACGCCGGCATGATCGCCACCTTTATGCCCAAGCCTTATGTACACCTGCCCGGCAACGGCCTGCACGTGCACCTCAGCCTGTGGGATGCCGCAGGGCAGCAGGATTTGAGCGTAGGCGCCAACGAGGATGAACCGCTCTCTGAAATTGGCAAACACTTTGCGGCTGGGCTGCTGGCCCACGCCCGTGCGCTGACCGGCGTGGGCGCCTGCACCGTCAACTCATACAAGCGACTGTTGCCCGCCTCGTGGGCGCCGGCGCACATTTGCTGGGGGGTGGGCAACCGGGCGGCGCTGGTGCGCGTGCCGGGGCTGGGCGCCCGCCGCCATCTGGAATTCCGTTCCGGCGACAACTCGGCCAACCCCTATTTTTACATCACCGCGCTGCTGGCCGCTGGGCTGGACGGCATTACGCGCCAGCTCGACCCCGGCGCGCCGGCCAATGTGGACGTGGGCCATCTGTCCGCCGAAGAAGCCGCGGCTGCCGGCATTCAGTTTCTGCCGCGCACGCTGCCGGAAGCGCTAGAGGCGGTGGAGAACGATGCGGTGATTATGGAGGCGCTGGGGCCGGTGATTGGGCCAGAGTTTCTCAAGGTCAAGCGCACTGAGTTAGCTGCGTACAATTTAGAAGTGCATGGTTGGGAGCGTAACAGCTATTTAGAGACGCTGTGACAAACTGTGCAGGTCAACATGATGGTGAAATGCGGGCGCGGCTTCTCGACCTCCGTCCAATACTTTGTCTGCACTCTGATTTTTGTGATTGTTGGATGGACTCTGATTTTGATCATTCCTATCTCCTCAAATTTCCCGTTTAACCTCAATATGTAACAGCTACGAACATTTTCCACGATTTGACAAACCATTCTGCCTGTTGTATCATCTCTCGTGAATATTTTGCTGACCATGAATAAATATTCACGTTCCCGCAGCCTTATTCCACCAAATCTTACATTTGAACAAATCTTATATTTGAATATGTGGCGTCAGACCGCCTGCCGCGACCAAATAGTGCCGAGAAGAAATTTATGATCTCAACCATACCCGATTTGGCACATAAGTCCATTCAATATCGGAAAACCATATTAACCATCATAAAAAAGAGCAATGCCGGGCATACTGGCGGCAGTTTGTCCTGTGTGGACATTCTGAATGTTTTATACAACTACGTGATGAATGTGTCGCCGGGGAATTTTAGCGATCCCAACCGCGATCGATATATCCAAAGTAAAGGGCATTCGGTAGAGGCTTTATACACGGTCCTGGCCGACAAAGGTTTTTACCCAGTTGACGATCTCAATACGCTCAATCAATATCAGTCGCACTTTATTGGTCACCCCACCCGCAAAATAAATGGGGTTGAACATAATACTGGCGCGCTTGGGCATGGCCTACCCATTGCCGTGGGCACGGCCATTGCGGCCAAACAAGATGGCCGCGATTATCGCGTCTTTGCTTTGCTGGGCGATGGCGAGTTGGAAGAGGGTTCCAACTGGGAAGCGTTGATGAGTGCATCACACTATGAGTTAGACAATTTGGTCGTGATCGTTGACTATAACAAGCTACAGATTACCGGCCCTGTCGAGACCGTTACCGGCGTGACCAATCTGGTGCAGAAGTTTAGCGCCTTTGGTTGCGCGGTACGCGAAGTGGATGGCAATGATGTGGCGGCGCTGATCAACGTCTTTGATGCGCTGCCTTTTGCGCCGAGCCAACCCAATCTGATTTTGGCCCACACGTGCAAGGGGCGGGGAGTCAGCTTTATAGAGAATCAGGTAAATTGGCACCACCACGTACCGACCGATGCGGAATTTGCCGCCGCCATGCAAGAGCTGGCGCAAGCGGAGGCGGCTCTTTTCGAGAAAGCGTCAGGCTAACCCAATGAACACACAAATTGCACCGGTAAATGCCTTTGTACTCAACGGCGCGGCGCCCAACCAACTTATGACCCCAGGGCGGCCGAATCTTGAAGTCTTTGCGGAAACGCTGTTGCGCATGGCCCAAAGTGACCGCAACGTCATGGTCGTCACCAGCGACTCGCGCGGGTCGGGGAAGTTGGGACCCTTTGGTAAAGCGTTGCCGGAGCAGATCGTCGAGGTGGGGATTGCCGAACAGGCGCTGGTCGGCATCGCGGCCGGACTGGCGTCGGCCGGCAAGCATGTCTATGCGGTTTCACCGGCTTGTTTTCTCACGGCGCGCGCCCTTGAACAGATCAAGAATGATGTGGCCTATTCTGACAACCGGGTCAAGGTGATCGGTATCAGCGCTGGGGTCAGCTACGGTGCACTTGGCTCAACCCACCATTCACTGCACGACTATGCCGCGCTCCAGGCGATCAACAATATTGACATCGTCGCGCCCGCCGATAATTTTGAGACGGCAAGCGTGATTGAAGCGGCGGTCGATCACCCCCGGCCGATCTATATCCGCTTTGGCAAAGCACCGATGCTCCACCTGCACATGCCGGAGACCGGTTTCACCATCGGCAAGGCGATCCCCTTGCGCAGTGGCAGCGACGTGACCTTTGTGGCGATTGGCGAACCGGTCTCGCGCGCCGTGCAGGCCGCCGATCAGTTAGCGCAGCAAGGGATCAGCGCCGGTGTAGTCAGCGTGCATACGCTCAAGCCATTGGATGAAGCATTGATTTCGGATGTGGCGGCCCAATCGCGGGCGATTATCACGGTCGAAGAGCACAGCGTTTACGGAGGCTTGGGCAGCACGGTTGCACAACTGCTCATGCAAAAGGGCATCCACCGCCCCTTCAAAGTTATCGCCATCCCCGATGAATACACCGTCACCGGCAGCCAGAATGAGATTTTTGGCCACTATGGCATTACGTCCGATGGGCTAGTGCGGACAGCGGCGGCGCTGCTTGGGTAGTTATCAGTTATCAGTTATCAGTAACCAGTGACTGACCACTGAAAACTGCTAACTGATAACTGGCTACTTTGACACAAAATATGAAAGAACAGATCATGGCGCCCCAGACCATCCTGGCCATCGACCAGGGCACAACCAACACCAAAGCAATTCTTGTCGATGAAAATGGACGGGTTTTGGCCCGCGCCTCACAGTCACTATCGGTCAGCTATCCCCAGCCGGCGTGGGTGGAACAGGATCCGCGGGCGCTTTGGCAAACGGTACAGGCGGCGGTGGCCGAATGTCTGGCCGGGCAAGCGGCGCCGACGGCCATTGGCGTCAGCAACCAACGGGAATCAGTGGTGCTTTGGGAGCGGGCTACGGGTAAACCGATAGGGCCGGTCGTTGTCTGGCAGTGTCAACGGGGGGCGGCGCTTTGTCGTGAATTGACGGCGGCGGGTCTGGAGCCGGACATCCGCGCCCGCACCGGCCTGACCATCGATCCCATGTTTTCAGCCAGCAAGATGCGCTGGCTGCTTGACCACACCCCCAATGGCCAGGCCCGCGCCGCCGCGGGTGAACTCTGTCTCGGCACGATCGACAGTTGGGTGCTCTTTCATTTGACCGGCGGTCAGGTTCACGCCTGTGATCTGACCAATGCCTCGCGCACCCAACTCCTTAACCTAACCACCCAAGCCTGGGACCCCGACTTGCGCGAACACTTTGGCATCCCCTTGGCCGCGCTGCCAACAATTCAAGCATCGAGCAGCCATTTTGGCGTGACGCAAGGCATTAATGGTCTGCCTGATGGCGTGCCGATTACCAGCCTCATCGGCGATTCGCACGGCGCGCTCTATGGCCACGCCGGGTTTCAGCCGGGCGCGATCAAGGCGACCTATGGCACCGGTTCGTCGCTGATGTCGCCCACAGCCACGCCGGTCTTTTCGCAGAATGGCCTTTCGACTACGGTGGCGTGGGGCTATCCGAGTGCGACGACGTTTGCGCTGGAAGGCAATATTTACGCCACTGGCGCGGCGGTCGAGTGGTATGGACAGTTGCTTGGGCTGACCAACCCGGCGGCGGAGATTGAAGCGCTGGCCGCCGGCGTCGAGAGCAGCGACAGCGTTTATCTCGTGCCCGCGTTTGTGGGCCTCGGCGCGCCGCACTGGCAAAGCGAAGCTCGCGGGACCATTACGGGCTTGACGCGCGGCAGCGGCCCCGCGCATCTGGCCCGCGCAACGCTGGAATCAATCGCCTATCAGATCCGCGATGTCTTTGACGTGATGCAGCAAGAAGCCGGCAGCCCGCTCCAGGTGCTGCTGGCAGATGGCGGCGCCAGCCAAAACAACACGCTCATGCAATTCCAAGCCGATATCCTCGACTGCCCGATTTTACGCAGCACCTCGTCGGATGTATCGGCGCTGGGCGCGGCCTATCTAGCTGGGTTGGCCGCCGGAGCCTGGCCCGATGAAGCGGCGATTGCCGCGCTGCCCCGTCCGCACGACCGTTTCGAACCGCAGATGGCTGCTGGCCGGCGCGCCGAACTATACGCGGGTTGGCAAGCAGCAGTGGCGCGGACGATCTAAGCGCCTTTACGGCTCTGATTTCATTTCTATGTCGCGTATTGATGAGCTTCGTTTAATGAGCAAGGTGGCCCGGCTGTATCACGAGCAAGGGCTGAATCAATCGCAGATTGCGGCACAGCTCTATCTGTCGCAGTCGACTGTTTCGCGCCTGCTGAAACGCGCCCAAAAAGAACAGATCATTCGCATTGTCATCCAAACACCCCCCGGCACTTTTCCCGAACTTGAAGCCAAATTGCTGGAGAGATACCGGCTTAAAGATGTAATTGTAGTCGATTGCGCCCATCCCGATAGCCCAGCGCGTGAGATTGGCGCCGCCGCCGCTTATTATGTCGAAACAACGTTGAATCAACATGAGATTATCGGCATCTCTTCGTGGAGCAGCACGCTGTTGACAATGGTGGATGCCATGCATCCCCTGACGCGCGAAACCGACGCGCAGGTGATTCAGGTGCTTGGCGGCATGGGCAATCCCGATGCCGAAGCGCACGCCGTCCGCCTCACGGGGAGGCTGGCAACGCTGGTCAACGGGCGTTCGCGATTTTTGCCCGCGCCCGGGGTAGTCGGTTCGGCGGAGAGTGTGCGGGTGTTGCAGGATGATCAATTTACGCGTGAAGTGTTGGCGCTCTTTGATCAAGTTACGCTGGCGCTGGTCGGTATTGGCGCAGTCGAGCCGTCGGATCTGCTGGCGCGCAGCGGTAATGTCTTTTCAGCGCAGGAGTTGGCCATGCTCAAGGAAGTTGGGGCGGTCGGCGATCTCTGTCTGCGCTTCTTTGATGAGGATGGGAAACCGGTGATCACCAGCCTCAACGACCGCGTCATTGGCATCTCGTTGGCACAGTTGCGCAAAGCGCCCCGTGCGGTCGGCATTGCCGGCGGCTCCGATAAAGTGGCGGCGATCCGCGGGGCGCTGCGCGGCGGCTGGATTAATGTGCTTATCACCGACCGTTTTACCGCGGAGAAGTTGTTATAAACGATCGCCCTGGCGCGGTTTCGAGTAATCAGTTTTCAGTCTTCAGTTCACTGACTACTGAGTACTGACTACTGAGTACTGAAAACCGGCCTGGGTCAACGAGACAAACCAAGGAGTTCCCTATGAAAAAGACCACCCTGGCCGTCATCGTGGCCAACCGCGCCTTCTTCCCCGATAAATTTGTGGTGGAGGGGCGCAAAGAAATTCTTGACATTCTGGCGCGTTGGGATATCGATGCCGTTGTGCCCGACGAGACGCAGACCAATCTCGGTGCGGTCGAGACGTGGCAGGACGCGCAAAAGTGCGCCGAACTCTTCCGCGCCAACCGTGACCGCATTGACGGCATCCTCGTGACGCTGCCCAACTTTGGCGATGAAAAGGGCGTTGCCGATGCGATCCGCCTGGCCGATCTCAACGTGCCGATCCTCGTCCACGCCTATCCCGACGACATCCGCGATCTGTCAACCTCGAACCGCCGCGACGCCTTTTGCGGCAAAATTTCGGTCTGCAACGACCTCTATCAATACAGCATCCCCTACTCGATCACCCACAGCCACACCGTCGATCCGCAGTCGGACGAATTCAAGGATGAGCTGCGCAAGTTCGTCGGCCTCTGCCAGACGGTCAAAGGGATGCAGCGAGCGCGGCTCGGTGCGGTTGGGGCGCGGCCGGATGCCTTCAAGACGGTGCGCTACAGTGAAAAATTGCTCGAAGCGTCGGGCATCAGCGTGTCGACGCTCGATCTCTCGGAAGTCTTTGGCGGCGCGGCAAAGCTGGGCGATGATCACGCTCGTGTGCGCGCCAAGCTGGAAGAGATCCACGCTTACACGAATACCGGCAAAGCTCCGCCCGCCACGCTGACCCTCATGGCGAAATTGGGTATTATCCTCGGCGACTGGATGGCGGAAAATAGTATCGACGCCACGGCAATCCAGTGCTGGTCTTCGCTGCAAGCGAACTACGGCGTCAACGCTTGCACGATCATGAGCATGATGAGCGAGAAGCTGATGCCGAGCGCCTGTGAGGTTGATATTGCCGGCGTGGCGTCGATGTACGCGCTGCAACTGGCCTCGGGCCAACCGGCCGCATTGGTCGATTGGAACAACAGCTACGCCGACGAGCCCAACAAATGCGTCTATTACCACTGTGGCAACTGGGCCAAGAGCTTTGTCAACAACATCGAGATCGTCGCCGCCGAAGTGCTCGGCAGCACACTCGGCATGGACAACACCTGGGGCGCGCTCGACGGTCGCACCTCCGCCGGCCCGCTGACCTTTGCCCGCATCGACACCGATGATCGCCACGGGCGCATCAATACGTATGTCGGCGAAGGCAAATTCACGGATGATTATCTCTCGCCGATGTCGGGCACGCGCGCCGTGGTTGAGGTGCCCGAGTTGCAGAAGCTCATGCGCTATGTGTGCAAGAATGGCTTTGCCCACCACGCCGCCATGAGTCAATCGAGCGTGGCCAGCGTGTTGGCCGAGGCGTTTGAGAATTATCTGGGGTGGGATGTCTATCACCACGAAGGATAGGCGTGAGGAAGTGAGGATTTAATGAATTCACAGATTTGGCGACGGCCGGATGAGATCGTCTCACCCGAAATTCTGGCTGACAATTCAGTTATCTTTCGTGTTCAGGCCGAGGATGCCGGCTCTGTCAAACTGACGGGAACCTGGCCTGTACCATTGGAACGCACTATCCCAATGGAGAAACAAGACGCGACGCTCTATGAAGTAAAGGTCGGGCCGTTGCCGTCAGATATGTACGAGTATGAATTTATCATTGACGGCATGCCGACCCTTGACCCAAGAAATCGCGCGGTGACCCGCGACGGCGCCTGGATTCAGAATTGCTTGATGGTTCCCGGTAAACAGGCCGAACTATACGATGTCAATCAGGTTCCGCATGGCAAGGTTTCCGCGCTCTGGTATCCATCGCCGACGCTTGGGGCAGAGCGGCGCATGGTCATCTACACACCGCCGGGATATGACAACGAAGATTGGCAATACCCCGTCCTGTATCTGTTGCATGGCGGCGGCGGCGACGAGGAAGTGTGGCTGAGCAGGGGGCGCGTCAATTACATTTTGGATAACCTGATTGCCGCCGGCGCTGCGCAACCGATGATCGTGGTTATGCCCAATGGGTATCCCAATCATGCCGGAGGGCCGCTGCACCGGCCCCGCTCTGCTGAACAAACTCCCGGCATCAGCCCCATGATTTCCGGCCGGTTTGAAGCGAGTCTGATCAATGATATTGTCCCCTATGTGGAACAGCATTATCGGGTCAAAGCCGATCCGAATCATCGGGCCATCAGTGGGTTTTCCATGGGTGGTTATCACACCCAGATGATTACCAACAGCCACCCTGGCGTATTCAATTATATTGGCGTGATGAGTATGGGGCTATTTAGCGGGTTGCCTGGGGTAGAGGTCGCGTATAATAGAGATGAACACCTGGGCCAATTGAAGGCACTTAAAAACGCCCAGCCAAAGCTCTATTGGATAGGCATGGGGACGGAAGACTTCTTGTACAAAAACATTGCTCCACTCCTGGAACTCTATGACGAAGTTGGCCTGCAATATCTTTACCGAGAAAATGCCGGCCATCATAACTGGAATTCCTGGCGGTTGTATCTCACCGAGTTCGTGCCGCTGCTGTTTCAATGATAGTTCTAATTGTCATTCTGATCGTTTACCACGCGTTGCCGGGTTATCCGGTTGGGTATCGAGCGGGCGTGTGCTCGGCGGTTCAAAATTGGTACGAATGAGATAAGTGAGGATGCGCTTCCCGTTGACCATTTCATCGAAAAAGAGAGCATCGGTTTCCGAATGCTTTTGTGTGAAGACAACATAGAAGCCTTCCGCAATGTTCTCGCTGATACAATAGTCAGCCAGTTGTTGTTTACCATGCTCGACTTGAGTCTGCGAAAGAAAAATTTTGGTTTCAATAATATATTTGTGCGCCTTGTAGAGAATGAGGATGTCGGTGCGTCCACGCCCACTGGGAACTTCGAGCAGGGTGTCACCCCCAAGTTGTTGGATGAAGAAGATGATAAAGCCATCCAGGGAATAATGCCAAGCGCCTTCACGTAAATGCTCGGTATCAAAGGCATGAAAACCACGGCGCTGGACATATTCACGATACCGCGTAAGGATGGCGGGCATATTAAGTCCCTCGTCAGAAACATAATCCTTGAACGTTTCGTGGGCGGAGACATATTCCTTGGTTTCACCGTTGATCGTTGGGCGAAGTGCGGTGAGGAGCGCCTTGCTATAAAGTGGCACCAACGTTTGCACATAGCCATCTACATTGTCGACAACGCCATTGGCATAGAGAAAGGCGATTGTCGGGTCATTGATGGTAAACGGGATTGGTGTTTCACCAAATAGCAGTTTGAGCATAAACGCCTGCTTCGCGCGTGCTTTGCTGATCACATTGAGAATGTTTTTGTCGAACCGTTCGGTGAGAAAATGTTTCAACGTTGGATAAAAGGCATCCATCGTCACGGGTTGGCTGCGGTCGGGAACCATCACGTCAACCAGGTATTGACAAAGAGCATTGACCAACCCTGGCTGTCCTCGCGCGTTGTCATAGATGGTCTTGATAACTTGGGCGTCAAACGGCTGCCCTGTTTCGGTCACATATTGCTGGATCAATTCCTCTATCTCAGCAAAGGTAAAATAGGGGATTTGCAATTGATCGACAATATTGAAGGGCGAGGCCGAAGAAACGACCAACTCAGCCAATGTGCTGACACCGACCAGGATCAGCGCTTGAATGGCGTAATATTGCTTATATTGATAGATGTCGCGAAAGATATGCAACAATTCGCTCACAACATCGGGGGCGATTTCTTCAAACTCGTCAATCACCAAGACCAGTTTTTGATCGGGCCAACGACTGCTTTCCAGACTTGTTTGAAAATCAGCCTGGTCGGCAAAGCTGAACTTGGCTGTGATTCCTTGCTCGCTTAGCCCGCGCGCCAGACGCTGGCCAAGGACCTGATAAAATTTGCTACGCGTAAGCGTTTTCATACCCTCGAAGCTAACGCGGATCGTGGTATAGCCCGCAGGATCCAGATGGCGAAACAGAAGTTGAAAATAGGTGGTCTTACCGCTCTGACGCGGAGCAAAGATGGTGAAGAAGCGACCTTGCGCCACCAACGCTTCACCTTCCGCCACCAATGCCTGGCGCATAACGGTGTAATGTTCTTCGGGAATACACGCACCTGATGTATTGAAAATACGCATGATGTGCCTTTCTGTGCAAAAGTAGCCTTGCACCGAATTATAACACAAACTTTTAGGGTTCGTGTGAGTCGGTGATGGGACAGGCAATGATGGGCAAGAACATATACCAAGAATCGGAGTTCGCACATGATAATCAACCCCTGGCGTGAGATTGAACTGACATTCACGGCAGAAAATAGCTACACCAACCCGTATACCGATCTTCAGCCGTGGATCGATTTCACCCACGAAGCAGGGCAACGGTTGCGCCGTCCAGCCTTTTGGGATGATGGTCAGACGTGGCGCGTGCGCTTTGCCCCAACCAAGTCGGGTCAATGGACATGGCGCAGCTTTTGCGATGTGGCCGACGGCGGTTTGGTTGGGCGGACCGGGGAGGTCAACGCCATTACGCCCGCAACGCCGCCGTCCAATCGCTTTCACCGCCACGGCTTCTGGCGCATGTCGCCGGGCGGACGCAGCCTAGTTCACGCCGACGGCGCGCCCGCGATCCTCGTCGGTGATACGGCGTGGGGCTTGCCGTGGCGCGCCACGGAGGAACAGTGCCGGATCTACGCGGCGAATCGGCAGGCCAAGGGCTTCAACGCCGCGCTGCTCATGAGCGTGCAGCCGGATATGTATGCCGAAGGGCCACGCGACCGCACGCAAGACGAGGGTTTTGATGTCGGCTTTGAAGACCTGCCCACCGGACACATCAACCAACTCATTCCGGGCTATTTTCAGCACCTGGACAAGCTGATCACTATCCTGGTGGATCACGAAATCGTGCCCGTCCTCCAGCCGGTGTTCTTTGGCTTTGGCTGGAAGGGCAAAAGCGTGGCGGGACCGGTACTGCCGCCGGCAGAGTATGCGCGCTATTGCCGCTATCTCGTGGCCCGCTATGGCGCACGGCCCGCGATCTATCTTGTCGGTGGCGATGGCTCCGGCTATGAACCGCCGGTCGCCGCGGGCGGGGCCGAAGTCGAGTTGTGGGATGCTTATGCACAGCCCACCGGTATCCACTACCGCCCCCATGCGGACAACTGCGCCCATCAAGCCGCGGATTGGCTCGATTTTCAGTGGTGTCAAACCGGCCACAGCGGTGAACATCACGCCGAACGGGTGGCCGACATGTGGCGCAACACGCCGATCAAGGCGGTGGCGAACGGTGAACCGACCTACGAAAACGGCGGTCAACCGGGTAAAGCGGCGGGTTGGTGGCAGGGCCATGAGGCGTGGAGCAATCTCTGCGCTGGCGGCGCCATGGGGGTGGTCTATGGTGCAGGCAGTCTTTGGCAATGGGTGTTGCGCCCCGGTGAGCCTGGGCAGTCGGACTTCTTCACCGCCAAGGGGGCGGGCTGGCGCGAGGCCATCGATTTCGAGGGGTCGATGTATGTGGGGCTGGTCGCCAAAATTTTGGAGGGGCTGCCCTTCACCGATATGCAGCCCGACTGGCAAAAGACGCTGGGGCGGCGCAGTCTGCTTGTACCGGACAAGTTCTTTCTCGTGTATCAGGAAGAGGGTGGCCCATTGATTATCATGGATCCAACCGGCATACCGCAGACCTATCGGATTGTTGATCCTCGAACAGGCGAAGTGATCAGTAGCGGCGTACGTGGCGGCGGTGCAATGTTCGATGTGGGCGCACAAAATCGCAGCATGGAGATGATCCCCGCAGAAGCCGGTGCGCCGCTGCTCTACATTTTTTGGAACAAAGGGTAGATACAATGGCGCAAACAGAGTTATCCAATCCCCAATCCCCCATCGAACAGTGGGGCATCTTTGAGCTGGCCCTTAGCGGTAGCACCGACGGCAACCCCTTTATCGACAACACTTTTGCCGCGCACTTTTCCTTCAGACACCGCACGATCACGGTCGATGGCTTCTATGATGGTGATGGCGTTTACCGCGTCCGTTTCATGCCCGATGTCCAGGGCGAGTGGCGCTATCGAACGCATAGCAACCTGACCGAGTTAGATGGCCAGGAAGGCAGCTTCACCTGTGGGGCGCCCAGTGCGCACAACCACGGCCCCGTGCAGGTCGCCAACACCTATCACTTCGCCTATGCCGATGGCGCGCCCTACAAGCAGATCGGCACAACCTGTTATGTCTGGAATCTGCAGGGTGATGTATTGGAGGAGCAGACGTTGGCGACGCTGGCCGCGGCGCCCTTTAACAAGATCCGCTTTTGCGTCTTCCCCAAGCATTATCGCTACAACGAGAACGAGCCAGCACAATACCCCTACCCTTGCCTGGCTAAGGGCAGCAGCAAATGGCTGGGCAGCAACAAGAGCGAAATTCGCGAGGGGTGGAAATTCGACTTTGACCATTTTGTCCCCGCCTATTTCCAACATTTGGAAAAGCGGGTCGGCCAGCTGCGCGACCTGGGCATTGAGGCCGATATTATCCTCTTTCACCCCTACGACCGCTGGGGTTTCTCAACCATGGACGCCGCACACGACGACCACTATCTGCGCTATATCGTGGCGCGGCTAGCGGCCTATCGCAACGTTTGGTGGTCGATGGCCAATGAATTTGACCTGATGGACGAGAAGTCGATGGCCGATTGGGACCGCTTCTTCCACCTGGTGCAGGAGAGCGATCCCTACCAACATCTGCGCTCCGTCCACAACTGCCGGGTCTTCTACGATCATGCCAAGCCGTGGGTGACCCACCAGAGCATCCAATACCGCGATCTGACCCAGGTCAACCTCTGGCGCAGCCAGGCCAAAAAACCCGTGGTGGTCGATGAATGCGCCTATGAAGGCGATATCCCCATGGGCTGGGGCAACATTTCGGCGCGCGAGATGGTCCACCGCTTCTGGGAAGGCGCCGCCCGCGGCGGCTACGTTGGCCACGGCGAGACCTATCTCGATCCTGGTGCGGTGTTGTGGTGGTCGAAAGGTGGGGTGCTGCATGGCGAAAGCGCGCCACGGCTGGCCTTCCTGCGCCAGATTCTCGAAGCGGGGCCGGTGGAGGGGCTCGATCCAATGGATGGGGTCATGCGCCAGGCGCCCTGCGCGGGCAAAGCCCATGAATACTATCTGATCTACACCGGTCCCTCGCAACCGGCGCTGCTCGAACTCAACCTACCTGAAGGCGAAAACTACCAAACGGAGATCATCGACACGTGGGAAATGACCACGACCAAGGGCGGCGTTTACAGCGGCCGCGTCGATATTCCCATGGCGGGCAGGCCGTATCACGCGATGATTTTGCGGCGGGTGTGAATGCTGGTTGGACCGTCAGACAGTGGGCAGGTGCGTCCCAGATTTGGGGGGAGACGCTTCTCCCTGCTCTGCACCCTGCGGGTGCGCCGCGTCCCTCTCCACAAGGTGGAGAGGGACAGCTTTTGCGCTACAGCGCAAAAGCAGGGAGAGGCGGCGCGTTCTGGAATGGCGCCCCCAATTCGAAACGCTCCTGAGACTTGTTTTTTGGGCTTGACAATTGCAATTATTGGGTGCTATAATTGGGCCAGTTTACAAAAGTGAATGTTTTTTAGGTTACTTCTGTTAAACCCTGCCTTACCTCCCCGGTGAGACATCTTCAAAGAAACAATTCGTTTCAAAGAATCTCCCACCGAGTTTACCTTTCGTTGTATACGTAACGTTAAAGACACTATAACCAAAAGGTAGAATCAGCGCTTCATTTCCTGTCCGAGCTCTACATGGAAGCAGATTTGCAGCCCACACTTCCGCAATTCTGTTTTGGCCGCGTAGTGCTTCTTTTTTTTCAATGCAAAAATAGACATCCGTATCGTCGAGGCGATTGTATTGTTTTATAAGGGCAGATTCGGGACAAAAGCGTAGCATATCAAGGAAAAAAGGGAGGCGCTGATTTGATCAGCGCCTGAAGAGACCAAGAACAAAACATGGGTAGCGCGTTTATTGCGAGTAAACGCTTTACCGCCCATAGGGTTGTCTCATGCGAGACAACCTATAGCGCCGTTTTGTTTTTGTTACTTCCATCATATCACCTGCGCAAATCCCCACCACGTTCTCTCATCACGCATTTCATTTTAGGCAGATTTACGCGCCAGACTTGCCGCAGCATGGCTAAGATGGCGCTCTTTGTCGTGCGCCATTCATAACTATTCAGCCCCCAAGAACCTCCTGAATAGTTACCGCCATTCCCTATATTGGGCCATTATATCCCAAAAAAATGAAGGGCAAATGAGTTAAATATGAAGCAATCTTTCATAGACAAGATGGACCGTGCAGCCTCAATCACGTGGATTCGCTATGGCCATTGTGCGGTGGATTTCGCAGGTCTTTCGGAGCGCTCCTCCAACAATGGCAACATGGCTTCCAATATATTGCTGTTCATCGGCGGTTGGGCATTGATAAGAAGATTTGAGCCTCTGGCCAGTCGAGAGGTGAATTCTTATCGATGCCAGAGCCAAATATTCATGTGAAGTTGTCCCTGTCAATGTGTTCTCTCATGGAGGAAATTTGCTATGGTACGATGGTTGATTCAATCCAGTACGCGGCTGCATTTTATTGTGGCCATCATCGCTGCCGTGGCGCTCGCAGTCGGCATTTCGCAACTGCGCACCATGCCGGTCGATGTGTTCCCCGAGTTTAATCCCCCCCTGGTTGAGGTTCAAACGGAGGCGCTGGGTCTCTCCGCCGAAGAAGTGGAGCAGATGATCACGGTGCCTATGGAGCAGGATCTGCTCAATGGCGTGCCGTGGCTGCGCGAAATCCGTTCCGAATCTATGCCGGGTCTCTCCTCGATTTCGCTCACCTTTGATGACGGCACGGACCTCATCCGCGCGCGCCAGATGGTGACGGAGCGCCTGGCGCAGGCCTTTGCCCTGCCCCACGTTTCCAAGCCGCCCACCATGCTGCAGCCCCTCTCGGCCACCAATCGCGTCATGATGATTGGGCTCTCTTCCAAAGAGCTGTCGCTGATCGAGATGTCCGTGCTGGCGCGCTGGACGATTGCGCCGCGCTTGATGGGCGTGCCGGGCGTGGCCAACGTCTCCATTTGGGGGCAGCGCGACCGCCAATTGCAGGTGCAGGTTGACCCCAATGTGTTGCAGGAAAAGAAGATTTCCCTCTTGCAGGTTCTGGAAACCACCGGCAACGCCATGTGGGTTTCATCGCTGAGCTTCTTGGAGGCGTCCACCCCCGGCGCCGGCGGCTTTATCGATACGCCGCAACAAAGGCTCGGCATCCGCCACATCTTGCCCATTTCGTCCGCCGAAAATCTGGCCAAAGTGCCGGTCGAGGATTCGGATCTGACGTTGGGGGATGTGGCGACGGTTGTGGAAGATCATCAACCCTTGATCGGGGACGCCATTGGCGCCGATGGCCCCAGTCTGCTGCTGGTGGTGGAGAAGCAACCCGAGGTCAACACGCTGGACGTGACCCGCGAGCTGGATGCGGCGCTCGAAGCCATGCAGCCCGGTCTGCCCGGCATGGAACTTGACTCTTCCCTTTTCCGCCCCGCCACTTTTATTGAATTGACCCTGGCCAATTTGCGCTGGGCCCTCATTGTGGGCGCCGTGCTGCTTCTGTTGGTCATCGCGGTCTTTTTCTTCCAATGGCGCGCCGCGCTGATCGCGCTGGTCACCATTCCGGTATCGCTGCTGGTGGCCATTACGCTGCTGGCCTGGTGCGGCGTCACCTTTAACATGCTGTTGGTCGCCGGCCTGGCGGCAGCCCTCGGCGTCATCATCGATGATGCAATCGCCGGGGTGGAACACATCATGCAGCGGCTGCGCGAAGAGCAAACCCTGGCGAATCCGTGGCCGCCCGCCGCCGTCATCATGGCGTCCGCCGCCGAGCTGCACCGTTCCATTCTCTTTGCCACGCTCATCGTTTTGTTGCCGCTCGTCCCCGTGCTCGTCATTGGCGGTCGGTCGGGCGCATTTGTCTGGCCGCTCCTGTTGGCCTATACATTGGCCGTGTTGGCCTCGCTGCTGGTCGCGTTGACGCTGGTCCCCGCGCTGTGCCTGCTGCTTTCGAGCCCGCGCTTTGCCGGGCGCACACCGGCCCGCGTTTCCCCCCTTGTGGGACCGCTGCAGCGCGGGTATGCCCAAATCGTGGCGGGCGTGATCCGGGCGCCGCGGCTCGTATTCTTTGCCATCATGATCGTCGGTTTGATCGGCATTGCCACGCTGCCCTATGCCAAACGGGCGCTGATGCCCGCCTTTAAAGAGCCGGAATTGCTGATTCAGATGGAAAGCATCCCCGGCGCCTCCAGCGCTGAAATGGACCGCATTGTGGCCCGGGTGAGCCAAGAGCTGCGCGCCATCCCCGGCGTGCTGGCTGTGGGCGCCCACGTTGGCCGCGCCGTCATGTCCGATCAGGTGGTGGGTCTCAACGCCAGTGAAGTGTGGGTCCATATCGACCCGGCGCAGAATTATGCGGCCACCGTAGCGGCCATCCGCGAAGTGGTGAACGGCTACCCCGGCCTGCTGACCAGCGTCGAGACCTATCTCAACGACCGCAGCCGCGGCTTGTTGGCCGACTCCGCGGCGCCCATGGGCGTGCGCATCTTTGGCGAAGATTTGGCCGCTCTCAACCAGACGGCGGATGAGGTGCGCCAAGCGCTGGCCGACATTCCGGGCATTGCCGCTCTGTATATTGAACGCCCGGCGCAGGAGCCCACGCTGGAAGTTGAGGTGGACCTGGCGGCGGCGGAAAAATTTGGCATCAAGCCCGGCGATGTGCGGCGCACGGCCACCACGTTGCTCTCCGGTCTGCAAGTGGGCAGCCTGTTTGAGGAGTCGAAGGTCTTCGATGTGGTGGTTTTGGGGACGCCGGAGACGCGGCGCAGCCTGAGCAGCATGAACAATTTGCTCATCGATACGCCCGATGGCGGCCACGTGCGCTTGGGCGATGTGGCGCAAGTGCGCATGGCTCCCATACCGGACGTGATTCGGCGGGCGGCGGTTTCGCGCTACTTGGATATTCAACTGACGGTGCAGGGGCGTCCGCTGAGCGCGGTGGCCGGCGATATTCAACAGCGCCTGCTGCAAATGCACTATCCGCTGGAAGTCCATGCTGAGGTCTACGGCGATTATGCCCAACAGGAGGCCACGCAAAGTCGCCTGCTCAGCGTAATCATCGCCGTGTTGATTGGCATTCTGCTGCTTTTGCAAGCCAGCAGCGGCGGCTGGCGGCTGGCCAGCTTCTATCTGTTGACGCTGCCCACGGCCTTGCTGGGCGGCGTGGCGGCCATCTATTTGAGCGGCGGCAGCCTCTCGCTGGGCGCGCTCTTTGGCTTCCTCACCGTCTTTGGCCTGGCCGTGCGCAACGGCATGGCGTTGATCGATCATTATCAGCACCTGCATCTGGAGGAACAACAGCCCTTTGGCCCGGAGCTGGTGGTGGCCGGCCAAACCGCGTCTGCTGCCGATCCTGTTGACGGCGTGCGCCACAATTGCGGTGTTCCTGCCCTTTGCGCTGGCCGGTGATACGCCCGGCTATGAGATTCTGCATCCGCTGGCCCTGGTTGTGATCGGCGGCGTGATCACCGCCACGCTGGTCAACCTGTTCGTGACGCCGGGTCTGTATCTCCACTTCGGCCTGATTCCCGCACAAGAGCACAGCGTTTTGCCGGCAAGTCACGAACCCAGCATGAGCGCCGCAGACTAAGCTACCAATAGGAGATTGCAACATGCAATTCAAATATACAAATTTCATCGCCGGATTGCTCGTGGCCGCTTTGCTGCTGGCCGGTTGTGGCCAGGCGCCCGAGGAAACTCTCGAAGAAGAGTCCCCGGCCACGGTTGAACATTTTGAGAGCGGCCCCATTGCCAGCCGCATCACATTGACCGAAGACGTGGCGAACCGCATTGACATCCAAACCGTGGCCGTCAGCATGGTGAGTGAGGCGGTGGGTGAATTGATGATCCCCTACGCCGCCGTCCTCTACGATGTGGATGGCTCGACCTGGGCCTATACCAACCCCGCGCCCCTCACCTATGAGCGGGCGCAGATCAGCGTTGAGGATGTGCAAGACGATATGGCTATAGTCTCCGACGGGCTGACCGCCGACGCAAGCGTCGTGACGGTGGGCGCCACCGAACTCTATGGCTCCGAATCCGAGTTCGAAGAGGAGTAGGAGGCCTGTTATGATGCGAGGAATTGTGGAAGCCAGCTTGAAGCTGCGCTTTTTGGTCGTGGCTGGGGCGGCGGCGCTGATGTTCTTTGGCGTCTGGCAAATGCGCGCCATGCCCATCGATGTCTTCCCCGAGTTTGCGCCGCCGCGGGTGGAGATTCAGACGCCCTGTATGGGCTTGTCGGCGCAAGAGGTGGAAGCGCTGGTCAGCGTCCCCATGGAGCAGGCGCTCAACGGCATTGCCGGGCTGCAAATTATGCGCTCCAAATCGCTGCCCGATCTGTCGTCGATTGAGCTGCTCTTTGAGCCGGATACCGACATCATCCGCGCCCGGCAGTTGGTGCAGGAGCGCATCGCCACCGTGCTGCCCACTCTGCCCACCTGGGCGGCGCCGCCCGTCATGATGCCGCCGGTCTCCACCACCGGCCGCTTTATGAAGATTGGGCTCTCATCGCCGACCATGAACCTGATGGATATGTCGATGACCGCCTATTGGAAGATTCGGGCCCGGCTGCTGCAGGTGCCGGGCGTGGCCAATGTGGCCATTTGGGGCGAGCGCATCAAGATTCCGCAGGTGCGCGTGGACCCCGACCGCATGGAAGCCAACAATGTGGGGCTGGAGCAGGTCATGAAAACCACCGCTGACGCCCTAGACGTGGGCATCCTCTACTTTTCCACCGGCGCGGTGATCGGCACCGGCGGCGCCATCGAAACGCCCAATCAGCGCATCGGCATCCGCCACGTGCAGCCCATCAAGTCGGCCGATGACTTGGGGCAGGTGCCCATTGAAAATACCGTTGGACCCGACGGCGCGCCGCTCCAGCTCAACGATGTGGCCGAGGTGGTGGAAGACACGTGGCCGCTGATCGGCGATGCTGTCATCAACGATGGGCCGGGGCTCCTGCTCATTGTGGAAAAGTATCCGTGGGCCAACACGCTGGAAGTGACGCGCGGCGTCGAAGATGCGCTGGCCGCGCTGCAACCCGGTCTGCCCGAGTTGCAGATGGACCCATCGATCTTCCGCCCGGCTGATTTTATCCAAATGGCGATTGATAATCTGAGCAAGGCGCTGCTCTTGGGCTGTCTGCTCGTGGTCCTGGTGTTGATTGCTTTCCTGTTTGAATGGCGCACGGCGCTGATCAGCATGATTGCCATTCCGCTGTCGCTGATGGTGGGCGCGCTGGTGCTCTATGCGCGCGGCGCCACCATCAACACCATGATGCTGGCCGGTTTTGTGATTGCCGTGGGCGTGGTGGTGGATGACGCCATTATCGATGTGGAAAACATTGTGCGGCGCCTGCGCCTCTATCGCGAGGAGGGCAGCACCAAATCGACCGCCCTCATCATCTTGGAAGCCTCGCTGGAAGTGCGCGAAGCCATTGTCCACGCCACGCTCATCGATGTGATGACGCTGATTCCGGTCTTCTTTATCGGCGGCGTCTCCGGCGCTTTCTTCCAGCCATTGGCGCTCTCCTATGGCCTGGCGGTGATGGCCTCTATGTTGGTGGCGCTGACCGTCACGCCGGCGCTCTGTTTGATGCTGCTGGCGCGGGCGCGCATCGAACATCGCGTTTCGCCCCTGGTGCGCTGGATGCAGCCCGCCTATGAAAGCGTGCTGGCCCGCATCATCACCCACCCGCGGCCGGTCTTCATCGTCACCGGCGTCCTCATGGTGATTGGCTTTGCGCTGGTGCCCTTCTTTGGCGAATCGCTCTTTCCCGAATTCAAGGAGCGCGACTTCCTGATGCACTGGATCAGCAAGCCCGGTTCGTCCATCATCGAAGAGCGCCGCATTGTGAGCAAGATCAGCCGTGAGCTGCGCGCCATTCCGGGCGTGCGCAACTTTGGCTCGCACATCGGGCAGGCCCTGCTGGCCGATGAGACGGTGGGCGTCAACTTTGGCGAAAACTGGATCAGCATCGACCCGGAAGCGGAGTACGAGGAGACGGTGGCCGCCATCGAGGAGGTGATTTACAAATACCCCGGTCTCTTCCACAATCGGGAAACCTATCTCAACGAGCGGATCGATGAGGTGCTTTCGGGCTCCAGTTATGCCTTTGTGGTGCGCATCTTTGGTCCCGATCTGGAGGGCATCCACCAAAAGGCGGATGAAGTGGAGGCCGTCCTGTCTGATATCGACGGCATTTCGGATTTGCAGGTGGAACTGCAAAGCGAAGTGCCGCAGATTCAGGTCAAAGTCGACCTGCCGGCGGCCAGGAGGTGGGTCTGAAACCGGGCGATGTGCGGCAGCGCCTCCGGCATCCTCATGGCGGGCGAGGAGGTGGGCGATCTCTTCCGCGGCGGCCGGGCGTATGATGTAAACGTGTGGAGCACCGCCGCCACCCGCAACAGCGTGGCCAGCGTGGCCAATCTGCCCATCGATACGCCCGCCGGCGGTCACGTGCGGCTGGGCGATGTGGCCCAGGTGGAGATCGCCCCGGCCTCCAGCGTGATCTATCGCGAAAATGCGTCGCGGCGCATCGATGTAGGCGCCAACGTGGATGGGCGCGATATGGGAGCGGTGGCGCGCGAGGTCGAGGCCAAGCTGCAAGAGATCGACTTCCCGCTGGGCTATCACGCCGAGCTGCTGGGTGAATATGCCGAGCGCCAGGCCGCCCAAACGCGGCTGCTGATCTTTACCATCGGGGCGGCGATTGGCGTGCTGCTGATCTTGCTGGCCTCGTTCGGCAGTTGGCGGCTGGCCGTGTTGGGCTTTCTCACGTTGCCATCGGCGCTGGTGGGCGGGCTGATTGCCGCTTATTTTACGGGGGGCATTATCTCGCTGGGTTCGCTGGTCGGTTTTCTCACGATCTTTGGGATTGCCGCCCGCAACAAGATTATGCTGATCAATCACTATCAGCATTTGGAGCGTCATGAGGACGAGACCTTTGGTCCCCAGTTGGCCTTGCGCGGCGCCGGTGAGCGCCTCTCGCCCATTTTGATGACGGCGCTGGCCACCGGATTGGCGCTGGTGCCGTTGGCGTGGGCGGGCGACCTGCCGGGCCACGAGATCGAGCACCCCATGGCCATTGTCATTCTGGGCGGGCTGGTGACCTCGACCTTGCTCAACCTGTTTGTGGTGCCGTCGCTCTATCTGCAATTTGGCAAGGGCAGCACCCAAACTGCCCCCGAAGCCAGTATCGCTCTGACGCCGCATCCGACATTTGGGGGGGATTGAGGGGGATACGGGTGGTCATTGTATTGCGTATTGCGTGTTGCGTGTACTGGTTGAGAAGGTTGTTCGTGAGGGCGTAGTTATTTCGTTGAGGTGATTTAAGCGGTGTGCAGGGTTGGGCGGGGGGGTATTCGTGGCTCTCGGCCCAGCCTCTGCGCGTTATGGACTGAGGACGACTTGCGCGTTATCCATTTGTGGCATAAATGGTGTACAATATGGGAGGATAATGAAACTAGGAGGCTGATATGACGAAATCAGTAATGATCCGCGCGCGCATGGATCCACATTTAAAAGAAGAGGCCGAAGCCATTCTACAAGAACTTGGCATTTCCACACACAGGCGCTGACCATTTTCTACCAACAGATTCGCTTGAACAAAGGCATCCCTTTTTGATGTGCGCCTGCCCAAGGAGGCAGCTGACCCACCCAATTCAGCGCCCACCTCGCCGCACGTTGGCCCCATTTCCGGTCCACGAAAAACGCGCCATCATGGAACAAAATGTAGCGGCCTATAAAGCTATGCACGACACATTGGTTGAGCGCTATTTGGGCCAATTTGTGGCAATTTGTAACGGCAAGCTGGTTGACCATGATAGCGATCCAGTTGCATTATTAATGCGCGTGCGCACGGATTATCCGCACCAAGTTGTGTTACGCCAAAGGGTTGAACTTGCACTCGAGCGCGAGCTGCGTATACGCCATCCGCGGATTGAAAAACGCCATGAGTCGCACATTCACGCATGAGTATAATGCCGTCTATGACCCATCGGCGCCCTTCTTGCCAGTGTGGTGGATGGCTACGACCCCACAATGGCCGGTCATTGTGCCGGCCTTTGTGGATACGGGCCGATGGCACGATGCCGCTGGATATAGTGCGTGCGGTCAACGCTGAATATGTCGACACAGTGCGTTTGCGCGGCACAGCCGGCGGCGTACAGCAGCTCGACCGCTACACCGTACGCATCCAAGTCGAAAGCGCCACGATCCACGCCATTTCCGCTGTGGCCACGGCCGCCGGCAGCGAAGCGCTGATTGGGCGCGATGTGTTGAATCATCTGGTGATCACGTTGGATGGGCCGGCTGGGGTGTCGGAAGTGCGGGGGTGATTTTTGCATGCAGGATGTTGGAAGGGCTGGGGCTGGTGATAGTGCCGGAGTTCCACAAGGTCAAGCGCACGGAACTGGAGGCGTACAATTTGGAGGGATATGACTGGGGCGGCGGAATTATTTGGAGAGGTTGTAGCGACTGCTGAGCAGCGTTAACTCATTGGAATGAAGTCAACGCTGCCAGGAAAGGAAATGTTGTCCGGAACAGCAGTCAAAATATCAGCAACATCAACTGGGCATTAATAGAACTATTCATTGGTTAGACGCTGCACTTTTTCATATAACCTTGCTGTATATTCTGGACCATTTGCTGCAAGATGCACAGCACGATGGCAGTTCGGACACAGTGCGACAACGTTCGAAAGTAGGTCACTGCCTCCCTCTGAGAGTGGCTTAACATGGTGGATCTCTAAAAATGGAAGCCCCTTTCTGTCCAGAAACGGTGCGTAACCTCCACACAGCTCGCAGTGGCCATTTGCAAGACGTAATACCCATGCCGCGACTTTAGGATCGCGTGCGTACTGCATAACATTGCTTTTTATCCTATCGGGATGGGCCGAGCCTTCTGGTTGATCAAGGCTTTTTCGTGCACGAAGAACGCCAACTTGCTCAAAGAACTCTCTTTTGTTTGCTGTAGGTTGAAAACGGACTCGTTCCTGTTTTATGCGTTCTCTTGCTATCGTGACGATGTCTTCTGGAAAGCGATGTGAGTGTTTATCCACTATCGACTCGTAGCTATCCTCCACGCCAACTTCATTGAATCCACTTGACTGGGAACGAACCCTCCGAGTGATCATTTCTACTGCGCCTAGACTATTGATGTCCCGAGGTTCGTAGCCTAAAGTGGCTCTTTCCCCACGTAATCGCTTTGCGTTCTGCCATGACTTGAGTGTATCAGCAAGGTCGACCTCTAGTGGGTCAGTGCTATTTTCTAGCTTAGTTATTACCTTTGACATATTACTTCCTTTCTTGACGTACCATCGCTAGATCGAAATTCTGTGCTAAGATATTTGATCGATAAAAGAGTAGTCAATTCGTCACCGTCTAAAGCCAGGGCAAGGCAGTGAACAAGTGTGGTGCTGTCCAACGGTAGTCTAAACGAAGATGAAAGTCGAGATTGCACCAAGCCTAATTTACTATTCGACAGCCTGAGCCGATGTTATAAGAACCGTTGCAACATTTGGCACCTATCCATATCCAGTTAAAAGGTTTCAATTCGAACATTAGTAACGTGGTAATCCCGTAAAGGCGAAGAGGAATATTATCGATGCTACCAATAGACAGGTGAACAAAACAAGGATACTTGCTTTTTTGCTAAACTTGCTTTTTGGGGCGACTATTTCTGAATCTGCTTTCGACTGCTCTTGAGAATTTCTAGGCTGCTCAGGAGCCCTATGTTGGCGGGGGGTATCATATAGATGACGCATGACCTGAAGTTCGGGACTACGATGAGGTTTTTCTGCTGGATTTTGAAATGTTGAGGCCAGAATATTATCCATATGATCCATGCCTGTTCTATCTATATAGAACTGATCAAGACTACCATCATGGTGGGTCTTTCTCCATTCTAAGAAATCTCTAAAACTAAGTCGGTTAGCTACCATGCGTTCAAGTTCCGATTCAAGCTCTGGTGTATACAAATCATCCGACATCCATATTGGCTTACGATATGGGGCTGGGCGTTGGCTGTGTGATGAATTGGTTAACAAATGGTGTGTCTTTTCATATTGCTGAATCAAGTCCTTTTCTACACTGTTTGCTTTCTCTGGACTTTCAACAACAGCGAGAGCTTCAATTTTGATCGAACGACCGGCCGCAACAACTTCGGCAATCCAAGCGGTTTTGTCTGTGACAGATTTGTCAGCTAAATGTTCACGCAGACGAATGTCTAATTCTCGACTGGTTTGGCCGATGTAACGATAGCGATGCGGCGTGCGACTATCTGAGAGCGCATAAATCGTATACTTCATAACTTACCTTTCCCAGCAATACTGACTGCACGGTTCGATATTTTTCATCAACCAGTTGACAATACATCTGGCTTACTTCGTCGATCATAGATCCTATCCTACTACGAAGACGGTTTATCCAACATAGAAGAATTATATAAAGCCTGTACAATCAGATTCACAAAACTTCATACACAGCAGATGATGATATACTTACCAAGATTTGATGCACAGAACTCTTTTAATTTAACAATTACGAAGTAAGACCTAATTCGGAATCGCGGATTCTGCTATCCTCAATCTCAAAACCGTAGGGTGGTTTCATTTTTATCTAGTATGGCATGATTTTTTCTTTTGTACAAGAGCTTTTTAATTTTTAATCTTACATTTTCTTGACAGTTAGACAGGTATACTGTAAATCCCTGAGTATCATAAAACCCACCAACCCAACTCATCACCGGAGCCACCATGACCATCGACCTATCCCACCTGCCCGCCGTAGACGTCCACTGCCACCCCTTCCTCAACCCCGGCCAGATGACCGTGGAGCGCTTTGTCGACGCCTTCTCCTTTTCGGGCGGCGGCGTGCCTTTTATGGTGGAGGGCGGCGTGCCCCACGACCAGGCGCTGATCGACGAGGTGCAGGGTGTGCGGCGCCATGCGCTCTATCACCGCTATGCCATACGGCAGTTGGCGCGCTTTTTTGGTTGTGCGCCCGTGCTGGAAGAGGTGGTGGCGGCGCGCAATGCGGCCAGGCAGATTATGGCGATTATGCCAAACGCCTTTATGCGGCGTGCGGATTGACCACGCTGGTCACCGACTTTGGCTATCCGCAGCCGGCCGTGGACGTCGGCGCTTCAAGGCCGAGATTGCGGCGCAGGTCATCCTCTTTACCGCATTGAGCCGCTGATTGTGGATCTGCTGGCCGCCTTATTGGCTGGGCCGACTCCAGCGCCGCTACGATGAGACCATTGCCGACGGGATCGAGAAGCAGGCCACTACGGTCTCAAGTCGGTCATTGCCTATCGCACTGGGCTGGACGTATCGCTGCCGAGCCGCACGCCGGACCAAGGCAGCAGGCGCTGGACGCCATCCGCCGCGCATTGGCGGCAACGCCATGAAGAAGCTGCGTGACCACTGCTCTGCCGGGCGCTGGAGCTTGTGCATGGAGTTGGATGTGTCATGCAGATCCACACCGGCATGGGCGATTGTGAGGTGAATTTTGCGGCCTGCGCCCGGCCTTGCTCATGGACCTGCTGCGCTTTCCACCTTCCGCGCTCTGCAAGGTGCTGCTGGTGCACACCGGCTATCCGTATCATGCCGAGGCGGGCTACATGGCCAACATGCTGCCGCGTCTATTGCGATGTCTCCGAGGGCATCCCCTTTGCCGCCCACGCCGCCGAGCGCATTTTTCTGGAAACGCTGGAGATGGCGCCGCTCAACAAGGTCTGCTTTGGCACCGACGGCTACACCATGCCGGAGATCAACTTTGTGGGGACTACGCTGGGCAAGCAGGCGCTGGGCCGCGCGTTGAAGCGGCTGGTGGATGAGGATCTGCTGGACGAGGCCGGCGCGCTGGAGGCCGGGGCGTGGATTCTGGCCGAGAACGCGCAGCGGCTGTATGGGTTTGATTAGAATAGAGTAGATCGGCTAACAAAGTGAAGATATAGCCACAAAAGGCACAAAAAACACAAAATCTTCTCTTCTGTGCCTTGGTTAACCGACAAATCATATTTTACCGCCAAGATTGCAAAGAAACGCCAGGAATTTACTCGAGTGCTCTTGGCGCACCTTCGCGCCCTTTGCGGTAGAAAGATTAAAGTAGAAAGATTAAATATGTCAGTCAACCAGCTTCTGTGCCTTTTGTGTTTTTGCGGCTATTCAAAATTTACCATTTAGCCCGCAATTTCGTGCTGCCAATCGGTAATGTTGCGGCTCTCTTTGTCAAAGGCGATGCCCAGCAGAATGACCATTTTGGAGCCGCCCAAGAACGATTGCGCATACTGCTTTTCACGAATCTGCTGAAGGGCAATTTCACCGCTGCTCATTTTAAACTCGAGCAGATAGACCGTATCCGCCAGCTCCAAAACCGCATCAAGCCGTCCCAAGTTGGTAGGCCATTCGGCGTGGACGGTGAAGCCCAGCACTTTCAAGACGAGATAGACAACTGAGTGATAGTAGGCTTCCTGAGGCAGGAAGAGGTGGCTCGGTATTGATGCGAAGACCGATTGAAAGATGGTGATGAACGATTCAATCTCACGCGTCGCTAACGCCCGCTGTAAATTGTGCAATAGCGTAGCGCTGACACGGTCAACGCTCTGCTCCAAATAATCGGCCAGAAGATATTGTTGGAAAGATTGGGCAACTTCATAGTTTGGATATCCCAGATGGTAGGTGGCGCCCAAGAAAGAATTATGAATTGCCTTGATTGTTAAATAGCCAGTCTGAAACAAAAGCGATAGCACACTGATATTGTTGACATCGGCGCTTTCCAGGAGGGTGTTGTCTGCGTTTAGGTCGTCCAACTGATAGGCCGGAATGCGATGGGAGCGCAATAGCTTGACCAAGAAGGAGGGGGTTCCAGTGCTAAACCAATGATTGGTAAAGCGCTGTTGTTCGAAGAATAGCAGAGTTGAATATGGGACATACACGCTGTCGATGCCATCCCAGGAGTAGCCATCGTACCAAAACGCAATCTGCTGCAGAATTTCGGCGCGCTGAACTTGAAAAGTTGCCGCCAACCGTTCAATATAATCACCAAAATAATGTTCTAATTCAGCCTGCGTGTAACCCAGTAAAGTCGCAAAACGCCGATCAAGCGAAATGTCCAGCAGATTATTCAATTCTGAGAAGATTGAAATCTTGCCATACTTCGAGACGCCCGTAATGAGCGTAAAGTAGATATGCTCACCTTCGGCTGACTTTAGGACAGAGTAGAAATTTCGAAGCGTGGTAATATTTTCTTGAAGTTGCTCTTCATGTTCCAGTAGATCGGTGATGGGCTTATCGTATTCATCAATGAGCAGGACGACCTCTCCTTGCTCGCCCAAACGCAAAATGAGTTCTCTGAATTTGCCTTTGTGATCCCGTTCATTTAGGGTGAGACCATGTTCGGCCGCCAATTTATCCATCTGGTCGGCCAATGCCTCGGCCAATGAGAAATCCCGATAGTTGAGTGCATTAAAATTGAGCAAAAGCACCGGCCGGGGCTGCCAATCGATCTTATCCTCAATCCACAGTCCCTGGAAGAGCGCCCGGTTGCCGCGGAAAATCTCCTTCAGCGTCGTAGTGAGCAGCGATTTCCCAAAACGCCGCGGCCGCGATAGAAAGACGTGCGTCCCCACATTCATCAGGTTATAGATCTGCTCCGTCTTGTCCACATAGAGCATGTTGCGATTGCGCAGACGAGCAAAAAACTGTTCGCCGATGGGTAGTTTTTGCATGGCGTCAAATCTCTTTTCAACTTCATTCAAAGATACTGATGTACGTATTGGGTGTTCGCCGCTTGATGTTGATGACGATTACCTGATCGCCGCGCACTTGATAGAAGATGCGGTAGCCATCGACTTTGATCTTCCAGATGCCCTGAAAATGGTCGCGTAGCTCTTCGGCAGTCGGCGGCCAAGGTTCATAGCGCAAGTCGTGCAAGATCCCTTTGACCTCATTCTGAACGCGGGCGGGAAGAAATTTTAGCTGCTGACGGGCGGGTGGCAAGAGCTTAAGCCGATATACGTTGTCCATGGCGCGACCATTCTGCTAGTTCCTCTAAGCCGACCTCTTCAGCTTCGATTTCCCCGTTGGCCTCAGCCAGCAACGTCTTTAGCACGTCGACCAGATCTTCCAAATCCTCCAGACGGTTCATAAACTGTTCCCAATGCACCGGCGATACTAAAACGCCAACCGGCTGATTGCGGCTGGCCAACACGACGGGCGCTTTTTCCGATTGAGCCAGTACCTTTAAGTGATTATTTTTGAGTTCCGAAACTGACGCCATAGGCGGAATGTGGTTCATACAGCACCTCTCTTTACGACAAAATCTTGACTTAATTTTGTCATTATATATCAGTTTGAGACGGCTATCAAGAATGTGAATTTGAGCCATTTCTATATTTTTTTCACCACGGTCGTTAATGGTATGGTAATGGCTGCTCGATAAAATAGCCGCAGCGCCCATGCTCACAGCATGGGCGCGCCGCATGGTTCCACCGCCACCCAAGGAGATCATCAATGCCCGCATCACCAAGAAGCCGCACAAGCCCCTCTGAATTTGGCAGCCAGAGCTGGTATGAAAAGCGCTGGCGCACGCGCTGGGCCACATTGCGCACTGCCCTGGAAAGCGCGCGGGCGCGCTTTGACGAAAAGCTCTATATGGAGTTGGAAACAGAGCGATATAACGCCCAGAATGCAGTGGCCCAGGCGCTGCACGCTGATTTAGGCGCGCAGCTTGCAGATGCGGGGGCGCCCTGGTCTTCTGATCAAGAGGTGACAGCGGCCTTTCAAGAGGTTCAAAAGCTTCACGCCCAATATAACGCGCGCTTTGATGCATCGGGCATGTTGCTGGATGGCGGCAGCGAGTATCCCCAATATGCCACATGGCCCAATGCGTTGACCCAGCTAAAGCAGATTCACTATCACATACAGCGCACCGACCACGCCCGCCAAATGGTGGCGGACCTGCTCTTCTTTGCCGAGGCCATTATGAATGTCTTCTGCGACGGGCTCTTTCATGGTCGCCAAGTGGCGCTGCAACAGATCGACCAGCGGCTGCGGCCAGAGCAGCCGCTGTATGCCGAACCGCGCGATGTGGGGCATACAAACCTGATTGAGGCACTGGAACATGCGGTCAACATCATCGATTTTACACCGGGCGACGTGCCGGCCAATTATGCCTTGCGTATGCTCATCGAGCAGATCTCTATCGATCTTGAGATCGTCCATGCCGCCATTCGGCAGCGCGAACAGCAGCTTTATGCCATTAGCAGCTTGCAGATTGCCGATGAGTTTGCCCAGTTGCCATCGAGCCCGGCCATGGCCGCCGGCTTCTCGAACAGAAAGATGTGATGACCTATTCAAACCAGAGTACGCAGGTGCGCATTCTGCCCTATCACGATATGATTTTGATTGGCGTACCCTTTGCCGCCCGCGCGGACATGGCTTCCGCAGCGCCCCCACAAGCCATCCCGGCGGGGGACGCCACGCCCGACACAGAGGCGCCAGCGCAGCCAGTCTCGGCCGACTACCTGGCGCTGCCCCACGAGGTGGGTCATTTACTCTTTCGCTATGGCTACGCGCCGGGCGGCGCGGGTCAGATTCATACCTATCTGGAAGAGATGCTCTTTGCCGGTGACTGGCGCCTGACCTGGCTGGAAGAGATCTTTGCCGACGCCTATGGCTGTCTGACCGCCGGCCCCATTAGCGTGTTGGGATTCCAAGAGCTTTTGGCCGATGGGCTGCCCGCCAGCGACCACGCTGATTTAGATGAGCATCCTTTTGCTTCGATCCGCCCCCTGATGCAGACCGAGCTTGTGCGCACGCTGGCGGCCCACCGAGCCGCCGCCGCCATTGTCAATGGACCGGCGGCGGTGGCTGCGGCCGGCCAGTCGACCATGCGCCAGGTGGCGGATCGCATTATGGCCGAGAGCCAGCGCGTGCAGAATGAGCTGACGACGCACAAAATTGTCATGGCTATGATGGCGGCCAGCGGCAACGGCGCCAGCGCGGCGGCGGGCCGGGCGCACGCCCAGCATCTGTTGCCGCCCAGCCACGAAGTTGCCGTGCGCACAGTCGTCGAGCGCATATTGCGCGAACACTGGCTAAACGATGCCGAATTAGCCATCTATCGAATTGCATCCGTGGTCACCAGCAGCCACAGCGCGCCGGAACAAGCGGCCGCCGCCATCACCATTGCCGAGCTGGCGTTAGAGCTGTTTAACCGGGCCGGAGACGCAGCCATTGCGTTTAATGCGCCGCCTGCCGCCCGTCAAATGGCGCAAGAACAGCTTGCCAATCTGAATGCGGCAAGCGGGACGCCATCGGCGCCGCTGCCCGCCATCGATTGGACGATGGTTGATTCAACCGTCCCGGCCCCTCCCGAGCTGATTGATTTCATGCTGCGTGAACTAGGACGGGCGTGGGCCGCTACGGCCGCGCCAGCGCTCTCTTACGGTGAGCAGCGTGAATTGCGCCAAGCCGCAGGCAATATGGCCAAGCTGGAATGGGAGAACCCAGACTCGGCCTTTTGGACCGAACTCTATCCGCGGGCTGGGTTTGTTGATGCAAGCGGTGAGCCAATGCCCGCCGCTAGCAGCCGCGCTGGCGTGGCAAATCGAGAGGCCGCAATGCAATCCCATCTGCGCCGCTTTGCGGAAAATATTGTGCTTGATCTCTTAACCCATGCCAATGCGGCGCGCCTGATGGCCCAACAAATCTTCACCGAAAGCGCCCAGGTCGTTGGCCAATTTTCGGCGCGCGAGCGGGCCGCGCGCGCCATTGTCGAGGAGATATTGGCCAATGCATCGATCCCCGATGCCGAGATCGCCGAACGGATACGCCGCGAGGGCGAACGCAGCGAAAGTACGCGGACCGTCCAATTTATTGTCGCACGCATTTTGGCCGCGCAGACCGCAAATGACCCGCAGATGACCCAAGCGGAAATCGCCCGCCGCGCCCAGGACATCGTGGCATTGGTGGCCCAGGATCTCCAGCTTGCCGACCAACTGGACGCGCATTGGCGCGACCTGCTGCCGCGCGTCTGGCCCAAGTGGGTGGAGCAACAGTGGCTGGGCGCCTTTGCGACGGTTGACGACCCGCTGCGCAGCAAAACCTACCAGATTCGCGGCGTCCGCGTAAGTGGATTCGAGCTGATCCGGGCGCTGCAACCGGTTTTCAACGCCATTGTGGAGCTGTTGAGCCCGCTTTTCGCTACCCGTACGGCATGGACCACCGCGCCCGCCGGCGCGGACAGCGCCGCGGCGCACACCATGTTGTCCATTGACGATCTGCACAAACAGTATATCGCGTTTGCCGAAGAGCAGATTCTCAAGGCCACCTTGCCCACATTGGCGCAAATCCAACAAGCGTTGGCGGAAGCAGCCACCATGGGCATGGGCGACGGTATGGGCAACCCGTATGACCCCATGCTGGGCGACCCCACGTTGGGCGATCCGCCTGTGGATGATCCTACGCTGCATGATCCTGCCCTGCATGACCCTATGTTGGGCGACCCCCCGCTCTATGATCCCGCGCTGGATGATTCCACGCTGCCCAACCCCCGCCAACCCGGTCGGCCGCAGATGGCCCAAGGCCAGGTTGAAATCGAGCGGGCCGTCGCAGCGCGCGCGTCCGCCGCAGTTGGAGACCCGCCGCTAGCGACCTTAGAAGCAGCCGTGGGGGAAGCGCCTTATACGCCATCGCGGTTGCCCAACCACAAATTTGCCTGGCTCACGCGTCACTTGATCCGGCTGGAAGAAGGGGTCACGCTGGATACATTGGCGCAGATTGTGCTCTTTATGGGCTGGTCGTTTGAGGGACCAACCAAACATGGGCCTTAAATTATACAAATTGCCAATCTATGGGCCAGGAATCTCTGACAAGGTGACCGGGTGACAAGGTGACCGGTCATCTTGTCACCCGGTCACCTTGTCATCCTGTCCCCATAGCGGTTAGCCTGACAAAATGGTATTATGTTATGCCAGTCGCTTCCCGGTCTCTTCGAGGACCCACGGGCTCGATTTCCCGGTCTAGGGCCTGCGCTTTGCGCCAGTTTGCCTGCCCTTGTTGATTTTCGCCGAGCAGAAAGTGCAGATCGCCTAGATGGACCAATGCGTACGCCATGCCTAATTTGTCCCCAATTTGCGCAAAGAGGGCGATACTGTCTTGCGCCAGCGGAATTGCGTTGGTATACGCTTCGTTTTCTTTGTGAATAACGCTCAATTGATAGAGGAGCTGGCCTTGGGGCAGCAGTTGCCCAAAATGGCGAAATTGTTCCAGCGCTTGCTGGGCATATTGTTCCGCAGAGACAAAATCACGCTGGTATCGATAGACCAACGCCAGCGTATAGAGCGAAGCCGCAATCTCATGTTTCTGCCTCTGCGCGCGGCTCACCTCCAGCGCTTCGTGGGCATCCTTGCGCGCGCGCGCAAAATCGTCTTGGCGCGCATAAATTAGGGCCAACAACTGGAGCGGACGCGAGAGATGACGCTGATCTTCTGTTGTGCGTTGCATATCCAGCGATTGCTGGGCATTTTCCAACGCCACATCAAAATCATCGCGATCATACGCATTGGAAGCCCGCAAATAGAGCGCGGCGGCAATCGCGGCCGGATCATTGGCCGCCATGCGGGTGGCGAGACAGCGCTCGATTAACTGGTCGGCCTCATCAAACGCGCTTTGTATATTGGCGATGGCCGCCTGATGATACTGTACATCGGCAACTCCTTGCTCATCCTCCACCTTTTGATAAAGATCAAAGGATCTGCGCAGGAGCTGTTTGGCCTCGTCATAGGCGCTCTGTTCCACACACGCTTCCGCCCAGCGCAATAGAAAACGCGCGTGTTGACCTTCCGCCGCTGTGCGCACCAGGGCGGGTTGGGTCAATTCGTAGGCGCGCCGGGCATCGGTGTAGCGGGCGCACGCCATCCAAGCCCCCGCTAATGCATCGGTCAGCGCAATCAACAAGGCATCCGCTTTGTGCTGATGCGCAGCCTCAATCGCGCCGCGTAAATTGCCCCACTCTGGCTCCAGCGCCCCATAATTTGCGCGATGGCGCTGGGCAAAGTCGCCATAATAATCGACCATGCGCGCATACGCCTCGTCGGTCTGCACCAACTGCTCCTGGGCAAAATCGGCCAGCAGCGGGTGCTGGCGAAAGTAGCCCCCCTCCTCCTCGCGCAGCAGCGACAGCGCGGCCAGCGCATAGAGCGCATCCTCGGCGTCAAACGCATCCAGATCGGTCAAATAGGCCGCCGCCTCCACAGCAAATGCGCGCCCCTCAAACACGGCCAGCAGCGCAAACACGCGCTGCAATTCAGCATCCAGCGCCTGCCAACTGACGGCAAACGAAGCGCGTACGGCCTGGTCGCTGATCTCCAGCCCCAGCCGCTGCTGCTCGTCGCGCAGGCGGGCGGCCATGGCGGCCAGCGACAGCCGCGCCCGCGATTTGAGCCGCTGCGCCACAATTTCCACCGCCAGTGGCAAATGGTGCAGCCGGGCGCAGATTTCACGGGCGGCCTCTTCTTCGGCGGCCACGCGCGCTTCCCCAAAACGCGCGCCAACAGTTGTAAAGCGCTCTCCGGCGCCAGGTCACCCAGCGGCGCGGCGCGGGCATTGACGGCGTGGGCCACATCCAGATCGCGCGTGGTCAGCAGCACCGCGCATCCATCGTTGCCGGGCAGCAGCGGGCGCACTTGGGCCGCACTGGTCACGTTGTCCACCACAAGCAGCGCCTTTTTATCGGCCAACATGCTGCGCACCGCCGCCGCCCGGCTCTCCAGATCGGCCAGCCCGCCAAAATCATAACCATAGGCGCGACCCCAGGCGCTCAACGTGTCGAGCGGCGTGCTGCTCAAGGCGTTGGCCCACAGCACACCGTCGGCAAAATGGCTGCGCATCTGGTGCGCCAGATGCGCAGCCAGCGTCGTCTTGCCGGCGCCGCCCATGCCCACCAGCGCCAGAATGGGGCGGCGCTCCTCGGTCAGCGCACCCTGAAGCTGGTGCATTTCCACCGCGCGCCCACAAAGTGTGGCGGCGGCGCCAATGCCTGAAAAGGCGGCGTGGCAGGGGCCGTGACCGTGGGGGTGATGGCGGCGCGGTTGGTTCGGTTGGGCTGGCCGTTGCGGCAATTTCGCCGGCCAAAATCTGGTCATAAAGCGCATTGCTTTCCGCCGATGGCGGCACGCCCAATTCATCTTCCAGCGCGCTGCACAGCCGATCATATTGGGCCAGCGCGTGCGTGCGTTGACCGGCGCGCGCCAGTAGCCGCATGAGCTGCCGGTGCGCTTCTTCCTGCCAGGGAGCCAAATCAAGCAACTGGCGCACCACCTGCTGGGCCGCGTTCAGATCGCCGGTGTGCTCAAAATGGGCGGCCAGACGGCTAAAGGTTTCCACCGCCCGCTGGTGATAGTATTCGCGGCGAGTAAGCAGCCAGTTTACAAAAAGATCGCTGTCATCGATGGAAAAGCCGGCCAAAAACGGACCGGTGTAGAGGGCGGCGGCCTGTCGGAGGGCTTCGGCGCAGGTGGGGCAATCGGCTGCTTGGGCGTGGCCGTGGGTCTGGAGGCTGTGCTCATCCACCGTGGCCAAATGCTTTTCAAAGGCCAGCACATCCACCCAGTGGCGGCTGGTGGGATTGAACGCGATGGTATGGGTATCGCTGTGCAAATAAGCGGCGTCATCCGGCGCCTCCGTGACGGCGCTGGCGGCATCATCCCCAATGGCGCGGCGCAACTCCATCAGGTTTTGCGACAGGTTGCGCCGCGCCCGCCGCTCCGAATGATCGGGCCAAAGCAGACCGGCCAGCACATCGCGCGGATGGGGCGCACCTTGCTCAATGGCCAGATAGATCAGCAGCGCGCGCGTTTTGACGCTGTGAAAGCGGGTAATGGGAACCGCGTCGCGGGTGACTTGGAAGGTGTTGAAACAGGTGAGGCGTAGCTGGGACATTGGTTCAATTATAGCAGCGATGGGGTGATTCAGCCATCAGCGTATCTGCTCCTTCCAGCCTCAAGAGCTGATATTGAAAGGGTACGCGGATGAACGCGGATTTTCGCGGATTTTGGGCTTCTTCATCCGCGAAAATCCGCGTTCATCCGCGTACAAATTATCTTCCTCCAAAACCCCGCGACACTTTCGCGACACCCTCATGACGCCTGCCCGCTACAATGGCATCAGACGACGAACTGAACAGATGAAAATCCCCCGTTCGTCTGCTATTTGGGTGATTGAGTTCCTTGCAAGGCGGTGGAATCTTTCCCCTGATCCCTCTCGTGACAGGAGTGGGTTAGGGCAGGGTCCACCGTGGGATTCCATCTCAACAACCCTCCTGACAACTTGAACTTTCAAAATTCCAAAGGAGATTGCTGAGATGAAACTGACCCTTTCCAAAATCATGATCGCGGTGGCGTTGACGTTGGCCCTGTTTAGCACCGGTATTATTGGCGAAGAGATTGGCGTGCCGATGGCGCAGTCGGCGAGTGCGTGTAGCGGGCTTGGCGCTGGCGGCGGCGGCGGTTGTTAACTCATAGATTTGAAGGTGCGTTTCCATCACTTGCAAACAAAACAACCTCACGATGTAAGTGTGAGGTTGTTTTGTTTGTGCAATTTTATGACTGTGTTGATTCCAACTCCAAGCGCTTTTTGAAATCGATGACATTCTGTTTTAGATGTTGTTCTTGCTGTCCCCAACCTTGCGTAGCAATTAGGCCCTCTAAAACGTTCACATAATTTTGGGCTTGTGGACGCTTTTTTTGGCAGAGGAATAGCTGGATTAACATGATCAGAACCTTTGCTTCACCTTCAAAATAGTTAAGATTTTGGCACCCTTCTAACGAAGATTCAAGATGACGTTGTGCAGCATCCCATTCTTTTTGAGCGACATAAATTTCGCCGAGATTCGCCCACGCTTGGGCAAGGCCTAGTAAATTTGCGTGTTGTTGAAATGACTCTTCAGCTTGCTTATAGAAGGCTTTGGCGCTGTCCAGATCGCCCACTTGCTGATGCACAAGCCCTATATTCACTTTTATAGCCCCAATCTCGCTTTGCTCCCCTGTAATTTCGACCTGACGAAGTGATTTTTCAAGCGATATTAATGCATCAGATGGGCGTTCCATCTCATAATATAATAATCCTAAATTTTCAAAGCCGTATATTAACGCGTGCTGATCGCCAATATCTTCCCAAATTGCACACGCATTTTGCAAATGCCGCTCCGCTTCTACCCACTCATGCCGCCGCGTATAGAGCAAGCCCAAATGGTTATGCGTATGCGCCCGCCCGTGATCGCTGTCCAATTCCTCAAAAACCGCCAACGCCCGCTCACATAGCACCTCCGCCCGCCACCAGTGGCCGCCGTCGATATAAAAATAGCCCAAATTGGAGCAGGCGCGCGCCATTTCAAAAGCGTTGTCCGCACGCCGGGCCAAACGAATGACGCGGCGATAATAATGCACCACGTCGGCGCGGTGGCTTTGGCGCTGACACAGCCGCGCCAGCAGCGCGGTCAGCGTGATCTCGCCGTCCACATCCTCATTTTGCTGGGCGGCGGCCATGGCGCGCAGCAAGATGCCGCGCCAGCTTTCCCAGTGGCCGCGGCGCTCCATATAGGGCGTAAAGGTGGTGATCAGCCGCTTGACCACCATCCACGCCGCCGGAAACTCCAGCCCCAGCGAAATGGCTTTGACAATGCCCTCGTGCTCGCGATCCAGCTTCTGCACCTCAATGGTCTGCACGGCGGGGTCTTGCCGCCACTGCTCCACCATGTGCAGAACGCGCTGGAGGAAAAACTTGGCTTCATCTGCGGTTTCAAGGGTGCTGTTCTCACCCTTGGGGAGCTGCTGCCACTTGATCACCTCATGCATGAGGAACGTCTCGGTCAGCCGGTGCAGCCGGTAGCGCGGCTCGAGCAGATCGCCGCCGACTTCGACCAGCGAGCAGGCGCAGAGCTGCGTCAGCGCGTGCTGGAGTTCTTCGAAGGTTAGCTCACTGGCGGTCCGCAGTTGGTCATAGGTGGCATTGGGCGTCACCGGCATACAGAGCAGCAGATGGCGGCTGACCTCAGCCAGCTTTTGCCAGGCCTGCCAATAAATATAGTGATAGAGCTGTTCCACATGCTGGCCGCGCGCCTGACGCAGGCTTTGCAACACCTGTGCCAGCGGCAAAAAGTGGAGCTGCCCCATGACCAGCTTGAGCGCCAGCGGGTTGCCGCCGACGGTGTTGTAAATGGCGTGCAGCGTTTCGTCCGGTGCGTCCAGCAGCAGATGGAGCCCGCGCGTCTGTGCTTCATGACGCAGCAACGCCAGCGCGTCATCCCGGCTCAGCTCGGTCAGGCTGTGGCAGAAGACATCGCTTTGCGCACGCAGGCTCAGGCGGCTGGTAATCAGAAATTTGCTGGGGGCGGCCAGCTCGCGCAGCAGCGGCAGCAGCGCTTCATAGTCGATGGCGCTCTCCAAATTGTCGACCACAACCAGCGACGGTTTCTCCTGCAGAAGGTGAGCCAGCACGCGCCGCTTTTGTACATTATCGGTGAGGGGATAGGGTCCATCGGCAAGCTGGCGCAAGAGCTGATCGACCAGCGTTTCGGCATCCAGCGCCGGTGTGCCCGTCGACTGAGTCCCCTGTTCGGGGCGAAACTCCTCCTGTTTGGCGCTCACCCAGGCCATGTCGGCAAAGCGCTCTTGCTCCAAAAAGCCGCGCACCAGCGCACTGGCCAAGGTGGTTTTGCCAATCCCCCCCATGCCGTCGATGGCCACCAGCCAGCCTCGATCCGCCCACAACAGCGCCTCCGCCACGCGGCCATACGCCGCTTCAATGCCAAAGAGTCGTTGATCGGGGGGCGAGTGGCGAGTGGCGGGTGGCGGGTAGCGGGTGGCGGGTTGTTCGCGCGACGTCGGTTGTTGACTATTTTCAATTGGCTGTTGGCTGTTGGCTGTTGGCTGTTGGCTGATCGCTGCCGACTGAAGGCTGGCGACTGACTCCGCCACCCGCCACCCCTCACCCGCCACCTCTTCCCCATTGCGGATCTGCTCATAGAGCGCAACGGTTTCCGGCGCGGGGGGAACATCCAGCTCGGCGGCCAGCAGACGGCGGCAGGCTTCGTATTGAATCAGCGCGGCGTGGCGCTGGCCGATGCGGACCAGCAGCGCCATTAGGCGGCGATGGGCGTCCTCATCCAGCGGATCCAGCGCAAGGCGGCGGCGCACAATCCTGACTGCATCGGCCAAGGTGGCGGCGTCCACATAGGCTGCTTCAAGATGGGCCAGCAACTGCATCAACTGCATGTGGAGCGCTTCACGCTGAAACAGGAGCCACTCTTCAAAGGCCGCGCATTCGGGCAGATGAAAGCCGCTCAACATTTCGGCGGTATAGAGCGCTTGGGCGCGTTCCAGCGTTGCCATGCAGGTGGGGCAAGCGGCCAGCGACGGGTGGTCGTGCTGCGCCGCGGTGCGCATCAAATGGAGAAAAACGACCACGTCTATGGAGGCCGGAGCGTCGGCATTCCACTGTACGGTGCGTCGATTGGATTCCAAATAGGGGGCGCCCTCATGGGCCAGCGCTTTGCGCAGGCGCGTCAACGTGACGCGCAGATTGTTGCGCGCATCATCTTGATTCAGTTCGGGCCAGAAGAGCCCCAGGAGCGTATCGCGGGGCACGGCTTTGGGGCTTTCGAGGGCCAGATAGGCCAGCAGCGCCAGATCTTTGCGACCGCGCAGGGTGATTTCAGCGCCATCATCTTGAGTCACGGAGCCGGGGCCAAATAAGTTCAGGTGAATCATCTCGGGTTCACAGTCAAGCGCGCTATTTTGGGGATCCAAGCGGCGGTGTCCAGGACGGAATTAGCTGGGGCTAGCTTTACATGGTGTTAATTATACCCATTACCACAACATTACCAAATACGCTTCACCCTTGTCACAATAGATTTGGATCAGGTAATCATAGGGTAATGGCGGGCGGGTATCCTGACTGGCGTAACCGTTCACCAAGTTGCTAGTGAGGGCAACGGTGCGAATGGTTACATATCAACTATCAACAATTTTCAACATAGAGGAGAAAAACCATGACATTTCCCCGAACGTTCCCCCGAGTATTTCCGCGTGTTTTCCCTGGCCCCAGCGCATAGCTGCAGGCAGCATCTTGGCCGCGCATCTGGCCGTAATTTAAGCTGGTCTGATGGACAAACCATTTAAACATGGTACCGGACTAAGTATTGTTGCAACACGCACGCGAAGCCGCCAAGGCGCACTGCACAGTCAAAGCGCCTTGGCGGCATTCTCCCCCTGGTTGTGGAAAGAGAAGATTTATCATTATGGATACATCCAACATTAGTTATTATGTTTGCACCTCGCAGGAAAAAGATGTTGTTGTCGATTTTCTAATGTCGATTGGCGAGGAACTGGCCTTGACCAAGCGCAGCGAAGCCGTAGAAATCACCGAACTGCTCCTTGCCCACGGCGGCGCTATGATCAGCTGCCACAAGGGCAAAGTCGTTGCTATGCTGGGTTATTTTCTGGGGGAGCCAGCCCAGGCATACGCGAACAAAGAGGTGGGCTTTATCTATGTGACTGCCATTGCCAAACCCTATCGGCTCACCCGGCTGACGTGGAACGGCATGGGTTTTGTGTTCCGCCATCTGCGCACATTGGGCGTGCAAGAGATCCGCTGCCACGCCCGTGAGCATGATCGCTACACCAATCGGCTCTATAGACACTTTGCCAGGCCCATACGCAAAGAGCCCAATCGCCGCGGGGTCTCCTGCATCCTTTATGGCAGCTCGATTGATGACGTGATGTCCTATCTGGATAGAAGCCGGCTCACAGGGGGGCTAACGGGCACTGCCATTAAGTAAAGCATTATCGTGTCAAACTGCCCACTAATGACTGTTAACTTAATGGCAGTGGGGCTAATGGGATGGCGAATGTTATAGCCGTCTAACAGTCGTCATGGCGTCGGCGCATCCTCTACCAGCAGCCCCTCCCGCTTGAGTTCAGCCCACAGCTCTGCTGGAATCTCTTGCGCCACCAGCTCGATGTTGCTCTGCACATGTTCCGGCGCCAGCGCCCCTGGAATAATAGCCGCCACAATGGGGTTGGCCAGCAGGAATTGCAGCGCAGCAGCGGGCAGCGGCGTTTCGTAACGCTGGCAGATGGTTTGAATGCGTTCGGTCTTGTCCAGAATCTCCTCCGATGCGGGGGCGTAAAAATATTTGGCGCCCGGCACGGCCCCCGTGGCCAATATGCCCGAAGCAAAGACCGCGCCAATAATAATGCTCACATTGCGTTTGGCACAGAGGGTGAACTCGCTGGCCAGCATCTCCTGCGTTAGCAAATTGTAGCCATACGCCACCAGGAAAAAGTCCAGCTCCACCAGATCCAAAAAGCGCGGGATCATGCCCAGCTCGTTGACGCCGGCGCCCACGGCCTGGATCAGCCCGTGGCGGCGCAGCTCGTCCAGCGCCCGCCAGCCGGAGGTATAGAGCTGGTTGAGCCAGGCGCTGACCCGCGCCTCGTTCTGGTGAAAATAGAAATCCAGATCGTGGATCACCAGCATGTCCACCGAGGGCAGACCTAGCCGCTGCAGGCTGTCTTCATACGAACGCATAATGCCATCATAGCTAAAATCCACATCGAATTCAAAGGGCAGCGGGTCGGCCCACGCACCCTTGTCAAAGGCAGCCAGGTTGCGCGGCGGGCGCAGCACGCGCCCCACTTTGGTCGAGATCACAAACTCGCTTCGCGGCTGCTGGCGCAGGAAGTGGCCGACGCGGTGCTCGCTTTTGCCGTAGCCATAAAAGGGCGCCGTGTCAAAATAGCGCACGCCGGCGTCCCAAGCCGCTTGCAGCGTGCGTTGCGCCTGCGCTTCGGAAATGGGCTCAAACAAATTGCCAAAGGGCGCGCCGCCCAGCCCAAACTGGGTGACGCGGGCGTTGGTCTGGCCGACCTGGCGGGTGGGGATGGTGGTCATTTGATGGATTCTCCGTGGAGACAAAAGTAGGGCTCTTTCGGATGCTCAGGTGGTTGACACGGTGGCGCGTCCCTTCCTGGAAGAGGCAGAGACCGCTTTGGCTCGCGCAAACGCAGCATCTGCCTCTTCCAGGAAGGGGACCACACGAGATCCCATTGAGGCAAAAGTAGTTGGTCGAAGAGAATCTTGTAGAATTATAAGCGAGTTGAGGCCAAGGTGAAAAGTTAGATTGTTGAGACCCATTGTGAGATTGGCAATGCGCACCACATGCGCTATACTCGCGGCTAAATCACGAGAGCGTTCCCCTGATTTGGACGATTTTCGCATCTACATTTCCATCGCAACAATCCAAAGGAGAAACCCCATGTCGCCATCCACCAATGGCTGGCTCCCCGCTGGCCCCAATTTGGACGCCGTCCGCGACCAATACGCCGATCCACTCCTCGCCCTCTCCCAAGCCGAGATGCCGGCCATTGTGCTGCGCGATGCCTACGATCCGGCGCACTGCCAGGGCTTGATGCAGCGCTTTATCAACTGGGGGCTGATCCGCGACCCGCTGGTCAAGAGCGCCGACGGCCGCACGCGCATCGACATTGGCACCAGTTTGGGCAACCGCGGCCACGATCAGGAGGCGTTTTTGCGCCACGCCGTGGATACGCACCAGCTTTTTGCGCATCTCTTCGACGGCTTCGACAACCCGGTGCAGACCATGTATGATGCGTTGTCGGCGCTGGCGGCAAAGACGGTCGGCAAGGCCAAAGAGGTGAAAACCGCCCGCGAGCCGGATGGTCGCCGGTACGGTCCGGCCATCTTCCGCGTGCATTACGAAACGCACAGCTACAAGCCGCACATTGACCACGTGACGCTGCGCGAGAAGCGCTTCAACTATGCGGTGTCGCGCTTTGAGCATCAATTTGCCGGCATCCTCTGTCTGCAAAACGCCTCACAAGGCGGACGCAAAGCGCAGACCATTCTGCACCAGTGCGTGTGGACGCCCGACGTGCAGCCCCACATTGAAAACGAGACCTTCCCCCAATATGCCGCCGCCAACAACATCGGCTCCTATCGGGTCGAGCTGGCGCCCGGCGACCTCTACTTTTTCAACACGCGCTGCATCCACGAGATCCCGCCGCTGGAGGGCGACGACCCGCGGGCGGTGCTGGCCGTCTTCATTGGCTATTCGGCGGATGATGATGAAATTTACGTCTGGTCGTAATCTGGCAATCCGTCCCTAAAAAGCTTTCTACCGCAAGGAGCGCAAGGAATGCAAGGATTTTACAAACTCTCCTTTGCGCTCTTCGTGTCCTTTGCGGTAGAAATTCTGGCTCTTGGGATTTATCCCTCGCGCCCATCCAAAATCAGCAGCCAATCGTTGCCGCGGCCAGCAGTGGGCGGCGTGTAGGTTTGAAAGGCGCCGGTGTCGCTGGAATGGATGTGGTGCCGGCTGCCGTAGCGCGGGTCAAACCAGATCTCTTTGACGCGCGCCGCTTTTAGCTGCGTGCGCGCCACCGTAACCGCCGCCCCGCGCGGCGAATAGACAAAGGCAAATGAGCCATCGGCGGCCAGCGCGGCGCGGGTTTTGGCGCCGCCAGAGCGCGGACCATCGACGACAAAATCCGTCGCGGGCCGCAACTGCTGATAATCATAGGCTTCAAAGATGCGCCGCAGCAGCCCCATTTGAAAGGCGCCGGGATGATCCACTGCCTCGTGCCACGGAATGTCGGCGTGCAGCACCGGGTCGCGGCCGGGCGCCCACATTTGCCACACGTTGTTGTTGCCATAGGTGTGTCCGCAAGCGCCGGCCAACATGGCCCAATAGGCGGCCTGGCGCACGTCACAGGCGTCAAAGCGGTCGTAGCGGTTCTGGTGCTGGAAGTAAAAACCGACCGGTATAGTCTCGTAGCGCGGCTCGCCATCCACCGTGGGTTTGGGCGGCGCCAGCGCATAATCGGCCTCGACGAACAGGCCGTTGTCGTGGTCATGGGCGCCGTGCGAACTTTGGCACATGTGGAAATCGAGCCAGTCGGCAGCGGGGAACATTTCCGCCGAGCGACCCGGCCCCAGGGGATGGTACGTTTTCAGGTGCGCACCGCCGTCGCCGGCACTCAGCCCGTCGGCCATAGCGTCGATGATGGCCCGCTCCCCCTCATCCTCCACGTTGCGGTCGCCGCCCAAAATCCAGATTAGGTTACTTGCGCGATAGCGCTCGCCCAAGAAGCGGCCATAGACGCGCGCTGAATCCGGTGTAAAGATCGGATACGCGTTAAAGCCGGTGGCCTTCCAATAGCAGCCCCACGTGGGCAACATACCCATAACCAGCCCCAATTCGTTGGCCTTGGCCGTCACCGCGTCCACGTGGCGAAAGTAGGCTTCGTTGGGGCGCGTGGGGTCGTTGTCGATTAGCGGCCGGTCGCCATTGGCATTGGGAACATCAAGTCCGCTCAGTTCAGCCAGCGCCACGGCCTGAATCACGGTAAAACCTTTGGCGGCGCGATTGGCCAAATAGCGCGTCGCTTCGTTCATATTGAGCCGGTGAAACAGCTCCCAGGCCGTGTCGCCCAGATAGAAAAAGGGCGCGCCATCGGCATATTGCAGAAAGCGTCCGTTCGGCGTCACTTGCAGGCGATGTTGCATGGTCTATTCCTCTCTTAGCTATATTCAAAACATAAAGGCCTGATAGGATGACAAGATGATCTACGTTCACCTTATCATCCTGTCATCCTATCACCTTGTCAGGTTGCAGCCTCAAAGCAGCGCCACGCTGTTGCTCACAAAGGCCAGCCGCTGGCTGTCCGGCGCCCAGGAGGGGACGTTCATGGTGCCTTGGCCGCCGTACAGATAGGCGATGACCCGTGGGGGCGCGCCGCCGTCGGTGGGCATGAGGCGCAGATAGACGCGCTTGGCCGGTGGGTGATCGCTCGGCTCGACCTCGCCCACCAGATAGGTAAGGAAGGCGATCCAGCGGCCGTCGGGCGACACGTGGGGGAACCAGTTGTTATACTCGTCATTGGTCACGGGCTGCTGGTTGGAGCCGTCGGCGTTCATGCGCCAGATTTGCATGAGGCCGCTGCGCACCGAGTTAAAGTAGATGGTCTGGCCATCGGGTGTATATTCGGGGCCGTCGTCCAGACCGGGCGCGGTGGTCAGTTGGGTCTCTTCAGCGCCATCGTCACCGCCATCGGCGGCAATGCGATAGATGTCAAAATCGCCATTGCGCATAGCCGTGTAGACCAGATATTGGCCGTCGGGCGACCAGCCGTGCAGATAGGAGGGGCCATAGGCGGTGATGCGCTTGGGTTCGCCGCCCGCAAGGGGGACGGTGTAAATGACGGAGGACTTTAGCGCGTCGTCGCGGCTGCTGATGGCCAACATGCGGCCATCAAAAGAGATGACGTGGTCGTTGTTGTTTTGCACCACTGCGCCGGTGTCGATCTGCGCAATATCGCCGCTGGCCAGGTCAAAGCGATAGAGCAGCCCGCCGCGATTGAAGATAAGGCTGCGGCCATCGACGGTCCAATTGGGCGCCTCAAATATCTCCGGCGCGCGATAGATGATTTGGCGCTGCCCGCTGGCCACATCCAGAATTTCCAGATTGCTGCCCAGCGGGTCGCGCCCACGCACAAAGCCCGGCTGCACCGGCTCCACCACGCGCACGTTGCGAAAAACAGCGCGCTCGACCACATCATCCTCGTGCGAGCAGACCGCCAGCCCCACATAGACCGTATCGCCCAGCGCCAGCGCGTCCACCTGCACCACTGTAAATGGATCGCCGAAACGGGCGACCGACATAATATAGGTGTCGCCCCGGCGCTCCAGTTGGATCACATCGGCATGGGTGATGGGCGCGCGGATTTCTTCGGTTTTGCCGCCAGTTGTGCGCCGAAATTGCAGCGAAGTGAGGCCGTCGCCGTGGATGCCGGTGCTCACATTTGCCGAGTCAGTGGCCAGGCTGCTGCGCACCATCCAGCCCAGCTTGCGGTGCGCATTGACGCCTGGCCCCACAAATTCGGCCTGCATGGTCACGATAAAATTGCCGGTGAGCTGTTTCCACACAAAGTGAAAGTCGTCGTGGTCGTTCCAGATATTGGCGCCGGCGCCGGCAATGGCGTAACTCTGCGTAGCGGCGTCGTAAATGCAGGAACCGGGGTGATGGACGGCGCCCACAGCGGTCTGTTGGGTAAAGAGGCCGAGGGGGCCGGTCAATGAGTTGGGGCTTGCATTGTTTGGGTTCATGAACTTGCTCTTTTCATTTTTAGTTCAGACTAACGGCCATGAATAACAAGGTAACCGGTCACCATGTCACCCGGTCACCATGTCACCCGTTCGACAAGCTCAGGGGACGGCATAGCGATTACCATTTTAGTTATTTATCACTCTTGCGCCGGCACACAATCTGAATGTGATTGCCTTCGGGATCTGCCACCCAGGCCGCACGCAGCGGCGGCGTTTCGAGAAAATTGTGCGGCGGGCTGATGCTGCGCACGCCTTTGGCGGTCAGCGCGGCAAAGGCTTCATCGACATCATCGGTCCACAGGGCCACCTCGCCGCGCGGCAGGCCCGGATTGAGCGGCAGATTGTGCATGGCGCGCGCCGCTTCGATGGAAGCCAGACCCAGCAAAAAAGTCGCCCAGTCTCAGTTCAATGTGAATCGCCGGACCATTATCCGGTGTGCGAAAGGTCTCGCGGAAGCCGAAATGCTCTCGATAGAAAGTCGCCAGCCCCTCGACGTCATTCACGTAATAGTTGATCATTGCGTCGCGATAGGTGATGGACATGCATTTGTTCCTTCAGTTTAAGTGTTATAGACCCCGACACGCCCGGATCAACGCAGCGGCGCCCAAATCGGGAACCTGCCCGTTGAATTCAGCGACCAGTTCGGCATAGCAGGCTTGGGCATCGGGCACGAGTTGAAAGTGGGGTTCATGGTGGTTTTGCGCCCATTCGTAGTGCGGATTGGACGTTTCGGCGCGTTCACGGACGGCGGCCAGCGTGCTGCGCCCCGATGAATCAGGAAGCCATCTTGGGCGAACGGGAAAGAATGGGCAATTACTCCCTGTGTCTGACACGATTTGGCAAAATCGCCAATGGGATCACCACCGTCGGGGATGGCGCCAATTTCGGCCCGCCATGCTTGGGCGGGATCGAGCAGCAGCGAATAGCCGGCGAAGCGATGCTCATCGTTCCAGCGATTCCAATAAGATTCGCCCACCAGACTGGCATTGGACGCGTTGGCGGCGGCAATGGCGCGGCTGGCCGCATCGGCGCGCGCAATGATGCAGTCTGAATCGAGCAGCCAAACCCAAGGCCGCGGGCCGGGCCGTGATTGCTGAGCATGGGCCAGATGCGATAGCGCTTGACTGAGCGCCGGGCCGTGTTGGCGATTCTGGTCATTAGCAATCAGTTGGCAAAGGCCCGCATCGGCGGCGGCCTGCAGCAGTTCGACCGAACCATCGGTGGAACCGTTGTCCACAATGAGCACCGCGCCCAGCTCGGCGCCCAGAAAGTGGTGCAGCGACCAGAGCAGGCGCGCAATAAGCGGCTTTGTGTTGTAATTGGCGCTGGCGACGATTACGCCCGATGGCGGCTCCAATGGCGTTGGAGTTGGCCACAGTTGGGAGTTGGTTCAAAGGCGGGCATATCTGAAATGTCCATTTGTATTGGGGCCGATTGTATCGGGGCCGACTGTATCGGGGCCGACTGTATCGGGGCCGATTGTATCGGGGCCGATTGTATCGGGGCCGAAAATGATAGTCGTCATCCTGTGAAAAGTCACGATGCACTCTATTTTGGCAACTATAATTTGCTCTGAATGAAAAGCCTAGTTTGGCCTCTCTGGTAGAGTTTTCGAAAACTACGCTTTTCATCACAACCGCAGTATACTAAGCCTCTCGAGGCCTGGGCCTGTCGAAGGGAACCCGGTTCCCTTCGACAGGCCCAGGGAACGGGTTAGTAGTCAATGTCATTAAGTTAAGCGCATTCGTGTCCAGAGTGTTCACTGCTAACTTAATGACATTGGGTTAGTAGTTATTTGTTTTGTAAAGCATGGCGTCGGTATATCGGGAATCAGCGGAACGCGCAGCGTGCTGATGTTGCCTTGGGCATTGCTTGCAAAGGCAAATGTCATCTCCAGCAGCCGGTTTTCGGTGGATTGGAAGCGGCTTTCCAACGTATCGCCATTGTATGGCGTGAGCGGAAAGGTGCGCCCATCAAAGGTTTGATAGAGCGTATCCCCCTCCAGCGTCACCGAGAATACACCGTAGCCCGGATGCGCGTAGATGCCTTGATAATCATGCGGATTGTGCGTCGGTGGATTGTCCAGATTGCGCCCGGCGGCAAACGCCTCGGCTTCGGCGCGCTCCATGTCCCGGTAAAACTGGGTGCGCTTAAGATAGTGCGCAATCCGTTCGTCCGCCGCATCCACGCCGAGCAGATGATCCAACACAATCAAGCCGGCGGCGGTCGCGCCTTCGGTCAGGTTGAGATTGGAGAGGACGACGAAACCGGCCTCTTTGGTCGGCATGAAGCCCACAAATGACCGATAGCCGTTAAACGAGCCGCCGTGCGAAACGACCACATGGCTGTGCAAATTGTTTTGACGCCAGCCATGCCCATAGGTGGTGACGCCTGTCCCGAGCGTGGGGTTTTCCGATTGCAGCATGTGTGGGCGGTGGATCCAGGCCAGGCTGGTAGGCGAAATGATTTGGCGGTCACCGACGCGGCCGCCCGCAAGCTGGAGCTTGAGCCACGCGGTCATTTCGTGGGCGGTGCTATATAGACCCGCCGATGGCGCAATGTAGCGCGTGTCGCAAAAGGGGATGGGTTGAAGTCGTTCGTCGATCCAGGCGTAGCCCTGGGCCAGTTTGTCGCCTGCGCGCGCCGCTGATCGTGCAAACGTACTCTCGTTCATACCCAGCGGCTGCAGGAGATATTCCGCTGCCAGCGATTCAAAATCCTGACCAGTCACATGTTCCAAGACGGCGCCGGCGCAGGTGTACACAATGTCCTGATATTGAAAGTGGGTGCGAAATGCCGAAGAAGGATCAAAGTGGGCCATGCGCTGCAACAACTCGGCGCGAAACGCCCGCCCGGAAGCGGCCAGTTCGCGCCCCACACCGTGGGTCAGCAAATTCTCGTGCCAGGGCAGGCCGGAGCGGTGACAGAGCATATCCTCCAGCGTGATCTCCCGCGTAGCAAATTCGTCCATCATGCGGAAGTCCGGAATGTATTCGCGTACGGGCCGGGTCCACTCAATGATCCCTTTGTCGACGAGACAACCTGTAAGCGCAGCCGTAAATGATTTGGTCACCGACGCCATCAGGCAGACGGTATCTGCGGTGAAGGGTTGTTGTGCGGCGATGTCGGCGTAGCCCATTTCGGCCTGCAACGTTGTCTCCCCCTGCTCGACCACAATGACCGCCATGCCGGGCAGATGAAACGCATCCATTACTTGTTGAAGGTTGTCTTGCAGATGTTTATTCATCGATGAAAATCAAGTGAATATGCGTACGCGGATAAACGCAGATTTGCAGGATTTTATCTGTGTTTATCCGCGGAAATCCGTGTTCGAAATCTAAATTTACCGGGGCGAAGACTGTACTACAGCGCGCCTTCGCCAAAAATGACCGGATATTGATCGCCGTGGCCGCAGACCGTATTGGCATCCATGTAGCAGACACTAAATGCCCGCGCGCAATGGTTGTGCGATTGGTGTCTGAACTGTGGAGCAGCCAGTTGTGCAGCAGTACCGCTTCGCCTGCCTCCAGTTCCAGATCCAGCGGGGTGGCGTGCTGCAAGAATTGAGCGGACTGCTCTTCGGTCACAAAGCCGGCCGGATGATCGGGATTGAGCAGGCCGTCGCGGTGCGAACCGGGGATCACCTTGACGCAGCCATTGGCGGTGGTGGCGGGGTCCAGGGCGGTCCACACGGTGATCAGCGGGTCGCGGTCCAGGTGGCTCCAGCGGTCCTGGTGCCAGGGCAGCAGCGTGCCAAAGCCAGCGGGCTTGTTCATAAACATGGCGCGGAAGCTGGCCACCGGCGTCTGCGCGCCATAGATGTGTGCGCAAATTTCCTGCATGAGCGGCTGCTGCATATAGGCTAAAAAGAGCGGGTCCAGCTCCAAATCCTGAATTTTGCGATAGTTGAGCGTGGCGCCCTTGTGGCCTTTGGTCTGCGGCGGCATATCTTTGTAGTTGCCGGTGGTGCTGTCGAGCTGCATCAACATGCGGTCATAATCCAGCGGCGCCGTGCCCAGCATGATGTCGTCGATGCGCTGTTGAAGGGCGTGCAACTCCTGGTCATTCAGGACGCGGCCCAGGTGCAGGTAGCCTTGTTCTGCGTATTGCTGCCATTGGGTTAGGGAGATTTGGTTCATGGGTTCCTCCGGTTGGTGGGGTGGGCCGCTCCTCCCCTGACCCCCTTTTCTCCACAGGTGGAGAAGAGGGGGGAGATGTGCGAAGTCGATCACGCGGGAGGCGGGTCACTGCCAAGCAATAGTGGATAGTTTTGTGGATCATTATATACTCGGCTTTGTCAATAAGTAACATTTTTGCTCGGGTAGAAAATGTTACTTGTTAACAATCGCTAGTATATCATGTTTGGAGGGCGCCGACCGCATGGTCATGTTCTATCTTGGGCGATTTGCGCTGACGCAGCCGAAGCCACCCACGGTAAGAGTGTTATGGCTATTCGTGTAGCCATGCTGCTTCAACAGTTCCAAATGGCGCGCGAGGGGGCGGCGACCAGGGTTGTTGGGCAATTCTGCGCCGGGTGCTACGATTAAGTCGGCGTTGAGGAAGAGGCCGCCGGGGGCCAGCAGCTCGCGCGCCAGTCCATAAATGCGGCTGACCTCTGGCTCGCCGCCCAGATCGTGCAGCGACTGCATGGTGACCACGGCGTGGAAGGGGGGCGCAGCGTTGTGGACCGCCAGTTGTTTCAGCCATGCATCTTCATTCAGGTCGGCCTGAATCAGCGTGACGTGGCCGGCATGAGGGTGTATCCGTTGTCGCGTGAATGCGAGCAACGTGGGCGATAGATCGATGCCCACATAGCACATGGTGGGCAGCGCGGCCAGCAGGGCTTCGGCCAGCACGCCTGGCCCGCAGCACAGTTCCAATATGTGGGGCGCTGTAGTGTTCAATTGGGCCGCTGTGGTGGCAACTTGTTGCGCAATGTGCTGGCAAATTGGGACGCGTTCGGGCCACTCCCTGTTGAGTCGTTGGGCGTATTCAAGAGCGTGCTGCTGGGTTTCCAGTTGGCGGAATGAGCGTCGCATTTGCGTCTTTCGGTGTGTGATGAAGAGATAACTTGCGCCAAACTACATCCTTCACTATACTGCCTAAATGCTTATCCGAAAAGTTCTGGAATCATTGCACTTTCGGACGAGAAACACCTTCGTATAGCGATGACGCCAAAACAACAGCCCAAGTCACCCATGAGCACCTACATCCTCAGAAGACTACTGCAAGGCATCCCCACATTTTTCGGTGTGACCATTATTGCGTTCCTGCTGATGCTCTCTGCACCGGGCGACCCCATTGAGCTGATCGCCTTTAACCCCACCCGCGCCGACCCGGCGGCAACCGAAACTTTGCGCCGCAAGCTGGGGCTGGATCAGCCGGCGTACGTGCAGTATGTTTATTGGCTGATCGGCAATGACTGGACGCGGGTAGATACGGACGGCGATGGTGAAGTCGACAGCTATGGCGAACGACGCGGTCTATTGCGCGGCGATCTTGGCCAATCGCTGAAACATCGACGACCCGTCGGCGAATTGCTCATAGAAAAAATTCCGGCCACGCTGCTGCTCACCTTTAGCGCGCTGATTCTCGGCTATGGCATGGGCATCTTTCTGGGCATCCTGGCCGCGATTTATCACAAAAGCTGGGTGGACCAACTGATACGCGTCTTCACCGTGATCGGCAACGCCATGCCGCAGTTCTGGCTGGGGCTGATTCTGATCATCATCCTCAGCGTCAACTTTGATATTCTGCCCATGAGCGGCATGCGCGACATCACCCGGCGCGATGGCGGCTTCGACATCGCAGAAACGGCCAAGCACATGATTATGCCGGTCTTTGTGCTCTCCTTGGGGACCATCGCCTTTATTTCGCGCTTCACCCGCACTGAATTGCTGGAGGTGTTCGAACGCGATTTTGTGCGCACCGCCCATTCCAAAGGGCTGTCCAGGCGGCGCGTCTGGTGGCTTCATGCGCTGCCCAACGCGCTGATTCCGGTGGCCACTTTTATTGGGCAAAGCGTTGGGGACGCTGCTGGCCGGCGCGGTCATCATCGAGAAGGTCTTTAATTGGCCGGGTATGGGGCGATTAGTGGTGGATGCTGTTTTCAACCGCGATTATCCGCTGGTTATGGGGTCGGTTGTGATCGCCTCCGTTATGTTTATCGCGGGCCTTTTAATATCGGATATCCTGTATAGCTTGCTCGATCCGCGCGGCGTCAAAATAACAAGAAAATCCTGGGAATGGACCAATATTCAATGGTGAATGGTAAATGGTGCGTTATGAACGGTAAACGGTGTGCGTCACAGGCCCCTGCCATTCACAATTTACAATTCACATTTACCATTTACAATTTCCCGGCTCCAAAAGCGCCAAGTAATCGGCTTACCACCCAATAAATAGGACAACCCCACCAATGACGACTGCCGCAACTCTTGTAAAACTGCGCGACGAAAAACCTGGGAAGCCGCGGACGTTGTGGCAGAATGCCGTGCGGCACATCATGCGCGACAAATTGACGCTGGCGGCGCTGCTGGTGCTGGGCCTCATGACGCTGTTTTGCCTGTTGGGGCCGCCCGTCGTGGAAAATGTGCTGGGCCTCGACGTTAACCGCACGAGCATCCCCGATAAGTTTCTTTCCCCGGAAGCGGAAGGGCACATTTGGGCACCGACCACCTGGGGCGCGACCAGGTTGATTCGCCTGCTGTATGGCGAAGCGTTTCGCTGGCGATTGCATACAGCGCCAGCTTCATGACCATTCTGATCGGGGTGGCCTTGGGCTTGATCGCCGGCTATTATGGCGGTCGCGTCGATGATCTGATTACCTGGGGCGTCACCACGTTGAGTTCGGTGCCGACGCTCTTTCTGCTGCTGATCGGCGGCGTTTTGGACGCCGTCGGCGGAATTGCTGATTGTTATCTTGGCGCTGTTGGGCTGGGTGGGTACCTGTCGCCTGGTGCGCGGGAGGTGCTTTCGCTGAAGAGCAGGAATATATTGCGGCGGCGCAGGCCGTGGGCGTCCCCAATTTTCGGCTGCTGGTGCAGCACATCCTGCCCAACGTGTTGCCCATTGTCATTGTGACCATGACCATCATCGCCGGCAATTTGATTTTGGTTGAATCCGGGCTGAGCTTTTTGGGCGTGGGGGTGCAGGCGCCAACGCCGACCTGGGGCAACATGCTGACCGATTCCCGCTCCTATTTCAACATCGGCACCCATCTGGTGATCTGGCCGGGGGTGTTGATCATGGTGACGGTGCTCTGTTTCTATCTGGTGGGCGATGGTTTGCGCGATGCACTGGATCCGCGCGGTTCGTGGCGGCTGGCGGAGTGAGAAATGGTTGGCTGGCCGATGCCTGGGTGGCTGGTTGATCACGCAAATTTTGATTGTAATGTGGTAAAATAAGCAGTATGGCGCAAAAAGACATTTATCACGACACCGTTATCACGGCGTTAGACAAAGACGGTTGGAAAATTACGGACGATCCGTTCCAGGTGTATGTTGGTGAAAAGCGCCTGTCAATGGATTTGGGTGCAGAGCGGCTGATTAGCGCCGAGAAGGGGACGCGTAAGATTGTCGTCGAGATCAAGAGTTTTCTAAGTCGTTCAGATGTCAAAGATTTACAGCAGGCATTGGGGCAATATGTAATGTATCACCAAGTGCTGGTCTCGCAGAACATTGATCGCGCACTCTATCTTGCCATCCCATATCGAGTTTATGAATCACTCTTTCAAATTGAATTAGGGCAGCTTCTGCTACAGAATGATTGGTTTCATTTGATTGTGTTTGATGAAAGGGAAAAGGTGCTCATCAAATGGATACCCGAATGAGTTACCCAGAAATTGTGAAAAAGATTTTACAGGAGTATGCCGATTTTTTTTCAAAAGATAGTGAGTATCCGCTGCGTCCTGTGTTCGATGATATTCGTCAAAGCTATCTGCTGCTTGACACAAATTGGCATGGTCAAAGTTACATACATCATACGCCCATTCACATTGACATCATTGATGGCAAAATTTGGATTCAGTATGACGACACTGAAGAAGGCGTAGCGACTGACCTACTAGAGGCTGGTGTTCCGCATCACGATATTGTTTTGGGCTTCCGCCCGCCTGAAGTGCGTCAGTATACCGAGTTTGCCGTGGCGTAGCAACCCAGAGGCTAATAACGGGAGTTTCGAGTATGGCAGAGGTCGTCTTATATCATCACGCCCAAGGGTTAACGCCTGGCGTCGTCGCGTTTGCCGATGCGCTGCGGCGGGCCGGGCATATTGTCCACACGCCCGATCTTTTCGAGGGGCGCACGTTCGGCAGCATCAAAGAAGGCATGAGTTTTGTCCAGCAAGTTGGGTTTGCCGAAATGCTCCAGCGCGGGGAGCAAGCCGTGGCGCGGCTGCCGGCCGAGCTGGTCTATGCCGGATTCTCGCTGGGCGTGCTGCCGGCGCAGAAGCTGGCCCAAACCCGGCCCGGGGCGCGTGGCGCGCTTTTCTTTTATGCTTGCGTACCCGTATCCGAGTTTGGCGCCGCCTGGCCCAAGGGTGTGCCGGTCCAGGTCCACGGCATGGATGCCGATCCGTTCTTTGTGGGCGAGGGCGATATTGACGCCGCCCGCGAACTCATTGCGCAGGCCGACGATGGGGAGCTTTTTCTCTATCCCGGCGACCAACACTATTTTGCCGATAGCTCACTCCCTTCCTATGACCCTGCGGCCTCTGAACTGCTGACGCAGCGGGTGCTGGACTTCCTGGCGGCACTTTAAGGGTTGTGGGAGGGGCAATTTTTGTACGCGGATTTGGCGGATTTGCGCGGATTTTGGGTTATGTTCGGGCTATAGCCTATAGAAAAGCAAAGGCAACGCATGATCGAAATCGCCTTTCTCGTAGATCGTCTTGAAACAATCCCCACCCTGACCCGTTGGTTTCGCGCCCAATGGCCGGACTATTATGCTGGACTAACATCGGCGGAAATCGCCCAGGATTTTCAGGAAGACGCCAAGCGCGATGGTCTCCCCGTGCGCCTGGTAGCGTTGGTCGACGGCCAATTGGCGGGTACGATTGTGCTGCGTGAAGAAGCAACTTGGAACTTGCCCGAATATCGTCCGGGCCTGGGCGGATTATTCGTCACGGAATCGTATCGTGGCCAGGGCGTTGGGACAGCGTTGGTCCGGGCCGGTATGGAGCTGGCAATGGGGCAAAGCCACGAAATGGTTTACGCCACGACGGTTAACGCGCGCGGCATCCTGGAGCGGTTGGGGTGGACGCTGGTCCGCGAGGTTTCGCATGATGATGAGTGCTATTGCTCTATGGTTGTGAATTAAAGGGACTGATTCCGCAATAGAATCAGCCCTTTTATTGAGCTACCCGCCAAACCCATCCAGTACATTCGCCCGCAAAAAATCCATGTTCATCTCAATCCCCAAACCGGGCGCAGTGGGAAGCTTCAAGACACCACCACTGTTATCAAGCGGTGTCTGGATAAACTTGTTGTAGCTGCTCAAATCGTGGTGATTGGTCTCGGCGCGATAGAAATTGGGTACGGTCATCATGACGTGGGCACCGGCCACCACGTTGATAGGGCCACTGGCGTCGTGGGGCGCAATGGGGATGTAGTACGCCTCGGCCATGGTGGCAATCTTCTTGAGTTCGGAGATGCCGCCGGTCCACGTCACGTCGGGCATGATGTAGTCGGCCAGCTTGTTTTCGAAGATCGGCACAAATTCCCAGCGCGTGTGCAGCCGTTCGCCCACGCAGATGGCGGCGTTGACCTTCTCGCGCACCTGTTGCAGGGCGGGATAGCTCTCCACGGGGACCGGCTCCTCAAACCAGTCGATCTGACCGGCCTCTTCCAGCGTGCGGCACAGGCGGATGGCCGTGGGGACGTTAAAGCGGCCGTGAGCGTCGATCAGGATTTCGATGTTTGGCCCCGCCACTTGGCGAATTTGCGCCGTCAACTCGGCGGCCATCTGCTCGCCTTCTTTGCTCATCTGCCCATCGAGATAGCCGGCGTTGGCGGGGTCCGCGGCGCTGCTGCCGGGTGAAGGCAGGTGGGGGAAGGGGTCAAATTTGAGCGCCGTGTGTCCCGACTCCACAATGGCGAATCTCGGCTTCCACGCCCGCTTTGCTGGTGAATTTGCTCTGGTCGGGGTGACAATAAAGCGATATGGCCTCGCGCACGGGGCCACCCAGCAGTTCGTAAATCGGCTGCCCGGCGACCTTGCCGCGAATATCCCACAGCGCAATATCGATGCCGCTGATCCACATGGCAAGTGGCGCCGCGTGAGCCCATGTAGGTAAAGGCGCGGAAAATCTTGTGCCAGATGGCTTCCAATCCGCGTGGGGTCTTCGCCTACGAGCAGCTCGTTCACCTGGCGGATCATGCCGGCGACAGCGAGTTGGCCAGCTTGGTGGTGGTGGTGATTTCGCCCCAGCCGGTGATACCTGCGTCGGTCATCACTTCCACAAAAAAGTATTCGCCCCAAAAGGTGCCCTCGGCTTTGACGAGCCAAGGGTTGATGGCTTGGATCTTCATTATGCATATTCCATCACAGGCATAGTTACATAACGGTCTGGCTTAACTTGTTTTTGGTAAATCTCTTTGAAACGCTGCTCAACCTTTAGTAGGGCCGACCCGTGATAATAGACCATTCCACAATTTAGACAAACGTCAACAGGCATATCAGGCACAAATAGATTTTGTCCATTGCGGCTATAGATATACTTTGTGCGACGCTCTTCAAAAGCGTCACAACCACAATAGTAGCATTTGCGATTTTCTAATTGCTTATTCATTCTACACTTGCTCTTGTCCAGGGGTCTATAAATTTCGGTAACGATGGAATATAGACCGTCACTATGATCACATTCTCGGCGCGCATTCCGCAAACGACATGAATGGGCGTTTTATCTGAGAATCCCACGACCAAACAGCTTTCACCACGCCCTGTATCCTCATATTCTTCCAAAATATGGTCATTGATAATGGCTTCGACAATCTGAGCAATATCCAGATTATCTTTTCTGCTTCCATCTCAGCATGTAGACTTACGCGAAAGTTGCCAATTGTGACACGAGCTTTGATATCGTCAATGTCCATACATATGTGTCTCTGTCATAAAGTAACATGAATACCCGACGGTATTCATGTTACTTTATGACAATCTGATACAAATAGAATAGAACTTACTTCTCAATAAACCACTCCTGCGGATGGTTCAAATAGCCATAATAAACCCACGTCGCCCCCGGTTCGAAACCGCCGATGCGGGCGTTGCTGACGTGGAACATATTGGGCACAAAGAGCCAAACATAGGCCACATCATCATGGGTGATCTGCTGGATTTCCTGATAGAGCTGGCGCCCGATCTGCCTCTGCGCAGCCCGACACAGAGCGCCGCCTGGTCAATCAGCGCATCGACATCGGGGTTAATGTAGGAGGCCACGTTGCCGCCGGAACCGACCATGTCGCGGCAGCTCAGCAGCAGACCGGTGAAGGTGTTGGGTTCGGCGGCGGCATATCGCTGTTGGTCATGGGCGTGGCGTCATACTTTTGGCCAAAGTAGACCTCTTCCACGTAATTGGCCCATTCGTAATGCTGCACGGAAACGTCGAAGCCGATCTGGTTGAGCTGGTCCTGAATAATCAGCGTTTCGGTCTCAAACATTTGCAGGATCGAGCTGTATGCGATGGTGAAGGCCAGCGGTACGCCGTCCTTCTCGCGCACGCCATCGCCGTCGCTATCGACCCAACCGGCTTCCTCCAGCAGCGCCATAGCCGCTTCGGGATCGTATGGATAGCGCTGGATGTCATTGTTATAGGCCCAACCGGAGATGGGGCTAACCACACCCACCAGCGGCGTGCCGCCATCCGGCCCCATGGCGTCGATCATGTCCTGCACGTTGATGCCCAGCGCCACCGCCTTACGCACGCGCACATCGCCAAAGAGCGGGTGCGGCGCCTGCTCCACCGGATTGCCATCGGCATCATACGCCGATTGCGGGTCGTTGGGATCTTTCCAATTTAGCGAGAGGAAACCGACCGAAGTCTGTGGGAATGAACTCCACTTCAGATCGTCCTTGTTGGTGATCTGCTGAAAGAGGTCGCCCTGCATGGTCATATAGTCCACTTCGCCGGCCTGCAGCGCCTGCACGCCAATAGCGGCATCTTCCATGACACGATTGACCAGATGGGGAATGGCCGGCGCGCCGCCCCAGTAATCCGGGTTGGCGTCGTAGGCCTCAAATTCGGTGGGCGCCCATTCGTCAAGAACATAGGGGCCGCCGCTGACGTCGGGGTTCATGTTGAAATCGCTGCTCTCAAAATCGCTAAAATCGGCCGCATATTTGTGCGACGGCAAGAGACGGACCGAAGCCAGGCCCGACAAGAAGGCGCAATCGATCTCGCTCAGCACCAATTCGTAACTCTTCTCGTCAATAATGTTGACGGCCACGATCTTTTCCACCACCGTTTCATACACGGTTTCGATGGGTGACTGAATGGCTTCAATCATGAACTTTACATCCGCCGAGCTGATCGGCGTGCCGTCGCTCCAGACAGCGTCATCAAGGATGTGGAAGGTGTAGGTCAGCGAATCATCGGAAACCTCCCAAGTTTGCAGACCTGGCACCGGGGCGCCGGTAGTGTTATCGGTGTTGACCAGCGCCGGCCACAGCAGATCGCGGGCTTGAATCGAGGCGCCATCGCTGGTGAGCGCCGGATTCCACGAGGTCAGGTTTCCCATGTTGCGAATGACCATGGTGTCTGATCCTTCAGCGGGCGCAGCGGCGTCGGCGCTTCCCGCGTCCGCATCGGTGTTGGCGACCCCGGCACCTGGGGCGCAGCCCGCCAAAACTAACGTGACAAGAAGCGTGCATAGTACAAGTAGACGTAGGTGTTTCATGTTTTCTCCTTGTGTGGTGTGCTGTATCGATTTTTTGGTACGATTTATCGCGTGTATTCTCGCAACAAAACCCGAAAACCTGCTTGTTGAAAATGCATATCGGTGGTCAAGGCACTGGTCAATTTGCGTTCCTGCATGACGACAAAGGAGAGACAATCCACGAGTCCCCACTCCTTGTCGGCACGGGCGCGATATAGATTCAACGCCTGAAGATATAAGCTATCGGTTAAGGTAACAATTCCAACTGTCGGGTCGGCTTCCAACGCATCTAATAGCTGCACCGCTGCCGCTCGGAATCGTTGACCAGATAAAGCATTGCCGATTTCAAGTAATACTGCACGCGTTGTAATTAACTTCGTATGATGGGCGCGCAGCTGTGTGGCGACGGCAACTGCTTTCCCATGAAACTGATCTTTCACATTGGCAAGAGCAATGGCATAGGCAGTGTCGAGGAACACTTCACTGTCCATCGAGTTGCCGACCCCCATACAAATATTCATCAAGTTGAAGTGACCAATCGGGCGGCCCTTCCAATGCGAGAGCTTCTGCAACATCTAAAAAAGAGATGGGTGATCTTTCATCGGTGGTTACGGCAATCTGCACCCGCGTATTGGCCGGTAATCTAATTGGCTGTACCGGCAGAAAGACTCGACCATCAAAGACGGCATCAACTGTTACTACCATTGAACACCTCCTGAAATTTCACGTGAATAGTCGCAAATCGTATATATTGTAACTGCCATTTTACCACAACTCACCAGAATGAGGTCGTACCCGATAAGCCGTTAATCATAAATGTCTTGCTCGATCAGGCCATAAGCGCCATCAATCCACGCCCTAGAGATGCCAAACGCAATCATCTGCTCTTCGAGCATTTCACACGCCTGCTCGTCCATCATGGCAACGGCTTTTTTCACTTGCTCCCAATGCGCGCTGAGCGGACCGGGCAGATTTGCTATAATCTGATCACTTCATCCAGCAGCGCGATGCTGGAACCGGCCCGAATCGTAGCAGGCGCGCAAGAGCCTTTTTCGTACGGATACGGATTGCCGTCAGGAGGCAGCACAGGGCAATCTCCGGCCACTTTGGCGCCCAACGTGTGGATCACGGAGAACTTATTCTCCGAGTCCTGATTGTAGGTAATGCCATGCACGCTGAGGTGGAAATCGCGGAGAAAGTGTACTTCGACTTTTGCGCTGCAAAATGTCGGCGGGGTACTGGCTAAAGCGCTGCTGAACGGAGGCCAGCCAACCAGCGGGGTCGTGGAGCGGCACGGCCCGCTGCCAAATCCACAGGGGTTCATCTCTCCACGCCCGCAGCGCGTTTTCAACGTAACGTCGGTCATGCAGCGTGAGATCGATGGCGCGGTCGGCCTCGATGCCGAACTGCGACTCCCGTAATCGGATGCCTGTGGTGGCGGCGGGTTTGTTCAGCTTCTGGCAGATCTGGGCGAAGTCGTTTGATTCACACAGGATTTCGAAATCGTAGTCGGAGGATGGGGTGGCATAGCCGAATGAGCGGCTGCCGGTGAGGGCGAGGGTGTAGTTGGTGTTGGTCAGCAATTCGCTTTGCGTACACCAGTGGATGACAGTGTTGATTGTTTCGTGTTTGATAGGATTTTTGTTCATCCATGTACCGTTGGACTTGATTGTCACTTGTCACTGTTTACATCATCAAAATATCTTCATGAATTTTCTCGGTATGGAGATCAAACATTTCCATTAAGATATTGATCATATCTGCATGGAAAACACCTAGTTTGCCCAATGGCTTCGAAGAACAGCAGGAGTAAGAAGGCTATTGCAATACTATTTGAACTGTTTTTGCCCGCTCTGATTGCATACATATCGGTGGTCGTTTCTGGTGACGTTTGTATCTCAGGGCGCTTCCATCCCCGCACGTATGATAATGCCCTTATCGAATACAATTCCTGTCGGTCCAGCTTGAGGCGTTATTTTAGAGCGATAATTGCACAGTTATGTATTATCGTGTCAAGGTTAGTTGGTGACTGAAAAGCGAAAATTATCCCTTGCAAATATGGATTCAGTTTTTTGCTGATGAAATATTATCTAAACCAGATTCAATATCGCTTTTATTCAGGTTGTCTTCACCACACCATCCGTGCTGCGTCAGGCCATACAACTTTAATCGGCCCATCCGAATAAACAAAGGGCATCTATTTTGATTATAAACGAGATATCACACTGTTTACTTACTTTATCGTATTCCGTAGGATCACAAATAAACCCTGGCCAACGAAGTAATCCCTGAAGAATGGCCGGCGAGAAATTCTCGCAAAATGATTTCATTCGCAGTACCTGATGAGAGATTATGTCTTACGAAGGTGCGCATTCTATTCATACGCTTTTGAAATTCTGGGCACTGCAATATTGAAGCATTGTCTCGGCACCACGTTCGCTCATATGTTTACCTCAAATTTTCTTGACTATTTCCTTGCAACTGCTCAAACAACTGCAACTCCTTTGTCCAATGACAGCTAAGCACACTTTCAGTGATCTAACGGTCGCGGTGGGTGAAGGGTTACTTTCTCGGCGCCTTTAATCTCGAGAATTCTGCTTACGGCATCTGCACCAACGCCGCGCAAAGCCGCCACGTCCCGTCGCACCTCATCCTCGGGAAACGTGATACCCGAGCCAGCACGGGTCACCGGGAGCCACATCATCGAGGAAGCGGGGCGCCAGAATCCAATGCAGATGGGCCACCGGTGCCCAGGAGCTGATAATTCATCTTAAGTGGGCGATAGACTTCCTGACGCGGCTGGCGCGTATCATATCGAGCCAAAGGCGGCCGCTTCCGCGTCGGATAAATCGGTGGGTTCCACCACTATGCCGACCGCGCCAGATAACCACGCAATATCCGCGTTGTACGCCGTGTGAGTGCAAATAGCCATCTGCCGTGGCGCTGGCGTAGAAACGAATGCGTGCGCCGCTTTCCCTGGTCGCCCTTCGGCACACAAAACGCAATTTGTACCAGCAAGCTGTTCCTGATAATCGGCTGGCCATGTCCCCATGAATATGTGCTCCTTTATATCATTCTGATATGTACTTCGTGCCCGGCACTGAGTGCTCTTTAATCACTATCCAACGTGCGCCTGCCTCAGCAACGGACGTTAGCTGAGGCCGCTCACCCGGTTCAAACATCACAACTAACCCCGGACGCAACACGACCACAGCGCCTTCTACCTCGAATTCCGCTGTTCCTTCCAAGCCATATGAAGTACTCGCAATATGGATGATGATGGCGCACTTCACTCTCGCCGACTTCGGTCCGCAACCCCATACCGATTTCAAGCGGCGAGCCGTTCCAGTGTCCGCAAACCCAATCTGGGGCATCTACATTTTCTGCAGCGTTGCCATATACTTTCCTCTGGCTCTCCGCTGTTAAAGTAAATCAGATATATCGTCACATTCAGTTGCCCCAGGCGGCGTAGCCGGAAACGTCCCAAACAACCGATTCCCAAGGCAAAAACACCCAAAACCAGCGATTCTGCAAAGCCAGCTGCAATGGACGTTCGGCAGCACGCTAAACCCTGCGGGTTCTAAGCCGCAGCTCACAACCAAACTATGGAATAATTTGAAGAACCCGGCCATCTAGCAACCGGTAAATGTAAAAATGGGGTCAAGAAAAAATCGATGTTGGCTGACTCTCAGCAACTGCAACAAGCGAGGCATCCGCTAAATCCATTGGGTGTCTTGAATAGCGATCCTGCGCCCGCTTCTGCATCATATCTGGGCAAACTTGCTCCCCGTATTCTCAGACAACTGGGCTCCCTTCAACAAATTCGCCACTATGGATCACGCCAATGGCCACTCAGGAAATCCGCTAATGTTGGTGGAGATTTCTCTACATCTTCAATAGCAGGAACAAATAATTTTCGAAGACCTTCCAATGCAGTTGTTGCGGGGAATTCCTTTATACCGCTTGCTCTTTAATGGCCAATATCTGGTGTAAGTGTCAATTCCATAATTCTCACCTGCTGAATTAGCTTGGTTACCTCTCATGGAGAATTATAACAGAAAAATCGGCGTCTGCAACCCATAGGTTGTTCTTCATTTCCGACTCGCGCAATTGATTTTGGCTTTTGCAAAATTAGAATAAGCTGTTTCTACCTGCTCAAACAACTGCAACTCCCGCGCCCGATGACAGCTAACCGCCCGGCCAGGGGCGATCTCCTCCAGGGCGGGCGTCTCCCTGGCGGCAGCGGTCGATGGCAAAGGGGCAGCGGGGATGGAAGTAGCAGCCAGAGGGCGGGTTGGCCGGGTTGGCCACTTCGCCTTCGGGAATCTGGCGGTCCGTACGCTTGAATGGGTCCGGCAGGAGCGACGTGATGAGCGCCGCCGTGTAGGGTGTTTGGGGTCTTTAAAGAGCGCTTGCGGTGGGCCAATCTCAGCCACCCGCCACGTACATCACGATGACGCGATTGCTGATCTGGTTGACCACGCTCAGGTCGTGGGAGACAAAGAGATAGGTCGGCCCAGCTCGTCCTGCAAATCCATCATCAAATTGAAGCACCTGCGCCTGCACCGACACGTCCAGCGCCGACACCGGCTCGTCGGCCACCACCAGGCGCGGATTTGCGGCCAGAGCGCACGCAATACCGTCGCTGGCGCTGCCCGCCGCTAAAGGCGTGGGGAAAGCGCTGCATATACTCACCGCGCAGCCCCACCTTGAGCAGCTCGCCACGCGGTCTCGCGCTCGGCGCGGCTGCCAATGTTGTTGGCGCGCAGCGGCTCGCTCACAATGTCAAAGATGGTCATGCGCGGGTTCAGCGACGAAAAGGGGTCCTGAAAGACCATCTGAAAGCCGCGGCGCAGCGGGCGAATCTGTTCATGGAGAGCTTGGCCAGATCCACCACTTGGCCCGCTTCAGTACGATACAAAATTTCGCCGCCCGTGGGCTGGATGGCGGATAATGCAGCGTGGTGGTGGTCTTGCCGCAGCCGCTCTCGCCCACCAGGCTCACCGTTTCTGCCCTGCGCAATGGCAAACGACACATCATCCACAAGCGCGCACCTCGCCCACCTGCCGCCTGAGAAAGCCGCTCTCCACCGGGAAATATTTCTTTAAATTGTTGACCTGCAAAAACCATTTTCCTGCAGGCGGCTATCCTCAAAAGCGATTGGAAGATGTAGGACAAGCCAGCCCTTCGCATTGAACAAGCTGAAAGCTTGTACTACAATCGAACTCAGCAACCCGGATATAAGAAGCAACTAACTTCATGGTTGTCCCCACTGCCGCCAGTTGCGGCTCTTTTTGTTCGCACGTACCCGCCATGTAGTCCGGGCAGCGCGGGTGAAACGGGCAGCCCGGCGGCCGGTTTTGCGGATGCGGAATCGAGCCGCTGATGGTGGGCAGGCGCTGGCGTGGCTGGGCGTCGATGGTGGGGATCGACGTGAGCAGCGCCCGCGTGTATGGATGCTGCGGGTTGCGGAAGATCTCCTGCACTGGCGCCCGCTCTACCACCCGCCCCAAATACATGACGGCCACTCGTCGGCCACCTCGGCAATTACGCCCAGGTCGTGGGTGATGAAGATCATGGCCATGCCCTGCTCGGCTTGCAGCCGTTGCAGCAGGTTCAGAATTTGCGCCTGCGTGGTCACATCCAGCGCCGTGGTGGGTTCATCGGCAATCAGGATGCGTGGGCTGGTGGAAAGCGCCATGGCGATCATGGCGCGCTGGCACTGGCCGCCGCTCATCTGGTACGGATATTCTTCAATGCGCTGGGTGGGGTTGGGGATGCCCACGGCTCAGCCATTCAATGGCGGCTTCGCGGGCCGTGCGCTGATCCATGTCGGTGTGCAGGCGGATGGTCTCGGTGAGCTGATTGGCACGGTGTGAATGGGGCTGAACGAACTCATGGGCTCCTGAAAAATCGCGATTTCGCCGCCGCGAATCGACTTCATCTGGCGGCTGTCCGCCGGCAGGCTCAGAATATTTTCATGCCGATAGCGCCCGCTCTTGTCGGTATACGTGTAGAGAATCTCCCCATCCACAATACGGCCAGGTTTATCCACAATCTGCAAAATGGACTTGGCCGCCACGCTTTTGCCGCAGCCGCTTTCGCCCACAATACCCAGCGTTTGGCCCGGATGCACCACAAAGCTGGCCCCATCCACGGCGTGGACAATGCCTTCGCCGGTGAAAAAGTGGGTGTGCAGATTCTGCACTTGCAGGATCGGCTCCACCACATCCGGCGGTGTGCCGATCATGGATGGCAAAACTTCGTGTATTTTCGTGTCTGTCATTGTGTGTGAACCATCAGCAGTCGATCAGTTTTCGATTGCAAGGCAGGATTTTCTGATCAACAGATTACACAGATTTCAAAGATTTGAAGAAGATATCCTGGTGCAGCAAATGCTGGGATGAAAAGATTCTCTAGACAGTACAACAGATTCAGAAAGAAACAGATGGTAGATTTCCGCGGAAACAGCGGTTTTCACGTCAAATATGTTTCGAGAGACCCAAAATCTGTTGTTTTCCGAATCTGCTGTAGTTTTTTGCCGCGACCACAGAAAAAATTAGCACCAGAAATCTTCAAAATCTGCGTAATCTGTTGATCCAATTTTCTTTTAAAACCATTGGGCCTTATCCACCACGTTGATCAACGGTTCGCCCGCATCCAATCGACGGGCGTTTTCCAGAAAGACGGCAAATTGGCGTTCGTCAATGTTGGCCGCCTCGTGGACCGCAATGTGCGGCGTCAGGATCACGTTGGGCAGGGTCCACAGCTTTTCATCGGCGGGAAAGGGCTCCACCTCATACACGTCCAGCGCACAACCGGCGATCTGGCCCGTTTCCAGCGCTGCCGTCAAATCGGCGATTTTGGTGGTGAGACCACGGCCAATGTTGATAAAATAGGCGCTGGGCTTCATCAAGGCAAAACGGGCGGCGTTCCACATGCCCTCGGTCTCCGGCGTGTGCGGCACGGTCACAATCACAAAATCGGCGCGCGGCAGCAGGCTGTCCAAAGCGTCCGGCGGATGGGTTTCCACGCCGGGCGTTGCATATTCCCAGCGAGCGTCGGTGCCAATGACGGTCATGCCAAAGGCGTTGCAGAGCCGCGCCGTCTCGTGGCCAATACCGCCCAGCCCCATGATCAGCGCCGTGGCTCCGTTCAGGTCCACGTAGCCGCTTTTGCGAGCGTCTTTGTCCCAGCGGCGGGCAGCCTGCGCATCCATATAATAGGGCAGACCGCGCGCTAGCGCCAGCACGTACATCATAATGTGCTGCGCAATGTGGTCGTTGTAGACGCCGCGCAGATTGCACACCTGCACCGGGTGTGCGATCAGTTCGGGATAGTAATAGCCGGCGGGCGGGGCGGCGGCCGGGCTTTGCAGCCAACGCAGCTTTTGCGCCGCCGCCAGCGCCTCTGCGGGCAGCACGCCAAAAGCCGCATCCGCATCCACAATGGCTGCGCACGCCTCCTCATCGGTCTCCGGCAAAGCGACCTGATATTGGGGCAACTCCTTGACCAGATCGCCAGCCCAGCGCACGGTCTTTGCGCTTTGCGGCGGCAGCATGACTAGTTTGGGCATCGTTTGTTAGACTCACTTTCTCAATATTTCGTGAAAATATGTTAACCCTGATCGACAACCTGCGTTATCCAATCGTCGATATTGCGGGCTGCTGTGTCAAAATTGGCGCCGACACAAGTGATGGGCTTGCCGCGCCGCAGATATTTCTGATAATACTGGTTGTCTTGAATCTGCTTTAACGCGCTGTGGGCATCGCTGTCCACCTTGAATTCGAAGAGAAATATCAGCTCTGCGGTCTCGATTACAGCATCGATCCGCCCCGCGTTTGTTTTCACTTCGGCGTTGATGCGCAGTCCAATCAGCTTAAAAACCAGATAGAAGATCGTCTGGTAGTACTTTTCGTAGCCGAGATGCAGATCATAGTCAATGTTTGCAAAGAGCGCCTGCAACACGGTAAAAAATGTGTTCAAGTCCTGCTTTTCGAGCGCCTCGACCATCTGCCAGAGATGTGCTTCGCTGAAGCCTTGGCGGCTTTCGCTAAAAGCGTCCAATAAATAGACCAGAAAGGCATTTTCGACTTCGTAATTGGGATAGCCCAGATCATACTGCTGCGTGCGTGGGTCATACCCTTTGATGGTCAAGTAACCGGTCTGAAAGAGTAGCGGCACGATGGCCAAATTGTCGATTTCATAGGTGCTAAAGGCCAGCTCGCCTAATCGCAACTGATCAAGCTCAGTAATCTCATAATTGCGTTGGCGCAGCAAATTGACGAGAAACGTGGGCGTGCCGCTTTCAAACCAATAGTTGGCGAAACGTTGGTTATAAAAGAACAAAAGCGTTGAATAGGGGTTATAGACATTTTCGGTTGCTGGGGAAAAGCAAAAGCCATTGTACCAATAACGCATCTTCGCTAGCAGCCCGTCTTCGGTGATGCCCTGTTTTTGGGTGAGCAGAACGATATGTTCAGCAAAATTGGTGCGAATTTCCGCTTCTGTCAGCCCAAACGCTGTGGCAAAGGCATAGTGCATGGTAATGTCGGTGAGGTTGTTCAGGTCAGAAAAGACGCCAACGCGGCTAAATTTGCTAATGCCGGTAATAAACACCATGCGCAACCGGCTGTCTAACGATTTTAGTATGCCATAAAATCCCTTTAAGACATCGCGAATCGCCTTCGCCTCCGCGGCGTTGTGTAGATTGTCAATCAGCGGTTTATCATATTCATCAATCAGAACAACCAGTTGTCGCTCTGCCGACAGGGCATAGATTAGATCGGCAAATTGTACATAATAGGGCCCATCGTTCAACGTAACCTTATGCAGTGCCGCAACGGTCGCCAGATGTTTCTTGATGTTCTGTTCCAGCTCGGCGGCACTTTTAGATGGATAAAGATTGAAGTCCAAGCGAAATACGGGGTGAGATTCCCAGTTGTAGTCACTGCTGTCGATCCACAGATCTTGAAATAGCGCCCGGTTGCTGTGGAATAATTCATCCAACATCGAAATCCACAGGCTTTTGCCAAACCGACGGGGACGTGAAAGAAACCAGGCGCCACCTGGATGCCGCACCAATTCATAAAGATACTCTGTTTTGTCAATGTAAAGGTAGTCGCCTTCGCGAATCTTGCGGAAGTCCGATATGTTGGTGGGTAATAGTTTCGGCATGCATGTACCTGTTGTCGCTTATATCACACAAACGTTTCCCCTATTTTACCACAGGTACACACTGCATCTCCATTGCACCCACTTATTCCCTACAGGGCCGCAGACGCAAACCGTCGATATAAGAGAAGGGGAGGAAAGGGGGCGATTCTCCCTTTCGCCCCTTCCCCCTTTCCCCTTTCCCCCCTTCAACATTTCACCCCGACTCCACCGCGCTATACGGATCCGCCGCATCGCGCAGCCCGTCCCCCATAAAGTTGAGTGCCAGAATGATGATGATCACGGGGACGGCCGGCAGCATGAGCCAGGGCGTCAGGGCGATGGCCTGCACGTTTTGGGCATCTTGCAGCAGCACGCCCCAACTGATGGCCGGCGGGCGCAGCCCCAGCCCCAAAAAGCTGAGCGCAGTTTCGCTCAAGATCATAAACGGAATGGCCAGCGTGGCCGAGGCGATCAGGTGGCTGTAGAACGACGGCACCATGTGGCGGAAGATAATGTCCTGCCATTTGGCCCCGGCCACCAGCGCCGCCGTCACAAAATCTTCTTCGCGCATGGCCAAAAAGCGCCCGCGCACCACGCGCGCCAGGTCGGTCCAGGCAAAGAGCGAAATGATCACCGTGATGGCAAAATAGATGTTCAGGATCGACCAGCCCGGCGGCAGGGCGGCGGCCAGCCCCATCCACAGCGGAATCGTCGGGATCGAGCGGATGATTTCGATCATGCGCTGGATCACATTGTCGAGATAGCCGCCAAAAAAGCCTGAGATGCCGCCTAGGGTGATGCCCAGGGAGAGGCTCATGGCCACACCGACCAAACCAATGGTGAGCGAGGTGCGCGAGCCGTGCAAAATGCGCGAGAAGAGATCGCGGCCCTGTTCATCGGTGCCCAGCAGAAAGATGCTCTCTTCGGCCGTCACGTCCTGTCCCTCGGCCACGCCCAAAAAGTGGCGGTCGGTGGGGATGAGGCCGAACAATTTATAGGCAAAGCCGTGAGCAAAAAAGGTGAGATCAATCTTTTGGGTGCAATCGGTCTTGTAGGTCTTTTGCAGCGTATATGTGTCTCGTTCGCCCTTGATGCCGCAAACGTGTAGCCGAAAGGCGCCGTGGTCAAAAGTGAAGATGGGCTGCGGCGGCACCACGGCGCGCGCCGAACGGCCTTTGGTTGGGTCGCTGGTCGAAAGAAATTCGGCGCCCAAAACAACAAGGTAAAAGATGATTACGATCCATAGCGAAATGACGGCGATTTTATGCTTTTTAAAGCGCCACCACATAAGCTGGCGCTGCGTGGCAACGCTCAGGCGGTCTTCACCGGTTGAAGGGGTGCTGTTTGTTGATTCAGCCATATCTGTGAATGGTAACCTAACTCGGCATCTGTCCACTGAGCTTGTCGAAGTGGACAGATGCCGAGTTACAAAGAGTTGATTTTCTCACCGCAGCCGCACCCGCGGGTCCACAATGCCCAACAAAATATCGGAGATCAACGTGCCAATTACGGTCATAACGCCGATCATCAGAATAATGGCGCCCGCCAAAAACATGTCCTGCGAGAGCAGCGAGCGCAACAACACAGGCCCCACGGTCGGCAGATTGAGCACGACCGAAACGATGACGCTGCCCGATACGAGAAAGGGCAGAATATAGGCGGTGATGCTGATGATGGGGTTAAAGGCCAGGCGCACCGGATATTTGAAGATCAGTTGCCATTCGCTCATCCCCTTGGCCCGCGCCGTCACCACGTAGGGCTTGCGCAGCTCATCCAGCAGATTGGCCCGCGTAATGCGAATCAGTGAGGCCGTGCCTGACGTACCCAGCACGACGATTGGAATGATCAGATGCTGGAGCAGGTCGAACACCCGTCCGGTGCTCCACGGCGCCGAGAGATATTCCGGTGAAAAGAGGCCGCCGATGCTAAAATTGAACCACTTCCAGGCCAGATACATGAGGACCAGCGCAAAGAGGAAATCGGGGATCGCCAAGCCGGTAAAACCAAACATGGTGGCAAAATAGTCCAGCACCGAATATTGGCGCACGGCTGAAAAGATGCCAATCGGAATGGCCACAATCCAGATAAAGATCAGACTGCCCAAGGCCAGCACAACGGTGAGCAACAGCCGCTGTCCGATTACTTCCGTCACCGGGATGCGGTATTGGAAGGACATTCCCCAATTGCCCTGCATGATTTGCCACATCCACTTGCCATATTGAATGTAGGCCGGTTCCCCCAGGCCAAAATAGGCGCGCAAAGCCGCCGCCTCCTCCGCCGAGACTTCGTCACCTTGCGCTTCCAAAGACGCAATATATGAAGTCACATAGTCTCCGGGCGGAAGCTGAATAATCGTAAATGAAAGGACCGAGACCGCAAAGATGGTCAGCAATCCATAAAGCACGCGTCGGATGAGATAGCCCAGCATGGGTTGGCGCCTTGTGGGGATGACAAGGTGACCGGGTGACAATGTGACCATTCGTACGCGATACAATGTCACCTTGTCATCTTGTCACCTTGTCATCTTGTCATCTTGTCAAAATTACTCTTGCAACATAAAGAACTGCTCCGGATACCCGTTGCCCGGGGTTTGGGCATAGACGACCCACTCCATGGGCTTGGGGACGTTGCGCATGTAGTTCTTGATCAGCGTGGTGTAGACCGGCACATTTACCACCATGCCGATGATGGGGATGTTGTCACACATGATCTCCATGCCCTCAATATAACGCGCGCGTCGCAGGTCGGGGTCCGGCGTTTGGATCGCTTCCCAATGTTTGAGGATTTGGTCCTTTAGCCACTGTGGACCGTCATAATCGGCTGGATCGGGATTAGGTGTATTGCCCCAAGTGGTCGCCTCGGGTCCCCAACGGTTGCCTGGGATCAGACGGGTAGAAGTCTCCGGGTTCCACTCGCCCGTTTCGAAGAGATTCAGCATCGGTTCGTTGGCAGTCATGCGATTTTCGTGGAGGCTGCGTTCTACTGGATTGACCTGTAACTGGATCCCGATCTCCTCCCACATCTCGGCGATCCGTTCACCAATTTCAGGATAAGGCAGGAAGGATCCGCTGGTCGCATCGACACTCAGCACCAACCGCTCGCCACTGGGCAGGAGGCGATACCCTTCATCGTCTCGCTGATCCAAGCCAATGGAGTCGAGGATCGAGTTCGCTTCATCCAGATCAAAGCGGGCAAACTCCTCATCCCAACGGTCGCTGGGGAAATAAGGCGATGCATTGGCCGGACAGAGCGAGGCTTCGTTGCCCACGCCCAGGAAGAAAGTCTCATTGATTTCGCTGCGTTCAATGGCCAGCGAGAGCGCCTTGCGGAAGTCGCGGCTGCCCACGGTGTACTCGGCGATCTCGGGGTTGGCATCGTAATCCAGATTGAAATAGATGGCCACCGGATTACGCGTGCTGCTGCCCCAGAAGTCCACAAAGTAGTCGCCGGCTGCTTCGTTCTCGCGAATGACGGGCAGCTTGGAGAAGTCGATGTGGCGGCCCTGGATGGTGTAGTTGCCGGCAATGGCGCGCAGATTGAGTACCTCCAACTCCTCTACCAATTCCAGCGTGATGCCATCCAGATAGGGCAGTTGGTTGCCCTCGGTGTCGACCGCCCAGAAGTAGGGATTGCGCTCTAGAACGTACTCGGTCGAGGCGTTGGTGGTTACAGGCTTCCAGGGGGTCAGCACCGGCAGTTCGGGGTTGACATGAGCATTGTTCTTGGACAGCAGGTGCAGATACCAATTCTCAAAGCCGGCTTCTTCGGCCAGCGCGTTGGCCTCTTCCTCACCTACGAAATCAGCATGGAACTGCTCCAGATAATGGTGGGGCGCCACAAAGCCGCCGCCGGTTTCGCCAGCGTTGAAATGGCCAGCCACGGTCGATGTGGAAAGGACTTCCAGCCAGGCCGGGAAGGGTTGGGCAAACTGGATGGTAAAAGTCGTATCGTCGATCTTCTCCATAACGGCCAGTTCGCCACCCCACATCATCCACCACGGTGGCGTCGGCATGAGCAGTTCGTTGCTCACAATATGTTCGTACCAGAAGATATAGTCGTCCGCCGTAAACGGCGCGCCGTCCGACCACTTCATGCCGTTGCGCAGGTGGAATGTCCAGACTGAGGCATCCTCGTTAGACTCCCACGCTTTGATGATGCGCGGGCGCAGCTCGGTGGCGCCGGTGTTCCAGAAGATGTGATGATCGTTGTTCCAGCGCTCGATGTTCTGGTTGTCGCCGGGGCCGGTGTACGCGCGGCGCAAAATGCCACCATATTGGCCAATCATCTCGGCCGGCTGGATGACCAATGGGTCACTGGGCAGACGCTCTTCTACCGGCGGTAATTCACCCGCCGCCACCTTTTCGGCCAGCATGGGCGCTTCCTGGAAGGCGGCGGGAACATCTTCCACAATATCTGCCCAGCACGGGCTTTCGGATGTGCAGGCTTCACGCGACGCCTGATAATCATCGGTCGCCGCCGCCGGTTCAGCCGCTTCGGCTTCAGCCGCCGGCGCCTCGGCTTCTTCACTGCTGGCATCTGCTGCGGCTTCGGTATCGGCGGCGGGTGCGGCGGCTTCTTCGGCGGCCGGTTCCGCCGATTCTGAGGATGAATCACAGGCAACCAGCACCAGCGCGAACGCCAGCAGCAATGCCAACAGCAAGCCAAAACGAGCGAAGGGGAGCTTCGGTGTCATAAGAGTTTCTCCTTTGTATTTTGCTATGTTGGAAGTTGAAAGGCAAGCATTGGGCTTGACCAAGACCATGGGTAGATCGAGAATGCGCCGAACACTAGGTTGGATGGCGTCAATTCTTGTTGATAGTACTTCCGCTGAGCTGAGATTCGGGGAGAGAGGAAACTGTTCTGCAAACTGTCCGTTTCGGCAGAGTTAGGGCTAATGTGTGCCTATGGTAACAAATCAATCAGTGACTGTCAAACGCGTCTAATTAATATTGTTGTATACCGAACCGCAGTTTGTTGCTCCGTCAAATGAGGGGAATGTGAGGCAAAATTGAGGCGAATTGAGGCATTTTTCCCCAATACGGCCAGTAAAATGATTTAGCAGTCGCTATCATTATCACGTACATGCAGATTTGAGCTAGTACAGTGTTACCGAGATTATGACGAGTTTGAGTCCGACTTCTCCGAGAAGTCGGACTTCTTGAATCCCTCATCATTTTATTTTCGTAACAGTGTACTAGTAGTGCGACAATATTGTTTTACCGGATAAGAAACTGAGTTTTTGCCAAAAAACTCAGTTTCTGCTTGCCGACATGGCGCGCAAAAACCAAACACGATGGAGGATATGTATGTTTCGTAGTACCCGCTTTATGCACCAATTGCCTGGACGCGTGGCCCTAACCGTTGCGCTTTGTTGGGCCATTGTGGCCGCATCAACACCCGCCGGTTTTTCATCCGCAGCCGTATCAGCCGCCCCCGCAATCGCCCCAGCCGCCGCCCCCGCCCTGCAAGCCGTCACCACCATTGTGGTCGACACCAGCACCGACCCCGACCCCGGCAGCAACACCGACACCTGCACCTATACGCAGGGCGCCATTCTCTTTCCCGATGCCGATGGCCTCTGCTCGTTCCGGCGGGCGCTGCGCGAAGCCGCTGGGCGCCCGCAAACGGATCGGCCCATTGCCATTGAGTTCAACTTGGGACCCAGCGATCCGGGTCGCGACTTGCAAGCCATCGGCACGTGGACTATTGTGCTGGACGCGGGCAATCGGCTGCCGCCGCTGAAGACCGATACTATTCTCAACAAAAATGGCCAGGTGACGATTGATGGCGCCGCCCGGCCTCAGCGCACGAGCGCCCCATCCATTATTATCGACATGGGCGAAAACAGCATCGAAGTAGAGAGCACCGGCAATATTATCAGCAATATTGCGTTTCAGAATGGCGGCTCCCTTATGCTGAAAGAAGATGGCAATCGCATTGAAAATATCTGGATGGGGCTGACCGCCGATGCAGCCAGGGTCTCCTTTCGTCCCCAAGGCTTCCCAATCGCATGGCGCACGGCGGCATCTATATCAGCTCCAATGATAATGTGGTGCGCGGCAGCGTAATCACCGGTTCGTTTGCCAAAGCCATCGAGATCAGCCTGGGCGACAACAACATTATCCGCGGCAACGCCATCGGCACGCGCGCCGACGGCACCGTTCCGATTGTGCCGCCGGCGGTGGATTGCCAACCAAATTATAGCGCCAGCGGCTGGTATGGCGGCTGGGGCATTGCCATGAGCGGCAGCAACAATACGGTGGACCGCAATATTATTGCCGGTCTGCAGAACGTGCGCTCGGCCAACGACACCCCGCCCATTGCGCTGGAAGCCTTTGGCAGCGGCCACACCATCACCGAGAATCGCATTGGCGTTGATCTGGATGGCAACGAGGTGGGCGTCTGCGGACAGGGCATCAAGCTCTCTGGCCCCAACATGACCGTGCTGGACAACCTGATCGTGCGCAGCCGCACCGGTTTTGAGGAGGGTGAAGAGACCGCCATTTTGACCAACGATGGTTCGCCGCTCTTTGACCGCGTGACCGTGCGCCGCAACATTGTGAAAGATGGCCCGGGGCTGATCTACGAGTTTGGGCCGGCCATGCCCAAGGCGCTGCACCAGTTTCGCCCGGCGCGCATCACCAATATTGACGGCCTGACGATTACCGGCGCCAATGGTGTGGATATGGAGGCCGGCGAAAGCCACTGCCCCAATTGTTTGATCGACCTTTACACCGACGATCTGGACGGCGTTGATGAAGCGCTCACATACCTGGGCCAAACCCAATCGGACGCCAGCGGCAATTGGACCTTTGTGATGACGCAGACGCTGCCCGCCGGCGCCGGCCTGCACACCATCAGCACCAGCACCCAAGACAGCGTCATCCTCAACTACAGCGCCGGCATGAGCACCGAAGCCTCCAAGCTCTTCTACCCCATGAGCAGCGTCAGCATCAGTGGTCCATCCTCTGGTCAAATTAATGTAGACCAGGTTTTCACCATCACCGTGGACCCACCCTACGCCACCTGGCCCTTTACCTACACCATTAACCTTACCGATCAGCAGACGCCGCTGGTTGAACAGCTCGTCAATAGCGAAATTTATCTGCCCAAAAAATGGACGACGCCCGGCGTCAAAACGATTGACGTGAATGTTGTTAACGATCTGGGCAGCGTCAGCACCACAATGGATATAGAGATTACTGACCCCAGCGGCGCCACGCCCGAACCCTCGTCGACACCTGGTCCATCGACACCGCAGCCATCATCGACAATCGTCCACGCCCACACCGCAGCCCACATCAACACCAGTCGCCACCCCAACCCTGGCGGATTAAGCGGCTCGGGCAACGTATATCTACCGCTTGTACACAAATAGTGTTTGTTTACTCAAAAAAGTCCGACTTCTGGCCGAAGTCGGACTTTTTATCTGATGTATAGCATTATCAAATACGTAGGTCACACATACTGTGTGACAAGCCCCGTCACCGCGGAGACGGTGGGCTACGAACCTTGTCACTCTGCAAGAGTGACCTACGATTGGCTCTCATCCGGCAGCAGCCACACGGCGGGAATGCTCACAAAAGCCACCAGCGCGCTGATCAATAGGCTTGCGGCAGACCGGAGAGGTCGCCAATGCGCCCAACGGCCCAAATGCCAAAGGCGTGATCAGAAAATTGAGCGCCAGAAAAAGCCGTTGGAGAGCGCCCGGTGTTTATCAGGAAAGAAGTCCTGCACGGTGGCCATGAGCACCGGGAGGCGAAATGGCGGTCAGCCCCAGCAAAATAAGCAGCGGAATGTAGAGCCAGCTCGGTACATTCAGGAAGACAAGCAGCAACAGCGGCGCCACCGCCAGCAGAAAACCCAGCACGCGCTTGCGCCCCAATCTGTCGCTGATCGTGCCGGTGAAGAGCGCGCCCACCACGCCAGCCCCTTCCAAAATGCTGAGCGAGGCGGCGGCCAACCACAAATTGCTTTGCGCCACATCACTCATATACGCGGGCAGATAGGTGGTGAGCGAAGCGTTGATCAGCGCCCGCCCCAGCATGAGCCAGGCCAAATAGGGGAAGATGCGTTTGGCCAGCGGCAGCCACTCTTGCAGCGACGTGTTCTTCTGGCCGGTGGGGCGGGCGGACACCGTGTGCAGCTTCCAGTAGAGCACCACCGATGTGAGCCAACCAATGACGCCCAGCCGCCAGATCCCCTCCAACCCAAACCAGGCCACGCCCGCCGTCACAAAGAGCGGTCCCACCGTGCGCCCCAGCTCGCCGGAGGCCATAAATATGCTCATGCCCGTACCCGTGCGCGCCCCGGCCATCCGTCCGATCATGGCTGGCGCCGGCGCGTGAAAGGCCGCCATGCTGACCCCCGCCGCCAGCATGAGCATGGCCAGCGCCACATAACTGGAAGTCAGCCCCATGCAGCTCATCAGCGTGGCCGTGACCGCCGGCGCCAATATGATAAAGTAGCGCAGGCTGACCCGGTCGGCCAGATAGCCAATGAACGGGTTGAGCAGGCTGGGCATCTGCGCATAAATGGCCAGACCGCCCGCCCCAGCATAGCCCACGCCCAGCCGATCTTGCAGCAGCGGGATCAGCGGCGCAATAAAGGCGCTATACGTATCGTGGATAAAGTGGCCGCCCGCCACCGTGAAAACCTGATCGGTGTGAAATGTTGCGGCTGGGTCGTTATCGGCAACCTGCTCAATTCGGGGCTGCGTTGCTGTACTCGTCATCACGTTTCTCCGTTTGGTTGTTGCTCCGGGAGCCGAGTGTGATAAAACAGTAGGTCAGTAGGACAGTGACTGACCCACTGACCCACTGACCTACTGACCTACTGACTTACTGGCATTATTGTACGTTATAGAACCAAACTTGCGCAACCATGCGCCATGCAGTATCATCCCCCAATGGTGGAAAACAGCCCTGAAATGCTCTATCCCGATGCGCTGGCGCGGCGGCGCAGCGTGTTGGTTTGTGTGATGAACAACGCGGCCGATTTGCGCCGCGTGGCGTCCGAGGGCTGGTATCGCATTCCGCAGCGGCGGGCGCCCCGCCGCGTAGGGGCAGACTATCTGGCTTTTTATCAGACCGGCGTCTTTAAAAATAAGGAAGAAGCGCACACAGTCACCTGGTTTGCGCCCACCCGGCGCTATCAACTGTTGACCCGCCGTGAACTTGTGCCGGACCAAGCCGACCATCCGGCAAGCCGACGATTTCTACTTTCGTTGAGCTGGGCCACCCAGCGTCTGGAGCGACCGATCCCCGCCGCCAAAATGCGCCGCATCACCTTTATCAACACCACGCTGGATCGGCTGCTCACCGCCCAGGATGTGCGCGATCTCTTTTATCAAGAAGACCCGTTTGAGACGCTCTGGAAAGGCTGCGCGAGCACCGGCTGCGCCTCCGCTGCCCAATCGCATCGTGGATAACCGACCTCTGATATTACCCCAGTGGCGCGGCGGCTATCTGGGCATCCGCTGCATTGACGAGGAAAACCAGCTTCAGGAGAGCAACGTCGCGGCGGCTGCCCGAGCGCTGGGAGATTCTACACATGTCCCCACCACAGATCCAGCGTGATCTCAACGGCTGTCTGCGCCAGATCGGCGCCGCGCTGATCACGCTGGGCGGGTCGGTGTTGAATCAGAGCTAGGAATAGGAGCCTATGGAAGCCTTATACAGAGAAGCCATTCTCGATCACTACAAACACCCGCGGTGCGCTATCTGGACGCGCCGGACATTCAGTACCACGATCACAACCCGTTCTGCGGCGATGAACTCACCATTGAGCTGAAAGTGGAAGATGGCGTCGTGGTAGACGCAGCCTTTGATGGGCGCGGCTGTGCCATTAGCCAAGCCACCGCCAGCATGATCATGGAAGAGATTGTGGGCCTGTCGGTAGATGAACTCAAGAGCTGGGACAAGCAGTATATATTGGACATGCTGGGCATTGAGATTGGCCCGGTGCGCCTCAAATGCGCGCTGCTGTCGCTCAAGGTGTTGAAGGTCGGCCTATGGGGGCTGGAAGAGTGGCCTAGAATAAAAGTATGGAGAATAGCATGAACTTTCAGCACCTTTAGAACGCCACTGGCGCCGTTCAGAATCGTTATCTTGATACTTTTCTAAAGACCATTGCTTACTGACGCAGCTTGACGCCAATATGCCCAATGGCAGTCTGTGGCAAGAGTATGATGAGATTGCCAAATTGCATGAAGAATGGTTTTCTGATCCCGATTGGGCGGATGACCACAGTGGAATTGCTGACCACCCATGAGGCTCAGACATGGCCTCGGCCTTGCTGCTGGTCAGTTATACAGATGTGGACGAAGATGGGTGACGCAGTCGAGTTCCAATACTACCTGCATCTGCTTTTTGCCCGGTATGGGGACAAATGCTGGTAATCCATGATCAGAATACAATGATCGATTCAGAGAATGAATATGAGTAATTTATTAAAGTCGCCCAGATGAACGACATCTCCAGGGTGCGCGTTAGTAGAAACGGACGATGTGCGGTGGCGCTCTTCAATTTGAGGTGAAATCTACGCCATTGAAGATGTCTGCACTCACGACGGCGGCCCGCTGGTGGAAGGCGAAATCTGTCAACGGCTGTCAGGTTGAATGTCCGCGCCACGCGCCCGCTTTGACATCCGCACGGGCGGCGCTCAGCTTTCCCGCGTTTGAGGCGACGAACACTTATGCGGTGAAAATTGAGGGCGATGATGTACTAATTGAGTCACCGATTTGAGCATGAGTTCCATTGTGGAAATGGAGGTAAATATGGTATTTTGGCTGTTTCTACATCTAAATGAGTGATTGGCAACTGTTGTCCGAGTCAATTTTGCGGACTTATACCATGCCATCGCTCGACCGCCTGCTTGAAGAGGCGCTTGAAGCATGGTTGGAAAAACTGGACAGCAAAATGCTCTTCATCACCCGTGATCGCAAAGCCGCCAACTACTGTGATCGAGAGGGCACGCCCTTGTATCCGGCTTCACTTCTTGCTAAAGCAGTTTGTGGATACCGGAATGATTTCCCAATCAGAACTTGATGAAATATTGTCTTAAATATGGAGAAGAAACTATGTCAATGCTAAACTTCCGAGGAAATTCGCAACGTCATCCAGGAGAAAGTTCACGACCCGGAACTGATGATGAACGTAGTCGATATTGGCCTCATTTACGGCGTGGAAGTTACCGAAAACAGCGCCGAAATTACCATGACGTTAACCAGCCCCGGTTATTCTGTTACCCGCAGATTATCGGTGACGTGCAGCGCGAAACGCACAACGCCTCTTCCGACATCGAGGAGGTCAACGTGCATCTGGTCTGGACGCCTTTCTGGAACCCGGACATGATGTCGCAAGAAGCCAAAGATGGTCGGCATTTTTAACCGCAGATGCCGCTTCGCTAACGCCGATAAACGCAGATTTTCGTTTCTGCCCAAAGCCAAGTTGGGGAGCAGTGCAGAAATAAGCCCGGCATCTTCGAAGATGCCGGGCTTATTTCTGCACTGCTCCATATCATATCCCCGCAGCCCTCGCCCAAACAATTCCAATAATAGCGGATTTTCGTGGCCCGGCATGGCTGTAATGCTGTGCGCCAGCAGCGCGGCGTGTTCGGCGTTGCGCATATCGCCCGCCAGGTGCAGCCAGGCGGCCTGCGCTTGCAGCCCCGCTTGCAGACCTTGAAACAGCAGATGCATGTCGGGCCAGCTCTCAATCTCCTGTAAAACGGCGTCCGCGCGCAGCGGTTCATCGTCGTCCAAATCCAGATTCACATATAGATCATTGCGGACGGCGCGCAGCAACATGCGGGTGTGCGTATACCAACTGTGCAAGGACGGATGCCGTGCGAGTTCCGCGGCCGCATTTACCAACTCGGCCGGTGTGTACTCCATTTCCACATGGGGCTGAAAATAGGCAGACAGCGCCTCATCCACCACCGGTTCGCCAAATTGCCAAAGCCAATCGTTGTAGAGCGAATATTCGCCAAAGAGCGGCTGCCAGGCCGTACCTTCCCAGTGGGCGTACAGCGCCTTTTGCACCAGCCAGCGTCCATAATCAAACGGCGCTTCCAAGAAGACCATACTCTGATCATCATCCAGCGAAACCGTGAAAAGCTCACCAACCGGGTGCGGCTGCGGCAAATCCTCGCGGGCCATTTCATCGCTACCGTAGGTGGCCAAAATGCCCGTGCGCACGTTGACCACCATGCTGACAAATGCGCAGGCCATCTGTTCCCGAGCGGCACTCGGCGTGTAGAGAATCCAGACGGTCTGGTTGCCGCTGGCCTCCGCCGGTCCCAGCAGCGCCCGCCAGCCCACCGGCGAGGGCGGTTCGTAGCCCCAGCCGCTAAATTGCAGCTTGCGGATCTGCCGCGCCACGCGCGCCCGCAAATCCGGCGGCAGCGTAATGGTCAAGCTGTGCAGCGTCAACATGAGCCGGTCGCCCGCTTCAGCCGGGTTGAGCGCTTCCAGGTCGCTCAGAGCGGCGGCGGCCACACCGGGGCGGTCATCCTGCGCCATTAGCCGCAGCAGATCCACCCGATCCGCCGCCGGCAGCCGCCGCAACTGCTCCAGCACAAAATAGGCCACCCCCTCCTCTTCCTCGCGCATCTGCGTCACATATTCGAGCAGCACGTAGCGGTTGCGCTCGGCTTCCTCAATGGCCTCGCACAGGCTCTGGAAGGCCAGCTCATCCGAATTTTCCAGATCGCTGAGCAGGGCCGGCGGCACATCTTCGCCCAAAAAGCGCTCCAAAATGGTCGCCGCGTTGAAGCGCATCTGCGCACTATTTTGGCGGCTGGCCGCCGCCGAACGCAGCGCCGGTGTCACCTCTTCCGGCGGCAGCAGCGTGGCCAAATGACCCAAACCGCCGCGCAATTGGCTGTTGGCGTCACCCAAATGCTTGAGTAGCACATTCAGCATCATAGACGCCGGATAGGTGCGCGCCATCTGGCGCACCATGCGCAACATGGCGCGCTCGGTTTTGGCTTGCGATAGTTCGTCAATAGCGGCTTCCAACTGACGACGCTGTTGAAATGTGTTGATGATTTTGTCGTCCATGCAGTGCATTATAACATAGGCCTGCCAAAGAAGTCCGACTTTTACCAAAAGTCGGACTTCTCACATTGCGACAGTTTGGGCGTATCCCACGGCTCGGGCATAATATAAGAAAAGACGATCAACAGATTTAACAGATTGCACAGATTTGGAAAAGAAATCTCTAAAATCTGTGCAATCTGTTGATCCCATCCCCAGGAGGACAACGATGTCTCATTCGGCTCGCGTGGTCATTATTGGTTCGGGCATTGTCGGGTGCAGCGCCGCATATCATCTCACCAAGTTTGGCTGGCAGGACATTCTCGTCATCGACAAGGGCGAACTCTACGAAAACGATGGCTCCACCTCGCACGCCCCCGGCGGCCTGGTGCCCATGAGCCACTCCAAGCTGCTCACCCAAATGGGTATGTATACCAGCGATCTGGTGGCCGGTTTGCAGCCCTTTCGCGCCGACCGCAATACATACAACCCGGTGGGCCAGCTTGAACTGGCCATCTCTGACAGCCGCTGGCAAGATCTCAAACGGCTGCACGGCGAGGCCAAAGGGTTTAAGTGCGAAACGCATCTGCTTTCGCCTGCCGAAGCCCAAGGCAAGCTGCCCATCCTCAACCGCGACGCCGTCAAGGGCGCGCTCTTTATTCCCAAAGGCGCCATTGTCAAGGGGGCGGATGTCTCGGGCGCGCTGGCCCGAGACGCCATGGCCACCGGCGGCGCCCGCTTTGTGGGCCACACGGCGCTGGTCGATGTGGAGATCAACAATGGCCGCGTCATCGCCGTGATCACGAATAACCCGGAGATGCCGCGCATTGCTTGCGAACACGTGTTGCTCTGCGCCAACATTTGGGCGCCGGCGCTGAGCGAAAAATTTGGCGTGGCGCTGCCGCTCATGGCCTTTGAGCATCAATATGTGCGCACCAAGCCACTGGCCGCGCTGGCCCAATTTGACCGCGCCAACAAAGACTACGAAGTCGTCTATCCCACCACCCGCGAGCTCGATTCGACCATGTATTATCGCCAGCATTGGGACGGCTACGGCATCGGCTCGTATTGGCATCGCCCGCACATGGTGCGCCCGCAGGATCTGGGCAAAACGGCCATCCACCCCTTTACGCCGGACGACTTTTTTGGCACGGCGGGCGCATCGGGCCGCACGCCGTGGGCGCAGGCGCAAAATGTGCTGCCCATTCTCAAAGAGGCCGCAATCGAGCGCGACAGCGCCATCAACGGCATGTTCGCCTTTTCGGTGGACGGCATGCCCATTATCGGTGAATCGCCGGTCAAAGGCTTTAGGACCGCCGTGGCCTCCTGGATCACCCATGCCGGCGGCGTGGGCAAATCGGCCGCCGAGTGGATGGCCTATGGCGAGACCGAATGGGACATGCGCCAGGCCCATATTAGCCGCTTCCACGGCTTCCAGACCACCGAAAAGTACACCAGCATTATCACCCAAAAGAACTATCGCGAAGTCTACGACATTATCCATCCGCGGCAGCCGCCCAGCGAACCGCGCAACGTGCGCACCAGCCCCTTTGCGCCGCGGCTGGACGCGCTGCGCTCTGAATACACGGTTTTTGCCGGGCTGGAATTACCCAATTGGTTTGAGGAAAACAGCCGCCTGCTGGAGAAATATGACGAGCAAATTCCGCAGCGCAGCGGCTGGGCCAGCCAATATTGGTCGCGCATTCAGGGCGCCGAACATTTGGAGACGCGCAACAACGTGGCTCTCTTTGACCTCACCGGGCTCTCCATCATCGACGTGAGCGGGCCGGGCGCGGCGGCTTTTGTTAACTATCTATGCGCCAGCCAGATGGACGTGCGCGTGGGCCGCGTGGTCTACACCACCTGGCTCACGCCCAAAGGCGGCGTCAAGCGCGACCTGGCCGTGGCCCGCCTGGCCATCGACCAATTCTGGCTCTTTGTGGGCGAAGGCACGCTGCCGCAGGACCTGGCCTGGGTGCGCCAGCACGCGCCCGCCGACGGCTCGGTGACCATTGCCGACATTTCTAATAGCTACACCGCGCTGGGGCTGTGGGGCCCCAATGCGCGCAAAGTGCTGCAAAAGGCGACTAATGCGGACGTGAGCAACGATGCCTTCCCCTACTTTAGCGCCCAATGGATCGAAGTGGGCATGGCGCCCGTGCTGGCGCTGCGCATCTCCTATGCCGGCGAGCTGGGCTGGGAGCTGCACTTCCCCACCGATATGGCGCTGCACGTGTGGGATGCGCTGTGGGAGGCCGGGGCGGCGAATTCGATATGCCCGCGGCGGGTATGGGGCATTCGATTCGCTGCGGCTGGAAAAAGGGTTATCGGCTGTGGGGCGGCGATGTGTACACCGAATACACGCCCTACGAATCGGGGCTGGGCTGGACGGTCAAGCTGAACAAAAAGGCGGACTTTATTGGCAAAGCGGTGTGCAAAATGCTCAAGGAAAAGCCGCTCAAAAAAGAAGCTCTGCTGCCTCACCTTTATTAACGGCGGCATGGCCATGAAGCAGAAGCGATCCCGGCCGATGGCAAAGCCGTGGGCTGACGTCACCAGCGCCAATTATGGCTACAGCGTGGGCAAATTTATGATGTATGGCTATCTGCCCATTGAGCACGCCAATGCCCGGAACCCCGCTGGAAGTGGAATACTTTGGCGAACGCTACTCCGCCACCGTGATGATGAGCTGCTGTTTGATCCGGAGATGGCGCGATTGAAGGGATGATATTATGGGATGGCATCCAATAACGGACCTGCCGTTAAATCCGCATAAATTAACCAATGGCGAATTGCCTCCGCTGGTCACGGTGTGGCGCGAGCAGGAGGAGCGCCTGCGCAATACCGGGGCCTTCAAGACCTACATGGAAAGATTGCGCCGGGAAATTGCCATTGAAACGGGAATTATCGAAAGGCACGTATACGCTTGATCGCGGCGTAACCCGGCTTTTAATCGAGCAAGGAATCAACGAAGCGCTCATTTCGCATGACCAAACTGACCGTCCTGTTCAGCAGGTGGTCGCTTTAATCCGCGACCAGGAAACGGCTATTGAAGGTCTATTTGATTTTGTTGGTGGACAGAGGCAGTTATCAACCTCCTATATTAAACAGCTACATCAAGTTTTGACCTATCACCAGGAGTACACGGAAGCACCTGCACCTCTACGGGCCGCATAATGGCAAGTGGAACTATTGCGAGGTAGCTGGAAAATGCATCCAAACAACCCGCAACGCTAGATGGTTCTGTCCATGAATATTGTCCACCTGAACAAGTGGCTTCCGAAATGGATCGGCTCATCGACCTGCACCATGAACATGTATCACAAAATATTTCGCCTGAAGTCGAAGCCGCCTGGTTGCACCACCGTTTCTTCACCTAAATTCACCCATTCCAAGATGGAAATGGGCGGCTGCGCGCCGTTTGGCTTGGCTTTGGTCTTTATTCAAGTTGCTGGTCATTAGCTCACACGCGATGACCGTGTAGCATATATTGATGCATTAGAAAGAGCGGATGCCGGCAACTTTCAGATTTGATTGATCTGTTTGCCAGGAAACAGAACGGGCTTTTACACACAGTCTGGGCTTATCAGAACAGGTTATGTCCGAACATCGACGTTTCCACTGGTCATCGCGCCAATTGCAGACAAGCTAAAAGAAAATCTGGAAGCATTTTATGCAGGAGCGACGGCATAAAGCGAAGCTTTTGCTGGCCAATTGTTTGCTATAGCTGTCAATCGACTGAACGAAATTGCCGAAGAGATCAATTTATCGATCCAGAATTTGGTCAATGGCTCAAAGGTTTTTACAGCTGTATCTCCTGCTAATGATGAAAATCTTATTATCACCGTTATCAAGTCATCACCACTGCCAGGAGTTAGGCCATTTCTGCCAATCTGCGCAACTATCACAGCTGGGTTCAGCTTATCATCAATGTGGAAAGACCCACTATCGTCCTCTTACTTTTCATGCCTTGGGCCATGAATATAATGGTATTTTGGTCTGTTCAGCCTGCGGCATATCATAAAGACGATATGCCGGAAGGTGAAAGCACCATCAGCGACATTCAGTCTTTATCGTCCGAGCAATTTAACATAACATATGCGGATATTGCCGAAAATCTCACAGAACGATTTCAGCGGTGGTTAGAAGATGTCATCGTTGCCGGCTTGGAATACTGGAACAAGAGTCTCTAAATATTTGAGTAATAGCAAGATGGCACGGCAAGACGGCGATATGCTATACTAACCATCATCTAGCATGTGCAACACGGTTTGCAAAGGAACAAACAAATGGCATTCCAATCCGTCACGCTGGATTTACCGGACGCAGTCTACGAACGTTTGCAGCACGCGGCCGCCACACTCAATCGCCCACTGGAGGAGGTGGTATTCCAAAGCATTCAAGGAAATCTACCGCCTTCCTTAGACGATCTGCCCGTCAATCTGCATGATGAACTGCGTTCGTACCAATCGCCAGACACCAGGTGCTTTGGTCCATTGCCAAAAAGCAATTGCCAGATGCCGCATGGCGGCAGCATCAACGGCTGCTGGAGAATTATCAGCACACAAACGAACTCACAGAGAACGAGCAACGTGAGTTGGCGCGCCTGCGCGAAGCCGTAGACACATTTGTATTGCGCCGGTCGTATGCAATGGCCTTGTTGAAATGGCGGGGCTACTCATTGGCCCCCTCATCGAATCCACACACAATTAATGATGCTCAATGGCTCGTCGCCGCCGCATTTCCGCCCAAACACGCCGTCAGCTCGAAATGGACGCTTCATGCATCGATGTAGCCATTGTCGTAGCCCCATGGGTTGGTTGGCATCCCCATGTTGGCTGATCACATCATTCCTTTGGCGGCGGGCGGCGGCTCTGCCATCAGCAATCTTTGTCTTTGTTGCTATCGCTGCAACGAATTCAAAATGACGCTGTAACGGCTCTTGATCCCATAACTGAACAAATGGCTCCCCCTTCATCCACGAACACAACAGTGGAATGCACATTTTTTCTGGAGCAATACTGGCCTGATGATTCTCGGACAAACTCCTTCCGGGCGCTGTACTGTTGAATTGTTGCGTCTAAATGACGAATTCTGACTCGCTTCGCCGCCTTTGGATGTTGGCGGCATTCATCCTCCCATGGAATAAAAATTGTAGATACGATGCAATCATGACAGAAAACTCTCACCCAAATTCATTGTCGACAACCACCCCATCCCCTTCATGCCCGGCGAAAGCGCGCTGATCGCCATGCTGCGGGCGGATTGTCCTCCACCGGCGGTTGCCTCTGCCTGGCCGGTGACTGTCCGCACTGCCTGGCCACGGTGGACGGCGTTTCGTATGTGCGCACCTGCCAGACAGCGGCGCGCCCCGGCATGGTGGTGCAGCGCCATCACACCGGCAGGCTACCCGCCGCTGCCGCTGGATGACCGACCTGCTCCGCCGTGGCCGCTGCCAATCTCTTTTGCGATGTGGCCGTCATCGGCCTGGGCAGCGCTGCCGCGCTGCGCAAGCCAAAGCCGCCGGCCAAGAAGTGATCACGCTGGATGCGGGCGCGGGCCAGGAGGTGATCGGCATTTACCCCGGCGCGCTGGTGGCGGCTCGCACGGATGCCGGATGCTGCACGTCCATGTGCGCGAGGGAGATTGTGGTGGCCACCGGCGCGGCGGAGATTCAGCCGGTGGCGCCTGGCAACCATTTGCCCGGTATTGTGACCGGTCGGGCGGCGGCCCATCTGGCGGCGGCGGGGATTGATCTGGGGCGGTGGTACGCCGCGCGCCTATTGACGGAATTGATGCTGAGTTGGTTGCGGGCGAAATAGTGGCCTTTGAGGGCGCCGGATCTACCTGCTTTGGTTTCGATACGCCCCAAACTGCCGGGGCTACTCAACCGCCGCTAACCTCTGCCAATGAGCCAATACCGGCCTGCCGTCGTCATCTGCCAGGCGGACGGCAGCGAGAGCAGCGCATTGCGTGCGATACGGTGGCGGTGAGCTTGGGGTTGACGCCGCTGATGGTCTGGTGCGCATGACCAACGGCGCTGAACGCAACATGGTGCGTGTGGTGGGGGATGTGGCGGTGAGGCCTCCATTCCGCCCTGTCCGCTGGCCGGCATTGTTTGTCATTGCTCGGGCGTAACGGTGGATGACCTGACTTTATCTGGGGACGCGGCTTCCACGAAATGGAGCTGGTCAAGCGGGCCACGCTGGCCGGCACGGGCTACGAAGGGTCGGCCTGTCTGCCCCATCTGCGCGCTTTGGCCCACCGCGGCGTGAATTGCCGCCCTTTTGGCGCGGCCGGTCAGCTGCCAGCTCACCATTGGCGAAGTGTCGGCGGGCGCGCACATCATCACCCCACGCCGCGCACCGCTGGGATGCCGAGCACCGCAAGCTGGGCTACCGCATGGATCGGATCGGCGTGGCTGGTGGCGGCCCTGGAATTACGGCAACGTGCTGGAGGAATATTGGGCCGTGCGGGCGGGCGTTTCCATTGGCGATGTGAGCACGCTGGGCAAAATGCAGACGGGACCGGATGCGCTGGAGCGCTGGAGCGGCTCTATCCCACGCAGGTCTCTACCATTAAACCCGGACTGCACTGCTACGTGCTGCTGCTGGATGAGCGCGGCTATGTGATGGATGATGGGCTGATCTGGCAAGGACAGCGACACATGCGCTACACGCTCACCTTCACCAGCGGCGGCGCTACTTTTGCCGAGCTGTGGGTGCGGCGACTGGGCCGAATCGTGGGGCTGGATGTGCGCATTTTGAACCAGACGCTTGCGCTTGTGGGCGCTATCAACGTGACCGGTCCGCTGGCCGCGGAACTGCTGGCGCGTTGGGCTCACCAATCCGCCGCCGTACATGGGGCAGATGGAGGCTGATGTGGCGGGCATACCGCCGCCCGTTTATCGCCTCAGCTTCACCGGCGAGCTTTCGTATGAGCTGCACCACGATTCCATCTATTCATCGACGCTCTGGAACGCGCTGCTCGAATTGGGCGCCGACATAGGCATCAAGCCCCACGGCATTGAGGCGCTGCTCAAATTGCGGCTGGAAAAGGGCCATATTCTGGTGGGGCAGGACAGCGATTTCGATTCGACGCCGCGGCGCCTTCAGCACGAGTGGGCGGTCAAGCTGGACAAGGCCGATTTCGTGGGCAAGCAGGCCATCCTGCGCACCAATAAAATCGCGCTGGATAAGCAGCTTGTAGGGCTGGAAATGGAAGGTCCAGCGCCGATTGAGGGCGCGGTTATTTGGCATGGCCATGCATATGCGGGCTATGTGACCTCCAGTTCGCTGTCGCCCGCCCTGGGCAAGGTGGTGATGCTGGGCTGGCTCAAGCTTTTTGATGGTGAATTGCCCGATGAGGTGACTATTAACGGACGTCCTGCCCGCCGCGCTGCGCCGCCATTTTATGACGCCGACGCCCGCCGCGCCCGCGCCAAAGTGACGCCCACCGCGCAGCCGGTTGACCTTTCCACGCTGACCGCTCGAGAGCGAATGGACGAGCCGAACGCGCATGGGCTATTCCAGCAGATGATCATGCGGCGCGTGGTGGCCAATCCGGCAGCGCTGGATGCCGTGGAGTGGCCCGAAGAGAATATCACGTTGCGCATCGCGCTCGATGAAGTGCTGACCACGGCGGAAATTGACGCCGCAGCCATTGCCGATCCCCACGCCATTGTGGTGACGGATACGGGCTTTGCGGGCCTATGGAGCAAGAGCGAGCGCATAGCGCCCATTCTGGCGCGGCATTGCGAATGGGAACTGCCGCGGCAGCGCCCCGCCTTTGCCCAGGGCATGATTGCCGGGCTGCCGGTTAAGCTGTGGCTGGCCGAGGAGGACGTTTTGGTGCTGGCGCCGACGCCGTTTGCGGCGGAATTGGAAGAGCGGCTGTTTTGAAACCAGTTGTAGGTGCGGTTTACAACCCATGCGCATCAAGCTATGGGCTAGTGCCGGTCGAGTAGGGGCGGCTGTTTGCCCCGTATCGAGACCAAACGGGTCGACCCGCTCACTCTGGTTTCGATACGGCTGCATACGGCCGCAGCCTACTCAACCGCCGTTCGCTCTCCGGTGCGCAGGATTTAGCTATCCAGAACGCCGTGCGGCAGGGATGTCGCACCTACTTTTTGCAGCAACAAATAGCTAATTTACCCCCACGCGGCCAACATCTCCCGCTGTTGCGCCAGCCGATCTGTCCGCGCCTCGGCAAAGCGCTTGATCCCGGCAAAGATCGAATCGGGATCGAGATGCGCCTCGGCAATCACGTCCGGCTCCAGACCGCCGGTGAGCCACTGGTTGTCCCAATCCGACGTGAGCGAATAGGCATCGGTCAATGGCCCCAAATCGCGGATGGGCATGGAGCGGCGCGTGCCGGTGCTGACCACCATCAGATCGTAGCGCGCCTCAGGCGGCAAAACGCTGTTGCGATATTCTTCGGATTGGCGGTCGAACAGCTCCTCGCTGATGGCGGCGATCACTTTGACGTTGACGCCGGCGGCTGCCAGCTTGGGCAGCGTTTGCAGCAGGTTCACTGTCGAGCTGGAACCCTGCACAATCACATAGCCGTGGCGCGGCTGGTCCGGCGCAAAATCGCGGATTACGTAGAGCCCTTTGGCGGCGGCGGTCAGATCCGTATCGGCAAAGGTGCTGCGGTCGGCCACCGGGAAGTCGGGCCGCGCCACTTCCAGAATGATGACGCTCACTTTGGCCTCGCGGGCGGCAATGGCGGCGGCGGCAAAATAGCCGGGCGCCACATCGTTGTAATCCCAGAAGCTCAGATGGATGGCCTGACCGCGCGGGAACAGTTTCCACACCTGCGGCGAAAAGATGCCAAAGTGGGTGCGCGCATCGGCCGCAGTCTCCGGGCCGGAGTGGCCGGCCAGAATGTGCAGCACGCCCATGCGGAAGCGACTGTCCTGGCTCTGCTGGCTCCAGACACGCGCCGGCAAATACATCAGCGGCGTAAACGCGCCATAGGTGCCGCTCAACGCCCACACGCCGGCAAATTGCTCAGGATCCAGCGACGCGCTCTGGCTGACAAAGCCAATGGCGGAAGACGCATTGCCCGCCTCTTGAATCGTGGCTTTGACGCGCGTGCCCAGCGGATTTGAATCGGGATTATAGTGGCCCCACAGGCTGCCCGCTTCCACATTGATGGAGCCCGAAAGGTCGGCGGCAAAGGTGAGAAAACGGTTGTCGGTGACGTAATTCACCCACTTGATAATCTCCGAAATGGCGCGCCGGGTGCCGGCGTTTTCGCCCGCCTTGCGGAAGAGCGTAATGCCCACCTCTTTGGATGCGCCTGACACGGCGTTGGTCACCGTGACGCGCTGCGGCTCCACCGGCAGATTCGGCACCTGCAACCGGTCATCCAGGAAGGGGTCGCGGCGGTTGTCAATGCGCAGCGGCACATCATCGCGCAGCGTGTCGCCGATGCCCACCAGCCGGTCGGCCAGCCAGTCGCCCAGGCCGTTTTGGTCCAGCAGCGACATGACCACGTCAATGTTGGTCTTGAATTGGATCAGCCGGGCCTTCTCCTCTTTGACGGCGCCGTCGTGAATGCCCGCAAATTCGACCTCAAAATGGCGCTCAAACGATTCGGCCAGCGCCACAAAATAGGGTGAATTCATGCTCATGGCGTAGGGGTGGCTGGCATAGCTCACCAACTGGTCGCCATAGCCGGGGATTTTGCCATCGATGGCGCCGGGCCAGTAGCCCTTGACCGTGTTGCCGAAAAGTACCATGGGGCGGCGGTCGGCGGGGTCCCAATCTTCCATGGCCTTGAGGGCGGCCACAATCTGATCGTAATCGTTGCCGTTTTCAATCTGAAATACATTCCAGCCGTACGAGGTCCACTGCTCCACCAAATCGTAGCCTGCCGCCAGTTTCTCATCGATCACGCCACCCAGCAGCGCATCATCAATGCCGGCGTTGTTGATGGAGAGCAGCACGCGCAGGCGTTTGCCGTTCTGCAACGCCAGCGCTTGCGTTTTCAACTCCTGGGCATGGCCGGCGGTCATGGCAAATTCGCCCTCCAGCCCGATCACTTTGAGATCGTGCGGCGCGCCAACAAAGTCCCAGAAGGCCGCTTTGCCGGCAGCGGCGGCAATGCCCACACCGGACGGGCCGCCATTCACATCATTGGTCACATCGATGGACTCGGCGTGGCCGGAGAGGGCGCGGATGCCGCGTACCTGCGCCTGCGCAAAGAGCGGGTTATCGGTCAGCCCGTTTGCGCTCAGCAGCGTCTTCAGCGCGCCGGCGCCGCGGCGAAAGCCCAGCGCGTCAATACCCAACATGGCCACGTTGGGGTCCACATAGTAGCGCTTGTCGCCGGTGGCGGCATATTTGCGCGCCAGCGCCTCGCCCATGATCATCCACAGCGCATAGCCGGTGGGAATGTTGTGGCCGCCGGCCAGCATAAATTTGTCGCAAAAAGGGTGCTTGGGGCGCCGATAGTCATAGCGCAGGCCGCCCAATTGGGGACCGGCCAGATGCAGCGCCACGTTGTACGGCGTATAGGCCAGCGGCCCGCCAAAGTGACCGGTCTGCGCGTAATTGCCCAGCAGGGTCAGCGTCATGCAGGTCATATAGCCAATATCTTCAAGGCGTGCGCGGTCGTAATCTGTATTCAACGGCGCAATGGGAGATAGGTTTGAATTGGTACTCATGGCAAATGGTCCCCTTCGTCCAAATGTGTTCATTGAATGGTTGGAATTGATAACAGTGCAAGTTTACCCGTTTTCGCTGCGCAGTACAACATTTGCCGCCTGATAGACATTATCGGTAATAAGATCAATTGCAAAATTGTACGCGGATGAACGCTGATTTTCGCAGATTTTTCAGGAAGTATCCGCGTTTATCCGCGTTCATCCGCGTACCTTATCGTCTCCCCTTTTCAAGTTGTTGTCGATTCATTCCAGCTTGCGCCCATCCCGGCCACCGCCCACCCCCGCATAGGGCTCGCCAGGATTCCAATCCGGCTCGGCAGGCGGCGTAAATTGGGCAAAGGGGAAAGGTACCTTGCAGCGATGGCGGCTAGACAGATAGGCGGCTTCGCAAATCTCCAACGCCATCAGCGAGCTTGCGGGGATGGTGTAATCCAGCGGCGCACCGTCCATCATATCGGCCAGCCGCTCCAGGTGGCGCTGATGGCGCGTAGTCTCCGCTTCTGGCGGCGTCATCACTTGGCCGGTCGGGAATTCGGCATTGACAATGCGGTATTCATTCTCCCAGCCCCAAAATTCGATCAGCCCCTGCGTACCTACAATCCGAAAGAGCGTATTCTTGCCTGCCTCGTTGATGTCCACCTCATCGCCCGTCTGCATGACGACGCGAATTCCGCTCTGCGTCTGCCCGTAAGTCACCGCGGTGGTCTCCACCTGCATACCGTCGCGATAGGTGCGCGTGCTGGCTTCGCAGAGCGCCATCACGTGATCCATGGCTTCGTTATTGGTCAAGCGCACAAAAAAGTTGAGCCAGTGGATGCCGGCGTTGATAATGTCCCAGCGCGTATTTTGGATTTCCACCAGCTTGAGCGCGCCAATCTCGCCGCGCTGCACGCGGGCAATAATCTCCAAAGGCGTGGCGCTGACCAGCAGCCCGTGCGGCGTCGCCATGGGCAAGGCCCGCGCTTGAATGGCGGCCAGGATGCGCTGTCCCGCCGCCGCCGTATGCCCCAGCGGCTTCTCGACCAGAATGCCCTTGAGCGGCAATTGCAGCGCCGCCATCGTTACTTCTTCATGGGACGGCGGAAAAGTGCTGACGCAAACCACATCGGTGGGCATGTCTGCAAAGAGCGCTTCGTGACTGTCAAATGTACGGATGCCGGGGAAGCGCTGCCGAGCCTGCGCGCACACATCGGGATTCAGATCGGCCATGGCCACGAGCTCAAAACGCGCCGATTGGTGCAGCGCCGCCATGCTCAGGGTTCCGCCGGCGCCACCGCCGATAACGCTAGCACTGTATTTCTGCATAACCTGTTTGCCTCCAGAGTGGATTGCATCATATTGTCGCCGCGCCTATAATCATGCAAGGGATTGCAATAGCGAAAATGCAAAGCATGGAATTTTTGACAAAGCCCATTACCACCGGTTAAAACCGGTGGCTGATACAGGAAACCCGCTTAAGCGGGTTTGCCATAGCAGGCGGTGGATGAATCCACCGCGCAATTCGCCAACAGGTTCACCGGGCGACAAGGTGACTTCGACAAGCTCAGTCACCATGTCACCCGGTCATCTTGTCATGTTCAAGTCACTATTTTCTTTCACACAAAGGGGGAACTGATGAGCTTTCTACCGGGCGTTACATCGCACACCACTACCACCGACCGCTTGACCATGCACTATTTGGCCTACGGCCCCGAAGACGGCATCCCGGTCCTGTTGATTCACGGCAACCTGGCCACGGGCCGCTTTTATGAGCATCTGATGCCGGCGGCGCCAGCGGGCTATCGCTTTATTATGCCCGATATGCGCGGCTTTGGCGACACCGAGCGTGTCCCCATCGACGCCACGCGCGGGCTGCGCGACTGGGCGCATGATACGCATGCGCTGGTGCGCGCATTGGGGATCAGCGCGCCGGTGCATCTGGTCGGCTGGTCAACGGGCGGCGCCGCCATTGCGGCCTACGCCATGGACCGGCCGGGCGCAGTAGCCTCGCTCACCTTTATTGATCCGGTGTCGCCCTATGGCTTTGGCGGGACCAAGCCGGACGGTACGCCCTGCTTCCCCGATTGGGCCGGGTCGGGCGGCGGCACGGGCAATCCTGAATTTGCCCAGCGGCTGGCGGACAAAGACCGCTCGGCCGAATCACCCGTCTCCCCGCGCAACGTGATAACCAGCTCCTATTGGTCGTCCAATCACCAAGAGCCGGCAGATCGTCTTGAGATTCTGCTGGACGAAGTGCTCAAATCGGAAACCGGCGAAGATGGCTATCCCGGCGATTTCACCCCTTCGGCAAACTGGCCCGGCATCGCCCCTGGCACGCGCGGCATCCTCAATGCGCTTTCGGGCAAATATTGCGAATGGTCGGCCCTTGCGGATATTGACCCCAAGCCGCCCGTGCTGTGGACCCACGGCACTGCCGACATTGTGGTGGCCGATGGCTCGGCCTGGGAGATGGGAACGCTGGGCCAAATGGGCCTGATACCTGGCTGGCCGGGCGAGGAGGTCTTCCCACCACAGCAGATGGTGGCGCAGATCCGCATGGTGTTGGAACGCTATCAAGCCGCCGGCGGCCGCGTCCACATGGAGATGTTCGAAGGCTCCGGCCACGGCCCGCATATCGACGCGGCGGAACGCTGGAGCGCGCTGTTCTTTGGCTTTTTGCAGACCGCTTGAACACCCCTCAACCAGCGGAGACTGCGATGCACGGCTTCAGAAACCCCCGCCTTGCTGCCGCGGAGTTAGCCGTGCGTTGCAGTCGCAGCGGCTCAATTTGAACAGCTTTGCCCTCAACCCCACATCACGTTGCGCAACACATCGCGCGCCGCTTCGAGCATCCGGTCTAGATCGTCATCGCTGTGCGCCATAGAGAGATAGATCTTCTCAAAGGGCGAAACAAAGAAGCCGCGCCGAATCATTTCCACGCCAAACGTATAGGCCTTGGTGCGGTCAGCATAAAGCATCGATTCGTAGTTGATGATCGCATCATCTGTGGTGAAGAGGACTTGCAGCACCGGCCCCTCGCCGCCCACCTTGAGCGGGATGGAGAACTCCCTTCCCATGGCCTCAATCTCGCGGGTAATGCGGTCGCCCATGGCGAAGAGACGCTCATATGTGCCGGGCTTGGCCAATTCATTGATGGTGGCCAAGCCGGCCGCGGCGGCCAGCGGATTACCATTGAAAGTGCCCGACGCAATAATGCTCTGCGGATCGGCGGGATACGGTGCGCGGCGCGGGCTGGCCGTATCCAACAGGTCGGCGCGGCCGCAGATGGCGGCGCTGGGATAGCCGCCGCTGATGGTCTTGCCGTAGGTGGCCAGATCGGGGACCACGCCGTAGCGCTCCTGAGCCCCACCCCACGCCATGCGAAAGCCGGTCACCACTTCGTCAAAAATCAGGATGACGCCATGTTTGCGCGTCTGCGCGCGCAGCGTTTCAAAAAAGCCCGGCCGCGGCAGGATGCAGCGCTGCAGCGGCTCGACCACCACCGCCGCCAAATCATCAGCATACGCTTCGATGATCTCGGCCGCTTCGCCCGCCGCGTTAAAAGGCGAGACCAACACATCGCGGCCATAGGCGCTGGGCAGACCGGCGCTGTCCGGCGTGGCGTGGGGATAGTCGCTGGGTTGGGGCGGCCGGGCGCCAAAGAGCAGCCCATCACTTACACCGTGCCAGCCGCCTTCAAAGCGCAGAATTTTGCTGCGGCCGGTGAAGGCGCGCGCCATACGCACGGCATACGAAACCGCCTCCGACCCAGTGGTGACAAAGCGGATCTTCTCGCCACAGGGGGCCGCCTCCACAATCTTTTCGGCCAGCTCAATAATGGGCTGATTCAGCGTAAAATAGGTCGTGCCTTTGCGCGTCTGTTCCTGCACCGCCTCCACCACCGCCGGATGACAATGGCCAAGAATCATCGGCCCCGAGCCCATGAGAAAGTCGATATACTCCTTGCCGTCGCTGTCAACCATCTTCGTACCCTGCGCGCTGGCAAAGACCATAGCCACATCGGGCGGCAAGTGAAATGCGCCCAGTGTGCCGCCGGCAAAATATTTTTCGGCTTTGGCCAGATATGTTTGCTGGTCCATGATCTGTCCCTCCCTGTTCCCTTAAATTGAGAAACGGCTCACGCAAAGCCGCAGAGCCGCCAAGTTTTCTTGGCGGCTCTGCGGCTTTGCGTGAGCCAATTTGATCTCTGTGTGAACTTGCCGCCCTAATTTAATTGACCGTTGCCGCCGGTTCACGCGCCGGCAGCACCCAGTTCTTGCGCGGGTAGTGGCAGGTATAGCCATATGGATAACGCACCAGATAATCCTGATGCTCCGGCTCCGCCTCCCAGAAATCGCCCACTGGCTTCACCTCGGTGACCACTTTGCCGGGCCACAGCCCCGAAGCATTCACGTCCTCTATCGTGCGCAGCGCCTCCTGATGCTGGGCCTCGTCAACATAATAGATGCCCGAGCGGTACTGTGCACCTCGATCATTGCCCTGTCGGTTGAGGGTGGTCGGATCGTGGATCTGGAAGAAGAACTCCAATAGCTTGCGATAGCTCATCTTCGTGTTGTCAAACCAGATTTCAATGCCCTCGGCATGGCTGCCGTGATTGCCATAGGTGGCGAATTTCACATCGCCGCCGGTGTAGCCCACGCGGGTCGAAATAACGCCGGGCAGCTTGCGGATCAGATCCTGCATGCCCCAGAAACAGCCGCCGGCTAAAACTGCGCGTTCCTTTGCCATAAGAGTTTAGTCTCCATCCGTATTCAGATTTGTGTCAAATATTTCGTTATTACTTACTGCCACAATCTATAGTATATGCATTCATATGATAGGACCGTTAAGCAACAATTACAGCAATATTACGTGTCATAAGGGCAATAATAAAAGTAAAAATGTCTCATGGGGCGAAGATTATGCCGCTACGACTGCAACGCACGGCGGATTGTGCGGCTGTAAGGTCGGAAGTTTTGGCCGCCGTGCATCGCAGTCTGCGCTGTTTGAACATTATGCCGCTACGACTGCAACGCACGGCGGATTGCGCGGCTGTAAGGTCAAAAGTTTTGGCCGCCGTGCATCGCAGTCTGCGCTGTTTGAACGGTTTTGCCCTTAACTCTGGGTTGCCCCCGCCTCCGCCCGATAGACTAGCTCCCAGCCGCTAAAGACTAGCACCAGCTTTTTGAGCGTCACCTGGGCGGCCACTTGTTGAATACGGGGATCATCGGCGTAGCGCGCCAGTTGGCTCTCGGCTTCGGCAATGCTTCGCGCCAGGCGGTCTTGGTTAAAGTCGCTGCGGCGAATGTATTTCAGTTCAACGAGATAGCCAAACTGCATGTCGCGGTAGCGCGCCAGGAAGGGTTCCAAGTAGAAATCAACAAAGCCGCCCCCCATCTCCTTTTCAGACCAGATCAGGAATAAGTGGGTGACGTTGAGGTAGGCCAGGAGAAAGCCTTGGATCACCTTTTCGCCACCAAGGTAATCACGGATCGAGGCCTGTTCTTTCACAGAAGCGGCGACATAATCGAAGAAGGCTTGCCATGCCCCGCCATAGGCCATATCGTTGGTCAAATGGGCCAGCTTGTCGATATCCATTCGAAACACATCGGCATCGCGGAAGCCTTCGCGCAGATAGCTGTAGAGCAGATCCTGGATGGTGCGATTGGGGATGCGCAAGAGTGGAAAACTTTGCTCTGCACCGGCAAAGGTCAACAAGCCGAAGAAGAGCAGTTGCGAGATGAAGTTTTCCGGTTCCGTCAACCGCACCAGCGGAAAGCTGGAAACAATCGGGCTGGCAACTTCACCCGTCTCAATGATCGAGCGTAACTTGCCAAAATTGCCGTTCAGATGGCCGTCAACCGTGAGCAAATACCGCAGCTTGCCGTAATCGATGCGCATGTTGGCGTCGATCAACTCATACGGAATCGAGCGTTCGCGAATCGCCTGTTTGACGAAATGCCAGACCAGCGTCGAGTTGTAAATACGCGGCACGTCTGGTTGGGTGGCGAGCGCCTTGGCAAAACAGTAGCCGTCGTACCAGAGCTGCATGGTTTCCAGACAGAAATCCACATCCAACTGCAATGCTCCGGCCTGATGATAATGCTCGAGGATCGCGCGTGTCTCAGCCTCGGTAAAGCCCACCAATTCATTGAACTGGGCGTCGATGCTCAAGTTGTCGCCAATGTTGAAACCGCTGGTCACGTCGTCCATGGTCACTGGGGAAACGCCGGTGATGTAGAGGCGCGACAGCCCCGCAATCTGCCCGGCGGTTGCACCCTTGAGCAGATTGAAAAAGTGGCGAAAGAAGCCTTCGCCGTGCGTCAGATTATGATAGGCTTCTTGCCCCGCGGTAGTGAGGACGGTATTGGCGAAGTTGTCATATTCGTCGATGAGCAGGTAAATCTTAAGCTCTTTCTCGGTAGCGAAATCAAAAATCCTGCGCAGGCGGGCTTCCGTATTACGCCCATCTAATACCGCCTGACGCTCACTTTCTGTAAAAAAGCGCTCGTAACGCCGTAAGAAGCTGGCAATTTCAACATAGCCATTATCTTCAAAGGAGGCTTCGACTTTGTCCACCGATGGGTTGACCAGCGCAAAGTTGAAGAACATGACCAGATAGCTGTTGCGTTCCGCCGTGGGATGATCTCCAATATACGTGCCGCCAAAGAGCTGCTCAAATTGCGCCTGCCGGTTGATGTCGTAGTAGTGCTGCAGGGTCGAAAGCCACAGCGTTTTGCCAAAACGCCGCGGGCGAATGAGGAACACAAAATAAGGCTGCGCCTCCAACACAGGGATAAAGCGCGTCTTGTCGACATAATAGGAATTGTCGGTGCGCATCCGCCCGAAGTCGGCGGAGCCGTAGGGGATGCGTTTGGCAATTGGTCTGCTCATGGCGTCATTCTAGCCCATTAGGTCATGGGAGAAAAATAACCGGGTCCATTTTGCGTGTTGCGTATTGCGTGTACCGGTCGAGAAGGTTGTTCCCTGATGGCAGGGTTATTTCTTTGAGAAGGCATTACAGGTAATTCGTCCAAGAGTGTTGCGGATCGTAGCCAAAGGCCTTTTGCGCCTTGCGACAGTTGATAAAGGATTCTCGGCCACCAAAGTCTGGCGGCAAGGTTTTGGCCAGTTCCGGTGGGCAGAATTTCTCCACTAGTTCACGCGATTCTTCCTGGGCGCGATGGTCGGCGGCGCTCAGCAGATAGACATCGTGCGCTGGCAGATCCGCGCGGGCGTCCAGAATTTGGCGGTGGGCGCGGGCCACATCTTCATAGGCAATATATTGCCACAGCCCGTTGTCCCACTTTGTCGCTGGCTGCATGCTCTGGGCCAGCGCCGCCATTTGCGCGGCCGTATGCATCCAGCCGGGGCGCGTCGAGATGGTCTGGATGCCGTGGGCGCGCGTGAACCAGGCCAGCATCAGATCGTCGGCGCATTTGGAAAAGGTGTACGAGTTGGTCGGGATAGTATCGGGATGTTCATCGTCCAGCGGCAAATAGCGATAGGCGCCGTCGCGGTCCAGAATCGGCACATTGGAGCCGGTGAAGATCACAGTTTCCACTTCATTTTCGACCGCAGCCATCATTGTATAGTAGAGCCCCATAATGTTGACCTGCATAGTGGCGTCAAAGGGGCGCTGCCGTTCGCGGGGCGATTGGGTTGGCGCATCGGTGGCGTAGGGAATGGCGCCAACCGCCACAATCACCTGTGGTTTGACCGTGGCCATCAGGCTTTGGCACTCGTCAAAGCGGGTCAGATCGGCCTGGATAAAGGGGACATTGTGGGGATTATTGGCTAGCGGACGCGGTGCGGTCACCGTTAATTCCAGGTCGGTAAATTCCGGGATCATATATTGGCCCAGTCGACCGGTGGCGCCCGTCATAAGTATACGCATAATATTTCTCCTGCTTTGAAAATAGCTACAAAGATACGCTGAGTTCGGCACAGCGTATCCATCATACCAGAACACAAAAATCACAAAGAAGAATTTTGTACACGGATTTGGCGGATTTACGCGGATTTTAGCGTAAACACAACCAAAAATCCGCGTTTATCAGCGTAAATCCGCGTACAAAATTTCATTTTTACGGCTTCCTCCGACGGGCTGCTGGCGCATTGTGATGCACAGTGATCTACACAGCAATTGGCGTAAATGTGCTTGTTAACGTCTGCGTCTGCCCGGTCTCAGCGGCGCGGTAGCCAGCCTCGATGATCTCGATGACGTGGCGGGCGTGGTCCGCGGTCACAATGCTCTCTTCACCTGTGCGCATCCAGTGGACAAGCTCCATAATATCGGCATAAACATGCGCTTCGGGCAGCTCTGGGTGCAGCGGGCAGATGGCCGGACCCACCGGCAGCGGCGGCGCTTGGTCGGCATCAATCACTTCGCCGTTTAGGAGATAGTCGCGGCTATCCGCCGACCGCGTGATGCTCCCCTCCGTGCCGAAGAGGGCCAAACTGCCCCACGGCAACAGATTGCCGGCGGCCGCGCCATAGACAAAGGCAAAGCGGGCGCCGCCAAAATCGAGCATCGAGAAGGTATTATCATCCATATCGCACGCCACCGTTTCGCCGCGGAAGGTGCGCTGAGGAAAGCGCAAGCCCGACATGGCGGTCACCCGCTGGGCCGGACCCAGGATGCCGGTCAGCGTGTGCAGGCTGTAGACCGTCATATCATACATCGGCCCGCCGCCGGGACGCCGAAAATACCAGCTTGGGTTGATGTTGGAAAGCACGTCATCGCCCTGGCGGATGTATTCGCTTTCGTGGCCGCGGCCAATGGCGATGCCCGTGGCGCACCAGACCAGATCGCCAATGGTGCCGTCGAGAACCATGCGGCGCAAGCTGCGATGAACGCCGTTGAGCATCTGGCCGGGCGAGGCCAGCAGCTTGACCCCGTTTTGCGCGGCCAGCGCGATCAGGTCGTCGGCCTCTTGCCGCGTCGTGGTCATCGTTTTGTTAAAGTGGATGTGAATGCCGCGCTCAATGGCCTGCTTGCCCTGTTCATAGTGGATGCCAATGGGCGAGGCAATGGTGATGGCATCCACCTGGCCCGAGTCCAGCAATTCTTCATAGCTTTCAAATGCCGTCGGCACGTTGAATTTTTCCGCCGCGGCCTGCGCACGGCCCGGCACGGGGTCACAGACGGCCGTCATGCGTGCATAAGGCTGCACATCCGCTTGAGAAAGATGGGGCATGATCCCGCGCAAAGAGATGCTGCCCGCGCCCACCACGCCAATACGAACTGGATTGCTCATGGTTATTGCCTTTCGTTGGTGATTAATATTGAGAGGTTAGCGGGGGAAATGCTTTTTAGGCCAGGAAACCCAAAGCTTGTACAGTAGCGAAAACCGGCTCGGCAGATGGTTGTCAAACCACTCTGTTCTAGTTGAACCGAGAAGATGCCCCATTGAAAGGAAGGCTACCCCTCAGCGCCATTAATATTATACTCCTGTGTATATTGATTCGCGAAACGAACAACGAACCAACGAATTTGCACAGGATCGCCGAACGCCCACTTAATTTGAGCCTGAGCCGCCAATGACGCGCTTTGGGGGTATTGCAATTATTGCAATACCATATTAAAATTAAGCTATGGACTCGTTTGAATGGGATGAGTACAAAAATCAAGAGAATCAGTCCAAGCATGGGGTGAGCTTTGAGGAGGCGCAACATGCTTTTGTAGATCCCGACCGTCTCATTCTGGCCGATGAATCCCATAGCACGGCGGAAGAACGCTGGTTTTGTGTCGGGAGAATCACAACAGGCATCATTACAGTACGGTTCACCTATCGCGACGGAAAAATTAGAATCTTTGGCGCCGGTTACTGGCGCAAGATGCGCAGATTGTATTTTGAGCAGAAAGGAGTCCCATGAGCAACCAACGATTGGACCCAGCGCGACAAGCTTGGGAGAGCGCAACGTATGAAGAGGATCCTTTTAATCTGGGAGACCTTGACGTGTCCAAAGCCCCAATGGTCGTCAAGGATTTTTTGCCCAGCCCTGAAGAGCTCGTGCTCAAAACGACAAAGCCTGCCCAACGTAAAGTGACTATGGTTCTTGACGACTTTACGATCCAGGCGTTCAAAGACAAAGCGCACGAGTTGGGCGGATCTTACCAGGCGATGATGCGGCAACTCTTGTTTGAGTATGCTTGCACATTGGTGGAAGAGCGCGCAAAAGAGCCGGAGTAGAAAATGCGAAAATGCTCTTATCAATCATAGTGACCGCGAAAAGAGGAAATATCGATCTCACGGATTTTCTCGTAAATCGTATAGATCATCCGATCTTTTTAATTTACGCGCCTACTGTAAACTTCCTGCTCAAAATAGCGAAGCCGCTCCGGTTTACCAAGACCAGAACGGGGATCTTTTGCTACCTCGCGCACCAGATCGAAACATTTCAGGTAAGATGTTCGATCATTCTTGCGAAACCAGGCTAAATCATCATCCGCATTCGCCAGAATGTTAATTTTGTAAGTCACTGAAAGCCTCGTCCGGCGTTTTTGCCTGGATAGGATGACCGGTTGCCCGCAAATGATGCCCTTCTAAAAGCGCCTTCAATGAACGTGTATCTTGCAGCAATCGTAGCGTCTCTTGAATCGATTCCCAGTAACTTTCAGCTATCATCACAACTGCCCCATGATCAGAGACGATACTACACCTTACCCAGTCAAAAGCTCTGAATTCGCCACCAGCAGAATATGTAAACACTGCATCTTTCCCCGCTGCACCATCTCTACAAATTCGGCCCCATGACAATCAACGTATCCCCCGCCTGCACGATCTCCGTCGGCTCGGGCGTGTAGAGAAATTGCCCGTCGCGGCGAATGGCCAGGACAAGCTGGGCTAACGTGCGCCGCACCTCTTCTGTACTTTGGCCGATGAGCGCGGGGTAATCCGCCACCCTGAGATCGCCAAAGCGCATCTGCTCGTTTTGCTGAAAGAGCATCTGATCCCACAGTTCCGCCGTGTCGTGATCCAGCATCTGGGTGGCCATGCTAAAGCCGCCCATGATGTTGGGCGAAATCACGCGGTCGGCGCCGGCCAGATAGAGCGTGTGCATGTTCATTTCATCGCGGGCGCTGGCCACAATGCGCAATTTGGGGTTGCCCAGCCGCCGCGCCATATCGCACGCGCTGAGAATAATCGTCGTGTTGTCGCGGTCATCCTCCATGGCGGCCACGACCCCATAGGCGCGGTGCACACCGGCGGCGCGCAACTGCTGCTCATCGGCCGGATCTTCCAGCATATACAAGATGCCGGTTTCGTCGGCCAATTCCTGCACCGTCATGCGCTCCTCGACCGTCAAATCCACCTCATCCAGCGTGGCGTAGTGGCGCTGCCGTTTCTCCACATAGGGCCCATGCAGCCAGAGCAACGTCCGCTTTAACTTGGCTTCGTCTGTCTCGAGAATCACAAAGGGTACGTTACGGCGGCGAAACTCACCGGCGGCGCGATTGGCCAAAATGCCGCCGCCACAGACAATGACGTGACCGGATAGGGCTGCGATCTGCTGCATCCGTTTCTCCAAACGTTTTAGGGCCATTTTGGCTTGATGTCCTTCAAAGACGATGGCGGCGGCGGTGGAAAGCGCATAGCCGGCCAGCCCAATGGCAAAGAGGGTAAAGAAGATGGCAAAGACGCGCCCAGCCGCCGATTGGGGTGAGAGATCGCCATAGCCCACGGTGGTCATGGTGATGATGGTGGCGTAGAGCGCATCGAGCAGCGACCAGCTTTCCAGCCGCGCGTAGGCCAGCGTGCCGATGGCGATCAGCAGCAGAAAGGGCGTCAGCAGCGGCAGCAAGCCGGAACGGCGCGCCTTGTGAACACCTCTACTCAATGTGGTGAGCGCAGCAATTAGCCAGGGCAACATTGTGCGAGTGTACCAGAGCTAAAGCTGTGGTGACAAACGGATAGACCACCTGTAATTGATTAGGTTAATGATAGGGTAATGCGTGGGGTGTAAATTTGATATTGAGAGCCGCGATAGATTACGATCGCGAACGGAAAGAAAAACCTTAATTTATGCCGCGTTTGCCTATGCATGGGCCAAGTCCCATAGAGGAGAAACCAAATGTTCATCCCCAAACCTATTCTTTTTAGCTTGAGCATGGCTCTTGCGCTGCTGGGCCTTTGCCTGGCAGCAGTGACATCAGCGCCAGCCTACGCGGGCCTGTCTGCACATCCATTGGCGCAGCCGCAACTGCCCTCCATGAGCCTGACCAAAACCGTTGGCACCGATCCCACTGCGTGCGCCACTACGAGCGAAGTGCGGGTTGTGCCAGGCACGCCCGTTTATGAATGTTTCACGCTGATGAATACAGGCCCCGTGACGCTCACGGTGCATACGCTGAGCGATACGCGCATTGGTGATGCGGCCTTCATCTTTCCGCTGGCGGCCGGGCAAACAGAGGTCCTAACGCAATTGCAGCCCTTTCTGGGCCAATTTGTCTTTACCCCCACCGCCTCTACCGTCAGCACCATCACCGTCTATGCAACCGGCGCTGGCCTGACCATTTCGGATACGGCAACGGCGCGCGTAACCATGATTGGCGCGCAAGGGCCCGATTTGGCGTTGGCCCACACGCTCAGCACGCAGCCAGACACGTGCGGCACAACCGACTCGCTCAATGTGGCGGTGGGAACGCCCGTCTATTCGTGCTTTACGGCGGTCAACACGTCGAGCGAGGTCATTACGATGACGCTGCTTGAGCTGCCACTCCACTATTATTATGATACCTCCAAGCCCCCACCGCCGGATCTGCTGATCCTGCCGCCCTTTATCTGGCCGCTGGCGGCCGGTGAATCGGCCCATTTGGGCACCTACCCCTTTACGGCAACCGCTTCTATGATCACATCCGGCACCGTTGTCTACAACAATGTGGATAATCAGCCCATCGCGGTAACGGCAACCGCGCGCGTCAATGTCACCAATCAACAAGTTGGCCCAACCATTCACCTGCCCTTGATCCAAGCGACCCACTCTCTGACGCCTGCCACCCCGGTCTTCTCGGCTACCATGCATGTGGCGGTATCCAAGATCGAATTGAACATTGGCGAAACCACAAACGTGCAGGTCGCCATTGATGTGAGTGAAGGATGTCAATATCCCATTTTTGAATTGGAACTCATGCTAACTGAAGAAGAACAATCCATGTTTACCTTTCTATCGCCAACAACAGCATTGGTGGGGCCGGGCGTCTCCAACCCGTTTACCTATACGCTGCGCGCTGAAAAGAGCGGCGCGGCTGATTTTGAGGTGCAAGCCTACGGAGAACGATATTGCAAAGACTTCTGGAACTGGCACTACGTAACCGGTACATCACCCACCGTGACCGTGCGGTAAGGTGACAGTTAATGCCATTAAGTTAGCGGAGACTGCGATGCACGGCGTCCCCCATTTATGCACTCGCGCAGAGTGGGTTCGCCGTGCGTTGCAGTTGGAACGGTCGCCATGACGCTTAACTTAATGACATTGAAGTGACAGTCACTGGCCATACAAATAATACCCATAAAATTTCATAAGGAAAGAAGTCGATGATTCGCCAAAGATCACCAAACAAGTGGGCCACAAACGTTGTTAAATTGTGTGGGCTGGTAATCGGTTGCTTGATCACGGGGCTTTTTGCAGGCATCCGACCAGTGCAAGCCGCCGATGCCGTTGTGGGCGCCGGCACCCCTGCCAGTTGTACCGAAGGCGCCTTCGACACGGCTCTCTTTGCTGTGCAAAACAGTGGCGGCGGCGCCATCACCTTCAATTGTGGAGCCAGTAGCCATTCCATCGTGTTTTTTGCTGGTTCTACCGGCAAGAACATTCATACGAATGTCGTTATCGACGCCAACAATAAAATCGTCTTGAATGCCTTTAATGAAAGACGCCATTTTTATATCGAAAGCAATGGCAGCCTTACGCTGCAAAACATCACATTGGTCCAAGGCCGTAGCAATACCGACAATGGCGGTTCAATTTACAATTTGGGTGCGTTGATCTTGGATGGCGCCAGCATCCTCGATAGCAACGTTGCTGCGGATTACAGCGGCGGCGCCATTGTGAGCAACGGTGGGGCAGTGACGATCACAGACAGTCGCCTTGAAAACAACACGGCCGGCAGCGCGGGCGGATTGTATCTAATTGGGGAAAGCGCCGATGCCACGATTACCAACAGCATTTTCCGCAACAACCAGACGACGAACACTACGTATGGCCTTGGCGGCGCCATTACGACGTGGGATGGCGCCGATGTGACCATTCGCACCTCGACGTTGCAAGGCAACCAGGCAAGGCGGGGCGGGGCGATTTACAACCAGTTTGCCGCGACGACCATCACCCTTGAAGCAGACACAAAGTTGATTTCCAACACGACCACCGTCGAAGGTGGTGGCATCTACAACTACGGCGGCAGCGTTATGCTGGCCAACAGCACCGTTGCTGGGAACACGGCCCCCTTCGGCGGCGGGGTCCGCAACTACGACGGTAGCGTTATCTTGACCAATAGCACGGTCGTTAGCAACACAGGCGCCACTTTTGGTGGTGGCATTCTCAACCTTGGCGCCATTGGCCTGAGCAACAGCACCATTGCTGGGAACACGGCCTCCTTCGGCGGCGGCATTTACAACGACGTGATCACTAGCGTTGTTACCATGACAAATAGCACCGTTGTTAGCAACACAGGCGCCATTGAAGGTGGTGGCATTTTCAACGTCGGCGCCATTACCCTGACCAACGGCACCGTCGCTAGAAACACGGCCCCTCTCGGCGGCGGAGTCCGCAATACGGGCGGCAACGTTACGCTGAGCAACAGCACCGTTGTGAGCAACACGGCCGCCACCGGAGGTGGCGGCATTTTAAACGTCGGCAGCCTTACTGTGAGCAATAGCACCGTCGCTGGGAACACGGCCCCCTTCGGCGGCGGGGTTAACAACAATAGCGGTAGCGCTATCGTGACAAATAGCACCGTTGTGAGCAACACGAGCCTCATTGAAGGTGGTGGCATTTTCAACGTCGGCAGCGTTACAGTTACCAACAGCACCGTCGCGGGGAACACGGCCTCCTTAGGTGGCGGGGTCCGCAACCGTGGCGGTAGCGTAATCTTGACAGATAGTACAGTGGTTAGCAACACAGGCGCCACTGATGGTGGCGGCATTTTCAACTTTGGCGCCTTTTCCCTGAGCAACAGCACCGTCGCCGGGAACACGGCCCCCTTTGGCGGCGGGGTCCGCAACGGTGGGGGTAGTGTTATCTTGACCAACAGTACGGTTGTTAGCAACACGGCCACTAATCAAGGCGGCGGCATCTATAACGTCGGCGCCTTTTTCCTGACGAACGGCACCGTGGCGGACAATACGGCCGCTGCCGGCGGCGGCATCTTCAATGTCGACGCCAGCAGTTTTGTCACCCTAACCAACAGCATTGTTGCCAACAGCCTGAACAGCAACGATTGTTCCAGCACGGGTACCATTGTCTCGCAGGGCTACAATCTGGACAGTGACAACACCTGCCATTTCACTGCCACTGGTGACATCACTAGTACCAATCCCTTACTCGGCCCGCTCCAAGCCAACGGCGGCGCCACTTTCACCCGCGCCCTGCTGGTCGGTAGTCCAGCCATTGACCATATTCCCAATGGTGCAAACGGCTGTGGCGCCACAATGGTCAGCGACCAGCGTGGTGTTGTCCGACCTCAGGGGCTCGGCTGTGACATTGGCGCCTTTGAGCTAGTCCGTGTCAACCGCCCGCCCGTTGCCAATACGCAAACTGTGACCACGTCTGTCGATACAGCCAGGGCAATCACCTTGACCGGTTCGGATGCCGATAACGACGCGCTGACCTACGCGATTGCTAGCAATCCCAGCAACGGCGCGCTGAGTGGAACTCCCCCCAACATGACTTACACACCCCAGGCTGGTTTCAGCGGTAGCGACAGCTTCACCTTCCGCGTCCATGACGGCACGGTCGATTCGGATGCGGCCGTCGTCACCATCGTTGTCGAGGAGCAGGCGGGTAGCAATCACCCACCGGTCGCCAATGCGCAAACCGTGACCACGCCCGCTGATACAGCCAAGGCAATCACCTTGACCGGTTCGGATGCCGATAACGATACGCTAACCTACGCGATTGTTAGCAATCCCAGCAACGGCACGCTGAGTGGAACTCCACCCAACATGACCTACACGCCCAAGGCTGGCTTCAACGGCAGCGACAGCTTCACCTTCCGCGTCCATGATGGCACGGTCGATTCGGATGCGGCCGTGGTCACCATTCTTGTCGAGGAGCAGGGCGACACCAATCACCCGCCCACCGCGGGCGCCGATGCAGTCACCACCACAGTCGGTGTAACAATCACCATCAACGTACTTGCCAATGATGCCGATCCCGATGGTGATGCACTGACGGTGACCATCAACCAGCAGCCCCAACACGGCAGCGCCGTGGTGAACGGCGTCACCATTGTCTATACGCCAAACGCTGGTTTTAGCGGCGCCGATAGCTTCAGCTACACCGTCACCGACAGCAAGGGCGCCACCGCCAGCGCAACGATCACTGTGACCGTGGAACCGCAAGCCGAGGGCGCAACGATCTACTTGCCACTTGTCAATAGGTAGGCGCTTACTCGTTGACATCGACAAAAAGTTGTCGATAGCGCAATAATCTTTCGTCGATGTTGCCGCAGGCTTTATTTGCGCCGCCGTCCTGTTCACGAAGTGGGCGCCGTGCGCCATCACCCAGCGAAGGCGCAAATTTGTAGAGACTGAGAAGCAAAATCAGGGCTTACGCAATTCGCTGGTTTCGATACGGGGAAAAGCACTCTACTCAACCGGCGAATTGCGTACGTCCTAAAAGTACGACATGGAGCGAGAAAAGTGATAGGCGGGTGCGACAGTCGCACCCGCCTATCACTTTTCTCGTTTGCTGTTGTCCCAAAGGTTTGGGATAATCTTCCACCGCTAGGTGACCCTGATATTCCCGGAACTGACCGACAGTGAGCGCAACGTGCTGCGGCTGATGGCCCAGGGCATCAGCAATGAGGCGATTGCGCACCAATTGTCACTCAGCAGCAAAACGGTGCGTAATTATGTGTCGAACATCTTTAGTAAACTGCAAGTCGCCGATCGCGCGCAGGCGATTGTGAAAGCGCGCGATGCGGGGTTGAAATAGTTCAGCTCCACAACAATAAAAGGCACCATTGCCATAGTTTCGTGAAGCATGATAAAATCACATTATTCTTTTTCATAGAACAACGATTGAAAAGCAATTTGATATGGCAAAAGACATCATTCATGAGCCTGTAAAAAGAGCCATCAAAAATGCCGGCTGGACCATAACGAACGATCAGTACACTGTCCAATTCGCCGAATTCACCATGTATGCTGATCTCGCTGCGGAGCGTGTAATTGCGGCACAGCGCGGCAAAGACAAAATTGCCGTTGAGATTAAGAGTTTTGTCAAACGTTCTCCGGTCCAAGACGTGAGAGATGCGCTCGGACAATATGTGATGTATCGGGCTTATTTGGCACAGGTCGAGCCGGATCGGAAGTTGTATATGGCGACTAGCATGCGCGCCTACCGTGACGTTTTCGGTCTGAAGGCGGTAGAATTTTTGATGGAACAGTTTGCCATTGCGTTGATTGTTGTAAATATCGAGCGCGAAGAGGTGATCAGATGGATCGATTAGAAACCTATCGAACAATCTTAAAAGACTTGCTCAAGCACCAAGCGGAAGTGATGCGCCAAGGCCCCCAAGCTGACATTGAAACGGAATTAACTTTCGATGAAGAACGCGACCACTATTTGCTTCTCCGCCTTGGTTGGACCTCAGAAGGACGACTGTTTGTTCCCACGTTGTATGCCCGATTGTATAATGGTAAGATTTGGATTGAGAATGATTGGACTGAAGAAGGGTTGGCAACAGGTTTGTTAGAAAGAGGCGTTCCGCCCGAAGATGTTGTTCTGGCGTTTCACCCACCAGACATGAGATCACATACTGAATTTGCTGTGGCTTGAAACGATCTGCTTCCTCTAACGCCCCAACCCCGCCTGCCGCGCCTTAACAATCGCCTGCGCCCGGTCGGCAACTTGCAACTTGTTAAAAATATTCGAGATGTGATTGCTCACCGTTTTGGCGCTGACATGGAGTTGCTGGGCAATCTCGTGATTGTTTTCACCCTGCGCAATCAGATCCAGCACTTCGCGCTCCCGCTCGGTTAAACCGGGGAAGGGCGCGGCAAGTTCATTGTGGTAGGCGGCCCCGCCGGCATGTTGGAAAAAGGCGGTCAGCCGCGTGGCAATGGCGGGACCAAACAGCGCCTCGCCTTCCGCCACCGCCCGGATGGTTTTCAGCACCTCGGCTTTATCCGCCCCTTTTAGAATATAGCCGCGCGCCCCGGCGCACATAGCCGCAAAGAGCGAGTCATTATCCTCCAACATAGTCAACATGATGATACAGGTGTCGGCTTTGGCAGCCAACACCTATTGAGTAGCTTCAATGCCGTTTAGGTCGGGCATGCTGATGTCCATCAAGATCACATCCGGCGCCAGAGATGCCGCCTGCGCCACCGCTAATGCCTCCCACCATTTTGCGTTTTAACTGTCCACTAAAACGCCCGCACGACACCCGTCTGTTCATTCCGTCTCAACACGCGCGCTCTATTAAGACAAATCCGGCGCGCGTATTGTTGCACTGATTACCTGCAACCTTGATTTCCACGCTATACTGAAGGCATCGTACGCGCAGAATGACTTCTGTGCGCTTAATCCCAACCATCATGCCGAAAGGAATCTCTATGACCGCATCGATCTATGCCATCACCTTTACAGCCCGCGAACGGGCCGAACTGCTGCCGGTCGCCGATGCCGTG